>JBKQUM010000161.1:0-72804 GCA_052140165.1 Acidimicrobiales bacterium
CGGCGCACGGCGTCCACGAGCTGCTGCACGTTGTTCGGCTGCCCCACGCCGGGGCCGCCGCCGGCGGGTTCGATCATGAGGTCCGAGGGGTTCGTCGAGGCCAGGAAGGTCGAGAACGACGACGCGGTGCGGCGGGCCGCCGCCAGCGACCCCAGCGCGACGCCACCCACGAGCCCGATGAGGAGGACGAGCACTGCGTAGCTCCTCCGCTGCCGTCGCCAGCCGGTGACGGTTCGGTACCAGAGCGCGGGGAGGGCCGTCGAGCGCGACGAGGCGTCCGGAGGGGCTCCGGGCGCGATCACCCCGGCGGACGGGGCGGTGGCCGCGCGCTGCATGGCTCCAGCGTGCCCGACCTGCACCGGCGCGCCAATGAGGTCAGCAGGGGCATGCACCTCGTGGTAGCACGAGTGCCGACCGGCCGTCTCCCGCCCGAGGCCGGTCCCTCAGGATCCCGGGGACGAGGGCAGCGGTTTGAAGGGCTGTACCGTCACCCAGCAGGTGCCCTGCGGCTTGTGGTTCGTCTTCAGCTTGCACTGTGAGGACGGCGGCACGTTGTTGTGGATCTTCACCACCTGGTACTCGGTCGGCCCGTAGAACTTGTCGGGCCCGAAACTCCAGACAGGCGACAGGCTGCCGGGGAAGTCGGAGATCTTGGACATGGCGGTCACGAAGGTACGCCGATTGAGGTTCGTCCCGGCGTTGGTGGCCGCGGTGGCGAACAGTTTGATGGCACTGCACCACGACGCGATGGGGCCCTGCTCCTCGATGTAGAAGCTGGTGCTCCCCGGCGCCGGCTTCGGGTAGGCCTTGTGCCACGACTCGTAGCAGGCCCGCACACCGGGGTCGTAGCCCCCCTCGCTCTCGGGCCGTGCGTCGTCGAAGCCGCCGAGCGTCTCGGTGGTCACGCCCTCCTGACCGTCGAGCGCCTGCTCGTACGGGACCGGGATGAGGCCGAGCGCCAGCTCGACGGTCTGCTCGTAGTCGCTCAGCAGGAGCTTGGGGAAGTACTGCTGGGACGTCTCGGCCCCGATGTAGGGGAAGAACGCCGGCTCCTCGAGGAGCGGGATGACCGACGTGATGCCGGCCGCCTTGAAGCGCTCGACGGCGAGCTGGACGTCCGAGTTCGTGGTGGCCGTCTCGTTGTTGCCGGACGCCACGGTGACGACCGTCGGCGTCACGCCCATCTTCTTGAGGTCGGGCAGCAGATCCTGGTTGAGGGCGTCCTGGTCACTGGTCCGGTCGCCCACGACCACGCCCACCTTGGCCGAGCCGCCCAGCAGCTTGGCGCTGTGACCCCACTGGACCAGCGCGGCCAGCACGGCGGCATCGTCGGGCCCGGTCCACCACAGGTAGGGCGAGCCCAGCTGCGTCCACTGCGACGTGGTCGTCCACGCCGCGATCATCGGGGTCTGCCCCTGCTGGGTGATGCAGAGCTCGTCGTCCCCGCTCCACGCCCCGAGGCCGTCCACCACCGCGAACGCCGCGGGGCTCCCCTCGGTCCAGTCCTTGCAGAGCGCCTGCATGCCCGCCTCGTCCTGCGGGTCGAACTGCACGATGATCGGGTTGATCTTGCGGCCGTGGATCCCCCCGGCGTTGTTGATCTGGTCCACGTAGAAGTTGATGGCCTTGGACTGCTCCCCGTACTCGACGTCCTCCGCGAAGCCGAGCTTTCCGGCCTCGGAATTGAGGTTGACGATCGGGAACACCACGTTGATGGAGTTCGCCGTCACGCCGCGTGTGCTCGTGCTGGCCTGTGACACCGGCGTCGGCTGGGAGGCCACCTCCGCCGCGCCTGCTGCCCCTGCCCCCCCGTCGCTCGAGGGAGCCAGGTCGATCCACAGCACGAGGCCGACGATTACGGCGAGGACGAGCAGGATGGTGCGGACCTGCATGGCGAACGGCCGCCGGCGCAGGCGGCGCCAGGACCGGCCCAACGGCGCCAGCGGGTTGACGTGCAGCGTCGGCGTGTCCATGTCCCCTTTACCCTCCGCTTTCCCCCGGTGCGGGGCCTTCCTGATGGACCGGCCCGGATGCGAGGATCGCCTCGTCGCTCGCACCAAGGTAGGCCATGAGCGCCGTCGGATCTGCGCGTACCTCCCCGGGGGGCCCGGCGACGGCGACTCGCCCCAACTCCATCACCACGACCGACGAGCACAACGAGAACACGAGGGGCACGTCGTGCTCGACCAGCACGATCGTGGTGTCGGCGACCTGGTGGATGCGCTGGAGCAGAGGGATGAACGCCTCGGCCTCGCGCTGGGCGATGCCCGCCGTGGGCTCGTCGAGCAGCAACAGCCTCGGGTTGGCCAGCACGATGGAGGCCAGGTCCACCACGCGACGCGTGCCGGTGGAAAGCTCCGCCGTCCGGTGGTCGTGGAACCGGCCCAGTCCGAACGCCTCAATGACCTGGTCGACCGCGACGCGCTTGGCCCGCTCGGCGCGGCGCGCCCAGGGCAGCTGCAGGGTCGTCGAGAGCACCGACACCTCGTGCTTCGCGTCCTCGCAGAGCATCAGCACGTCGTACACCGTCAGCTCGGGATAGAGCCGGCAATCCTGGAACGACCGGATCATCCCGATCCCGGCTCGCTCCTCGGGCATGTACTCCGCCAGGTCGACGCCGTCGAGCTCCACCGTGCCGCGGTCCGGGCTGACCAGGCCCGAGATGATGTCGAGCGTGGTCGTCTTGCCCGAGCCGTTGGCCCCGATCAGGCCGACGATGGCACCCGGCTCGGCGCTGAAGCTCACGTCGTCCACGGCGCGGACGCCGCCGAAGGTGACGCGCAGGTCGCGCACCTCGAGCCGGGCCGGGCCGGTCGGGAAGCCCTGCTGCGCCATCAGTCGACGCCTCCCGCCACGAGCTCGCGCCCGCCGGCTCCCGGCTCGTCGCCCGACGACGCCGCGGCTCCGTGCGTGGGCGGCTCTCCCGAGCGCCGCTGCAGCAGCATCCGCAGGCCGAGTGCGGTCAGGTCGCCCGCCCGGTGCAGTACTTCGGCCAGACCGCCGGGCAGGTAGAGGAGGAAGGCGATCAGCCCGATGCCGCTCGTCAGGAATTGGATCGTCGGGTTGGCCCCGAAGATCGCCGGCAGGCCCTCCAGATACAGCGCGCCCAGGATCGCTCCGGGGATGGAGCCCAGGCCGCCGATGACGACCATGGAGATGATGAGGAAGGAGATCGTCGGATCGAAGGTGTCGGTGCTCAGCCGTTGCGTGGCGAACGCGAAGCACACGCCGGCGTAGCCCGCCATGAAACCCGACAGGCCGAAGGCCAGGAGCTTGGTGCGCAGCACCGGGATGCCCATGGCCGCCGCGGTGATCTCGTTGTCCCGCACGGCCACGAGCCGCCGGGCCACGCCGTGGTCACGCCAGGTGCGCACGGCCAGCACGGAGAGCACCAGGATGCCGAGGGAGAAGAGCGCGAAGGCACGTTCGGACTGCAGGTTCAGCCCGAAGAGCTCCGGCCGGGCGATCACCTGCGAACCCGCCGGCAGCCCGGTGCACAACGTCTTGTGCAGCACGGGCAGGGTCCAGCACGTGGTGGGCAGCACCGACTGCTGCATGAAGTACGCGAAGCCCAGCGTGCTGACCGCCAGGAACAGGCCCGGCATGCGCAACGCGGGGAGCCCGATGACGATGGCGACGGCGGCCGTCACCGCGCCGGCGAAGAGCAACAGGAGCGGGAGCGGCACCGAGTTGCCCAGATGGGCCGCCATCAGAGAACCGACCGCGACCAGGCCGAACTGACCCAGGGACAGCTGACCGGCCCATCCGGTGAGGACCGTCAGGGAGAGGGCGATCACGGCGTAGATGCAGATCTGGCTGAACAGGTAGGTGCGGCCGACGTCGAGGACGAAGGGGAGCAGGACGGCCAGGCCGAGGGCCAGCCACACTCCCGACGTCGAGACCGCCTGGCGCAACCGATCGGCGTGGCGCGCCACCGTTGCCTTCCCGCCCTCGGACCAGGTGGACGCGGCCCCGGTGCGCGTGCCCTTGCGCATGGCGCGCACCCGTATCAGCAACACGACCAGGATCAGGGCGTAGAAGATCGCGACGTCGATGGCCGTCGCGTTGTTCGACGACAGCGTGTTCCACTGCAGGAGCTCGTAGAAGATCCCCACGCCGATGCCGGCCACGAAGGCGACGGTCAGGTTCACCATGGCGCCGATGAGCGCGGCCGTGAGGGCGAACAGCAGCAGGTCCGGGCTGAGGGCCTGGGTCAGCGCGCTCGTCTGGCCCGGCGCGTTGAGGATGGCGTTGAAGGCGGAGAGGGCGCCCGCCATCGTCCACGTCAACGTCGAGGTGCGGCGGATCCACACACCCGAGAGGCGGGCCGAGTCGGCATTCTCCGACATGGCGCGCATGGACAGGCCCCAGTTGGTCGAACGCACCGCCACGGCGAGTGCGATGGCGACGATGGGCGCCACGATCAAGGTGAGCACCTGTGCCGGCGTGAAGATCACCGTCCCGATGGAGAACGAGATGTCGAAGGGCACCGGGACCGGCTCGTAGAGGTTCTTGGGCCGGATGAAGGGCAGCGCGGTGAGGGCCAGCAGCACCTGGCTCAGACCGATGGTGGCCACCATGAGGAGCACCCGGGCACGGACGAAGAGCCGGCGCAGCACCAGCTCGGAGAGCGCGCCCACGCCGGCGGCCAGCCCGATCGCGAGGACGAGGGAGAACCAGTACTCGAAGTGGAAGTCGGCGGTGAGCTTGACCAGGAAGACGGCGGCGATGACCCCGACCTGGCCCTGGGCGAAGTTGATGATCCGGTTGGTGCGGTAGATCAGGACGAGGCCGACAGCCAACAGGCCGTACCCGAGGCCGATGATGGCCCCCTGCAGGACGATCCCGCTCGGGGCGGACAAGGCCAGGAGGGGCAGCACGGTCAGGCGAGCCCGGCCCCGGCGGCGCCCAGGAAGACGGGGCGCAGGAGGTCGTCGCGCTCGAGCAGCTCGGCGGTCGGCCCGTCGAAGCGGATGGCGCCGCGCTCCATGAAGAAGCAGCGCGAGGCCAGGCTGAGCGCCCGGTTCACGCTCTGCTCGACGATGATCACCGTCGTGCCGTCCGCGTTGATCCGTCGCACAATGCCCATCAGGCGGTCGACCGTCATCGGTGCCAGGCCGAGCGCCAGCTCGTCGATCATGAGCAGTCGCGGCTTGGTCATCATGACCCGGGCCAGCGCCAGCATCTGCTGCTCCCCTCCCGAGAGCGTGCCGGCCGGCTGGTCGATGCGCGCCGCCAGCTCGGGGAAGACCTCGAGGGCCTCGTCGATGGCGCCGGCGGCCCGGGCCCGGTCGCGCCGCAGGATGTGCCCGCCGATGCGCAGGTTGTCACGCACCGTGAGGCCCGAGAAGGTCATCTTGCCGCCGACCAGCAGCGCCACCCCCTGGTCGATGATCTGCTCGGGCTCCAGGTAGGTGGAGTTCATGCCGAAGACGCGGATCACGCCACGGTGCGGGTGCGACAACCCCGAGACGGCGCGCAGCAGGGTCGACTTGCCGGCGCCGTTCGTCCCCAGCAGCGCCACCATCTCCCCCTCCGCGACCTCGAGGTTGACGTCGAAGAGGATCTGGTTGGTGCCGTAGAAGAAGTCGAGGTTGTGAACCTGGAGGGCCGGGATGCCCCCACCCGCCTGCCGCCGCTTCCCCTCGGCGTAGCGCTCGAGGACGTCCTCAATTACCAAGGTGATGTCCCGGCGCACGCTGCGTGAGCCGATGACGAGCAGGAGCCCGCCGATGGCGCAGACCGGGAAGATCAGCGTGAGCGACACCACGATGCCGTGCAGGCCGCCGATGGCATCTGATATCGCGCCCACCAGCACCGACCCGGCGAAGCCGCCGAAGACGAGCGAGTACACGCCGAACATGGCGAAACAGATGGTGCGCATCTCGGGTGGGGCGGTGGCGGCCAGTGTCAGGAAGATGCAGATGGCCAACGGGGACACCGCCGCGTTGGCCAGGAACTGCAGCGTCACCACCAGCCAGAGCTGTGGCACGTAGAGGGAGAGGACGTAGAAACTTCCGTACGCCGTGATGCAGATGCCGGCGATGACGAGCGGGCGCTGCGGGGCCTTGCGGAAGTAGCGGTCGCCGAACACGTAGGCGATGGGGAGCCCGAGGAAGGCGGCCAGGCCGATGATGGCGTACACCTCGCTGCGCGACGCCGTGTCGAGGTGGAACTTGTCGATGAAGAAAAGGTTGCCGAACAGTCCGGCACCCGTCCCGGCGAAGCCGAGGATGGCCACCGCCACCAGTTCGAAGTAGAGCGAGCGCACCCGCAGCAGCCGGGTCACGGCCGAGCCGAGGAGGACCCGGGGTGCCTTCTCCTGCTGCGAATGGAGGTCCATGCCCGACGCCTTGAGGATATGGCTGCTCTCGTTGGCGCCCTTCTCCGGCTCCTTCAGCGTGAAGAGGGCCAGGCCGAGCGGAATCCCTGCCAGCGCCACCAGCAGCCCGTAGCGCCAGTCGTGCGAGATCGTGACCACGTAGCCGAAGATGAGGATCCCGATCGTCTGCGAAATGGGGTCGGAGAGGTTGTGCCAGCTGAAGATCCGCCCCCGTCCCTCGGTCGGGTAGGCGTCGGACAGGTACGAATTGTGCACCGTGTTGTTCACCCCGGTGCCGACCGATGCCGCCAGGTACAGGAAGGCGAACCACCAGACGTTGGGCGAGATCGCCATCAGGGCTCCGAAGCCGGCGAAGACCAGCAGGGCGACGCCGGCCACCAGCTTGCGGCTCCCCCGGTCGGCCCACAGCGCCAGTGGCACGGCCCACAGGAGCTGGGAGACCTGGGCGATGAAGGCCACGGCACCGAGCGAGGCGTTCGACATGTGGAACGACGTCTCGAGGTTCCTGCCGATGAGCGAGATGCCGTTGCCGAACGTCCCCGGGACCAGCGCCGCCGCGGTCATGAGGACGAGTGGCGCGTAGCCGTAGCTGTGCAGGATGCCGAGCAGCGGCGGTGGTTTCCCCTCCCCCGTGCCGGGCATGACGTCGATGTCCGCCACCACGTCGGGGTCCCGGACCTGAGCCACCGCCTCCCGGAGCAGGTCCTCTGGGACGGCGAAGTCGAACAGCGGATCGTCGGGCACCGGTTGGGGACTCTATCCCTGACACCAACGTCAGATAGGGGTGGCCGCCTCAGACCTCCGGGCGCAGGGTCGCGACGGTGAGCGGGCCTTCGGGGATGACGGCCACCCGCGCCGCGGGGCCGAGCCGCTCCAGCGCCCCCGCGACGGCGCTGTCGAGATCGGGGGCCGGCACGAGCAGCGCGGCGGCGACGGCGCGCTCGTCGAGACCACCGGTGTGCAGGTGCACCTCGGCGCGGGCCAGCACGCGGCCGAGGACCTGGGTCTGCCAGCGGTCGAGCTCCGGCTCGGCGGTGGCGCCGGCCAGGTCGGCCGGCGTGGCCGCGCCCTGCAGCAGCCGGGCGAACGCACCGCCTGCCGGCATGCCGTCCTCGCAGGCGGCCGCCATGACGATGATCCCACCGTCTCGCACGATGCGCTCGGCGGCGGCCATGCCCTTGACGGCCTGGTAGAGGTTGCGGTCGAGGGGATACCCGCCGTTGGTCGAGACGACGAGGTCGAAGGGTGCCTCCACCTCGCGCACGGCGGAGGACCGCACGTACGCGCAGGCGGCGTCGTGGGCCGCGGGCAGCGGGCCCGCGAAGACGGCCGCCACCCGGCGCGCCCGGTTGATGGCGACGTCGAGCGAGAGGTGCGGCGGCGCCAGCGCCGTGGCGGCGCGGACGAAGTCGTGCACCGGGTTCCCGGCCCGGGTGACGAAGGTGGCCCGGGTGTCGGCGATCCGCCGGGGGTGATGCGCCTCGAGGATGGTCTCGCTGGCGGCCAGACCGGGGCACACCGCCTTGGGGCCTCCGCTGAAGCCGGCGAAGAAGTGGGGCTCGACGAACCCGGTGACGATGCGCACGTCGGCCTCGACGTACTGGCGCTGCAGCAGCACCGGAGTCCCGTCGACCTCGCCCACGCACACGTGGGCGTCGCTCGTCGCGTCGTGGTCGACGATGGCGTAGCGCGCCACGATGCCCGGGCCCACGAGCTCCTCCATCTCCGCGGCCGTGGCCTGCCGGTGCGTCCCGGTGGCGCACAGGAGCGTGATGCGCTCGTCGGGCACCCCGGCCCGCGCCAGCTCGGCCAGCAGCGGCGGCAGCACGGTGCGGTTCGGCATGGGACGTGTCAGGTCGGGGAAGACGACGGCCACCGTCCCGGGCCGCCCGGCGATCTCGGCCAGCGGTGGCCCCGCCAGCGGATGCCGGAGCGCCTCGGTGATGGCCGCCGCCTCGTCGTCGAGCGCGGGCAGGTCCACCGGCGCGACGACCTCGGCGGTGTCGGGCACCTCGACCGACGTCCCCCGGCGACCGTAGGCGAGCTCGACGCGCACTCTCAGTAGGCGGGGCTGCGTGCCGGACCGGGCACCGTCTCGGTCGCGGCCAGCACCGCCTCGGCGACGTGGTCGGCCCGGGGCCGCAGGCTGCGGTAGACCTCGACCGCGCCGGGGTCCGGCTCGATGAGTGCCTCGACGGGGTCGAGCACGTCGAGCGAGAGACCCATGCCGAGGGCGCGGCCCGCCAGCAGCGCGGCGCCTGCCGAGGCCGCCTCGCCCGAGCGGTGGCGCGTCGCGGGCACCCCGAGGACCGAGGTGAGGACCTCGACCCACACGGGCAGCCCCGACCCGGCGCCGCCGAGGGTCACGCCCGCCGCGGTCGAGCCCCCGAGGCGGCCCACCGTCACGACCTCCATCACGCGCAGCACGTCCCAGGCCACCGCCTCCATGACGGCCCGCGCCAGGTCGTTGGCGCCGTGGGCCGCCCCCAGTCCCACGAAGCCCGCCCGGGCGTCGTCGCGCCACCACGGGGCACGGGCCCCGTCGAGCCACGGCACCGCCACCACCCCGCGTGCGCCCGGGGGGCTCTCCCCCGCCAGGCGCGCCAGCTCGTCGGGTGTGCTCCCGAGCAGCCTCCCGAGCCAGGCCAGGAAGGAGCCGGCAGCCGACAGGCCACCCTCGAGCAGCCAGCCCCCGTCCGCCGCCCGTGTCACCACCGCCCCGGCCGGTGAGGGGACGGGACGCTCGTGCACGGGCACCGACACGTTGCCGGTGGTGCCCCAGCTGACCATCGGGTGGTCCTCCGACGCACCCGATCCCATCACCTCGCACTGGCGGTCACCGGCGCCGATGACCACGGGGATGCCGGGCCGCAGCCCGAGCTCCGCGCCCGGCACCGACTTCAGCTGGCCGACGACGGTGTCCGACGCGACGACGCTCGGGAGCTTGCCCAGCGCGGGGCCGGCCAGCTCCCGCACGGCGTTGCCGTCGAAGTCGTACAGCCCGCTGCGCGACGCGAACGTGGCGTCCGTGACCGCCTGGTCCGTCATGCGGTAGACGACCAGATCGCGCGGCGAAAGGACGAGATCGGCCGCGTCGAGGCGCCCGGGCTCGTGCTCGGCCAGCCAGGCCAGCTTCGCCGCCACCGCACCGGCGTCGAGCGGGATCCCGGTACGGGCCCGGTTGATGTCGTCGCCGCCCATCCGCTCCGCCAGCGCCCGCGCCTCGGCGGCGGCCCGGTGGTCGGACCACAGGATGCCCTTGCCGACGGGGTCCCCCTTCGCGGTCACCGGGACGAAGGTCTGCCGGGCTCCCGAGCACGCGACGACGTCGACCTCCGCGAACGCCCGCGGTGCCTGGGCCCGCGCTTCGGCGCACGCGATGACCAGCGTGGTCCACCAGCGCAGCGGGTCCTGCTCGGCCCAACCGACCTCGGGGTGCGTCGTGGTGAGCTCCGAACGGGCCAGCGCGGCCAGGCCACCGTCGCCCCACAGCCCGACCTTGGTGACGGTCGTCCCGAAGTCGATGGTCAGGATCACCGGCCGTGCACCAGCGCGTCGACGAGGCCGGCCATTTCCGCCGGGTCCGGGTCCTGGTACAGCGTCCGCCCCATGGCCATGCCGGCGCCCCCGCCCTCCATGACGTCGCGCACCTCGTCGAGCACGCGGTCGCGTCCCGCCTCGCTGCGCGGGCCCCCGAGGAAGAGGACGGGCACGCCGACGCTCGCCACCACCCGGGCCACCGCGCGCTGGCGGTCGGCGCCCGGGCTCGACGCGGGCACCGGGACCTTGATCACGGGGGCCCCGATGTCGTGCGCGATGACCGACGCCAGCACGACAGCGTCGACGTCGCGCTGTACCCGTCCCTCGTGCCACACCAGCGGCTCGACGAGGGCCTCGAGCCCCGCGTCGCGCGACTGCTCGAGCACCTGGCCCAGCAGTTCGAGCGCGGACGCCGTCACGGGGTCCTCCATGTCGATGCGCGTCATGTGCTTGACGCCGGTCCAACCGTCGGCCGCGGCACGGGGCACGCTGGCCACCAGACGGTCGTCGAGCTCGAAGGCGGACCCGGCCAGGCCGGTCCGGTTGATGGAGAGGTAGGTGCGGTGCAGCGCCGTGATGTGGCCCGCAGCCGCCAGGCCGGTCAGGGGCTCGGCGGTGGCCAGGATCCCGTCGCAGAAGGGCAGCGCCTGGGCCAGCGCCCCGAAGAACTCGGCCCAGTTCTCGGTGGTCAACACCGCCCGGGCGCGGTGGTCCGCCGCCAGGATGAGCGAGGGGATGGGCAGCGGCCCGGGTGCGGTCATCCGGCTCCGGCCAGCGACAGGACCACCTTGGCCAGGGAGGAGAAGTCCTCCCGGCCGTAGCCGGCGGCGCTCGCCGCCGTGAGCAGTTGGCGCGCCGCCGCCGTGGTGGGCACCACCACGCCACGGCGTGCCGCGTACGCCATGGCCAGGTCGATGTCCTTGGCCATCAGGTCGGTCATGAATCCCGGCTGCCAGCCGTTCGACGCCGGGCTCTCGGGGATGACGCCGGGTACCGGCAGCCGCGTGCGCACCGCCACGCAGTCGCCGGTGGCATGGGTGAGGACCAGCAGCAGCTTCTCCATGTCGACGCCCGACGTCGCCGCCATGGCGGTGGCCTCCGCCGTCGCGGTCATCTGGGCCGCGTAGATCACCTGGTTGCACAGCTTGACCACCTGACCCATGCCCGGGCCGCCGACGTGCACGATCAACCCGGCGAAGGGCTCCATGGCCGGCTCGGTCTGCGCCAGCACCCCGGCGTCGCCACCGACCATGAGCGTGAGGGTGCCCTTCTGCGCACCCGCGGTGCCGCCCGACAACGGCGCGTCGAGGTACTGCGCCCCGGTCCCCGCGACGCGGGCGTGCTGGGCCCGCTCCACCTCGGGGTCGATGGTGGAGCAGTCCACGACCGTCCGCCCGGTTCCGAGCACGGGCAGCATGGCGTCCACCACCTCGACCACCTCGGGCGAGTTGGGCACGCACAGGAAGATCACGTCCGACACCTCGGCCACACCTTTCGGCGATCCCCCGTCGGCCGCCCCGGCGGCGACGGCGGCGTCGACCGGCCCCCGCCCACGCGAGGCCACGGTGACCTCGTGACCGGCGGAAACCAGGTGCCCCGCCATCGGCAGCCCCATGGCGCCCAGCCCGATGAATCCGATGCGCATGTGTGTCCCTCCAGACGTCTCGGCCGGTCCTAGGCGAACTGGGGCAGCCACTCGGCCGTGCCGGCGAGCAGCTCGGCCACCATGGCCTCCATGACGCGCAGGTCACCCCGGCCGGCCAGCGGGTCGAGCGCGAAGGCCTCGGCGGCCAGGCCACGGTCCCCGCGGACGGCGGCCTCGACGGTGAGCTCCTGCGTGGCGACGTGGCGCCGCACGATCTCGTCGTAGGGTGCCGGCAGCACGGAGCGGTCGCGGCCGCGGATCCCGTCCCCGTCGATGACGCAGATCGACTCGAGCACGACGTCGGGCGGCAATCCGACGGCCTGGCCCGCGTTGGGGATGTTGACCGGCGCCTCGAAGGGCTCCCCGGTGAGCATGGCCTGGATCATCGGTGAGGGCAGCTCACCCGACTGCCACGTCTGCAGGTCCTTGGTGCCCGCCAGCCAGGCGTCGACGTCGGCGATGTACCCGGCCTGGTGCGCCTCCCGCCTCGAGATCGGGCTCAGCCCGATGTTGTACGCCGCGCCCCAGCCCGACTCGGGCGTGAGGGCGAAGGAGACGAACTCCGCGATGTGCCGGTCGCCGGCGGCCGGGAAGGTGCCCCAGCGGTCGAGCAGCGTCAGCTTGAAGAGGTGGCGCTGGGCGAAGTCGAGCTTGGAGAAGGTCTCGGCCTCCGGGCGTCCCTCGTAGGGCGCGAGCGACTCCAGGCCGCCCACCTCGTCGACCAACGTCCGCAGCACGTCGAACCCGTCGGCGCCGTCCACCCGGAGGGACGTGAGCACGGGGAAGTGGTTGACGCCCGTCACCGACGCCGTGACCGCCTCGAGCGGCCGGCCGAGCGCGATGGCCAGGTCCATGCAGAAGTTGCCCACCTCGTGGCAGAGCCCCACCGTCTTGATGCTGGTCTCCCGGCACACCGACCTCGTCAGGGCGGTCATGGGGTTGGTGATGTTGAAGAGCCAGGCATCGGGGCAGTGCTGCTCCATGGCCTTGCCGATGCCGACCAGGACCGGGATGTTGCGCAGGGCGCGGTTGATGCCTCCCGGGCCGACGGTGTCGCCCACGGTCTGGGTGATGCCGTGCGCCGCCGGCACGTCGAGGTCCACCGCCATCGATCGGAAGGCGCCGGTCGAGATGCACACGATGACGAAGTCGGCACCGTCGAGGGCGATGGGGAGGTCGGTGGTGGCGGCGATGGTCGCCTTGGCCTCCATGGCGTCGTTGAGCTTGTGGGCCAGCGCCTCCATCTTGGGCAGCGGAGCCGGGTCGATGTCCTGGAGCACGAGGCGCATGCCCGACAGCGCCGGCGTACCGAAGAGGTCGGCCATCAGCTCCGGGCCCCACTGATAGCTGCCCCCACCGACGATCGTCACTTGGGTCCCCACGGCCGCCAGAGTACAGTCCCCGTCGTGCGCAGCCTCCGGCGTCGTGCTCCCCTGGCGCTCGCCGCGGTCTTCACGACCAGCGGCATCGTGCACCTCGTCCGCCCGCAGGCCTTCGCGTCGATCATGCCGCGCGCCATCCCCGAGGAGCGCCACACCGCGCTCATTTACGCCAGCGGGCTGGTCGAGCTGGTGTGCGCAGCCGGGCTGGTCCGGCGCACGCGATGGGCCGCCGCGGCCAGCGTGGCCACGCTGGCGGCCGTCTTCCCGGCCAACGTGCAGATGGCGCTCGACGCCGGGACGGGGCGCAACCAGGGCCCGGCGGACAGCCGCGCCGTCGCCTGGGGCCGCCTCCCGCTGCAGCTGGCGATGGTGTGGGCCGCGCTCCAGGCCCGCCCCGGCCGCGATCCGGGCTGACGGCCGTGGAGATCAGGGTGTGCCGCCCCGGCGACGAGCGCCTCGTCACGGCGGCCTCCCACCTGTTCGACGGTCCGGCCGAGCCGGCGGCGACGTCCCGCTTCCTCGCCGAGGACGGCCACCACCTGCTGGTCGCCTACGAGGACGGCCGGGCGGTGGGCTTCGTCAGCGGGGTGGAGGTGACCCATCCCGACAAGGGCACCGAGATGTTCCTGTACGAGCTGGCGGTGGATGCGCCCGCCCGTCGCCGGGGCATCGGGCGGGCGTTGGTCGAGCGGCTGGCCGGCGTCGCCCGCGAGGCCGGCTGCTACGGCATGTGGGTCGTCACCGACCGCGACAACGACGCTGCCCGCGCCACCTACGAGGGGACGGGCGCGCTGCCCGAGACGGATCAGGTCGTGGAGGTCTGGACCTTCTAGAGACCCGGTTCGAGATCGCGGTCCTCGCCGGAAACCCGCCGAAGGCGGTGAGCAGGACGAAGATGCACGTGACGAACGTGATGGAGAGCCCGAAGTTCACCCGCTGGACCGAGAACGCGATCGCGCTCGCGCCGACGGCCAGGACGGCGAGGAGCGTCGGGTCGGGCCGCAGAGCGAGGAGCAGGACGGTCGTCCACGCCGTTCGGGCGATTCCGTCACCGTCCCCGCCGCGGGCGTGTCCGGGCGCCGGACCGGCGCAGCCGCCGGCTCACACCAGCCGCTTCTCCCCCCAGAAGCAGGCGAACGGGTTGTCGTTGTATGCCGGCACCTCCACGTACCCGGTCCGCCGGTACAGGCGCTGCGCGTGCACCTGCTTGGGACCGGTGTCGAGGCGGGCCACGTGGTAGCCGAGCGACACCGCCTCGCTCTCGAGCGCCGCCAGCAGCGCGGCCGCCACGCCGCGCGAGCGTGCGGCGGGGCGGACGTACATCCGCTTGATCTCCGCCACGCCGTCGCCCAGGCGCCGCAGCCCTCCCCCGGCCACGGCGTCGGCACCCTCGTAGCCGACGAGGTAGGCGCCGCCGGGCGGCCTCAGCTCGGCCGGCTGCAGCGGGGGGTTGTCCAGCCGGCTGGGTGTCTCGTAGTCGTCGTTGAGCTCGGCCCGCATGGCGGCCAGGAGCTCGGAGGCCGGCAGCTCGTCCGGGTCGCACACCTCGAAGCGGATGGCGTTCACGCCACCCGGTCGGGGTGCAACGCCTTGGCCATGCGGCGCATCCCCTCGCGCCATGGGACCGTCGTCCGCCCCACGAGCTCGTGCATGCGCGTCGTGTCGATCTCCACACTATCGATGGTCTGATCGGTGGGGTCGAAGCGTGCCTCGGTTCCGGCCAGCTCGGCGAGGAAGGTGCACCACTCCTCGATGCTGACGGGCTCGCTCCCGCCCCAATTGACCGTCACGGCGGGGATCGAAGCCGCGCCGAGGAGGCGGGGCACCATGGCGAGGATGTCGTCGTTGTGCAGCGGGTGGTACACGCTGGGAGTGTCGAGGTGGACCGGCACGGCGTGACCCGACAGCATCATGTGGAGGTGGATGGCGGGCCACCCGCCGTTGTCGCCGTAGGGCACCGAGAGGCGGGCGATCGTGGTCGGCAGGCCGAACCGCTCCGCGCCCCAGCGCGCCGTGCCCTCTGCCGCGATCTTGCAGATGCTGTAGGTGCGCAGGAAGGGCCAGACCCCGTGGTTGTCACCGAGGGGCCCGTCCTCGTCGAAGACCCGGTGCCCGTCGGGCTTGTAGACCGCCGTGGACGAGCAGTGCAGGAAGGCACGGGCGCCGCGGTGGTGCTCCATCAGGTACGCGAGGCCGCCGCTGTTGGCCGCCAGGTCCCTCTCCCAGTCGTTGGTCTTGGCCACCGCGAAGTTGAGCACGTAGTCGGCATCCGCCGGCAGGCCCCCCACATCGCCGGTCACCAGGTCCACGGGCACGCACTCGACCCCTGCGGCCTCGAGTTGTGTGCGGGCCGCCGCGTCGGAGAAGCGGGCCGCCCCGATCACCCGGTTGTCGCGGGCGAGGGAGATGGCCAGCGGGCGCGCCACCTGGCCGGTGACGCCGGTGACGACGATGGTGCTGCCTTGCAACGTGTCGGGAGTCGACGTATCGGGAGTCATGGCCCCCTTCGTACTCGCTACGCTGCCCCGCGTGCACCTCTACGCGGCGTACCTCGGGGGCGAGCTCGGCCCCGGCCGGATGGGCGAGGACCACGAGGTCGTCTTCGTGGTGGCCGACGACGAGCGTTCGGCCCGCCGGGCCGCCAAGGCCAAGTGGGGCGGGGAGGGCCGGCCGCACGTCGACGCCCTCACCCGCGTGGAGCGGATCGACGGCTTCGCCGTCGGGCTCACGCCGGGCGGCGAGGGCGATGCCACCGAGACCGTCGGCTACAACGAGGAGGCGCGCCCGGCGGCGCAGTGAGCCGCTCAGACAGCGGGCGAGAGCCCCCCGTCCAGGTTGATCGCCGCGCCGGTGAGGTACGAGGCGCGGGCCGAGAGCAGGAAGCAGCCCAGGTCGGCGAACTCCCCGGCGCGACCGAAGCGGCCCATAGGGATGCCCGAGTCCTGGGCGAAGCGCTCGTAGAACCCTTCCAGCTCCAGGCCCGAGGCGGCCGCGGCCCGGACCCACTGCCCGCTCTCGATCAACCCGATCAGCACGGCGTTGACCCGGATGCCGTCGGGCCCCAGCTCCTTGGAGAGCGCCTTCATGAGCGCCATTCCGGCAGCGCGGGTGACCGAGCTCGGCTCGCTGGCCGCGCCGGGCGCCTTGGCGGCCATGGCGAGGGTGAACACGACGGCGCCCCGGCTGACCCGCAGGTGCGGCAGGGCGAGGCGGGTCAGACGGACCGCGGCCATGAGCTTCAGGTCGATGTCGGACTCCCACGCCGCGTCGTCCGTCGACTCGAAGCGCCCGGCCGCCGACCGGCCCGCGTTGTGCACGACCCCGTCGATGCGGCCCCAGCGGCCGACGGCGGCGTCGACGAACGCCTCGAGGTCGGCGGGCGACGAGACGTCCGCCCGCTGCACCAGCGCGTCGCCGTCCGCGTCCGCCAGGGTGGCCCGGGCCACGCGCAGCCGCTCCTCGTCACGGCCGCAGACGGCGACCGACGCGCCCTCGGTGGCGAGTTGGCTGGCGAGGGCGAGGCCGAGTCCGTCGGTGCCGCCCGTGATGAGCACGACCTGGCCGTCCAGCTCGAGATCCATCGGTCATTCCTCCTTCGTCGTGGCGGACGCCACGCCAGCCACGAACGCATCGGCGTCCGCCTGCGAGCGCAGGCGGACGAACTCCAGGTGGTCCCAGCGGGGGTCGATCTCGGCGGCCGCGTAACGCCGGCGGTAGACCTTGTGCCGGCTGGCTGTCCAGGCGATGATCGACTTCTCGGGGTTCAGTGACCAGAGGTTGGAGAAGGGCTCCTTGTTGCCGTTCCACAGCTCCTGCCGGGTCGCGGTCCTCCGCACCGTGCGCCGGATGGTCCGGCCCATGACGGTCGCGTAGGACAGGTCGAACCACGCGACCGTGTCGGCCTTCTGCCAGACCACCTCCTGCACCACGGAGTAATTGCCGTCGACCACCCAGCGGGGCGCCTCCGTCGCCTCGGCCACCAGGGCCCGGAACTCGTCGTCGCTGAGCGGCGTCCAGCCCGGCTGGTGGTAGATGGCGTCGAGCTCCACGTGGGGCGCACCGAGCGCCCGTGCCAGCTCGAGCGCCAGGGTGGTCTTGCCCGATCCCGAGCACCCGACGACCGCCACGCGTTCGATCTCAGCGCTCCTGTTCGGTCGGCCGGATAAGGATCTCGTTCACCGCGACCCGACGCGGTTGCGTCACCGCGTAGCGGATGCTCTCGGCGATGTCCTCGGCGTGCATGATCTCGATGCCCCCGAAGGTCTGGGCCATGCCATCGAGGATCTCGGGTCGGTTGTGGAAGGCCAGCTCGGTGGCCGTCGCCCCCGGCTCAACGAGCGTCACCCGTACGTGGCGGGCCGTGACCTCCTGGCGCAGGGACTCGCTGAAGGCACCGACGCCGTGCTTGGTCGCGTTGTAGACGCCGCTGTTGAGGCGCGCCACGCGGCCGGCGACGGAGCTCACGTTCACGATGTCGGCCACCGAGCGGGGCTCGGCCTCCGCTGCCGACAGCAGGTGCGGCAGCGCGGCGTGGGTGCAATAGAGCAGCCCCAGCAGGTTGAGGTTGACCATGCGCTGCCACTCCTCGATGGGAGCGTCGACGATCGGCCCGAGCAGCATGACACCGGCGTTGTTCACCAGCGTGTCGAGCCGGCCCAGCTCGGCCACCGTCGAGGCGACCGCCCCCGCGGCCTGGTCCGGATCGGTGACGTCCGCCTCGATCACCAGCGCCTTGCCCGCTCCCCCGATACGCTCGGCCAGGGCCTCGAGCCGGTCGCGGCGGCGGGCCACCAGGGCGACGGTCGCCCCCTCCTCGGCCAGGGCGACGGACGTGGCCTCGCCGATGCCGCTGCTCGCGCCGGTCACCAGCGCGACCGTCCCTTCCAGCCTCTTCGTCATGGAACCTCCACCTCGGTCTGTCGGGCCGCGTTCCGGCCGTCACACGGTCTAATGGAACGCAGGCGCTCGGGCATCCGCCTCGTGCAGCCCGCCCGGCAGGTTCCGAGGCTATTCGGCTTCCGTCGGCTCCTTGCTCGCCCCGGCGCCGTCGCTCTCCGCACCGTCGAACGGCTCGATCCCGAACAGCCCGACCGGCACGCCGACGTCCGCCGGCACCCGCGTCGGGGTGTCGCGGTTGAGGATCTCACCCCGGAAGAAAGCCGGGCGGAACGCCATCCAGGCGTACATCAGCACCACGCCGATGATCACCGTGCCCACGTCGAGCGCGAAGACGCCGCCGATGACCCGGTGGGTGCCGGGCAGGGTGAAGTGGCTGTAGCTGTTGACCGGCTTCCAGTAGTACCAGAAGGACCAGAACATGGCGAACCACAGGATGATGCCGCCGAGCAGGGGCAGGATGCCCCGCAGCCACAGGGTCCTGGCGTTCTCGCCCAGGGTCTTGCGGTAGTACCAGAATGACGAGAAGCCGGTGAGCCCGTAGTAGAAGGCGATCCACACCCCGAGGGCCGACACCGAGTCCTCGATGACGCTGTTGCCGTTCGACACGTAATTCATCACCACGTAGAGCACGATGGAGAGGCCGCCCATGGTCAGCGTGGAGGTGGTCGGCGTGAGGAACCGCCGGTGGATCTTGCCGAAGGCGTTCGGGACGGCCTTGAACACCGCCATGGACAGCGTGGTGCGGGCGGTCGGCAGGATCGTCGTCTGGGTCGAGGCGGCGGCCGAGCTGAGCACCATCAGGAGGAGGAGGTGGGAGAGGAAGCTCCCGAACCCGGAGGACCCGAAGATGGAGCTGCCCAGGACCGAGAGCACGTCACCGACGTTGTTCGGGTTGGAGAGGCCGATCCCCTTGGTGCCGACACCGGCGTAGGACTGGGTGGCGATGATCACGATGGCGTAAATGGCCAGCAGGATGAGGGTGGACGTGACGGCGGCCCGGCCCGGGATCTTGTCGCGCTCCTTGGTCTCCTCGTTCACCGAGACGGCGGTGTCCCAGCCCCAATAGACGAACAACATGAGGGTGAAACCGACCATGAAGCTCTCGGGGCCCGGAACGGCGAACGGGTTGAACCAGGACCAGCTGGGGGCGAGGTGGCCGACGGGGGCCTTGCCCGCCCCCACCTTGTAGAGGGCCACCACCGAGAGCACCGTGAGCATGACCAGCTCGATGCCGAGGAGCGCCTTCTGGAAGTTGGCCGAGATCTCGATCCCGACGTAGCAGATGGCGGTCATGACCACGATCCACATGATCCCGACCAGCAGCACCCACCCGCTGTCCGCGTTGTGTCCGATGCCGTTGGCGCCGAAGAGCAGGAACACGTACTGGCCGGCGATCTGGGCCAGGCTGGCCATCACGAGGATGTCGGCGGCGATGATCCCCCAGCCACCCAGCCAGCCCGTCTTGGGCCCGAAGGCCCGGGTGGCCCAGGTGAACGTGGTGCCGCAGTCGGGGTCGGCGGCGTTGAGGGCCTTGTAGCCGTAGGAGATGAGCAGCATCGGCACGAAGGCCAGGATGGTGATGATGGGCGCCTGCAGGCCGGCGATGGCGATGACCACGAAGCCGAGCGTGGCGGCCAGGCTGTAGGCCGGGGCGGTGGAGGCGACGCCCACCACAACGGAGGAGACGAAGCCGAGGGCCCCTTCCTTCAGGCCCTTGTCCCCTGATTCCCCCTGCTCAGCCAGCGAAGCATCGAGATGTACCACGGCCACCCCCCTGTTCGTTCACGGGATGGACCTGCACGATACTCAACGGGCGCCGGAATTGCCGCCTTAAATCACTGATCTAGGCTGCGATCTGGGAATTTCATCACCTTTTCTCGAGGCAACACGCATCCGGGTGCCCGATTTCGTCGCTCAGGCCTGCTCGGTCCCTGCCTGTTCGATGCCCTGCCGGAGCTTCTGCAGGCTGGAGGAGAGCAGCCGCGACACGTGCATCTGGCTCACGCCCACCGCCACGGCTATCTCGGACTGGGTGAGCCCGTCGACGAAGCGCATGCGCAGAATCGACTGCTCGCGCGGGGGGAGGGTGGCGAGCGCCGGGCCGAGGAGCGCCCTGTCCTCCACCGATTCGTAATTGCCGTCGTACTCGCCGAGACGCGCCGAGAGGGGGTCGTCCTCGCTCTCGGAGGCGTCGATCGACGCGGCGCGGTAGCCCTGTCCCGCCTCGATTGCCTCGATGACGGCCTCCTCGGTCGCGCCGGTGGCCTCGGCCAGCTCGGTGACGTTCGGGCTGCGGCCGAGCTGCTGGACCAGGGCGGCGGTGGCGTGTCCGAGCTCGAGGTAGAGCTCCTGCACCCGCCGGCTGGCGCGCACCGCCCAGCCCTTGTCGCGGAAGTGCCGCTTCAGCTCGCCGATGATCGTCCTAGTCGCGAACGCGGCGAAGTCCACGCCGCGCGACGGATCGAAGCGGTCGACCGACTTCACGAGGGCCACCGACGCCACCTGCACCAGGTCGTCCAGCGGTTCGCCGCGGTGGAGGAACCTCCGGGCGAGCTGGTGGGCCAGCCCCAGGTTCGAGGTGATGAGCTCCTCGCGTTCAGCCGGCGTGAGGAATGGGCTCTGCGTTCCCGTGGTGTCGGACTGTGACCCGGGATCTTGTTCCCGGCCCACCGTCACTCTGCATGCCCCCCCCGGCGCTTTCGCAGCCAGGCACGCACCGAGCCGTCCTGGCTCTCCCTCCCGTGCTCGTCCACCAGGGCGTCGAGGATCTGTTCGCTGAGAAGTGCGATCTCGTCACCTTCGGGCCCGGGCACCTCGGCGGCGGCCCGCTCGAGGGTGCAGACGACCCCGATGGCCTCGTTCAGCACCGTGAGCTCCAGGCACAGGTCCCCGTGCCGTGCGTCGCTGCCGTGCAGGGTGAGCAGGCAGAGCTCGCCCACCGCCAGCCGGAGATCCTCGAGCTCCTCGATGTCGAAACCGGCGCGCGCCGAGATCGCGCTCGTGACGAGCCGCGCCAGCACGATCAGGTCACCCCGCGCCGGAAACCTCAGCTCAATGCGGTCGCCCGTCACCAGCTTGTCGGTCGCCTCCGTCACGATCGGCCGGTGGCCTGCAGTGAGTCCGCGATGGTGAACACGTTGGTGAGCCCCGTGATCTCGAAGATCTTGACGATCCGCGGATCCGCCACGACGACGTGCAGGTCACCCCCGTCTTCCCGGCATCGCTTCAACGCTCCGACGAGCACCCCGAGCGCGGTGGAGTCGAGGAAGGTCACGCCCAGGAGGTCGAGGACGACGGTCGAATCACCCTGCGCGATGACGCGGTGCAGGCACTCGCGCAGCTGCGGGGCCGTGGCGACGTCGATCTCGCCGCTGACCGCGATCACGGGGGGCGCCGTGCCGGCCCGCTCCTCTATCTGGAACTCCTGATCCACTCCACCCTCCTGCGTCCCGCACGATGGCCCGGGCCCGCCCCCGGGACGTTGTGCAATGCCGATTGGCCCGTGCCTTCTATAGCCCCTGGACAATGAACCTAAACCTTCAGGGTTTCCCCAGGTTCACACACGGGTAGGAGAAACCCTGCACAACCCCGGTGACGAGCGGGAACGTGTGGCTGGCGACCGGCGGGAGGGTTAGCGTTTCCCCACGAGCCCGCGGCGGTGAACGGGAGAGCGAGCGTGCCTGAACCAGGCGAAGAGGAGCTTCAGGCGGCGTCCCGGGGTCACAGCGCCGATCGCGCCGAGGCGGTTGCGACGCTCATGGCGCTCCTCTGGGTGTCGACGGTGGCGATCGTCTTCGCCGTGTACGGGGGGAACGTCTCGCTGGTCGGCTTCCTGGCCATCGCCCCCTTCATCGCCGCTGCCTTCGCCCGGCCGTCGCGCGTGCTGATCGTCGGGCTGCTGGCGGCGTTCTTCGTACTCGTCATCAGCACCCCGCCGCACAGCTACGGCGAGCTCAACCACACGCTGCGCGTGATCACCCAGCTGGCCGCGACGGCCGTGGCGATGTGGATCTCGCACCTGCGGGGTCAGCGCAACGTCCAACTGTGGACCGCTCGATCGGAGACGAGGAACGAACGGCGCAGGCGAGTGGCGGCCGAGACTGCTCAGCGCATGCAGACGATGGCCCGGGCCCTGACGACGGCCGCCGACCCGGCCCAGGTGGCAGACGCCGTGTTCGCCGCGCTGCGCGACGAGCTGCGGGTCGTTGCCGCCACCTTCGCCCTCAGCGGCGAGCGGGGCCGCCTGCGGACGCTGCGCCGCTTCGGCTATCACCCCGACGAGCCGATCGACGGGGTGCTCGCCGCGCTCCGGCCGGACGGCCCGGTGCTGGGCGACAACGTCGCGCTCTTCGCGGAGTCGCTCGAGGATCTGCGGCGGCAACGGCCCGACGTCTGCGCGGCGCTCGCCTCCACCCGCTTCTGCGCCTTGGCCATCGTCCCGCTGGTCGTGTCCGACCACACCATCGGCGCCGTGATCGTGCATTGGGACCATGACCGCGAGATCTCGGACCCCGACCAGGGCTTCCTCTTCACGATCACCGGCGCGGCGGCACAGGCCGTCGAGCGGGCCAGGCTTACGCTGACGGAATTCGTCAACCTGGAGCGCAGCCAGCACCTGCACCAGCTCAGCTCCGCGCTCGCTGCGGCCACCACCCCGGGCGACGTTGCCCACGCGGCGATCGCGGGTGGCCGGCGGGCTCTGGGCGCGCACTCCGCCGTCGTGCGCGTCCCCGCTGCGGGCGAGCGCGCCCTCTCGTGCCTCGCCAGCAGCGGACACCCCGCGCTCCTCTCCCGCGGGATGGTGCCCGTGGACGGCAGCCACGCCGGCTCGTGCTTCGCCCGGGGGTGCACCGACATGGTCACGATCGAGGCCGGCGCCGACAACGCCGAGGACATGGCGGCGGAGGTCACGCTGTCGGTCCTGCGCGACCTGGCCCAGCCGGTGACGGTGGTCACCGAGCCACTCGTCGGGAGCGTGGGGCCGCTGGGTGTCCTGTCGCTGGCGTTCGTGGCGGAGGCCGAGCCGAGCGAGCCCGACCTCCGCTTCCTGTCGACACTGGCCGGGCTGACGGCCCAGGCGCTGGAGCGGGCCCAGGTCTTCGAACACGAGCGCGAGGCGTTGCGCGCCGCCGAGGCGGCACGCGAGCGACTGTCGCTCCTCTCCGAGGTGACGCGGCTGTTGAGCTCGAGCCTCGAGCCCACCACGGTGATCCGGCGCACGATGAGCCTCGTCGAGGGCAGACTCGCTGACTCGTGCGTCGTCCAGGTCCCCGGCGACCACGGGCTCGTGCGTCTCGACGTCCACGAATCGAGCGCGCCTGCGCAACCGAGCGCCGGGGGCACGGCCAGGGAGTACGAGCCCTTCGACTCTGATGCGCCGGCCGCCGTCGCCTACCGCACCGGGCGAACGCAGCTCGCGCCCATCGGCCTCGACCTGGACGAGACGCCGCCCCGCACCGTCTCCACCGCGCTCGCCGTCCCGCTCACGGCCGACGGAGACGTCATCGGCGTCATGACGTTCATCGACGGGCCCGGCCGCATCTTCGAGGCCGACGACGTGTCACTGGCCACGGAGGTGGCAAGCAGGGCCGGTGTCGCCCTGTCCAACGCGACACGGTTCCAACGTGAGCACGTCGTCGCCGAGGTGCTGCAGCGCGCGGTGCTCCCGGACTCCCTTCCGGTGGTCGACGGCCTGCTCCTCGACGCCGAGTACCGGGCGGGCGTCGCGGGTACCTACGCCGGGGGCGATTGGTACGACGTCTTCGCGTTGGGCGACGACTCCATCTTCTTCAGCGTGGGCGACGTCATGGGCAAGGGGGCTGCGGCGGCGGCGCTCATGGGTCAGGTGCGGAGCGCCATCCGCGCCTACGCGGTGGCCGGCCAGGGGCCGACAGAGGTGCTCTCGTCGCTCGACGGCCTCTTCGACGCCCTGATCGAGGACCGGGTGGCGACCGCGGTCGTGGGCACGATCACCCCCTCGACGGGGCGCGTCGTGCTGAGCAACGCCGGGCACCCGCCGCCGCTCGTGGTACGCGCCGACGGCAGCGCGACCTTCTGCCCCATGCAGCGCTCATTGCTCATCGCGGCGGGCCTGACCGGGGCGCCGCGCCCGCGGGACGAGGTGATGCTCGATCCCGGCGACTCACTCGTCATGTACTCCGACGGGCTCATTGAGCGCCGGGGCGAGCTGATCACCGACGGCATGGAGCGCCTGGCGACCACCGCAACGGATATTGCCCGATCGGGCTGGCCCGATCGGGCCGCGGTGACCTTCGCGTCCATGCTCAGCACCGACGAGCGGACCGACGACGTCGTCGTCCTGTGCCTCAATTTCACCGGCATCACCGAGGAGCGCATAACTGAAGTGCCTGTGGGTACGACACGGGGTGGCATGTCGACGCTGAACCTGGAGCCCGTGGTCGAGAGCACACCCGTGGCGCGCCACTGGATTGCCGCGCATCTGCGTGGCCTGCCGTCCGAAGTGACCGGCTACGCCGCCCTCCTGACTTCGGAGCTCGTGACCAACGCCGTGCTGCACGCGGCCACCCCGATGTGCGTGACCCTCCACATCCTCTCGGACCGTATCCGCGTCGACGTCGCCGACGGCAACCCGGCCTTCCCGTCCCTCAAGGAGTACGGCCGGGACGCCGCCACCGGGCGCGGGCTCACGCTGTTCAACTCGCTCGCGTCGAACTGGGGGGTGCAGGCGGTCGACGGCGGGAAGATCGTGTGGTTCGAGCTGCCGGTGGACTTCCCGGTCTCGCCGACCCACGTCTCCGACGGGAGCTTCCGGTTCGACCTGGCCGGGATCACCCACCCCGGTCTCCACGGCGAGTCCGACGAGTCGCCCGACATCGAAGTCCGGCTGCTCGGGATTCCGGTGGCGCTGCTGCAGAAGTCGAGCGAGGAGTACGAGGCCCTGTTCCGCGAGCTCCGACTCATGAAGGAGCGGGCCGACAGCACTCCGAGTGCGCCGGCGCTGCCCGAGCGGCTCTCGGTGCTGGTCTCGGAGATCGGCACGCGCTTCAACGGCCTCGGTCCGGGCATGGACGAGATGTGGCAGCGGGCGGTCGACAATCACATCGATCACTACGACTGGACTCTCGTGCTCCCGCAGTCCGCCGTCGTCGCCTGCGAATTCTACGACGCGATGCTGGACGAGGCCGACGAGTTCGGGCTGTCGGAACGGCTGCTGACGCTGCCGGCGTCGCCGACCAGCGTCGCGGTGCGCCGGTGGTTCCTCTCCGAGCTCATCGGCCAACTGCACGGGAAGGCCCCCGCCGCGTGGCGCGACAGCCGGTACCACGCCGAATTGCAGGCGGTGACCGCCCGTTGAGCCCGGCGGATCAGCGGGCCCTGGTGGTGGCCCTCTTCAGCACCTTGCCGTAGTGCTCCAGGCCCTCGCTCGACAGCCCGGCGGCGGGGCCGCTCGCGATGGAGACCCGCTCGGGCACGATCCCCCAGACGGGGACCTTCAATTCGGTCCACCATTCCACCGTGGCCTCCAGGTCGTTGGTGCCGAGGCGGGCCGAACAGATGACGACGCCGGCGGGGATGTTGCGGGGCGTCATCTCGAGGGTGGTCACGACCCGGTTGGGCTCGACCCCGCCGGCGCGGGTCGGGATCACGACGGCGTCGGCCCGGGCCAGTGCCGCCTGGACGACGTTCCCCTCGCCGGGTGGGGTGTCCACCACCACGATGCCACCGTCCTGGTTCATCGCCTTGGTCACCGTGCGCACGGAAGGGCCTTCAATGAGCTCGACACCCTCGAAGGGGTCGGTCTCGTACCACTCCGCCGTCGACCCCTGCGGGTCGGCGTCGACCAGCAGGATCGGACCCCGGCCCCGGTGCGCCGCGACGGCGGCCAGGTACACGGCGGTGGTCGTCTTGCCCACCCCACCCTTGACGTTGCTCACCACGATGTTCATTGCTTCCGGTCCTCTGGCGCTCGGGAGATCCGGCCGTAGAGTACCGGTCCCCCGGGGCACCCTGTCACGGCAGCAGCAGCAGCCCGAGGCGACGCCGGGTGATGATGACCCCCGCCGTCGCCATGATCACCAGGTACGCGACGTGGCCCAGCAGGGTCCAGCTGAAGATGCCCAGGTCGGCGGCGCGGACCAGCACCACCCCCTGGTACAGCGGGGTGCAGCGCACCACGGCCTGCAGCCAGCCCGGGTACACGGTGATCGGGTAGAAGGTCGCCGAGAAGAGGAACAGGGGGATGAAGGCGAGGGAGACCATGTCGAAGTCCTGCCAGGTCCGCATGTAGGTGGTGCCGGCCATGCCGGCGGCGGCGAAGGCCAGGCTGATCAGCACCGCCGCCGGCCAGCAGAGCACCGCCCAGGGCGAGACGATGTAGCCCAGGATCGCCATGATGGACAGGAAGGCGGCCGAGTACAGGGCGCCCCGCAGCACGCACCAGCTGAGCTCGCCCAGCGCCACGTCGCCCACGCCGAGCGGGGTCGACAGCATGGCGTCGTAGGTCTTGGCGATCTTGAGCTTGAAGAAGACCAGGAAGGTCGAGTCGAGCATGGCGCCGTTCATGGCCGAGGAGGCGAGCAGACCCGGGGCCACGAAGGCGGTGTAGGGCACCAGGTGCCCGTCGACCGGGATGGGCCCGACGAGGTGGGCCAGGCCGAGCCCGATGGAGAGCAGGTAGAAGAGCGGCTCGAAGAAGCCGGAGACGATGAAGATCCACGAGCGCCGGTACACCAGGATGTTGCGCTCGAGGACCCGTGAGGCGTGGCGGCCGCCGAGGAGGGCGAGCGGTGTGATGCGCGCCGCCACCACGGGCGGGCGGTGGTCGGCGATCGCCGTACCGGTGGCGCTGGCCTCGCCCCTCATACCACCAGCCGCTTCGCGAAGGTACGCCGGGCCGCGGCGTACCCCACCGCCACCAGGGCACACAGATAGGCCACGTTGCCCAAGTCCGCCCACCTGACCTGCCCGAGCGTGAGGTCGCGGCAGAGGGTCACCCCGTGGTACAGCGGCGTGACGTAGGCGACCACCCGGAGCCACTCCGGCAGCTGTGAAATCGGGAAGAACGTGCCAGAGAAGAGGAACATCGGGATGATGGCGAACCGGTACAGCGTCGAGAAGGCCGAATCCTTGTCCTGGGTGGCCGCGAAGGCGGCGACCGGGGCGGCGAACGCGATCCCCGTCAGGACGCCGGCGGGCAGCGCGAGGAGGGCCCACGGCGAGTAGACGATCCCGAAAGCCGCCATGACCGCCAGGTAGATCGACACCACGATGGCGAGGCGGGCGGCGATCCAGGCCAGATGCCCGAGCAGCACGTCGTAGACGTCGAGCGGCGCGGCCAGCTGCGCCAGGTAGGTGCGCATCCACTTGATGGCCCCCATCACCGGATAGGTGGCGTCGTTGGTCCCGATCTGCATGCAGGTGCCGGCCAGCAATCCGGGCGCCAGGTAGGCCACGTAGGTGACACCGTCCACACCGTGCGAGTGCTTGTCGATGAGCGAACCCAGCGCGATCCCCATGGCCGCCAGGTAGAGCACCGGGATGAGGAAGCTGGTCACCACCGAGCTGCGCCAGGTCCGCTTGTACTGGTAGCCCCAGTAGCGGGCCGCGCGCAGCCACATGGGCGTCGCCATCCGACGAGCCGTCACGGCCTCGCCGTGGCGGAAGAGCGCCGTACCCCCCGGCGCCCCCGCGCCGCTCACCGCCGTCACCGGTTCAGTCGACCAGGGTGCGGCCGGTGAGGCGGAGGAACACGTCCTCGAGCGTCGAGCGCCGGACGAGGGTGCTCTCGGCCACGTGCCCCATGCGGGCGACCTCGGCCAGCGCCGCATCGCCGTCGTCGGTGTAGAGGAGGATGCGGTCGGGCAGCACCTCCTGGCGATCGGCCAGCTCGACCAGCGACGGCGCCACCTCCTCGTGCTGGCCGGGCGCGAAGCGAAGCTCGACCACCTCCTTGGTCGAGAAGGCCTCGATCAGCTGGCGCGGGGTGCCCTCGGCGGCGAAGCGCCCCTTGTCCATGACGACGAGCCGGTCACAGAGCTGCTCGGCCTCGTCCATGTAGTGCGTCGTGATCACCAGCGTCACCCCGTCCTGCTTCAGGCGGTACAGGCGGTCCCAGAGCAGGTGCCGGGCCTGGGGGTCCAGCCCGGTCGTCGGCTCGTCGAGGATGAGCAGGTCGGGGTCGGAGATGAGTGCGCGCGCGATGGTCAGCCGCCGCTTCATGCCGCCCGAGAGGGGGTCGACACGGTCGTTGGCCCGCTCGGTCAGCTGGGCGAAGTCGAGCAGCTGCTCCGCCCGCTCCCGGATCACCTTCTTGGGCATGTCGAAGTAGCGCCCGTAGATCATCAGGTTGTCCAGCACCGTCAGCTCCAGGTCGAGCGAGTCCTCCTGGGGGACGAGCCCCATCCGGGCGCGGATGCGCGCGCCCTCCTTGAGCGGATCCATCCCCAGCACGCGCAGCGTGCCGCCGCTCAGCGGGCTGATGCACGAGATCATCCGCATGGTGGACGTCTTGCCCGCCCCGTTCGGGCCGAGGAAGCCGAACGACTCGCCCCGGGCGATGCTGAAGTCGACGCCGTCGACCGCCACGAAGTCGCCGAAGCGTTTGACCAGCCCGTGCGCCTCGACCATGGGCACGTCCGCCGCGCCCGCGGCTCCGGCCGAGGGCGCGTCGGGTCGCGTCTGCTCCGAATCGGAGACGTGAGCCATCGGCGAGGAAGGTGACGCCATCGTCAGGGAACGATACCGTGCCGCCCGGGAAGCGAGAACAAGCGGGGAGGACGCGCATGGCCGGGTCGGGACGGGGAAGGGCATTCCCCGAGGGCTTCACCTGGGGCACTGCGACGGCAGCACACCAGATCGAGGGCGGCAACACCAACAACGACTGGTGGGCCTTCGAGCACACGCCGGGCTCGGGCTGTGCCGAATCGTCGGGTGACGCCTGCGACTCCTGGGAGCGCTGGGAGCAGGACGCCGACCTCGTCGCGGAGCTCGGTCTCGACAACTACCGGTTCTCGGTGGAATGGAGCCGGATAGAGCCCGCCGAGGGCGAGATCTCGCGGGCCGCGCTGGACCACTACCGGCGCCAGTGCATCGGGCTGGGCGAGCGCGGCGTCGACGCCGTCGTCACGTTCCACCACTTCACGACCCCGCTCTGGCTGACCGCGCTGGGGGGCTGGGAGAGCGGCAGCGCCGTGGAGCGCTTCGGGCGGTTCTGCACCGTCGTGGCCGAGGCTCTGGGCGACGTGATCACACGCGCCTGCACGGTGAACGAGCCCAACATCGTGGCAACCATGGGCTGGCACGCCGGCATGTTCCCGCCGGGGAAGACCGACGTCGAGCTCTCGCGCCGCGTCGCCGCGCACCTCGCCGACGGTCACCGGGTGGCGGTCGATGCCATCCGCGGGGTGGCACCCGGGGTTCCGGTGGGCCTCACCCTGTCCATGACGGACTACCAGCCGGCCCCCGGAGGCGAGGAGAAGCTCGAGAGCATCCGGCACCACGCCGAGGACGTCTTCCTCGACGCCACCAAGGGTGACGACTTCCTCGGCGTGCAGGTCTACACCCGCATGCTGATCGGCCCCGACGGCTGGGCCGGCTACGAGAACGGGGTGCCGGTCCTCGACATGGGCTACGAGTTCTACCCTGCCTCCCTCGGCAACTGTCTGCGGCGGGCGTGGGACTACACCGGCGGGGCGCTCCCGTTGCTCGTCACCGAGAACGGCATCGGCACGACCGACGACGAACAGCGCATCGACTACGTGCGTCAGGCGCTGTCGGGCGTGCTCGACGCGATCGGCGAAGGAGTGGACGTACGGGGCTACACCTACTGGTCGCTGCTCGACAACTTCGAGTGGGCGCTCGGCTACCGGCCCCGGTTCGGGATCGTCGGCGTCGACCGCGCCACCTTCGCCCGGGCGGCCAAGCCGAGCGCGGCCTGGCTCGCCTCGGTGGCGGCGGCCAACGCGCTCGACTTCTGACGGGCTAGACCGCGGCGAGCTCGGTGTTGGCGACGATGGCGTCGATGACATCGCCCCACAGCGGCTCCGGCAGGTCGTGGCCCATGCCCGGGAACGTGATCAGCTTCGATCCTGGCACGGCGGCCGCTGTCGCCTGCCCGCCGCTGGGGGTGACCAACGGGTCGGACTCGCCGTGGATCACGAGGAAGGGAATGCGCACGCCGTGCAGCCCCTCGGTGCGGTCGGGCGAGGCGAGGATGGCGGCGAGCTGGCGCACCATGCCCTCGGGGCAATAGGAGCGGTCGTAGGCGTCTGCGGCCCGCTGCCGCAGGATGCTCTCGTCCTGTGGATAGCCGGGCGACCCGATCACCGCGCTCCCCTCCAGGCTGGCCGCAATCGCCTCCTCGCGGTTCGTGGCCACCGGGCGCAGCAGTGCCGTCATCGCCTCGCCGGTGGGCGCCCCGACCGACCGGTCACCCGTGGTCGACATGATGGAGCAGGCGGAGAGAAAGCGGTCGGCGTGGTTGATGACCAGCGCCTGGGTGATCATGCCGCCCATGGAGGCCCCGACGACGTGCGCCTTGGCGACGCCGAGCTCGGTGAGCAGCGCGACTGCGTCGTCGGCCATGTCCTCCACCCGGTAGGGAGCGCTCGACGGATCGCCCGTGAACAGCGCGGCGATGTCCGGCAGTCCCTCGAACTTGGTCGACAGACCGCTGTCGCGGTTGTCGTAGCGGATGACGAAGAAACCGCGGTCGCGCAGGCCGTCGACGAACCCCTGCGGCCAGGTGATCAGCTGCGCCCCGAGGCCCATGACGAGCAGCAGGGACGGGGCGGCCGGGTCACCGTCGGTGACGTACTCGATATCGATCCCATTGACGTGGGCGGTGGGCACGGCACGGCTCCCTTCGCTGGCGATGTTGCTGCTTTCCTACTAGGAGTGGCGCCCGTCGCGTCGGACCCCACTACGCCGGGGAGGTCGGCTCCGCCGCCGTGGCCTCCCGGTGCCGGGCGCGTCGCCAGCGCGGGCCCGGCTCGAAGCCGACCAGGAAGACTTCCACCGAAGCAATGCACACGATGAAGATGGGGAAGGCCGCCACGTCGAAGGTCCAGTGCTGAATGGTGAGCAGCAGGATCGTCATGCTGATGACGGCGCCGATATAGGAGTACACCGTCTCGGTCTCGGGATGGGTCCAGCTCTTCATGACCGTCGGCACCCCGGCCAGGAAGTCGGCCAGGATGGCGGCGGAGATGGCCAACACACCGTTGCGGGTCACGAGCCAGACCACGGTGCCGACCACGGACATGGCGCCGCACGCATAGTCGATCCTCCGGATCTTCCACACGGCGACCGGACTGTGGAAGGACGCCGCGAAGACGAGCAGCGGCATGAACCCGATCATGAAGGTCGGCAGGGCGCGCAGACCCACGCCCTCGTCGAGCTCGACCGCCGCCGCGAGTAGGGGCGCGACCGCCCAGAGGAGCCACGTCACCCGATTGGGCTTCGTGGTCCCCCGCAGGGTGTCCCGCAGGTATACGGCCGTGCCGAGCGCGCCGATTGCGGTCCCGAGGTAGATCCAGTTGACGTTGATCACCGGCGCACAGTCTGCTGTGCCGCCGGCCCGCCGTCATGCGCTGCGGGCGACGTCCCCTCCGAGCCCCGGGCCGCTAGCTTCACCGGGAGGCATTGTCCCGAAGGAGCGCCGGTGTCCAGCGACTGCCCGCAACGAAGCGACCGCCATGGGTGAGCTCCTCGTCGTCGCGTTCCTGGGCGGGCTGATCACGGGGCTGTCGCCCTGCATCGTCCCGGTGATCCCGGTCGTGATGGCCGGCGGCGCCACGGACTCGAACAAGGCGCGTCCCTACGTCATCATTGCCGGCCTGGTCGTGAGCTTCAGCCTCTCGGTCCTCTTCGCCACCTCGGTCCTCAGCTTCCTCCACCTCCCCGACGACCTCTTGTTCTGGCTGGGTGTCGCCATGCTGGGTCTGCTGTCGATCGGGCTGTTGATCCCGAGGATCGGTGAGGTCATCGAGCGCCCCTTCGCCAGGCTCGGGTCCTCGCGGTACGCCACCGAGGGAGGGGGGTTCGTGCTCGGACTCAGCCTCGGCCTCGTCTTCGTCCCCTGCGCGGGACCTGTCCTCACGGCCATTTCGGTGGCGGCCGCCCACCACCGGGTAGGCGCGACGTCGTTGTTCGTGACCCTGGCGTACGCGTTGGGCGTCACCGTTCCCCTGCTGGTGCTGGCGGTGGTGGCCCAGCGAGCGACAACATCGTGGTCCTCGTTGCGCAGCCACCTGCCCACGGTGCGCAAGGTCGCCGGTGTCGTGCTCGGCGTCACGACGCTGGCGATCGCCTTCAACTGGCTCGGTGCCCTGCAGCGGGACGTCCCCGGGTACACCACGGCGCTCGAGGACCACATCGAGTCCACCGGCTCGGCCTGCACGCAGCTCCGGCAACTGAGCGGCGAACACCAGAACCAGTTCGCCGCCGCCAATGCGCGCCTGGAAGGGACAAAGGCGACGTGCGCCGCGACCGACACCGGCAACTCCGTGAGCGGGCACCTGGCCGCCGGGACGACGACGACCACCACGAAGCCGCGCCCGGCGACCGGCGGGACGCAGAAGCCGCCCGTGTTCATGGCCAGCAAGACCAACCTGCCGAACCTCGGGCGGGCCCCGAACTTCACCGGCATCACAGCCTGGTTCAACACGCCGGGCAACCAGCCGCTGAGTCTCAGCGCGCTGCGCGGCAAAGTGGTGCTGATCGACTTCTGGACCTACTCGTGCATCAACTGCCAGCGCGCACTGCCCCACGTGGAGGGCTGGTACAACGACTACAAGAAGGACGGCCTCGTGGTCGTGGGGGTGTCCGCGCCCGAGTTCGCGTTCGAACACGTGGTGTCCAACGTGGAGAGCGCCGCCGGGAGTCTCGGCATCGACTACCCGGTCGCCGTCGACGACAACCTGGCCACCTGGACGGCGTACAACAACGAGTACTGGCCGGCCGAGTACCTCATCGACCCGACGGGCGTCGTGCGCGCCTACGACTTCGGTGAGGGCGGTTACGGCACCATGGAGAGCAACATCCGGATGCTGCTCTCCGCGAACGGGGTCACCGATCTGCCGCCCCGCACGGATGTCCCGGACAAGACACCCACCAGCGGCGCCATCACGCCCGAGAGCTACGTCGGCTACAGCCGCCTGAGCAACGAGGTGGGCTCGGCCGTCATCCCGGACAAGACGGCCGTGTACCACCCGCCGTCAACGATCGCGTCCAACAGCCTCGCCTTCGGCGGGACATGGACGGTGCACAGCGAGGAGGCGACGGCCGGCTCCGATGCGACGCTCGGCCTCCAGTTCACCGCCGACGACGTCTACCTGGTGATGGGCGGGCACGGCACGGTCGGGGTGTCCGACAACGGCCGTCACCTGACCACGCTCTCAATCACCGGGATACCGAAGCTCTACACGTTGCTCTCGGGCGGAGCGCTGCAAACGGGGGTGCTGACACTGACGGTGTCTCCCGGCGTCGAGGCGTACGACTTCACGTTCGGGTAGCGGCCGGCATCGGCGCGCCCTTCCTCCGAGTGACCCGGGCCCGTTGGGGTATGGAACGCGGACCGACCAAAGAGGGGACGACCATGGCGCTCGAGGACAGGGCGAAGAACACGGCCGAGACGGCGCGCGGGAAGGCGAAGGACGTGATCGGCCGCGTGACCGACGACACGGACCTGGAAGCGGAAGGCAAGGTCGAGCAGGTCGCCGGCCATCTGAAGCAGGCCGGCGAGAAGGTGAAGGACGCCGTGCACAGCGTCGAGCACAAGACTCAGAAGTAGCCCTCGGCGCGGCAACGCTCCACCTCGGAGAGCCAGAACTCGACCTCGCTGTCGGCGCCGCGCCGTATCGGCCAGTCCAGGAAGCGGACGAAGAGATGGCCCAGGTACGCCTTGCGCCGGATGGCCGGCAGCGGGTCGAGGGCGGCCTCACGGAGCCGGCGGCGCACGTCCGGGCTGCAGCCGTAGGCGGCACTGGCGACCGCCAGCATGACCAGGTCGAACGCAGCGTCGCCCACCGCGCAGAAGTCCGTGTCGATCACCGCGGAGACTGTGTCGCCGGCGATGAGCAGGTTGCCCGGGTGCAGGTCCCAGTGCACCAGGTCCTCACCCTCGAGCTCAGCCGGCACCACGGTCGAGGCGAACGCTTCGACTTCACGGACCAGCTCCGAGGTGCGTGCGTCGTAGCGGCGCAACGACGCGTGGTCGCAGTAGCCGTGGCCGCCCCGCGCCAAGGTCTCGATCAGCCGCTCGGCCCAGGGCCCAGAGCTGCGCCCGCCACCCAGGCCGAGGCGGGCATCGTGAAGGCGAAGGAGGTCATCGACGATGGACGGGGTCAGGACTGTGGCCGCGTCGCCTGTCATGAACTCCTGGAGCACGAGGAGGCACCCGTCTGCCTGCAGCGCGCGCTGGCGCGGCACCGGCCAGACGGCGCGGGTGCGCAGGAGGTTGGCCAGCACGACCCCCTCGCGGCGCAACTCCGCCGCCTCGGCCCGCGTTTCCCATTTCAGGACGAACCGCTCGTCCCGGGGCACGCACCTCACCTCGTGCGCCCCGGTTTCACCGCCAGTCAGACGCCGGACTAGGACGTACCGGTCGCCCGTGGCCTCCCGCAGCAACTCCACCGCTCGCTCGGCGTCGATGGGCTCGTTCGCGTCCGCTCCCATCGCGTCCGTTGCCATGGTGTCAGTTGATCGACCGCTCGTTGCCAGACCAGTACGGAGCCCGCAGCTCACGCTTGAGGATCTTGCCCGAGGGGTTGCGCGGGAGGGCAGCGACGACCTCGACCGAGGTCGGGCATTTGTAGTGCGCCAGGTGCCGGCGGCAGTGCTCGACGACGCCCTCCTCGTCAAGTGCGGCGCCCGGCGCCAGCACGACGATCGCCTTCACCGTCTCGCCCCACTTCTCGTCGGGCACGCCGATCACCGCGGCGTCGACGACGTCCGGGTGGGAGAGCAGGACGTTCTCGACCTCGGCCGGGTAGATGTTCTCGCCGCCGCTCACCACCATGTCCTTGATCCGGTCGTGCAGGTACAGGTAACCCTCGTCGTCGAAGTAGCCGGCGTCCCCAGTGCGCAGCCAGCCGTCCGGATCGATGGTCCCAGCCGTCTCGTCCGGCTTCCCCCAGTACCCGGCCATGTTGTAGGCAGAGCGAGTCCAGACCTCCCCGACCCCGCCGACGCCGGCGTCCTTGCCCGTGTCGGGATCGACCACCCGAAGCTCCACCGACTCGTGCGGCTTGCCGGCGGAGCGTAAGAGGCCGCGCCGCGGCCCGTCGGGGTCGTGGTCCTCGAATGGCAACGCCGTGATGGCACCGGTCGTCTCGGTCATCCCGTAGACCTGGCAGAAGGCACAGCCGAAGGTCGTGATGCACTTGACGAGGACGTCCTCGGAGATGGGGGACGCGCCGTAGAAGATCAGGCGCAGGCTGGACAGATCGGTCGTGCTGAGCGCGGGCGTCCCCAACAGCATCATGAGGACGGCGGGGACCACGAACATCTCGGTGATGCGCTCGGCGGCGACCAGCTGCAGCAGCGCGGCCGGGTCGACGTCGCGCAAGATGATGGAACGGCCGCCCCGCGACATGGCACAGAGCGCCCAGCCGGACCCGCCGATGTGGAACAGCGGCATCGCCACCAGGCTGACGGTGTCGTCCGAGATGCGGAAGGTCCTTTCCGCCTCCGAGATCGCCGTCGACAGGTTGGCGTTGGTCAGCATGACGCCCTTGGGCAGCCCGGTGGTTCCCGACGTGTAGAGCTGCATGCTCACCTCGTCGGATGGACCCACGTGCCCGGGGTCCTCGCAGGCGCAGCCCTCCACCCAGGTGTCGAACGGGACGGCACGCGGGTCTGGGCACGGAGCCGCGTCGGCATCCCCGACGACGACGATCCGGCGCACCGCGGGCAAGCCGCTCGGCATGTCCGCCAGAGCAGAGAGATAGTCGGCGTGGATGGCCAGCACGGGAGCGCCGGAGTCGTCGATGATGGCTCCCATCTCCGGCGCGGCGAGCCGCCAATTGACGGCCACGTTCACGGCACCGATCAACGACCCGCCGAAGAGAAAGTCGAAGTACGCGATGCCGTTGCGATCGAGGAAGGCGATGCGGTCCCCGACGCCGAGGCCGTCGCGCGCAGCTGCCTGCGCCACGCGGCACGCGACGTCGAATTCCTCGCTCCAGGTGCGTCGCTCACGACCGAGCACGAGCATCTCGTGGTCGGGCTGCAGGCGCGACAGGTGCCTGATCAGGCCCGCCACCGTGTAGCGGTCTTGTTCGGTGACGGTGACGCTCCCTGGCACGTGTGACCTCCTCACTGGGCCGTCTCGGGACCGGACCCTACGCAGCGCCGGACAGGGCCCGCACGGGTCTGAGAGGCCGGCGGGACGTCTTTCGGCGTCAACCGTTGGTACTGGTCAGGAGCCTTTTTGAGAAATTGAGAGCATTTTTATGCTCGTTTATTTGCTCAAATGCGGGCGCTTGACCTGGGACTTTGTGATCTGGATCACATAATCCTCCAATATAACCCCAGCTCAGGATGCCAATTCAGGGACGATCACGGGTTTCGTAATGCTCCTGCTACATTGCCCAGCGCAAAAACAGTTCGGCCTTTCGGATGCATGCCACGAGCAGACTTCCGGCTGCATAGACGAAGCAGATGGCCGATCGGATCTGTTCAGACCGACCAAAGGTCTCCGCGCTCCTGTCCACAGGCGCTCCGGAGGCCAACGAATCGAGGACGTCACCCAGAACACCCAAGGGGCTGTACACAACCGGCCGCACACCCTGCGGCGAAATGCCAGAACGGACGACGCCTTCCCGCTCGCCGTTCGGGGCGCGAATGCACTGGCCGGAGCCCGCCTACACCAATCAGAGCCAGGCGTGCGCCCAGCGCGCGCCCGACGAAGGGAGGTGCCGTGCGGATCCGCATTGCACTCGCGACGGCGGTGGCCGTCATTGCCATACCTGCAGTTCTTCTCACGTTGTTCAGCAGTACCCCGGCCGCTTCGGCGCGGGTGGCCCGACACGAAGCGGTCAGCCAGCGCAGGGCGGTCAAGATCGACTCGAAGCTGATGTCGTTCGCCCAAGCCGAAAAGGTCGCGAAGCTGGCGACCTACTCCAACGCCGTGGCCGCCCAACAGCAGTCCACGTACCTCAAGGACGTCGCTTTTCTCACGTACCTCAAGGACGTGAGCTTCATGAAGGCGGTCGCGTTGCAGCAGCAGCAGGCAGCGCAGCAAGCAGCCGCCCAGCAGGCAGCGGCCCGCCCGGCTCCTGCGCCGGCTGCGGCGCCGGCTCCCCCCCCGCCTCCGGCTGCGGGTGTATCGGATGCCACCAGCACCGACACGGCGGACTGGGCCTGCATCCGACAACACGAGTCCGGTGGCGACTACAGCGCAGGCGACGGCGGCGCGTACCAGTTCGAATTCGGGACGTGGACAGCGCTGACCGGGCTGCCCTCCCCCGCGGAGGACTATCCGCCGGCGGTACAGGATGCCGCAGCGCTGAAGCTGTTCTCGCAGCGCGGCTGGGAGCCCTGGACCACGCGGTACGTCTGCGGGCTGTGAGAAATCGAGCGAGAGATGGGTCCCAGCGTGCCGGGACCCCGAATTGAGGACGACACCGAGCAACCACCCAAGAGGGCTGTACACAACCGGCCGCACACCCTGCGGCGAAAAGCCAGAACGGACGACGCCTTCCCGCTCTCCGTTCGGGGCGCGAATGCAATGGCCGGAGCCCGCCCACACCGAGCAGAGCCTGGCGCGAGCTCTCGCGCCCGACGAAGGGAGGTGCCGTGCGGATCCGCATTGCACTCACGACGGCGGTGGCCGTCATTGTTGTAGCCGTTTCAGCTGTACTCATGTCGCTGTTGAGCAGCGACACCGCCTGGGCACAGGCGACCCGCCACCAGGCGGCCAACTCCCCCCAGGGTGCCGACACGCACCATGCCGTGCGCATCAACGACACGTTGATGTCCTACTCCCAGGCACGCCAGGTCGCCAGGATGGTGACCTACTCCGACGCAGTCCAGGCAGCCCAGCAGACCACCGCCTTCTTCAAGGCCCTTGCCTTCTTCCAGGCGGTCGCTGCCCAGGAGAACACCATGCCGGCCGCATGGTTGGCGACGGCCGTCTGCGAGGAGGGGGGTCGCAACGACCCGTATGCCGGCTACTTCGGGATCCTCGAGTGGCACGACTTCGACGGCTACCCGACCGCAGGCAGCGCGCCGCTGTCGGTACAGCTGGCCTGGGAGGCGCGGTACGTCGGAGGACCGCCCGACGCACCGGGGCAGTGCCACAGCTACTGAGGCTGCGGCAGTACGAGAGGCCCGTGCGGGCTCTGACGCCCGCCCGCTACCCCGCTTCGAAGATGGCCGTCACCTGCGCCATGTCGAAGTAGTCCCGCCATGCCGTGATCTTCCCGTCGCTGACGTGGAAGGCACCCATGACGGGCAGGGGTGCGGTCCTCCCCTTGATGGTGAACTTGTCCGTCCGCTCGGTGAGCACGGTCGACCCGTCACTGGCCAGGTGGTGCACCTCGAACTCCAAGGCGTCGCACATCCCGACGAACATGCCGATGACCGCCATCGTGGCCTCTATCCCCTCGGCCGGCTCCATCGGGATGTTGTGGTAGACGACGTCGTCGGAGAAGAAGGCGCGCAGCACCTCGGGATCCCGCGTGCTCGCTGCGGCGCAGAAGTCACGGACGACCTGTTCGGCACTGGGCATTGTTCTCCTCTCTTCGCGCGGCAGCACACGCTAGCGAACCATCCGTCATGATGGAGGGGTGACAGCCCCGACCAAGCGGGTGGCGATACTCGCCCCCATGCAGCCCGAGCTCAAGGCGATCATCGCGTCATTCGGCCTGACGCCGGCCAAAGGGGATCCCGTGTTCTCCCATATGGGCACCGCGGGCGGGTGGTCCGTCGCGTCGCTGGTCATCGGCATGGGACCGGCCCTGGCACGGGAAGCCACCCGCACCACGCTGGCGGCCGGTCCGTTCGACCACGTCATGGTCGTCGGCATCGCCGGTGGGCTCGACCCCGACCTCCCCGTCGGCTCGCTCCTCGTCCCGAGCCGGGTGCAGCTCTACCCGGACGGCCCCGAGTACCGGGCCCACCCGATCCCACCCCGACAGGCCTCCGGGGGGCTCATGACCACCGACGGGCTGTTCGACGACGACAACGTCTGGCGGCCGATACTCGCACGCGGATTCGGCGCCGTCGACATGGAGGCGGCCGGCGTGGCCGAGGTCTGCGAGGAGGCAGGGGTGGCCTGGTCGGTCTACCGGGGCATCAGCGACCGTCCGGACGAGCACATCGTCGATCAGGCCGTCTTCTCTCTCAGCAAGCCGGACGGCTCCGCCGACCCGCTCTCGCTGGCCAAGTACCTCGCCCGGGACCCGCGGCGCGCCAAGGCACTCGCCCGCCTCAACCGCTGCATGCAGGCGGCGGCCAAGGCGGCGGCCGATGCCGCCTTCGCCGACCTCTCCGCCGCATAGGGCGCCGTCATCCAGCACGCCGCGCGACTTCCGAGCTATGTGACGTCCTCCGAGCTCAACTGGTCGTTCGGAATGTCGCGGCGCGCAATCACGTGCAGGTCGATGTCGTTCTCGGATGCCATCCGGAGGATCTGCTGGATCACCGAGCCTCTGGTCATGGACTGCCAACGGGTCAGACGCGAGGTACCGACCACGATCTGGGTGATCTGCTGGTCGACGGCGGCGGCGAAGATCGTCTTGGCGACGTCGTCTCCTTCGAGAGTCTGCCACCGGCCGCCCACCGCCTTCACCAGCTCCTCGAGCTCCGCCGTGCTGGCCTGCGTGGCCTCCGCGTCGCCGGAGAGCACGTGCACGGCGATGAGATCGGCCTTGATGCGCGACGCAATGCGCGCCGCCCGCCTGATCACCGCCGCGTTGCCCGGAGCCCCGGTGACGGCCACCATGATCCGCTCGGTCGTCTCCCACAGCTCGCCCCCCGCGCCGTGCGACCGGAGGTACTCGAGCAGCTCCTCCTCGGTCTCGTCCGCCACGAAGCGCAACGAGAGCTCGCGCAGCGCCACCAGGTTCTCGGTGCGGAAGAACCCCGACAGTGCGGAGGGAACCTTGGACTCCGGGTAGATGTTGCCGTGCAGCATGCGGCGTCGCAGCTGGTCGGCCGACGAATCGATCAACTCGAGTTGGTCGGCCCGCCGCACGACCCAGTCGGGTACCCGTTCCCGCACCCCGACACCCGTGATCCGCTCGACCGCATCGGCAAGGGACTCGATGTGTTGGACGTTCACGGTGGTGATGACGGCAATGCCCGCATCGAGGATCTCGAGCACGTCCTCCCATCGCTTGGCATGCCGGCCTGAGCCCGGGACGTTCGTATGAGCCAGCTCGTCGATGAGGACGACCTCGGGTCGTCGGGCGATGACGGCGTCGACATCCATCTCCTCCCATACCGAGTCGCGGTAGTCGACCTGCTTTCGCGGCACGACGGGTAGGTCGCGGATCTGCTCCATGGTGTAGGGCCGCTTGTGCGTCTCCACGAACCCGACAACGACGTCGGCGCCACGCTGGAAGCGGCGCCACCCCTCGTCGAGCATGGCGCAGGTCTTGCCTACACCGGCCGCGGCGCCCAGGTACACGCGGAAGCGACCGGTCGGCCGGACCCCTTCGTCTTCTCCTTTTGCGCTCATCCCTACCCTTCGGCGGCCCTTGCCACGGCGTCGGTACACTCGGCAGACGCTCCGATGGACAGAAAGCCGTGACAGACGTGACGCCAGGCAAGCTGGTTACCAGGGGAACGTACCAGCACAATCTTGTCGGAATTGTCGTCACCCTGGCCGGCTTGGCGGCACTCCTGGGCCTGTTGCTGCCGTTTCGCGCCCACCTGAGCATCGCGATGCCCGCGCTCGTCCTGGTGGTGCCCGCCGTCGTCGGCGCGGCCATCAGCGGCTTCCCGGCGGGCGTCGTGGGTGCGCTGGCGGGCTTCGTCGTCTACGACTGGTTCTTCCTCCCGCCGTACGACACCCTGGCAGTGCGCTCGCCCCAGAATCTGATCGCGCTGGCCGTCTACGTGGTGGTCGTCCTGATCGTCGCCCAGCTGGTTGCCAAACTGCGCAGCGCGCGGTTCGAGGCACTGCGGCGGACCGAGGAATCGGAGCGGTTGTTCGAGCTGTCCAGGGCCCTCATCGGCGATCTCACGCTCTCCCAGCTGCTCACGCACATCGTGGGCACCGTGCAGAGCGTGTTCTCGCCCCGCTGGACGGCGCTCGTGCTGCCCGACACCGGTCAGGCGGCTCCGGGGCCGGTCGAGGCGCTGCAAGTGGCCGCCTCGGCGGGCCAGCCTCTGAACGGCGAGGACGTGGCCTCGGTGACGTCGGGCGGTGGACAGGCCAGCTCCCTCGGGCTGGTCGACGAGAGCGGGCCCCGCAGGGTGTCGGTGGCACTCGTGGTGAGCCTCCGGCCGGTCGGCATCCTGGTGCTCCAGGACGTGCAGCTGGCCGAACGGGACCGGAGTCTGCTCGGTACGTTCGCCAACCAGGCGGCGCTGGCGGTGGACCGCGCACAGCTGCGGGACCAGGCACTGCGGGCGAGACTGCTCGAAGAGGTCGACCGTTGGCGCCGTGCCCTCATGGGTGCGGCCTCTCACGACCTGCGGACCCCGCTCGCCTCCATCAAGACGGCCGTGTCGAGCCTTCGCCAGGACGGCGCCCGCCTTGCTCCCGAGGACCGGGTCGAGCTCTTGGAGCTGATCGAGCTGCAGTCGGACCGCCTGGCACGTCTGCTGACCAACCTCCTCGACATGACCCGCATTGAGGCGGGTGCGCTCGAGCTGCGGCCGAGCGCCGTCGCCTTCGACGAGCTGCTCGCCGAGGCTGTGGCGTCGTTGGGCGGCATCGTGGCGCCCGGCCGCATCGCCGTCGACGCACCGCTCGACCTGCCGCTCCTCCACCTCGATCACGTCCTCATGAGCCAGGTCCTGGCGAACGTGCTCGAGAACGCCGAGCGACTGTCCCCCGGCGACAGCGTCATCCGCGTCGCGGCACGGACGGCACCGGGCAGCGCGTCCACGCGCGTCGAGATCTCGGTGACCGACGACGGTCCAGGTATTGCCCGCGAGGAGCGGGAGCGGGTCTTCGAGATGTTCAGCCAGAACGGCGGAGGCGGCAGGGCAGGCCTCGGCCTGGCGATCGCCAAGGCCTTCGTCGAGGCGCATGGCGGCCTCATCTGGATCGATCCCGACGTCGAGCGCGGCGCGCGCGTCGTCTTCACCGTTCCGTGCGACACGCTCGTCGCGGCACCTGCCTGAGCGCACCGGTGCCCAAGGTGCTCGTCGTCGACGACGATCCATCGCTGCTGAAGGCTCTCCGCATCGGCCTGACCGCCCGGGGGGACGAGGTGCTCACAGCGCACTCGGGGATCGACGCCGTCAACCAGGTGGCGCTGACGGGGCCTGACCTCGTCATCCTCGACCTCGGACTGCCCGACGTCGACGGGCTCGAGGTCTGCCGCCGCATCCGAGAATTCTCCGACGTGCCCATCGTCGTGCTGTCCGCCTACGGCGACGAGCGTCGCAAGGTGGAAGCGCTCGACAGTGGGGCCGACGACTTCGTCACGAAACCCTTCGGCATGGCCGAGCTCGAGGCGCGCCTCAGGGTCGCACTGCGCCACGCCGTCGCCCGGCAGGGTAACGGCGTGGAGCATGCCACGACCCTCCAGGTGGGCGACCTCGACGTCGACCTGGTCCACCACATGGCGACACTGTCGGGTGCGCAGCTGCAGCTCACGGCAAAGGAGTTCGAGCTCCTCGCCTACCTCGCCCGCCACGCCGGCAAGGTCTGCACGCACCACATGATCCTGAAGGACGTGTGGGGCCCCGGCTACGGCGCCGAGTCCAACTACGTGCGCGTCTACACGCACCGGCTGCGCAAGAAGATGGGGGACGAGGAGGGCCGGCTGCTCAAGACGGTGCCCGGAATCGGCTACCAGCTCGTCCCCGGCGCTCACTCCCCGGTGCCGAACGAGTAGAGCGGGTTGCGCGTCAGGAGGACGCCGCGCTCGAGCGCCGGCGTACTTCGGCGACGAGATTGCACCCGGCTGCGATCCCGGGCACCGAGGCCCGGCCCATGAAGCGCAGGACCACGGACCCGGTCCCGTCGCCGAGCGCGACGTCGGTGCGGACCCAGGGCCGCTCGTAGGAGACGACCGACTCGACCTCTCCGGCCACCAATGCCCGTCGCCGAGGCACCAACGCCGCGATGGCGGTGGCGCGGCAGCTCACGTCTTGAGTTTGGCCAGCGCCTCGTTGAGTTGCAGCACGTTGATGTACGGCGAGCCCAGGAAGCCCAGCTGCATGCCCGTTGTGTTCTGCTGGATCAGGGTTCGCAACCTGGAAGGGGAGATCCCTGTCGCCTGCGAGACCATCGGGATCTCCGCGATGGCGTCCTGAGGGGTGATGTCCGGGTCGATCCCGCTGCCCGAGGTGGTGACGAGATCGGGTGTCGGGTTGACGCCCCGTGCCTTCCAGTAGGCCACCAGCGTCTGCGTGTTCTCCAGAAGTGTCTTGGAGCGGGGGCCGAGGTTGGTCGCCGAGGACTCGCCACTGTTCAGGACGCCGGGTTGGCCGGGGATGTTGTTGGCCTCGAGTGGGTTGTCCCCCCCGGCGGCGACCGGCTTCGCCGAGCCGGCGTAGGGTCCGAGGGCGTCGGGGCGGCCCTGGAACACGCAGCTGCCGAGCGGATGGCCCGGGCACTTGGCCTGGGACCAGTTCTGCCCGATGAGCGTCGAACCGTTGGCCGTGATGGAGCCGTCTGCCTCGTTCCGGAAGAAGAGCTGGGCGACCCCGGTGCCCACGAAGGCGTAGACGAACCCGAAGAAGACGGTGAAGACCAGGATCGCGATGATCGAGCGGCGGAGGTGGGTGATCATGTAGGACTCGCTATCAATACGCGTGGAGGGCGACAAGGATGATGTCGATGAGCTTGATGAAGATGAACGGCACGATGATCCCGCCCACGCCGTAGATGAAGACGTTTCGGCGGAGAATCGCCTCTGCGGACGCCGCCCTGAACTTCACTCCTCGCAGCGCGAGCGGGATGAGCGCCACGATGACGAGGGCGTTGAAGATGACGGCCGAGAGCACCGCACTCTCCGGGCTGTGCAACTTCATGATGTTGAGGGGCGCCAGCTGCGGATAGGTGGCGATGAACAGCGCCGGGATGATGGCAAAGTACTTGGCCACGTCGTTGGCGATGGAGAACGTCGTGAGCGATCCGCGGGTGATCAGGAGCTGCTTGCCGATTTCGACGATGTCGATCAGCTTGGTGGGGTTGGAATCGAGGTCGACCATGTTGCCGGCCTCTTTGGCCGCGGTCGTCCCGGTGTTCATCGCCACGCCCACGTCAGCCTGGGCCAGGGCCGGCGCGTCGTTGGTGCCGTCGCCGGTCATGGCGACGAGCTTGTCTCCCGCTTGCTCGTTCCGGATCAGCTCGAGCTTGGCCTCGGGGGTCGCCTCGGCCAAGAAGTCGTCGACGCCGGCCTCCTGCGCGATGGCGGCAGCGGTCAGCGGGTTGTCGCCGGTGATCATGACCGTTTTGATCCCCATCTGGCGCATCTCGGCGAACTTCTCCCGGATCCCGGTCTTCACCACGTCCTTGAGCTCGATCACCCCGAGGATCGTCGGGCCGTCCGCCACGACCAGCGGTGTGGACCCAGCCCGGGCGATGCGATCGACGATCTCCTGAAGTCCGTCGGGCGGCGTGCCCCCCTGCTCGACCGCCCAGGCCCGTACCGAATCGGCCGCACCCTTGCGGATCTGGCGGCCTTCGATGTCGAGTCCCGACATCCGGGTGGTCGCCGAGAACGGGACGAACTCGTGCGTACCCAGCTCCCGCTCGCGGATGTTGAAACGCTCCTTGGCCAGGACCACGATGGACCTGCCCTCGGGGGTCTCGTCCGCCAGCGAAGCGAGCTGAGCGACGTCGGCCACCTCCTCTTCGGTGTGCCCGTGTGCCGGGTAGAAGGCCGACGCCATGCGGTTGCCGAGCGTGATCGTGCCGGTCTTGTCGAGCAGCAATGTCTGCACGTCGCCCGCCGCCTCGACGGCGCGTCCGCTCATGGCAAGGACGTTGCGCTGCACGAGCCGGTCCATGCCGGCGATGCCGATGGCTGAGAGGAGCGCGCCGATTGTGGTCGGGATGAGGCACACGAGCAACGAAACCAAGATGACGACCGACACCGTCGCGCCCGAGTACTTCCCGAAGGCCTGCAGGGTCACCACGACGGGGATGAAGACGATGGTCAGCACGGCCAGGAGAATGGTGAGGGCGATCTCGTTCGGGGTCCTCTGCCGGTTGGCCCCTTCGACCAGGGTGATCATGCGGTCGAGGAAGGTGTGACCGCGCTCGGCAGTGATCCGCACCACGATGCGGTCCGAGAGCACGCGTGTGCCCCCCGTGACCGCAGAGCGATCACCTCCGGACTCACGGATGACGGGTGCCGACTCCCCGGTGATGGCCGACTCGTCCACCGAGGCGATGCCCTCGACGATTTCGCCGTCCGAGGGGATGAGGTCGCCCGCCTCGCACACCACGAGGTCCCCCTTCGCCAGGTCCGCAGCCGCGACCCGCTCCTCGGAGCCGGCCGGTGTGAGACGGCGTGCCTCGGTCTCGGCGCGCATGCGGCGCAGGGTGTCGGCCTGAGCCTTCCCTCGCCCTTCCGCCATCGCTTCGGCGAAGTTGGCGAACATCACGGTCAAGAACAGCCAGATCGTGATGGACCAGTCGAACTTGCCAGGATGCGCGATCGACTCGATCAGAGTGACGACGGTGCCAACGAGCACCACGAACATGACTGGGTTCTTGATCTGCCACCGGGGGTCGAGCTTCTTGAAGGCGTCGATCAGCGCCCGGCCCATGATCTCGCGGTCGAAGAGGCTCCGAGACCCCGCGACGCCGTGTGGCAGGTCGCTTGGCTGGGATTGCGGTTGTGTGGTCACTGTGGTCATCAGAAGAACTTTCCGTGGCTGAGCTGCTCGACGATGGGTCCGAGTGAGACGGCGGGGAAGAAGGTGAGGCCACCAATGATGAGGATGACACCGATGGTCAGACCAACGAACATGCCGTTGTCGGTGCGGAAGGTCCCGAGCGACGAGGGCACGATGCCCTTGGCCGCCAAACCCCCTCCGAGCGCGAGGGCCGGGATCATCACGCCGAACCTTCCGATGAGCATGTCAATCGAACCGACGACGTTGTAGAACGTCGTGTTCCCGCTGAGTCCGGCCATGGCCGACCCGTTGTTGTTGGCCTGTGACGTGAGGGCATAGAGGATCTCGCTGAAGCCGTGTGGGCCGGCGTTGAGCGGGCCGGCCCGGCCGGCGTGGACGGACACAGCGATCGCCGTCAGGACGAGCACGATGATCGGCATCACCAGTGCCGCCAGCCCGGCGAGTTTCACCTCCCGGGACTGGATCTTCTTGCCCAAGTACTCGGGCGTTCGCCCGATCATGAGGCCGCCGAGGAACACCGCGATGACGGCGTAGATGAGGATCGTGTACAGCCCGCTCCCCGTGCCGCCCGGGGTCACCTCACCCAGCATCATGCCGCTGAGCGGACCGAAGCCGCCGATCGGGTTGTACGAGTCCGTCGCACTGTCGACGGCGCCGTCGGACGTCTGCGTCATCGATACGTTGAACAGTGCGCTCGTTGGAACACCGAAGCGGGCTTCCTTGCCCTCGGTGTTCCCCACCGTGGAGTGCACGCCCGCGGTAACGATGGCGGGGTTGTTCTGGTGCTCGGCGTAGGCGGTGAAGCCCACCCAGGTCCCGAAGATCAGCACCATGGCAACCAGCAGCGCGGCCCCGTGCCGGATGCTGCCCACCATCTTGCCGAAGGTGTAGGTGAGCGCGAACGGGATGGAGAGGGTGAGCCAGATGTAGATGAAGTTGGTGACCCCTGTCGGGTTCTCGAAGGGATGCGCCAGGTCGACGTTGAAGAAACCGCCGCCGTTGGTCCCGAGCTGCATGATCGGGCCCATGAAGCCGGCCGGACCGCGGGGAATGGTCTGGGTGACGCCGTTCAGTGAGTCGTGGATCGTCACCGTGCCGGCGAGGGTCTGCACCGCGCCCTCTCCCACCATCACGATCCCCATCACGAACGCGATCGGGAGCAGGATGTAGAGCATGCAGCGGGTGATGTCCACCCAGAAATTGCCGATGGTGGGAGAGTTTCGCCGGGCAAAACCCCGGGTCACGGCGATCGCCACGGCGATCCCGACGGCGGCGCTGACGAACTGCTGCACGGTGAGCACGCCGATCTGGGAGAAGTACGACATGGTCGTCTCGCCGCCGTAGTTCTGCCAGTTCGTGTTGGTCATGAACGACACGATCGTGTTGAAGCTGAGCGCCTGCGGCACGGCGCCGAAATGCTGCGGGTTGAGGGGCAGCGACCCCTGGATCCTCAGCAGCAGATAGCCGAAGGCGACGAACGTGCCGGAGAAGATGACGGTCGAGCCGGCATAGCGCTGCCACGACTGCTCTTTGTCGGGGCTGGTACCCAGCAGCCGGTAGAAGGGCCGCTCCGCCCAGGCGAGGTAGTGGACGCGACCGTCGAAGACGGCAGCCATGTACGAACCCAGGTACCGCCAGGCGAGCCCCAGGGTGATTATCAGGACGACGATGGTCCAGAAGAAGCCCATGTCAGATCAGAACCACTCGGGCTTGAACATGGCGATGCCCAGGTAGATGAACACCACGATCGAGATGCCGAGGAGGAGTCCCTGGACCCAGGTCATACCCGCTCCAGGCACCAGATGAGACCCATGAACGCCGCGATGAACGCCACGACGCCGAGCACAGCGAGAAAATCTGCCATGGGCGCAATGGTGCCGGTGCGTTCGTGAACCCGATGTCAACGCGGCGGGGGCCTACGTCAACAGAATGTCAATACCCGCCGGGAGCCACCTGTGCCTAAGGTGAGCACGGTCGCGGACTGAAAGTGGGGTGGACGATGGCCTTGGACCTGAAGGGGTGCCGGACGCTGGTGACGGGGGGCTCGTCGGGCATAGGGGCTGGGCTGGCCGAAGCCCTGGCCGAGCGGGGCGCCGTGGTGGGCATCTGCGCCCGCCGGGCCGACCGGCTGGCCGAGGTGGTGGAGCGCTGCATGAAGCACTCCCCCGACAGCCGGATGTGGGTGGTCAACCTGGCCGACCCCGACGAGGTCGACAAGCTGGCCGTGGACGTCATGGACGCCTTCGGCGGCGTCGACCTCCTGGTCAACAACGCCGGCATCCCCAAGCGGCGCCATGTGAAATCGCTCGACATCGACACCATCACCGCGGTCATGCACGTCAACTACCTGTCGCCCATGCGCCTGACCATGGACCTGCTGCCCCAGATGCTGGCCCGCGGCGCGGGGACCATCGTGAACATCTCGTCGATCGCGGCCAAGCTCAGCGCCCCCGGCGAGTCCGCCTACGACGCCTCGAAGGCGGCACTGACCGCGTTCTCCGAGGCGATGGCCGTGGACCTGTGGGAGGACGGCATCAAGGTCATGGTGGTCTACCCCGGTGTCATCGACACCGAGCTCTTCACCCTGCCCGAAAACGACGTGCCCGACCTGCCGGTGGCGGCCGAACCGGTGTCGGTGGCCGTCGACGCCATCCTGGCCGGGCTCGAGGCGGGCGCCGCCCAGGTCTACGTGCCCGAGTGGTTCCACGGCGTCACCGCGAACAAGGAGAAGGACGTCGGCGCGTTCCTCGAGGGCACGGCGGCCTACCTACGGGACCAGAAGCAGAAGAAGGCGCAGCAGGTGTGAGGGGGTGGGCGTGAAGATCGAACCCGACGCGGCGGGGATGCGTGCGGACCGCCTGGAGCGCATCACCGAGCACTTCGCCACCAATTACGTCGACACGGGGAAGATCGCCGGCTGTCAGATCACGGTCGTGCGCGGTGGCCACACGGCTTATCAGCGTTCGCTCGGGCTGATGGACCGGGAGCGGCAGCTCGCGATGGCCGACGACGCCATCTTCCGCATCTACTCCATGACCAAGCCCATCGCCTCGGTCGCCCTGATGCAGCTGTACGAGCGCGGCATGTTCCAGCTGCTCGACCCGGTCCACCGCTACATCGCCGCCTGGCGGACCCTTCAGGTCGGCGAGGTGCAGGACGACGGCTCCGTCAGCCTGGTGAAGCCGAAGCGCCCGATGAACATGCGCGACGTCCTCATGCACACCACCGGGCTTCCGGGCGCCCTCTTCCCGGGCAACCCGATCGACGACGCGTTCGCCGAGGCCCGGGCGGCCCTGGGTGCGGGCCAGACCCTCGAGAGCGTCACCGCGCTCCTGGCCGAGCACCCGCTCAAGTTCCACCCGGGCACGCACTGGAATTACGGCCTGTCCACCGACATCGTCGGCCGGCTGGTCGAGATCCTGTCGGGGAAGCCGTTCGACGAGTACCTCCGGCAGGAGCTCTTCGAACCTCTGGGCATGGTCGACACCGGCTTCTTCGTCCCCGAGGCGTCGCTGCCCCGGCTGGCCGCCTGCTACGAGTACCTCCCGGCGGCCGCGCCGCGCCTGATGGACGGGCCCTTCGCCAACGGGATCATGCACCGGCGCTCCTACCTCTCCGGCGCTGGCGGCCTGGTCTCGACGACGCGGGACTACGTCGCCTTCTGCCAGATGCTGGCCAACGGTGGCCAGCTCGAGGGCCGGCGTGTCCTCGGACGCAAGACCCTGGAGCTGATGACGGTCAACCACCTCCCCGGCGGGGCGGCCCTGCAGGACCTGGCCATGGGGGGGTTCGGCGAGGCCGGCTTCGAGGGCGTCGGCTTCGGCCTGGGCTTCGCCGTGGGCCTGGGCCCCGCGGCCACGGCGATGGCCGGTTCCCGGGGCGAGTTCTACTGGGGCGGCGCCGCCAGCACGGCCTTCTGGATCGACCCGGACGAGGATCTCTTCGTCGTGTTCATGACGCAGCTCTTCCCGTCCGTCGCCTACCCGTTCCGGGCCCAGCTGCGCGCGCTCGTCTACCAGGCGATCGACGACTGATGCCCGGGGCCGAGGGGCCCGTCGGACCGGCCGACGCCACCGCGGTCCCCCGTTTCGCCGGCCTGTCCACGTTCGCCCGCTTGCCCACCGCGGGCGAGGTGCCACGGTGGGACGTCGCGGTGGTGGGCGTCCCCTTCGACGGGGGCACCAGCTACCGCCCCGGGGCACGCTTCGGCCCCGCCGCGGTGCGCCAGGGCTCACGCCTGCTGCGCCCCTACCACCCCGCACTCGACACCCTCCCCTTCGAGCTGGCCCAGGTGGTCGATGCCGGCGACATCGCGTGCACGCCGTTCAGCGCAGAGGAAGCCGTCACCCAGATTGAGGCCGGAGCGGACGCGCTCCTGGCGGGCGGCGGGCGGCTCCTGGCCATCGGCGGCGACCACACCATCGCCCTTCCCCTCCTGCGGGCCACCGCCGCCCGGCACGGGCCGCTCGCCCTGGTGCACTTCGACGCACACCTCGACACGTGGGACACCTATTTCGGCCAGCGCTTCACCCACGGGACACCGTTCCGCAGAGCCTGGGAGGAGGGCCTGCTGCGGCGCGACCGCAGCGTCCATGTCGGGCTGCGGGGCCCGCTGTACTCGGACGCGGACCTGTCCGACGACAGCGGCATGGGCTTCGCCCAGATCACGACGGACGACGTGGGCACCCGGGGTGTCGCCGCGGTGGTGCACCAGGTGCTCGAGCGGGTCGGGGACGCGCCGGTCTACGTGTCGGTGGACATCGACGTGCTCGATCCGGCGCACGCCCCCGGCACGGGCACGCCCGAGGCGGGCGGCCTGACCAGCCGGGAGCTCCTGTCCCTGGTGCGCGGCCTCGGAGCGGCCGCCGTCGTCGGCGGCGACGTGGTGGAGGTGTCCCCCGCCTACGACCACGCCGAGATCACGGCAGTGGCCGCCGCGCACGTCCTCTACGACCTGGTCACGCTGCTGGCCAGGCGCAACGGCACCTGATCCGGGCGGCGCACTTGTAACAGTGCATTCACGTTCGGGAAACCGGCCGCGAATGTTGCCCCCGTAGGGTGAGCGTCGCACTGCCGTTACGAAGCGGGGACGATCAGGTACGTGAAGCGAGACCTTCTGGTTGGTGTGGCCCAGTGGCTGTCCGCGCCAGGCGAGCCACGGCAGAACATGAGCGTGGCGATCGGAATGATGGACGAGGCGGCGTCGCGCGGCGTCGAGCTGCTGGTCCTCCCGGAGCTGTGGTCGTGCGGCTACGACCCCGAGACCCTCGGACGCGACGCCAGGGCGGACGCCGAGCCGCTCGGGGGCCCACGCTCGAAGCGGCTCGGCGAGGCCGCCCGCCATCGTGAGATGTGGCTGGCGGCCGGAAGCGTGCCCGAGCTGGGCGACAACGGCCTGCTCTACGACACGGCCCTCGTGTTCAACCCACACGGTGAGCTGGTGGCCCGGCACCGCAAGGCGCACCTGTTCCCGCCGACGCTCGAGCCCAGCGTGTTCAGCCCCGGCGACCGGCTGACGACGTTCGACGACCCCGCCCTGGGCCGCGTCGGGCTCGTGGTGTGCTTCGACGGCGACTTCCCCGAGGTGGCCCGCACCCTGGCCCTGCGCGGCGCGCGCCTGATCCTCGCCCCTGCCGCCTACGAGGTCGAAGGCGCCAACGCCTGGGACCTCCTCTACCCCGCCCTGGCCCTCACCAACAGCCAATGGTGGGTGCAGGCCAACCAGGCCGGCTCGCACTCGACGTCCACCCTGCTGGGTGCCAGCCGGATCGTCGCGCCGACCGGCACCGTGGTGGCGGAGGCGAGCCGGGCCACGCCGGGCTCATCGAGCCGGGCCGAGCTCCTGGTCCACCGGATCGACCTGCACATCGCCTACGCCCGCGAGGGGATCTCGGGGTTGCTCGAGGACGAGCGTCATCCGGAGCTCTACTTCGATTGCGTGGCGGTCGAGTCCGCGTAACGCCGCTCCGGCCGGCTCGCTCAGCCCGCCCGAGCGGCGGGCAGACCCAGTGCGGCACGGACGCGGTCCCGAAGGATGAGGTACTGGTCGTGGGCCAGCCACGGGGCCGACGCCAGCCTCTCGACCAGGTGCGGCTCCCCCACCACCTCACGGTCGGTGAACTGGTCCGAGGTGAGGTCGACGTCGAGGCCGGCCAGCCGGTTCCAATAGTGGAATCCCCGGGCCGAGCCGTCGGCATGGTGCACCTCGGCCTCGAGGAGCTGACCGCCGAGCAGGTCGTGCACGACGAGGGCCGTCACGGCGCACTGACCCCGGGCGGGGTTGGCCGGCGTCCACTCTGCGGCGTCGCTCGGGTCGCAGGTGTCGAGGGACCACGCGGCCCGGATGGCGGCCTCGAGTCCGTCCAGCGTCGCCGGCCTTCCTGCTCGGGATACGTCGGAGCAGGTCACCCCTCCAGTTAACACGGAGTGCGACGGAGTTAACACGGAGTGCGACGGCTCCCCACCGCGGGCCCCGTCTCGGCCGAGGCCTTGACGGTCCGGGGTTTCTGGGGTTGGCTGGCCGGCAGGCCGGCCGCCGGTGCCGGGCGCGCGCACGGAGGGGATCTCGGTGAGGGTCTCGATCATCGGTACGGGCTTCATCGGTTCCACGCTCGGGCACTCGCTCGCCGAGGCCGGGCACGACGTCGTCTACGGCTCGCGGCACCCTGAAGACGGGGTCGCCTCCGGTGCGGGCGCGACCGTCGTGCCGATCGGCGAGGCGCTGGCCGACCCCGACCTCGTCATCCTCGCCTTGCCCGGCGCGGCCGTGGCCGAGCTGACCGCCGCCCACGGTGAAGCGTTGGCGGGGAAGCTGGTGATCGACGCCACCAACCAGACGGGCGCCCCGGTCGCCAACGCGCGGACCGCCCTCCCGCCGACGGTCCGCTACGCCCGGGCGTTCAACACCCTGGGGGGCGAGAACATGGCGGACCCGGTGTTCGACGGCCAGCGGGCCGACATGTTCTTCTCCGCTCCGGCCGGGGACCGGGAGACGGTCGAGACCGTCATCGCGGACGTGGGCCTCCGCCCGATCTACGTCGGGGAGGACCAGGAGGCGATCATCGACGCGCTGTTCCAGCTCTGGGTGGAGCTGGCAATGCGACAGGGTCGGGGGCGCCGGCTGGCGCTGCGACTGCTGGAGGGCTGAACCGGATCGTCACGGCCCTGGGCCAGTGGGACCTTCGGCCCTGGTCCGCCCGCGAGCGCTCGGTTGGACTGGTCCGGTGAGCCAGCTGACCCGACCGGCAGTCGCGCCGGTGGGCCTCGAGGATTGGCGCCGCTGGACCGCCCTGGTCGTGGTGTGCCTCGCGGCGCTCATCATCAACGTCGACAACACGATCCTCAATGTCGCCCTTCCGACGCTCGTCCGGGACCTGCATGCCACGACGAGCGAGCTGCAGTGGATCGTCGACTCCTACGCGATGGTCTTCGCCGGTCTGCTCTTCGTCGGAGGGAGCCTGGCCGATCGCTTCGGGCGCCAACGGTTCTTCCTCATCGGGCTCACGGTCTTCGCGGCGGGATCGGTCGGTGCGGCCTTCTCGGGCTCCGTCCATCTCCTGATCGCCTGTCGCGCCCTGATGGGGGCCGGCGCGGCCCTCACCATTCCGGCGTCGCTGTCGATCATCAACGACGTCTTCCGCGATCCGGGCGAGCGGGCACGCGCCATCGGTGCCTGGGCCGGGACGGCCGGACTCGGGATCGCCATCGGCCCGATATCCGGCGGGCTCCTGCTCTCGAGATTCTGGTGGGGGTCGATCTTCCTGGTGAACATCCCGATCGTCCTCATCGGCCTGGTGGGAGCCGCGGCCCTGGTTCCCGACTCGAAGAACCCGGACGTGCACCCGCCCGACCCCGTCGGGGCCGTGTTGTCGATCGCCGGTCTCGGGTTGCTGCTCTGGGCGATCATCGAGGGTCCGACGCAGGGGTGGACCTCGGGTGTCGTCCTCGGCGTCGGGGCCGCCAGCCTGGTCGCCCTCGGCGGTTTCGTCGCCTGGGAATCCCGCAGCACGCACCCCATGCTCGAGCTGGGGTTCTTTCGTGAGCGCAGGTTCTCCACGGCACTCGCGGCCGAGTGCCTCGGCGTGTTCGGATTGATGGGCGCGCTGTTCCTCTCGACGCAGTTCCTCCAGTTCGACCTGGGACTGTCACCCCTCCAGGCCGGGATCCGGATCCTGCCCATCGCCGCCATGGTGATCGTCAGTGCCGCGCTGTCGCCGGTCCTGGCCCGCCTCATCGGGACGAAGTTCACGGTGGCCGCCGGACTGATGTGTATCGCCGGTGGCCTGTGGCAGGTGTCGGCGGTCTCCAGGCTCGAGACGACGTACGGCGACATCGTTCTGGGCCTGCTGCTGATCGGCTTCGGCGCCGGGCTCATGCTGCCCACGGCCACGAACTCGGTCATCAGCTCGGTCCCGCGGGGTGACTCCGGGATCGGCTCGGCCACCAACACGGTGGCCCTCCAGGTCGGAGGCGCGCTGGGCGTGGCCGTGGTCGGAAGCGTGATGCTGACCCGCTACCAGGATCACATGACCGCGGCGCTCTCCGGCCGGCACGTGCCACCGACTGTCGCATCCACGATCCTCGGCTCTCTCGGAGGAGCACTGGCGGTGTCGGCGAGCGCCGGCGGAGCGACCGGTGCACTGCTGGCCCGCGCCGCGCGGACGGCCTTCATGAGCGGGAACGGGGTGGCGCTGGCTGCGGGCGCGATCGTCTCCCTGGGCGGCGCGGTCCTGGTGCTGGTGGCCCTCCCGTCGCAACCTCGCCGTGAGCCCGACGGAGGGGCCGATCAGGGGTAGCGCACCCACATGCCGTTGCATCGGCGCGCGTCCGGGCAGCGTGACGGTAATGGAAGACTCTCGGCATCGACCCAGTCCCGCCCGACGGCGCCCCGATCGGCCAGCACAGCGACGGCACGCAGCGCCGCCAGGAGTGGGTGCGCGCCAACTTCACCGCGATCTTCGGCACCTCGGCCCGGGAACTTCGGGCGCGAGGCATCGATCCTCGCCAGTACGCGCTCCACCACCGCGAGCAGATCCGCCGCTTCGCCCAGGCGCAGCGGCGCCAGGGCATCGCGGTCCCCGGTGGACCCGGCAACGGCGGACCCGGCCCGGATCGCTCCACGAGCTGGCGGGGTGGCTACGGCGGTGGTCGGTTCGGCGTCGGCATGCGCGGCGGCAGCGCATGGATCGGGATCCTCCTCATCCTCTTCGCGTTGCGCTTCTTGCTGGTCGACTCCTTCGTCGGTGCGCACGCCGCCATCTTCTGGGTGCTCGGGATCGGGGGGGTCCTGTTGCTGGCCCGAGTGGCCCTCTTCTCATGGCTCCGCCGGAGGCGGTTCCGCGGCGCCCGGGACGGAGACCATACGGACGGCCGCCCGGGGTCGTGAGCCGGCGGCCGGCCCGGCGTCTCAGAGCTTCATGGTCGGGTTGGGCTCCACGACGACGCTGGCGCGCCGAAGACGTTCCAGCACGCGGTTCTCACGCCCGTACGACAGCGGCGTGAACAGGAGCGTGTCGAGGGGGAACCACAGGCCCACCCAGACCAGCACCCACCCTCCGGAATCGAGGACGAGGTTGGCGTTCCCGGTGGAGCCGACGATGCTTCCCTTGACGATCACGAGGAGGAAGCCCAGGACCACGATCGGGAGGCCGATCCACAGCGAGAACACGCCGTCGAGCCTGACCGCCCGGCGCTCCCGTCGGTTGTAGGCGATGCGGTGGTCGCAGTAGCGGTCGAGGGTGCGGGCGATCCGTTGGTTCAGACCCTCTTGGACCTGGTCGGGCGGCAGGGACAGCTCAATCCGCACGGGGCTCCGGGACGGGCGGCTGCGCAGCACGCTGATGCAGTACTCCAGCCCGGTCATGAAATTGCGGTATTCGGAGAAGAGGTCCGTCTGCGCCAGGACGAACATGTCCTCGGGGCTGGTCAGCGACAGCGAGATCACCTGCGGAGCCCGACCGGCCATGGCGCCCTGTTCTAGCCGTCCGGCGGGGCCGGCGCCCGGTGGGCCGCCGGCCCCGGACCGCCTGTGCGGCCGGCGCTGCGGGCGTAGGGTGGGGGGAGGACAGGCCCGTCCGTCCGCAGCCGGGCGTGATCCTTCGGCTCCGTGAATCGACGGAAGGGCCGAAAGGAGGACCATGACCTCACCCGAGTCGTTGCACCTTGCTGCGCAGCTCGACCAGCACCACGCACCCGAGACCAACGGGCGCATTCCGGTCTGCAGGAGGTGTGGCGCACGCACCGACGGCCCCACGGGGACGCACCACGTCGTGCAGGAAGGTCGTGAAAACCGATCGCGCGAATGGCTCGTCGCGCAGTCGCGGCTGGCCGACATTGCGCAGGCCCAATTGCTGCGGGAACTCTGAGGTCAGCCCCCCGGCGCAACCTGGTGGACGGGACATCCCGGGTTGGCGCGGGGCGCGCACCGCCGAGACGGCCGTGCGGGGCGGGCTCCCCGCGGGCGGTCGTTGGTAGGGTCGCCGCCATGGCAGAGGGTGCGGGTCCCGACCAGGAGATCTCTCTCTACGATGGCCTGCTCTCCACCCGCGCCATCCGGCGCTACACCGACGAGCCGGTCCCCGACGAGGTGCTGCGCGACATCCTCTTCGCCGCCACCCGCGCACCGAGCGGGTCGAACCGCCAGCCCTTCCGCTTCGTCGTCCTGACCGACGGCCCGGTGGCCCGGGAGGCCAAGCGGCTGCTCGGGGAGGGGGCGCGCTCCTTCTGGGCCGCCAAGAGGAAGGCCGACGGCTACGACAAGGGGTCCGGCGCCGCCGACGACTCGCCCAAGTCGCGCATGGCACGCACCATGCAGCACTACGTGGACACCTACGAGTCGGTCCCCGTGCTGATCCTGGCCTGCTTCGTCCACTACCGCCACACCAGCTACACCGACGGGGCATCGGTCTACCCCGCCTGCCAGAACCTGCTGCTGGCCGCCCGCGCGCTGGGCTACGGCGGCGTCATCACGGGCTGGCAGTTCGCGGCGGACGCCGACCTGCGGGCGCTGCTGCACATCCCCGACGACGTGGAGCTCATGGCCACCATCACCCTCGGCCGCCCCCAGGGCCATCACGGCCCGGTGCGCCGGCGCCCCCTCCCGGAACTGGTGTACGGGGAACAGTGGGGGCAGGCCCCCGCCTGGGCGGTCGACCCGCCGGGGACCGAGCACACCGCCGCGGGACCACCGACCGCCACCTAATACAGTCTGGGGTTGCGCACGCCCCGCGGAAGGCCGACGATGCCCCCTGCCGACTCCCCCGTCTTCGACGCCGACAACCACTACTACGAGGCGCTCGACGCGTTCACACGCCACCTCGACCCCGCGCTCGGGCCCCGGGTGATCGAGTGGGTCGAGGTCGGCGGCCGGCGCTACCACGCGCTGGGGGGCCGGATCAGCCGGGCCGTCACCAACCCGACGTTCAACCCGATCTCGCCGGCCGGCGCACTGGTCGACTACTTCCGGGGCAACCCCAACGGCCGCCCGATGCACGAGCTCATGGGGACACCCGAGCCCATCCGCCCCGAGTACCGCGACCGCGACGCCCGCCTGGCCAGGATGGACGCCCAGGGCCTGGCCAAGGTCTGGCTGTTCCCGACCCTCGGCATGCTCTACGAGGAGGCGCTCAAGGACGACCCCGGGGCGGTCATCCTGCTCTTCCGTGCCTTCAACCGCTGGCTCGCCGAGGACTGGGGCATGGCGTACCGGGACCGGATCTTCGCCGCCCCCTACATCTCTCTCGCCGACGTGGACGAGGCGGTGCGTGAGCTCGAGTGGGCGCTCGACGCCGGTGCCCGTACGGTCGTCATGCGGGCGGCGGCGCCCCGGACCGTGCACGGACCGCTCTCGCCGGCGGCCGACGCCTTCGACCCCTTCTGGGCCCGCGTGAACGAGGCCGGCATCACGGTCGTCGTGCACGCCGGCGATGCCGGGCTGTCGTCCAACGGGTACGCCGTGGACGGCTTCTCGGCCTCCTTCCGCGCCGGACCGTCACGTCCGAGCATCAAGCTGTTCGCCATTGAGCGGGCGGCCCACGACTTCCTGGCCACCCTCGTCCTCGAGAAGCTCTTCGACCGCTTCCCCAACGTGCGCGTCGCGTCGGTCGAGAACGGGTCGGAGTTCCTCGCCCCGCTCTTCCGCAAGCTGCGCACGACCACCCGCCGCATGCCCGGCTACTTCGCGGAGGATCCCGTCGTCACCTTCCGCCGCCACGTGTGGATCAACCCGTTCTGGGAGGATGACGTCGACGAGATCGTCGACCTCATGGGCGACGACCGGGTGATCTTCGGTTCCGACTGGCCGCACATCGAGGGGCTGCCCGAGCCGGCCGACTGGGTGACCGAGCTGCAGAAGCTCCCGCCCGAGTCGGTCGCAAAGATCATGGGCGGCAACGTGTCGGAGCTGAACGAGCGGACGCCGCGGCCATGACCGAGGTCAGCGACCGCAGCGAGACGGTGGACTCGGCGACACACCCGTCCCAGCTGGAGCCGCACGTGATCGTGCTGTTCGGGGCGACGGGTGACCTGGCGGCGCGCAAGCTCCTCCCGGGCCTGCTCCACCTCTCCATCACCGGGATGATGCCGGATTACCGGATCGTCGGGAGCTCGACCAGCGAGCTGAGCGACGAGGACTTCCGGCACCTGGCCCGCCATGCCTGCGACCAGTACGCCACGGGCAAGATCTCGCTGTTGCAGTGGGCCAACTTCGAGAAGCGTCTGACCTTCGTGTCGAGCACGGCCGGCCCCCAGGCGCTGTCCGACGCGGTGGCCGAGGCGGAGGAGGAGATCGGCGGCGACAACATCCGGCGGCTGCATTACCTCAGCATCCCCCCGGCGGCGGACCGCGCCATCATCCAGCTCCTGGCCGACGCCAAGCTGGTGGAACGCTCCCGGGTGATCCTCGAGAAGCCCTTCGGCACCGACCTCGACAGCGCCAGGGCGCTCAACGACATGCTGCACCAGTATTTCGACGAAGAGCAGATCTTCCGCATCGACCACTTCCTCGGGAAGGAGGCGGCGCAGAACATCCTGGCCTTCCGGTTCGCCAACGGCCTCTTCGAGCCGATCTGGAACAGGGACCACATCGACCACGTGCAGATCGACGTGCCCGAGACGCTCGGGGTCGACGACCGCGTCGCCTTCTACGAGGCGACGGGCGCCTTCAAGGACATGGTGGTGACCCACCTGTTCCAGATCCTGGGCTTCATGGCCATGGAGCCGCCGACCGAACTCTCCGCCGGCCCGATCAACGAGGAGAAGAACAAGGTCTTCCGCTCCATGCGCCCCCTCGACCCTTCCCGGGTCGTCCGCGGCCAGTACGATGGATACCGCGACATCCCCGGCGTGGCCCCCGACTCGGACACCGAGACGTTCGTCGCGCTGCGGTGCGACATCGACAATTGGCGCTGGGCGGGCGTGCCGTTCTTCCTGCGCACCGGCAAGCAGCTCGGCGGCGGCGAGCGCATCATCTCCATCGCCTTCCGCGAGCCACCGAAGTCGATGTTCCCCGACAACTCGGGCATGGGCACCCAGGGCCCCGACCACCTCACCTTCGACCTGGCCGACTCCTCGAAGCTGTCGCTGTCCTTCTACGGGAAGAGGCCAGGGCCGGGCATGAAGCTCGAGAAGCTCAGCCTCCAGTTCGCCCTGCACGAGACCGGGCAGGACGCCGATGTGCTCGAGGCCTACGAGCGCCTCATCCACGACGCCATGGTGGGTGACCACACCCTGTTCAACACGGCCGAGGGAATCGAGCGCCTGTGGGAGATCTCGACCCCGTTGCTCGACAACCCGCCACCGGCGGAGCCCTACGCCAAGGGCGGCTGGGGCCCACCGGACATCAACGACCTCATCGCGCCGCGCACCTGGCGGCTGCCGTTCGAACGCCGTTGGCGCAGCGGCACGGCCTCCTGAGCCTCGACCCCGCGACGGGGAAGGTCGTCTCCCCGGTCGGGTAGCCCGATCGGCAGCGCGCCGCCTCCGGGCGCGCCGGGAGCTGGCCTCAGGGCACGAGCACGATCTTTCCCCTGGTGTGGCGGTGCTCGAGCTCCTCGAAGGCATCGGCCACCCGGTCGAGGGGGTAGGTCGCCGCGATGGGGATCTCGACGTCCCCGGAGGCCACCAGATCCGCCATTTCGGTGAGCACCTCCGGAGTCGACGCGGTGCCGCTGCCATCGGACTTGACCCCGAGCTCCTGCGCCTTCTGGAACGAGGTGATCGTCTCGATACGGTCATGGGAGATGCCGAGGTCGACCGCGAGCTGCACGTACTCGGGCCCGAACAGGTCGATGAAGGCATCGATCCCGTCGCCGGCTGCCTGGCGCAGGCGATCGGCCAGGCCCACGCCGTAGGTCACGGGGACGGCTCCATGAGCCCGGAGCCACTCGGCGTTGGCCGCGGACGCGATCCCGAGGACGTGGGCGCGCCGCACCCCCAGCAGCTGCACCACGACGGTCCCGACGCCACCCGCTGCCGCAGAGACGGCAACCGTGTCGCCCTCCTTCGCATCGACGGCGCGGACCGCGGCATAGGCGGTGCACCCGACCACGTAGAGAGACCCCGCTGCCTCCCAGCTGAGCGCAGGAGGCTTGTGGATCAGCTGGGACGCCGGGACGGCGACATGGGTCGCGTGGCTCGAACGGCTCCACGAGAAGCCCAGGACCGCGTCCCCGACGCCGAACCCGTCGACCCCGTCGCCGACGGCGGTCACGAGTCCGGCCAGATCGCTGCCCTCGCCCGACGGGAAGGTGGCGGGAAAGCGGGCGTCCAACGCACCGCTCCGGATGGCCGCCTCCCCGGGATTGATGGCCGCCGCCTTGACGGCCACCACGACCTCACCCCGGGCAGGGACCGGCATCGGGATGTCCGTGACATAGAGGACGTCCCGACCCCCGTACCGGTCGAAGCGCACCGCCCGTGCGCCGGTATCGCTCATGCTGCATCCTCCCTGGCTGGCTGGTCCTCGCTCCGGTTGACGCTACCGGGCGTCGCCCGGGCACCGTTCGGGCCGGGGCTACCAGGCGTCCAGGGTCTGCGAGTGGAAGTCGATGATGGCCAGGAGGTCCCCCAGGCGGCCGATGACCGCCTCGACGTCGGCGTCGGGGCCCGTGATGGTCCGCTGCGCGGTGACCGCGACCTCGGTGCACGTGTGCAGCATGAGGGTCACGCGTCCCCCGACCTCCGGGTCCGGGCAGGGGTTCGCCCCGACCCACACCGCCGCTTCCCTGGTGGCCGCCTCGAGCTCGTCCGCCGCCGCCAGCATCGTGACCTCGTTCACGCTGAGGGACGCGGAGAACCGGCTCTCGGCGTTCGTCACGCGTCGCAGGGCCTTGGTCGCCCTGATCAGCCAGTGCTGTGCGGTGGGTTCTCTGTCCATGGTCGTTGTCGGACCGGTCCGGCAGTCAGCAGATGGGCCGGGTCCCGCCCTACAGCGATTCTGGCGAGAGCATCCGGTCCCCCATAGAGCCATTCGGACCCTCGGCGGCACAACCTCCTGACAACAAACGGCATCGAGCCCGGTGCACGGGAAGGTCACCGGGTGCAGGGCCGGCGCCCGCGACCGGAAGATCTCACTTCAGATTCGGGAGCACCTGTCCGATACCCCAGGGCACGGGAGCCCAGCGGGACGACCTGGGTCCCGGACGACGGGGGGAAACATGTCGCCAGTGACACTGCACGCGGACGATGTCAGGTTGCACCACGCCGACCCGGACCGCTCCGAGCTCTCGGTCGGTTCTGATCGCCCATGGTCACATCGATCAACCAGAAAGGCGGGTCAATGGTTATCCTTCCTCGCATCGCAAGGTCTCTCCATCATCCGGCACTGGCGGTGATGCTGGGAGTCGTTCTCGTTGCCATCGCCATCTTCGGCCTGGCCAGCGGCGACATCCCGAGACTCTGGGCGACCGTCATCCTGGTCGTGGGCGGGCTCAACATACTGAGAGCCATTCCGCATCCGGACCGCCGATCCTCCGCCCCGGCGGCGGCCGCCAGCACGTCCGCGGCCGGCTGAGGGCAGGGTCAGGGACGCAACGCCGTCGCCTTCTGCTGCGGCACCGAGGCGGGTCAGGGGACGAGCAGCACGCGTCCGAAGGCCCGGCGGCTCTCGATGTAGGCGTGGGCGCCCGCCGCGTCCGAGAGCGGGAAGGTGCGGTCGATGACCACCTTGAGCTCGCCCCTCGCGATGGCGTCGAGGTGCCCGGCGATCATGGCGTGGGGGCGGGGTGAGAGCACCAGCTCGGCCCCCAGGAAGTAGCCCGACAGCGTCTGGTTGTTGGGTCGCATGGTCGAGATGTCGGCGTGCTCGGCGGGCGCCCTCCCGGCGTCGCCCACCGTCACGCAGCGGCCCCGGTAGGCCAGCACGTCGATACTCCCCTGCAGGGTCACGCCCCCCACCGAGTCCACCACGACGTCGACACCGCGCCCGTCGGTGAGCCGGCGCGCCTCGGCGACGAAGTCGTGGGTGCGGTAGTTGATGCCCTCGTCGAGGCCCAGCTCCCGCAGACGCTCCAACCGGTCGTCGCTCGAGGCCGTGGCGAGGACGCGGGCGCCGGCCCGCTTCGCCATCTGGATCGCCGCGATGCCCACCCCTCCGGCGCCGGCGTGGACGAGCGCCGTCTCGCCGGCCTGCAGCCGGCCGAACTCGAAGAGGCAGTCGTCCGCCGTGCCGAAGGGCACCGGCACGCACGCCGCCTCGTCCGTCGAGACCCCCTCGGGGATCTTCCAGGCGAACGCCTCGGGCGCCACCCTGCGCTCGGCGTGCGACCCGTCGACTCCGACGGTCACCGCGCGGTCCCCGACCGCGAACCCACGCACGTCGGCACCGACCTCGGCCACCGTGCCGGCGCACTGGTAGCCCACGATGTGCGGCAGCGGGCCCAGCGCCCCGCCCAGCCGGTTCAGCGTGTCACCCCCCTCGATACTGACCGCCTCCACGTCGATCAGGATGTCGCCCGGGCCGGGCAGGGGGTCGGGCACGTCCTCGTAGCGGAAGACGTCGGGTGCCCCGGTCTCGTAGTACACGGCTGCCTTCATGAACGGACATACTCCCGCATCCGGAAGCGGCGCGTCTTCTCGGTGTACCACCGGGACGTCTGGGGCAGCTGGGTGGCGATCCTCCCGTTGGCGTTCTTGAAGTAGCTCTGGCAGCCGTCACTCCACACGGTGCCGGCCAGGGCCTCGGCCAGCTCCTCGTTGTAGGCGTCCATGACCTCGCGGCGGACGTCGACGGCGCGCACGCGGCGGCGGCGCATGGCGCGCAGCGCGCCCAGGACGTAGGTGGCCTGCGCCTCGAGGATCACGATGATGGAGTTGCCGCCCTGGTTCGTGTTCGGACCGTAGAGCATGAAGAAGTTGGGGTACCCCGACACCGTGAGGCCCATGTAGGCGTGGGCCACCTCGGCCCAGTCGTCGTGCAGGCTCCGGCCACCGATGCCCACCACGTCGATCCCCTCGAGGTACTCCGTGGCCTTGAAGCCCGTGGCCAGCACGATGGCGTCCACCGGCCGCTCCCGCCCGTCGTCGGTGACGATGGCACCCGGGGTGACGCGCTCGATCCCCTCGGTGACCAGTTCGACGTCGTCGCGCACGAGCGCCTTGTAGAAGTCGCTGCAGACCAGCGTGCGCTTGCACCCGAACGGGTAGTCCGGCGTGAGCTTGGCCCGCAGCTCGGGGTCGGCGATCCGGTGGTCGATGTGGCTGAGGGCCAGCGCCTCGAGCTGCTCGGCCACCTCGTCCCCGTGGCGGAAGGCGATCGTGTTCTCGAAGGCCCAGTAGATGTCGCGACGATGGCGCCGCGCCGCGATCGGGTTGCGCGCGAACCGGCGCTTCTGCTCCTCGGTGAAAGGCTTGTCCGACCGGGGCAGGATCCACTGGGGTGTGCGCTGGAAGACGGAGACCGCCCCCGCCTCTCGGGCCAGCTCGGGCACGATCTGCGCCGCGCTGGCGCCCGTCCCGATGACCGCCACCCGGGCACCCGCCAGGTCGTGCCCGTGCTCCCAGCGCGCCGAGTGGAAGCAGGGGCCGGCGAAGGACCCGAGACCGTCGATCTGAGGGACGAACGGCGAGGTGAAGGTCCCGATGGCGCTCACGAACACGTCGGCGGTGTAGGTGCGGCCCTCGGCGTCGGTGAGGCGCCAGTGCCGCGCCCCCTCGTCCCAGCGCGCCGCGGTGATGCGCGTGTGCGGGCGGAGGTGGGGGCGGATGCCGAAGCGGTCGGCGCAGTCCTCGAAGTACTGGAGGATCTCGGGCTGGTTGGCGTAGGTCTTGCTCCAGTCCGGCTTGAGGGCGAAGGAGTACGAGTACAGGTGTGACGGCACGTCGCACGCCGCGCCGGGGTAGGTGTTGGCCCGCCAGGTGCCGCCCACCCCGTCGGAGGCCTCGAAGAGCACGAAGTCGCGTTGCCCCGACTTGGCCAGCCGGATGGCCAGCCCCAGACCGCCCGCGCCCGCCCCCATGATGGCGACCCGCCGGTGCGGTTCCGCCCCGCCGGACTCAGCAGCGCCGGACTTCGGCGCGGTCACCCGTCACCCTCCGCCAGCGTGGCGAGGTTGCGCCGGGCGACGTCGTCCATGAGCTCCACCCGCACGCCGTTGGGGTCGCGCACGACAGCGAGGCGGACCGGCCCGACCGCGGCCACGGTCGGCTCTCCCCCGACGCCGAGCGTCGCCAGGCGCGGCAGGACCGTGTCGAGGTCGGCGTGGAGCGACAGCAGCATGAATCCCTCCGCCGGCCCGGGCACCTCACCACCGGGCGCAGCCGTGTCGTCCCGCGCCACGAGCTCGACGATCCCGCTCTCCGGGGATGCCGCCTCCCCGAGGAACACCGAGCGCAGCGTGGTGGACTCCCCACCGAAGAGCGTGGGCCACGGCCCCTCGAACGTGCCGTCCATGACGACCTCGAAGCCGAGGCCGTCGCGCCAGAACACGAGGCTGGCCTCGACGTCACGCGTCGCGATCGCAGAGTGGTGCAGCTTCGCCACGGGGGGCCTCCCAGAAGACGATGGGGCCACGAGTCTGCCACCGCGCGCCGGGTACGGTCTGGCCCTGGGCGGATCCGAAGGGAGGCACATGGAGGACGGGGCACAGCCGCTGGCCGTGGTCGTCGGGGGCGGCTCGGGCATCGGCGCCGCGCTGGCCGACGCGCTGCGCGCCCAGGGCACCACGACCGTGACCTGGGACATCGCAGGCACCCGCGACGTCACCTGCGACGTCGGCGAGCCCGACGAGATCGACGAGGCCGTCGGCCTGACCCGCATGCGCTGGGGCGTCCCGGCCTCCGTCACGGTGACCGCGGGCGTCGGCCACGCCGGGATGCTGGTCGACGCCGCCCCGGCCGACTTCGACCGGATCATGCGGGTGAACGCCCGCGGGCCCTGGCTCTGCATGCGGGCCTGGGTCGGTGCCATGCGCGACGAGGGCGTGGCCGGCTCGTTCGTCGCCGTCTCGAGCGTGAGCGCGCGGTTGGTGGACCGCAACATGGGCCTCTACTGCGCGTCAAAGGCGGCGCTGTCCATGCTGGTCGAGGTCGCCGCGGCCGAATGGGGGCCGATGGGCCTGCGCGTCAACGCCGTGGCACCGGGCGTGACGCGCACACCGATGCTCGGGACATCGGCATCCGTCGAGACCTCCCCGTGGCTCGCCGGCGTGGCCGACCGCACCGCGCTGGGGCGGCTGGGCGAGGCCGACGACATCGCCCAGGCCATCATCGCCCTCCACTCCATGGAGTGGGTCACCGGCCAGGTGCTCGAGTGTGACGGCGGGCTCTCGCTGCGCAGCCCCATCGATTCCTACGGCGAGATGCTGCGGATACGGCCCCGGTCGCGCGACACGGAGCGCTGAGCGCAGCGCTCAGGAGGCGCCCTGCGGCCGCAGCCCGTCGCACACGATGCCGAGCAGATCGCAGGCGGGCGTCAGGTCGGTGTGCGCGGCCGCCTGGCAGGTGGCGCCGACCAGCGACACCACCGTGGCCGCCGTCACGTCGGGACGCACGGCGCCCACGGACTGCGCCCGCTGCAGCAGCACGCCGACGGCGTCGCGGAGCCCGTCCTTCACCTCGGCGGCCGCCAGCTCGAATTCCACGCCGGCGCCCATCACCGCCGCCAAGAGGTCCCGCTTGGCCGCGCCCTCCTCCACGATGTGCGCCAAGAAGCCGAAGAAGGCGGCGGCCGGGTCCTCGGCGTCGGCCTGCGCCTGCGCGTCGACGGTGAGCGCCGACAGCCGGTCGAGCAGGATGGCCTCGCAGAGCTTCTCCTTGGTCGGGAAGTGCCGGTACAGCGTCCCCACGCCGACGCCGGCCTTCTCTGCGATCACGTCGACCGGCACCTCGATGCCCTCCGTCGCGAAGACCACCTCGGCCGCCTCGAGGATGCGCACCCGGTTGCGCAGCGCGTCGGCCCGCTGCGGGCGCGCGGCGACGGCGCTCGGCGCGTCGCACCCTCCCGGTAGCTTCGAATTCAGGCCCACGGAAATCTCTCCTCCCCCGTTGACAAACGGAGTCTGCGTTCCGTATAGTGTACCTGGAACCAATACTCCGATTCCGATTCTAGGCCATCCGGGCTGCCGAAACCAGACCTCTCCCAGGTGAGGGTGGCGGCGGGAGGCCAGGGCGATCGGGTTCGGTCCCCCTTCCAGGAGACGGAGACGCCATGACCTCGACCCTCGACACCCCGGGCCAGACCACCGGAACAGGGCCCGACCTCGACCCCAAGCGCTTCCGGGCGCTGGCGATCATCGCGGTGGCCCAGCTCATGGTGGTGCTCGACGCCTCGGTGGTGATCATCGCCCTGCCGTCGGCCCAGAGGGCCCTGCACATCTCGGCCGCCAACCGGCAGTGGATGCTGACCGCCTACACGCTCTCGTTCGCCGGGCTCCTCCTGTTGGGCGGGCGCATCGCGGACTACTTCGGCCGCAAGCGCATGTTCGTCATCAGCCTGATCGGCTTCGCCGGTGCCTCCGCGTTGGGGGGCCTGGCCCAGAACTCCGCCATGCTCTTCGGCGCCCGCGCTCTCCAAGGTGCCTTCGCCGCCGTCATGGCCCCCGCTGCCCTCTCGCTGCTCACGGTCGCCTTCACCGAGCCCAAGGAGCGGGCCCGGGCCTTCGCCGTCTACGGCGGCATCGCCGGCGCCGGCGCCGCCATCGGCCTCATCCTCGGCGGCGTGCTGACCGAGTTCGCGTCCTGGCGCTGGACCCTGCTGATCAACGTGCCCATCGCCATCGTCGCCGCGGTCGCCGCCTTCCGCTACGTCTCGGAGAGCAGGGCCTCGGCCAACCACGGGTACGACCTTCCCGGCGCGGTGACCGTCACCGGCGGCCTGCTGGCGCTCGTCTACGGGTTCACCAAGGCGGGCACCGACGGCTGGACCTCGTCGACCACGCTCATGCTGTTCGGCGCCGCGGCCGTGCTGCTGGTTTCCTTCGTCCTCGTCGAGCAGCGCGCTCACCACCCGTTGCTGCCCCTGCGCATCGTGCTCGACCGCAACCGGGGCGGCTCGTTCCTCGCCTCGCTCCTGGTCGGGACGGCGATCCTCGGCACCTTCCTCTCGCTGACCTACTACTTCCAGGGCGTGCTGCACTACTCGGCGCTCAAGTCCGGCTTCGCCTTCGTGCCGTTCTCGCTCGGCATCATCACGGGTGCCACCGCCGCCAGCCGGCTGCTCCCCCGCTTCGGGCCGCGGGCACTCCTGACGTTCGGTCTCCTGATGGCCACGGGCGGGCTCTTCCTCTTCAGCACCCTGGACGTGCACTCGACCTATGTGAGCACCGTGCTCCCGGCCGAGGTCATCGTGAGCCTGGGCATGGGCCTGTCGTTCGTGGCCATGAGCAGCACGGCCCTGTTGGGCGTGAGCCAAGAGGACGCGGGGGTGGCCAGCGCGCTGGTGAACTCGACGCAGCAGACCGGGGGCTCCCTGGGTGCCGCGCTCATCAACACCATCGCCACCAGTGCCACCGTCTCCTACGTGGTGGCGCACGGCCACTCGCCCGAGGCGCTGACCGCCGGGGCCATCCACGGCTACACGACCGCCTTCACCTTCAGCGCCATCGTGCTGGCGACGGCCGCGGCCGCGGCCTTCGGCCTCATCCGGCGGGCGCGGCCGTCGACCGACGAGGCCGTGGCCGAGGGCGAGCCGGTCCTGGCGCTGGCCGGCATCTGAGCGTGACGGCCGCGCCGGGCCCGCCCGTGGGGCCGGCTACTCGCTGACGATCTCTATCGCGTACTCGGGGCAGTTGGCCACGGCCAGACGGGCCTTCTCCTCGAGCTCGGGTGGCACCTCGTCGACGATGACCGAGGCCAGCCCGTAGTCGTCGACGTCGAAGATCTCGGGAGCCAGCCCGTAGCAGCGGGCGTGGCCCTGGCACTTGTCGGGATCGACGCGGAGCTTCATCGGAACACCACCGGGCAGATGCGGGGGCCGCGGACCTGGCCGCCGGCCCACGTGACCTCGGCGCCCTCGGCGAGGGAGAAGTCCGGAATGCGGGCCAGCCACTCCTCGAGCGCCACCTGCAATTCCATCCGGGCGAGGTTCGACCCGGCGCAGCGGTGGATTCCCGAGCCGAACGCCACGTGGCGGTTGTGGGCCCGGTCGAGCTGGACGATCTCGGGATGCTCGAACACCTCGGGGTCGCGGTTGGCGGCCGGGAAGTTCATGAGCACCTTGTCGCCGGCCTTCATGGGGCAGCCCGCGTACACGACGTCCTCGGTGACCTCCCGGGCCATGGTCACGGGCGAGTAGGCCCGCAGCAGCTCCTCGATCGCCGTCGGCATCAGCTCGGGCTCGGCCACCAACCGCTTGCGGTCCTCGGGGTGCGCGGCCAGGTGCCACAGCGAGGAGCCGATGGCGCTCCAGGTGGTGTCGACCCCGGCGATCAGGGCGAGCGCCGCCATGCCGAGCACGATGCCGTCGTCGACGGGCTTCCCGTCCACCTCGGTGGTCAGGAGCTCGCTCAGGAGGTCGTCGCCCGGGTTGGCGCGGCGCTCCTCGAGCTGCCCAACGAAGTAATAGAGCAGTCCCTCGGCACCACGCTGGCGCCGCTCGGCGTCGTCGGCGAACTCCAGCACGTCGCGCACCCACCCCGTGAAGGTGTCAGAGAGGTCGGGCGAGACCCCCAGGATGTGGGCGATGACCCGGACCGGGATCTGCTGCGCGTAGTCGGTCGCGGCGTCCGCCTGCCCGGAGTCGGCGAACCCGTCCAGCAGCTTCGTGCACAGCCCCCTCGTCATCGGCACGTAGCCGTCGACCCGCTTGTGCGAGAACCAGGGCAGCAGGAGCCGGCGGGTCCAGGTGTGCAGCGGGGGGTCCGACGAGATGGGCGGCAGCCCGTACTCGAGGTTCGGGCCGTCGAAGTCGGCGTTGGGATCCTCGTCCTCGTCGCCCGGGATCACCGCCACCTTGTTGGAGCTGAAGTGCTCGATGTCATGCGCAATGGCCGTGACATCCTCGTAGCGGGTCGGCAGCCAGCTGCTCTTGCGCCGGTTCGTGTGGGCGATCGGGCAGGTCCCCCGTAGCTCGTCCCAGATGCTGAAGGGGTCCGTCACGTACCGTGGATCGAGCACGTCGAAGTCGGTGGCCCAGTCCTTGACGGGTGCGACCTGTGTCATGGGGACCTCCCTTGGTCCTGTAGTCAGCGACTGGACAATCAGCCTAGTGCGCTTCGCCACTGCGACTCCTGCGCCAGCGCCAGGTTGTGACCAAGGTCCCAGCCGGGCCGCAGGGCGGCCACACGGGCGCGCCGCACAGTGCCCAGGACGGCAGATCGCCGGGTCACACACAGCAGGAGCGCAGACGACATGAAGACTGATCCACTGCCAGAGCCACGACCGGAGCCACTGCCCGAGCCGGCGGCGGGCACAGCGCCCGGGCTCCCGACGCCACGCCGCGGCGCCCGATGGCGTTGGTCCGGCCGCAAGGCCCCGGTCGCCGGCGGGCACCTCAAGGGCGCCCGGCCTCCGGCTGCTCCGGCGGCGTGACGCGGGCGCCCGCGCGCAGCACCTCGTACTGGCGGGACTCGTCGTCGGCGGTGACGCGCGTCGCGGTGCCACCCGGCTCGCCGCGGACCACCGCGGCGCCGCTCGGTGCGTACTGCACGATGTAGGCCTTGCGCACGGCATCGGAGCGGTTGGGGCCCGTCGAGTGCGGCGTCAGCGACGAGAAGACCACGATGCTGCCCGCCGACGCAGGAACGGCCACGGCGCGCTCGGGGTCGTGCAGGCAGACGAAGCCGATGTCGGAGTACTCGTGGGCCAGGGTGCCGAGCCGGTGCAGGCCCGGCACCACCCACGGGCACCCGTTGTCCTCGGTGGCGTCGGTCAGCGCCACCCAGCAGGTCAGGTACTGCTGCGGTTCGACGAACGCGTACCCGTTGTCCTGGTGCCACGGGAACGGTGACTCCGTGCCCGGCTTCTTGTACACGGCCTGGTCCCAGTACAGCCGGACGTCGGGACCGATCAGGTCGGCACACACGTCGGCGAGCAGCAGGCTCGAGGTGAAGCGGCGCAGCAGGTCCGAGCGCGCCACCAGGTGGGTCGTGAAGGTGATCTCGTCGGCGCGGGCGATGAAGAAGCGCCCGCCCTCCATGGCGCGCAACGCCTCCTCCTGACGCGCCTCGAACGGGTCGATGGCCTCGACCAGCGACGCCAGCTCGGCCGGCGTCAGCACATCCTCGAGCACGAAGAACCCCTGCTCGTCGTACTGGCGGGCCTGCGCGGGCGTGACGGCGCGGAACGGGCCCGCGTGCTCGGCCCAGGAGAAGTCCGTGTTCAGGTCGTGGACCCGGGGCCCGGGCCCGCTCATGACCCGCTGAAGCGCGGCGGCCGACGCTCGGCGGCGGCCCGCACCCCCTCGGCGAAGTCGGCGCTGTCGCGCAGCCGCAGCTGCTCGGCGCACTCGTGCTCCATGGCCGACCGGGCGTCGGCGACCAGGCCGCGACGCAGCGTCGCCCTGATGGAGCGGACCGCCAGCGGCCCCGACGCCGCCAGCTCGCCCGCGTAGCCGAGCGCCTGCGCCATCAGGTCGCCGTCACCGGCGAGGCGGTCGCACAGGCCGAGCGCCAGTGCCTCGGCGCCCCCGACGCGCCGCCCGGTGAGCAGCAGGTCGGCCGCTGCCTGCCGCCCAACGGTGGCGGGCAGCGTCACGGACAGGGCGAAGCCGTGGTGGAAGCCCAGCCGCGCGAAGTTCGCGCTGAAGCGGCTCTGTGCGGTCGCCACCCGGAAGTCCGCCGAGAGCGCCAGCCCGCAGCCGCCGCCGATGGCGGCACCCTGGACCGCGGCCACCACCGGGAGCGGGGCGGCGAAGAGACGGAGCGCGGCCCGGTAGAGCTCCGCGATGTCCTGCCCGGCGTTGGCGGCGAAGTCGAGCCCGGCGCAGAAGTGCCGCCCCTCCGACGTGAGCACGACGGCGCGACACCAGCCCGAGCGGTCCAACTCCTCGTACGCGGCGGCCACGTCCTCGAGGAGGACGGTGTCGAAGTAGTTGTCGGGTGGCCGGTGCATGCACACGACACCGACATGGTCGCCGTGCTGCTCCACCGTGACGTCGCCTCCACTCATGGCTCGACGTCCTGCAGGCTGCGCCAGTAGATCAGGGCGTCCTCGCCGTCGACGGCGTCCGGAATCCGGCCCACCTCCTCGAACCCGAGCTTGCGGTACATGGCGCGGGCCGGGTTCGACTCGAAGACGAGGTTGAACTGCATCGCATCGAAGCCGAGGCGCCGCGCCTGGCGCAGCGAATGCTCCACCATCGTCCGCCCCACTCCCGTGCTCCGGTACGGGGCGAGCACGAAGTAGCCGGCGTTCGCGATGTGCGCCGCACGGCCCACGAAATTGTGCTTGAGGTAGTAGGCACCGACGAGGTGACCGCCGAAGTGGGCGACGGATACCGCGGACGAGTGCGCGACCCAGTAGTCGTCGAACTCCGGGCGCGTCAGCGGGGGCTGCTGAGGGAACCCCTCGCCGGCAGCCACGATCCTGCTGAACGCGTCGAACACCTCGTCGTAGTCGTCCACCGTGGCCCTGCGGATATCGACCGGCACGGTGCCCACGGTAGCGGTGTGCGCGCGTGCAGAGACCGATCGCACAGGGCTGCAGCCGCCTCACACGCGCTACCCGCCGACTGCGAACCCGGTCGAGCCCGTTCCGGGGCGCACCGCCTCAATGGGATCGCGCGGGTCGTCGATGTAGCCCAGCGCGTACGCACCGCGGTCGTACCCCATCAGCCGGAGCAGGTCCTCGGCAGCGTCTGGGCCACCGGTACACGCTGCCCGAAGAGAACAGGACCGAGCCCCTCGACATCTCCGCCGGCTCGCAGTCGTCGGGACCGAACGTCAGCTTGTCCTCGAGGGCATTGCTGCCCGGTACCACCTCAGCGCGGCCCGGCCGACCCCTGCGCGCCCGCCGGTCCGGCCGCCGCATCGACCACCACCCCCAACTCGGCCAGCTTGCGCAAGGTCTGTCGCACGTCCTCGCCGATCAGGGCGGTGTCGGCGTCGTATGCCTCGGCCAGCGCGCGCACCACGTCGTTGAGCGTCGTGGCGCCGTCGCAGCGCTCCCAGACGGCCGCCGCGCTCGTGTTGAGCAGGATGAGGAGCTGCCCGACCTCGTCGTAGAGGGCCAGGTTGTCGTCCAGCGGCACCGCCGAGGCGCCGGCCCGGCGCAGCGGCCGCGACGCCCCCTCGGGCCACTCAGCGCGCATGGTCTGCACCGCGGCCCCCGTCACCGGCCGCGGCCGCCGGCTCGGCCAGCAGCTCGAGGACGAGCCGGCACGCCTCGCCGAGGTCCGACATGGTCAGGCCGTAGCACCGGCATCCTGCCACCAGCCGGCCCAGCGCCTCGGCGCCGGCCGCTCCGTGCGGGAGCAGGTTGACGGCGTTGAGCGCCAGCGACAAGAACGCCTCGGTGTCCGAGAGCGCGGTCAGCGCTGTCTCGGCGCCGGCGTCGTAGCGGGGCAGCACGACGACACCGGGTTCGCAGGGCCGTCCGATCCGGCACACGGTGCCGTCCCCGACGGGGACCTGCCACTCGGCACCTGC
>JBKQUM010000162.1:0-37049 GCA_052140165.1 Acidimicrobiales bacterium
ATTGCGTCTCCTGGCAGCCCGACGACGAAGCAACTCACTCGCCGTTTCACCCCGGGGGTGTAGCTCAGCTGGAAGAGCGGCGGCTTTGCAAGCCGTAGGTCGAGGGTTCGAGTCCCTTCACCTCCACGATGTGATGTCGAAGAATTTTCACGATGTGATGTCGAAGAATTTTGGGGACGTGGGGACGTGGGGAGTCTGTGGGGCATGGCGGAGGCGCTCCGGAGGCGGACCAACACGGGACACGGCCGAGAAGCGCCGCGCGCTAGAGCGTTGGTTCTGGAAGCGGAGGTGCAGGCTCCAACTTCGGGGTCCGGGTCGTCCCGGTGCCTCCCTGTTGCGTGACGTCGGGACACGGCAGAGCGAAAACCCGGAGCAATTCCGACTCAAGGCGCGTCGCAGTTCGGACGAGACACCAGGTTGGGGCGGTGACTGCGATGTTCAGGTGGGGGCCCGGCGTTCAGATTGGGGAATTGACCTTGGCACTCTGTCACTCACCGAGCCGGAGGTCGCCGTTATGCTGCTGCGTTCGCTCTTGCGTTCGCGGCGTAGGCCCCCACCGCCGGCAGTGGATGAGGGTCCCGTCGCCTGCGAACACATGGCGGTGCCGGTTGGGAAGAGAAACCAATACTGTGGGAGAACGGGCTGAATGAGCACGAGAACTGCTATTCGGGTGGGGACGGATGTCGTGGCGGTCCATCAGGTGGCCGATAGCGTCGCCCGTTTCGGTACTCGCTACTTGCAGCGCATTTACACCGAGCACGAGCTCGGCTCCTGTGAGGGCTCGCCAGCGATCCGGGCCGCCAGTCTGGCTGCCCGCTTTGCCGCTAAGGAGGCGACCATCAAGGTTCTGCGCCCTGTCGGCCACCAGCCTGATTGGCGGTCTGTAGAGGTGCGCCGACATTCCGCCGGCTTTTGCACCATGGCCCTCTCGGGTCATGCTGCGGAATTGGCCGACCAGGCAGGCATCGCCGATCTAGCCGTCAGCCTCACCCACGAGGGGGACGTTGCCGCGGCCGTGGTGGTCGCGCTCTGCGACTCAGGGGCCGACGCGGTTGAGCGGTCCGGAGCTCCACTGGTCCCGGTCCACTGTGGTGGGGCCGAATGATGGACGAGTCGATCCGTAACATTCTGGCCGAGCACGGCAACCTCCCCCTCGACGTGGCCAAGATCCGCGACGAGGACGACCTTTACCAGGCGGGGCTGACCTCGCACGCGAGCGTCAACGTGATGCTTGCACTCGAAGACGAGTTCGGCGTCGAATTTCCCGAGACAATGCTGTGCAAGAGCACCTTCGAGTCCGTGGCCGCCATCCGGGTCGCCCTCAGCGCGCTGACTGGGCCTTAGGCTTCTTAGGGCGGCCGAGTAGTGATTCCTCCTCGGATCGCCATCCTGCACCACCCCCGGTCCCTCGCACCGTTCGGCCTATTCCAGGCAGTGGGTGGCGCTGCGGAACTGCTGTGGGTGGTGGACGACACGGTGAGCGGAGACCCGCAGCTGCTCAGGATCCTGAGCCGCACCGGCACCGTGGTGCCCATCGGTGGGCTGGACCACGACGAGGCGTCGGGCGTCCTCGCCACTTACCGACCGGACGGGATCGTCTCCTTCGTCGACGACCATATTGAGCTGGCCGCGGCCCTCGCCGAGCGACTTGGCCTGCCGTACCACAGCCCCCAGGTTGCGGCCAACGTGGTGGACAAAGCGCGCCAGCGTGTCGCCCTCGCCCGGGCAGGCGTTCCCGGGCCGCGCTTCTGGCAGGTCCCGGGAGGCCTGCCCACAGATCAACTCGCCTGCCTCGCGGGTACCATCCGCTACCCGGGGGTGCTCAAGCCGGACCACGGCAGCGGCAGCAGAGGCATCGTCCGGGTCGCCAGCCCCGAGGAACTGGTGGGACTGCTCGCCGGCAGCCCTACCGGTTCGGTAGTGGAGGAGTACCTCAGCGACGCTCCTGATGGGGACAGATTTTTCGCGAGCTACTTCTCGGTGGAGAGCGTCGTGAGTGCCGGGCGGGTGAGCCACGTGGCACTGACGGGGAGATTCCCTCTGGCCGAGCCCTTTCGGGAGACAGGCAACTTCATCCCAGCGCTGCTTCCTTCCCCCCTCCAGCGCCCGGTGCTCGAGATGGTGGAGGCAGCCGTGGAAGCGCTGGGTATCGAGACCTCCGTGGTCCATACCGAGATCAAACTGACGCCGGAAGGGCCGAGGCTGGTAGAGGTCAACGGACGGCTCGGAGGTCGTCCGCCTTTCGTGCTCCAGAGCGTCTCAGAGGTGAATCTCTTTCAGGTGGCCTGTCAGGTTGCGACAGGCGTCCCGGTTTCGATCGAGGGCCCGGTGGCCTGCCAGGGCGTGGGTTTCTGGCTGATGTTCCAGCCGACCGTGACGGCTCGTCGGCTGGTTTCCCTGGAAGGACTCGATCACCTCCAAGCGGTGGAAGGGGTCGAGGCAGTCAGTGCCACCCGGCAGCCAGGAGAGGCAGTCGACTGGAGGGAGGGTACGGACTCCCAGGTGCTCACCGTTCGTGGGCGTGCTGCCAACCATGACCAACTTCGCCAGGTGATCAAGACCATCCGGAGTACGGTCACGCCGGTCTACGAAGAGGGGAATGGCGGAGTTCCCGTCACGACCGCGACGTTTTCCGCCGGGACGGGTATCTGAAGCCGCTCCGGGTTCCGAATGCCGGAGCGACGCCCGCCGCGCATCGACCGCGCACCCCGTCGTACGAAAGCGAATGAGCAGAAGGTTGAATCCCACCTCGGGATGGCTCTGAATCCTGCACCGCTCGCTGTCGTTGACCGTGCTGAACGCTGTCTGGCCGCCGCACACTTCTCTGTCGGCGGCGTCCTGACCATCCTCATCGGTGTCGCCGTGGCTGCGGGTCTCCTGACGAGGGGCTGCACACTGCAGAGACCAGCTCGAACTGCCTATTTTCGATTGTAGGCTGCTGCGGTGAGCGCTCCCGAACGCCAACTGGAGCCCCATGGGCCTGGGTTATTGGGGCTCGTGCTGCGCCATGCGGCCGAGCGTCCGGCGGCACCGGCCTTGAAGGATGACGTCGAGGCACTTTCTTACGCCGAGCTCTCCGAGCGCGTTCGCTCCCTCGCCTCCGGCTTCAGCGCGCTCGGGGTCGAGCCCGGTGACAGAGTCGTGCTGCTTCTTCCTAATTCGGCTGACGTCATAGCCTGCGCCTTGGCCTGCCTCTGGCTGGGGGCAGCGTTCGTGCCGCTGTCACTGGAAGAACCGCCTGCCCGCTTAGATCGGTTGGTTAGGGACTGCGGCCCTGCCATGGTCGTTTCTCGCGACAGCCATGGAATACCCGGCTTTCAATGCCCCGCCGAGACGGTGAGCGTGGGATGCGTCCTGGCTTCGGGCCGCTCAACGCCTCCCATTGCCCAGAACCCAGAACGCGACGCCTACCTCATCTACACGTCCGGCACCACGGGGCAACCTAAAGGGGTGCGGGTGGTCGAACGAGCGTTCGAAGCCGTCGTGATCAAAGCGGCCGGCCGCCTGGACTTCGACGAGTCCGTACGAGCTCTGTTGGTTTCCTCGTTCCATTTCGACGCCGCCTTCACAAATGCCTTTCCGGCCTTGGTGGCAGGGGGCCTGCTGGTCGTCCCTAGACGGCAGGACCTTCTGTTCCTCCGACGATTTTTCAGGGCGGTGCTCGAAGAAGGCATCAACCACTGCGGTTGCACGCCAAGCTACCTGCGGATGCTGCTGTCGTCGCGGCACTTCGCGAGCCTGGCTGAGAGCCAGTTGACCACCTTCGGACTGGGGGGCGAGGAATGCATGGCGGCAGATGTTGCCGCGCTCTGGGAGGTACTGCCTGGGCTGCGGGTCTTCAACCGCTATGGGCCGACGGAGACGACCATCGAGGTGACGGTGCACGAGATATCCCGCGCCGACGTGGCTTCCGGCCGCATCCCGCTCGGAGTACCTAACGAGGGAGTGGATTTCACCATCGTCAGCGACGACGGTGAAATCCTCGACGGACCGGACGAGGTGGGAGAGCTGTACATCGGCGGTGCTCAGCTGATGCGCGGCTACTGGGGGGACAAAGAGCTAACGGCCAGTGTCCTCAACGATCTCATAATCCCTGGGGAGACCTGGTACAAGACGGGAGACCTGGTGTGGCGCGACGCGCAGGGCCGCTACTTTTACGCCGGACGCAGCGGCGACGTCGTGAAGCGCAACGGCGTGCGTATCTCGCTCAACGAGATCGTTCTGGCGCTGCGGCGAGTAGAAGGAGTCTCCGGAGCCGCATGCGCGCCCACCGGCGATGACGGCAGTTTGGTCATCGCCGCTTTCGTCGAGGCGCGCCGACCGCTGACTGCGCGCGACCTGCTGTCCGCGATCAGCGCTGACCTCCCGGCATCGATGTTGCCGGACCAGGTCGTCATCGTGCCCTCACTGCCGATGACCTCGTCCGGCAAGGTCGACCTCCCCCGTTTGCTGGGCGACGCCGGTTGAGCTGCGTCCTGCAGCCGGACCGCTCCACGTCACCTCGCGCGGGGAAGAGATGCCCGGCGCCGGAATCTCGCTATGACGAGCCACCGTCGTTGTTTCCTCTTTGCTGTTAGCGCCGTCCCGTCCGCCTTCGAGGGCGACCTGTGCTTCGGTAGGTGACGCCGCCATGACGCGAAGAGTTAATTGCACCGTCGCGACAGCGTCACCGGCCTGTGAGACACGCGTATTTGAGTTGGTCCCTGAGGGTTGACGGGCCGACGCTGCTCACGGTGGATGCCGCCAGCCCGAGCGGACGTCTCACAACTCTGGGAGGACGCAATGCAACGAGGGCGCGCCGGGGTGAGAAGGTAGAACACGTCCGGAGGTTGTCCGCGGTGCCGTCCCGAATGGTCGGCGCCGGAGGTCGCTGCCCGGAGGCCTAGCATCGTGCGTGGCCGCTCTGCTGCTGGTCGCCCTCGCCGCAGGGCTCGACAACTTCGGCGCGGCCGGCGCGCTCGGCGTGTCCGGTGCGGGATCCCGACGCCTTCAGATCGCGGTCGTCTTCGGCGTGTTCGAGGCGGCCATGCCCCTCGTTGGCCTCCTTCTCGGTGACTCCGTCGCGCGCGGTCTGGGGGGCCGCACCGACCTTGTCGCCGGCCTCATCCTGTGCCTGGCGGGCATCTACGCGCTCGTGCAGGGTGTCCGCGCCGGCGGGGGCTCCGACGGCGCAGCGGGGGGCGAGGGCCCGGGCCTCCGGCGCCTGGTCGTGCTCGCGGCCGCCCTGAGCATCGACAACCTGGCCATCGGGTTCGCGCTCGGCGCGTACCACGTCAACGTCGTCGTGGCCGCACTCGTCATCGGGGTTGTCAGCGTGGGGCTGGCGCTGCTCGGCCTGGAACTCGGGAGCCGCGTGGGCGCGCGCCTGGGCGAGCGGGGCGAGCGCGCCGGTGGCGCCCTCCTCGTCGTCATCGGCGTCACGGTGGCTGCGGGACTGTTGTGAGCGAACTGCCCCCGGCGTCCCGCGCTCGACGTCGAGATCGACTGAGGCTCAGCGCCAGCCGACCCGGCGCAGGACGTGAGAACGGCAGCGGCCTGCCCGGGAGCGCTCGAAGGCGCAGAAGGGCTCGCTGACGCATCCGCAGCCGATCGCCTGGCCATGGCACGCCGGGCAGCGCTCCATGCAGCAACCCGGATGGTGCACCCCGCCGAGTGGTGTCCCGCAGTCCCTGCACTCCTCGGGCTCGTAGCGGTGTCTCGGGCGGAGCTCCTGACCCCAGCGGATCGGCGCGTATGCCTTCCCGTCGATGAGGACGGGGTCGGTCAGGCAGCTGATCCCGTCGGTCATCTCGCCACCACAGTGCGAACAAATGGCCATGACCCTCCTTTGTCCAACCCTGGCGTCGATCTTCCCAGGCCCGTGTGACACCGGCGCGGATGGCCCGGACCCTCCACTCCCGCTGCCCTACGCTTCGCCCATGACGACTGCGGAGAGCAAAGAGGGGGGCAGGGACGCCGCCGCGGCCGGGCTCCTGTCGGGGAAGGTGTGCGTGGTGTCGGGTGTCGGCCCCGGCCTGGGCCGGCAGGCGGCGCGGGCCCTCGCAGCCCACGGGGCCGACCTGGTGCTGGCCGCCCGCCGCCAGTCGACCCTCGACGACGTCCTGGCCGAGGTGGCGGGCATGGGCGCCCGCGCCATCACCGTCGCGACCAACATCGTGGACCCCGACGCCTGCGCCCGCCTGATGGCCGCCGCTGCGGAAGAGTTCGGCGGTGTCGACGTCCTGGTGAACAACGCGTTCCGGCCCGACGTCTTCCAGAGCTTCGAGGACGTCGATCTCACCGTGTGGCGCAAGATCATGGATGTCAACGTCTTCGGGTCGCTGCAGATGACCCGGGCTGCGCTGCCCTTCATGCGCCGGCGTGGCGGCGGATCGGTGGTGATGGTGGCCTCCATGGTGGCCCGCCAGCCCCAGCCGGGGCAGGGCGGCTATGCGATCTCGAAGGGGGCGCTCCTGACGGCCACGCGCGTGCTGGCCGACGAGCTCGGCCCGTCCAACGTCCGTGTCAACGCAGTGGTCCCCGGCTGGATGGCCGGCCCTTCGGTGGACATCTACATCGACATGACCTCGGCCGGGCGGGGCGTGCCGGCACAGGAGGTGGTCGAGGAGCTCAACGCCCGGGTGCCTCTCGGCCGGATCCCGAGCGACGAGGACGTCGCGGGCTCCATCGTGTTTCTCGCCTCGGACCTCTCGTCCGCCATGACCGGGCAGGCGCTCGACACGAACGGCGGCGAGATCTTCGCCTAGTGGCTCAGGTGCCCTCTCCGCCGCTGGCCGTGCACGACCGGGGGTCCCAGGGGGCGAGGGGCTCCACGGCCGGCGTCGGCGCCTGGAATGCGCCCGAGTTACCCGTGTTCCCGGTGCTGGCGGGCGCCGTCGTGGTGGTCGATGCCGCGGGGCTGGCGGCCTCACCGCCGGCGGACGTCGGCGTGGTGCTGGCGGGCGGCGCGTTGACGGCGAAGTCGGTGCCGGTCACCACCGTCACCTGCGAGCCCGGCTTCACCTGTGTCGGGTCCTCGGCCATGATCACGGCCCCCGTCATGGAGTTGGCCACGGCCTGGGCCGCCGCCAGCTCGGCGGGCGTCTTGGACGAGTAGTAGACGACCGTCTCGGCCTCCTGGCCGACGGGTGGGCTGTCGCCGATCGTGCCGATCTTGAAGCCGAGCGCCTGCAGGCTCTGGGACGTGTCGGTGGCCTGGTTGTAGGCGCCGGAACCGTTCAGGACCGAGACCGTCACGGTCGACGGCGACGGGAGTGCGCCGCCCGTGTAGGTGTCGTCGTTGGCGGAGGAGAGGCCGAGGAACTGATCGACGGTGGTGTGGTCCTGCGGCTCGACCGGGAACTCGATGTCCCCGTAGCTGCCTCCTTCGTAGGTGTAGCTCCCGAACTGGTCCACCGCCACCGGCACCGTCAGCTGCGGCGCGCTGTTCACGTTGACGTCGTGGAACCCGAGCACGAGGCTGATCATGTCGCTGGCCGAGAAGCCCGAGTCGACCGTGAGCTGGCTGACCACGCCGGCGACGAGCTGCTGGTCCGTGATGGGGTTGCTGAGGCCCTTGGCCTTGACCGCCGACGCCAGGACGCGCAGGAACTCGTGGTCGCGCCGGATGCGGGCGATGTCGCTCTGCGCCTCCTGGGGCCAGTAGTTGGGGTCGGTCGTCGTGACGCCGGGCCCCTTGTACTGAAGGTGGCGGGCCCGCACGACCTGGAGGGCCTGGGTGCCGTTCAGCGCGATGCAGCCCGTCGTCTGGACGTTGAGTCCCGAGTAGGCGTCGAACACGGGCTCGGGGAAGTACATCTTGATGCCGCCGAGCGCGTTCACGACGTTGATGAAGCTGTCGAAGTTCAGCTCCACGAAGTGCTGGATCGGAATCCCGAAGTCCTCTTCGATGGCGTTGATGAGCTGGTCCGGGCCCTGGTAGAGGGCGGCGTCGATCTTGTTGGCCCCGTCGGAGCGGGCGTTGGGCACGAAGAGGTCACGGGGGATCGACAGGATGGACAGCGAGTCGTTGGCCGGGTTGAGGTGCAGGATCATCACCACGTCGCTGTTCACACCGTTGACGCCCTGGGAGCACAACCCGTACGCGGGGTTCTGCACCTTGAGCGCGCAGCGGTCGGTCGAGCCGATCATGAGGATGTTCTCGGTGCCGGCGTCCGCGCCCTTCACCGGCGCGGAGGTGAGGTTCTTCAGGTCGATGCGGTGGATCTCGTGGTTCAGGTACCAGCCGTAGCCGGCGGCCGCGCCGGCGATCAGCACGATGACCAGCAGGAGGGTCCCGGTGACCCAGGCCGCGGTGCGCCGGCCCGAGCGCTTCTTCTTGGGAGCGGCGTGTGCGGGGCCCCGGCGCGACGCGTCGCCGCCCGAGCCGCCGCCTCCCCCGTTGGCCGCACCCCCGTTGGCCGCACCCCCGTTCCCCTTCTTGTTCCTGCCCCGGGAGGAGCGCTGTGCCTCGTCGATCTGGCGCCCGAGCTCGTGCAGGCCCTTCTCGACCGGGTTCCGCGCCGGATCTGCGGCTGCGCCCTCGGCGGCGTCAGCCGGCTCGGCCGGTGCGGCGACGGGTGCGGCCTCGTCGATCTGGCGACCGAGCTGGTGCAGGCCCTTCTGGACGGGATCGTTCTCGGGATTGGGAGGACTCATGGCGCAGTGATGTGTACGGCGTGCGACCGCGGGTTCTGGTCGACGCCTGTGCCCCCGAGACGGCTCCGGTTTGGGCAGCCGGAACGAATAGAGAGCCTAGCCAGCACTCTCGCGCACCGGAGGTCAGGGGCCGCCACCGTCCTCAGGCGGGCAGCGACGCGTGGGGCACCACCGTGACCGTGGAGGCCGCCTCCACCGCCTCGAGCACGGCTCGGCCCATGCGCTCCCCGACCTGCTGGGCGTCGACCAGGCTGATTCCCACCGGCAACTCGGGCTGCAGCTCGAAATGGAGCGAGCGGCCCGTCCAGCGTCCCCGCACGACGGGAACGAGGACCTGCCCGGCCGCTTCGGCGGCTTCCCGTGCCTCGTCGATGTGCTCGGGCTCGACGCCGTCCATCAGGTGGTGCAGCACGTCGCGTGTCACCCCGTAGCCGACGTGGGCGATGAAGGCGGTGATGGCGAACCCGGCGATCGGGTCGCCGAGCGGAAAGCCGAGCGCGACCGCGATGAGCCCGACCAGGGCGCCACCCGAGGAGACGGCGTCGAGCCAGGAGTGTCGGGCATCCGCCAGTAACGTGGCCGAGTGGATCCGTCGCCCGACGACGCGCTTGTACCACGCGACGCTCTGGTTGCCCACGATGCCGAGGCACGCCCCCGCCATGGCCCAGCCGAGGTGCGTCGTCGGGCTGTGCGACACGAGCTTGTGGTAGCTCTCGATCCCGGTGAACACCGCGCTGGCCCAGATGACCAGCGCCACCCCCAGCCCCGCGATGTCCTCCGCTCGCTCGTACCCGTAGGGGTACCGCGCGGTGCGGGGCCGCTTCGAGATGAAGAACCCGAGGAAGACGACGGCCGACGTCGACACGTCGGAGAGGTTGTGGATGGCGTCGCCGAGCAGCCCGACCGAATGGCTGAGCGTGGCGAGCAAGAGCTCGACCCCGCCTGTGACCAGGAGCACCAGCGCCGAGACCCCGATGGCACGGTTGGCCGCCCGCCGGTGCTCCTCGTCGTCCCGGCGGGACGTGTCGGTCCGGGTTGGCGTGGACATGACCGGCGAATATATCATTACCTTCGTATGCACGAAGATATGCAGGACTTCGACATGCCCACCGAGGCGCAGGTCTCCGTGGCGAGCGACGCCTTCCGGCTCCTCTCCGACCCCACCCGCATCAAGCTGCTCTGGGCCCTGCTGCAAGGCGAGTCCTCCGTGTCCTGTCTGGCCGATCTGGTCGGTGCCTCGCCGACGGCCGTCTCCCAGCACCTGTCGAAGCTGCGCTGGGCCAAGCTGGTCAGCGTCCGGCGCGAGGGCACGTTCGCCTATTACTCCGCGGCCGACGACCACGTGGCCCGCCTCCTCGTCGAGGCGCTGTACCACGCCGACCACCAGGTGCTCGGCCTGCCCGACCACCCGGCCGACCGCCCCCGGCTCCGCCACGAGCCCTCGACGACGGTGACGCGGAATGGCCACTGAGCTCATCCACCTCTCGGGCATCCTCAACCGCCCGCTCGTCGACGCCAAGACCGGCGACAAGCTCGGGCGCGTGCGCGACCTGATCGTCCGGATCGGCGACAGCCCGCACCCGCCGGTCGTCGGGCTCGTCGTCAAGATCGGCGGGCGCGATCTCTTCGTCCCGGCCCGGAAGATCTCGGCCATCGAGCCGGGCCGGGTGACCTTCGACGGGGCCAAGGTCGACCTGCGGCGCTTCGAGCGCCGGCCCGGCGAGCTGCTCCTCGCCCAGGACCTCATGGCGCGCCACCTCATCAACCTCGTCGGGGGCCGCCTCATCCGCGCCAACGAGATCGAGCTCGCCCGCACCCTCAACGGTTGGGAGGTGGTCGGGGTGGACCCGACGGCGCGCGGCACCCTGCGCCGCCTCCTGCCCGGGCACCTGGGCCAGCGGTCCGGCGCGGGGGCCATCGTGGACTGGGGCAGCATCGAGCCGTTCGTGTCCCATGTGCCGACCGCCCGTTTGCGCATTCCCTACCGCAAGCTGGCGCGCCTGCATCCGGCCCGGATCGCCGACCTCGTGGAGGCGGCCTCCCACGAGGAGGGCGAGGAGATCATCGAGGCCCTGGAGCAGGACCCCGCCCTGGAGGCGGACGTCTTCGAGGAGCTGGACCCCGAGCACCAGGTCGAGTTCGTCGAGGCCCGCACCGACCCCGAGGCCGCTCAGCTGCTCGGGTCGATGGCGGCCGACGATGCGGCGGACCTGATCTCCGAGCTCGACCAGGAGCGGCGCGCACCCATCCTCGAGCTGCTCCCCGAGCCGCAGCGCAAGAAGGTACGGACGCTCCTGCGGTACCACCCCGAGACGGCGGGCGGGCTCATGAGCCCCGACTTCCTCGAGCTGTCGGGGACGACGACCGTCGAGGCAGCTCTGGCGGCCATCCGCGTGAGCTCGGTGCCGCCCGAGGCGCTGGCGGTCGTGTTCGTCTCGGACCCCGCCGGGAGCGTGGTGGGCACGGTGTCGGCGGTCCGGCTCATCCAGTGCCCCCGCGACGCACGCCTGTCGGACGTGGCCTCCGGCGAGTTCGGGCACGTCCACCCCGACTGGGACCTCGGGGCGGTCGTGCGCAAGATGTCCGACTACAACCTGACGGTGGCACCCGTGCTCGACCCCGAGCACGGGACGATCCTCGGCGTCATCACGGTGGACGACGTGCTCGAGCTGCTGCTCCCGTCGGGCTTCCGCCGCGACTACGGCATGACGGCGGCAGAGGAGTGACCGTGGTCCGCCGACGAAGACCCTCCCCCACAGCGCGTCGGTAGCGTTCCGGGTCGCCGCTCCGGCACCCGACCGGCACGACCCCGCGGCCCCGCGCCGCCGAAAGGGGCGGACACGCGGTGTCCCCTCGTACGCGCCATGCCCCGCCACCACGCGCCGACCGCTCCGGTCCATCCGCTGTGGCCCCGAACCCGAGACCCGAGCAGCGAAGGAGGTGAGACATGTCAGAGACAGGGGAGACCGACCGCCCTACGGCCGTCCTCGACAGTGCGCACACCGGGGACATCCAAGGGGCCTTTGGCACCATCCGCCAGCACGACACCTCCGCGCGGCGTTCATGGGGTGGACGCTTCCTGACTCTCTTGGCCATCATGGGGCCGGGGCTGATCGTGATGGTCGGCGACAACGACGCGGGCGGTGTCTCCACCTATGCCCAGGCGGGTCAGAACTTCGGGCTCACCCTCCTCTGGACGCTCCCCCTCCTCATCCCGGTGCTCATTGTGAACCAGGAGATGGTCGTGCGCCTCGGCGCCGTCACCGGTGTCGGCCACGCCCGCCTCATCAACGAGCGGTTCGGCAAGTTCTGGGGGATGTTCTCCGTCGGGGACCTCTTCATCCTCAACTTCCTCACCATCGCCACCGAGTTCATCGGCATCAGTCTGGCGCTCGGCTACTTCGGCGTGAGCGAGTACTTCTCGGTGCCTATTGCGGCGGTCAGCCTCATCGCCATGACCGCAACCGGGAGCTTCCGGCGCTGGGAGCGCTTCATGTTCATCTTCATCGTGGTCAACTTCCTGGTGATCCCGTTGGCCTTCATGAGCCACCCGCCGGCCGCCCCCTTCTTCAAGGGTTTCGTGACGCCGGGCGTGCAGGGTGGCTTCAATTCCACCTCTGTGCTCCTGATCATCGCCATCGTGGGCACGACCGTCGCGCCCTGGCAGCTCTTCTTTCAGCAGTCCAACATCGTGGACAAGAGGATCACGCCACGTTGGATCAACTACGAGCGAGCCGACACCTTCGTTGGCTCGCTGGTCGTGGTTTTCGCCGCCGCCCTGCTCATGGCGATCGTGGCGGCCGCCTTCTCGGGCACCGCAAGTGCGGGGCACTTCACCAATGCCGAAGGCGTGGCCCAGGGTTTGCAGCACTACGTGGGGCGCGCCGCCGGGGCGATCTTCGCCATCATCCTCCTGAACGCGTCCATCATCGGAGCAGCGGCGGTGACCCTCTCCACGTCCTACGCGTTCGGCGACGTCTTCGGGGCACGGCACTCGCTGCACCGATCGTGGCGCGAGGCCAAGTTCTTCTACGGCGCCTTCAGCGCCATGGTGGTCTGCGCGGCGGGCATCGTGATCATCCCCGGAGCGCCTCTGGGGGTCATCACGACGGGCGTCCAGGCCCTGGCCGGCGTGCTCCTTCCGAGCGCCACGGTCTTCCTGCTTCTGCTGTGCAACGACAAGGACGTGCTCGGCCCCTGGGTCAACCGGCCGTGGCTCAACGCAGTGTCCGGCATCATCGTCTCCGTCCTCCTGGCGATGTCGTTCGTGCTCATGATCACGACGCTCTTCACCACGATCAACGTCAACGACCTCGCCCTTGTGCTCGGCGGGATCCTCCTCGTCTTCTACGCGATCGCCGGTGTCCTGATGCTGCGTCACCGGGGAGCCCGCCCGCCCACGGCAGTGATGTCGCGGGAGCAACGAGCCAACTGGCGCATGCCGCCGTTGAATCTGCTCAACCGCCCCAAGTGGTCACGGGGCCGCGTCCTCGGCATGTGGGCCCTGCGTGGCTACCTGGTCGTGGCCGTTGTCCTCCTGCTGGTGAAGGCGATCGAGCTCGGATTGGGCAAGAAGGGCTGACACGAACGTGGGGGCGAACAGTGCGGGACTGCTGCTCTACCGGAGGGCTCCCGACGGTGGTCTCGAGGTCCTGATCGCCCATCCCGGCGGACCCTTCTGGGCGCGGAAGGACGACGGTGCATGGTCGGTACCCAAGGGGGAGTACGGCGACGGCGACGACCCCCTGGCCGCGGCGTACCGGGAGTTCCGGGAGGAGACGGGGCTCGATCCCCCCCGGGCCGAGCCCCTGGCCCTCGGCGAGCTCCGGCAACCCGGTGGCAAGCGGGTGACCGTGTGGGCGCTCGAGGGTGACCTCGACGTGACGCACGCCGTCAGCAACACCTTCGAGCTCGAATGGCCCAGGGGGTCCAGGAGGGTGAGGGAGTTCCCGGAGGTCGACCGGGTCGAATGGGCGGGTGTCGACCTCGCGAGGACCAAGCTCCTCAAGGGTCAGATTCCCTTCTTGGACCGCCTGCTGGCGGCCCTCTCCGCCGAGCGCGGCCCGGCTGCTCCCTGAGCGCGCACCGGAGACCATCGGCCCGCGTCAGCCTCGTATCGGACGCGACCACACCATCGTCCGGCACCACCGCTTCCACAATTCGCTCGTTCGGCTCTATAAAGAGGGGGTGGGCATCGCCGAAGTACTGATGTGACGTACTGGGACGGAGCGCAGCCCGGGGGTCCGGCGAAAGAGGCCGATGGGGGGGCACGTGCCTCACATCGCCGGCGTCAGGTCTTCGTGCGCGCCTCCATCTTCGTCGCGCTGGGTGCGGTCGCCCAGGCCAGTGCCGCGCTGCCTCCGGGGCCCAACAACCTCGCCCTCTACTGGGCCAGCCTGGTGGTCTTCGTGGTGGCCGCGGCGTCCCTCCTGTTGCCGTGGCGGTGGTTTCCCCGCTGGGCCATCCTCGTCCCGAACCTGCTCTACCTCGCCTCGGTCTGTCTGCTGCTGATCTCCGGGGGCACGGACCCCAGTGTGCAGAGCACTGCCGGCGGCCTGTCGGTGCTGGTCCTGCTGCCCGTGCTCGCGGTCTCCCTCTACTACCCGAGCTCGTATGCCGTGATCGTCATCTCGGCCTCCGTGGTGAGCCTCACCGTGGCGGGCATAGTCGTGCACAGCAGCGAGGCCACCAACCTCCGGCGCCTGATCCTGTGGACCGCCGTGTCGGTCGTCGTCTCGGTCACCATCCACCGCCTTCGTGACAGCCTCGAGGGCGAGGTCCGGGACACGGCCGAGCTCGCGCGCCTCGGTCGCCTCATGAACGGGGCTACGCAGTCGCTCACGTCCCTGCGCGATCCCAAGGAGGTCATCACCGAAGGCACACAGGTCATGTCCGAGTTGGCGGGCCCGGGGTTCAAGCGCGTCTCCTATCTGCGGGTGCGAGACGGCGTCCTGGTGCAGGAGGCGATTGCCGGCGATCGGGGATCCGCACCATCCACCTGCCTGCTGAAGGACAACCCCTACGTGACCCAGGTCCTCGAGACGAAGCAGCCCTTGGTGGCCACGCTCGACCCCGCCGCCATCGGTCCGACGCTCCGTTCCATCGTGGACGAGGTCGGCATCACGCACGTCATGTTGGTTCCGATCGCGCCGAACGGGCAGCTGCACGGCATCATCGCCATCGACAGCCTGGGATCACCCTTCCCAGAGGAGGTGGTCTCCCGTTGCCGTGCCCTCGGCAACGTCGTGGAGCTCGCGCTGGCCAACGCCCTGGCCCACCACGAGCTAGAGATCCAGGCCAACTCCGATCCGCTGACCGGTGCGGCGAATCGCAGGGGCCTGGCGCTCTTTCTCGAGGGCGACAGGCGGATGGAAGCGATGGGCATCCTGGTCATCGACATCGACGGCCTCAAGGACATCAACGACGCGCACGGACACGATGTGGGCGACAAGATCCTCGTGGGGGTCGCACGCGCCCTCTCAGGCGTCCTGCGCGGTGGCGACCTGCTGGCGCGTACGGGCGGCGACGAGTTCGTGGCCGCGGTGGCCGGTGCGACCGACGGCGATGCACGCCGCGTCATCGAGCGGATCGAGGCCGCGGTTTCGCGCGTCAGCGTCCGGGGTGTGCGCGCCAGCGTCAGCATCGGGTACGCGTGTTGCGCGAAGAACGGCGACATCGACCGGACCAGGCAGCTAGCCGACGAGGCGATGTACGAGGCCAAGCGGGTGTCCCGGCGGCACCAGGTCAGACCTCCGCAACCGCCCGGCGACCGTGACCTGGTGATCCGGGGCGGCTGAACCCCGGCTCGTCAGCGCGTCCGGCGGCGTCCTCCTCGGCTCACGACCCCGAAACCGTCGTCGTGCCCGGCAGGTCCGTGCCGCACCAGGGTTGGTTGGACGAGGGCACGAAACCGGTCTTCTCGGCGATCATGTACCACCCGCACGACTTCGACAGATCGTGCCCGAAGTCGGTCGAGTAGTTGATGGTCTCGGGCAGAAGCCCGTTGCCGTTGTAGCTCTTGAGGTCGCGGAGTGCGTGGATCACACCGGCGCTGGTCGGGTTGCTGCCGGCCAGCTGCAGGCCCTTGATCATGAGGTCCGCGCCCAGCCAGGACTCGTACTGCGCGAAGGAGGGGAATTGCGAGGACGTGAAGTGCGCGTACTTCATGAGGGCCGACTTCATCTGCTGCGTGCCCGCATTCGGAATTTGGAACGGGCGGAAGGTGGTGTCGAAGTAACCACCCTGCACCGAGTTCCAGGCCGGAGAGTCGATGATGCTCGACTCGTATCCCGTGGGGAAGACCACCACCTTGGTCTTGACACCGGCCGCGCGGAGCGCGGTGTCGAGGGCGACGTTCGAGTTGTCGTCCAGTCCGGCGTAAATGGCGTTGCAGCCCTTCTGCTTCGCCTGGAGCGCCTGCGTCGTGAACTCAACGCCGCCGAACGGGATCGAGGTGTCGAGGACCCCCACCTTGCCTCCGGCGTGCTCGAAGGAATCCACTGTGCCGACCGCGGACCGCACCGACGAGGGCGAGATGCTGTACCCGTAGGAGCACACGACGGTGCCGCCATGGTTCTTCATGAACGTGCCGATCGACGTGTTGACCGGGTACGTGGGGTTCAGGCTCCCCACGTCGGCCGCGAACATGTTCGTGTAGGGCTGCTCGCCCCATTCGGGCCCGTCGAAGAACCCACCGGTTACCGGAATGCCCTGCTGGTTGGGGTACTTGGCCGCCAGGAAGAACAGCGGGCTCGTTGACACGAGCCCGACGGCGCCCTTGGAGAGGGCGTCCTGCACCGCGGTCGTCACAGCCGACGGGCTGGTCTGGTCGTCGAGGACGATCCCCTTGATCTGGTGCCCGTCCACACCGCCCTCTGCGTTCTGCATCGCGATGCGGGCATCGAACCCGACCGGCGCGTCGCTGAACTCAGAGGCCCCCGGCCCCGTCAGCGACGTGATCATCGCTATGGTGATGGGTGAGCCCGACGTCCCCGCACCGGCGCTCCCAGCGGCCACGCTGATGCCGATCGCGGGTGCGATCACGAGTGCGGCGACGCCCAATCTGCCCAGATGCCTGCCCAAAGGGTGACCCATGGTCCGTCCTCTCCTCCCCCAACCCGGCTGGCCCGTGCCAGCGATCGCACCACGCTTGCACGTCGGAGGGCCGCAATGTCGTCACATGACCCATCGGTGCGGGTCGAACGCACAGCCGATCGGTCTGATCAGGGCATTTCCGGGCCGTCAGCGGGTAGGGCTGACCACGCGGAATGCCTGGATTCCGCGATCAGCGCTTGGCTTTGGACTTGTTCAGGGTCACCGCGGCGCGTACCAGCGCCTTGAACGCGTTTTCGTCGACCTTCTCGCCCTCGTGGAAGTCGATGGCCCGCCGGGTGTTCCCCTCGAGGCTCGAGTTGAAGAGGCCCGAGGGGTCCGCCAGAGCTGCCCCCTTGGCGAAGGTCACCTTCACGACGCTCTTGTACGTCTCACCGGTGCAGAGCATTCCGTCGTCGTACCAGACGGGGACGCCTCTCCACTTCCACTCCTCGACGACATCGGGATCGACGTCCTTGATCAGGGTGCGCAGTCGGCTGAGCATCGCTCCCCGCCAGTCGCCCAGCTCCTTGATCCTCGCGTCGATCAGTCGGGAAGGGGACTCTTCGTCCCCGGACCCGCTCTTCTTCATGCCCGTTCCCTTCCTTCGTCCCGAGACATTGCTCCGTGAGCATGACCGCTGAACCGGCCCTTCAGAATCGGGCTGCCCGGATTTGAACCGGGGACCTCTGCGTCCCGAACCGGACCCAGGGTAATGCTAGGTGGGCCAGCTCACTGCGCCGAGCTCCCTAAGTATCCAGTTCTGGATCGTGATTCAACTCGTTCGTTCTGGATGTCGGCGACCGTCAAATGCCGCCCACCGCGATTCGTTCGCGCCAAAATCGCACCAACATCCCGTGGCCCGATCTACGACAGGCTGGCCGAAACCAACAGGATCGCCGAAACCGTGAGGAGCACCGGGCAGATCTTGAACCAGACGACTGGAGTTCGGGCGCCGGTCACAGTGGTGAGCGCTGCCAGTGCCAGCAGGAGTCCGGCAGAGGCTCGGTAGACCCAGTGGCTGGCACTCGAACCAGCGCCGGCTGCCACCGTCACACTCACGATCAGGGCCGCAATCCCCCACATCGTGAAGGCTTCAGCCAGCCACTCCTGGAGGATGATGCGTCGATTGTCTATTGGGATCGGTTCGAAGCCCCGGAGAACCTGACGAGTCGGGATGACGTGGGCGACGCCCCAGAGGGTTACCAGAGTCGCAGCCGTGACCGCGAAGACCGTCGCCATCGTGGTCATCTTCGGACCAGGAGCGCGAGCAGCGTAGGGCCGATCGTCAGTACTTCCCGCGCCCAGTCACCGGTGCTCAGCTGTCGATCGCCGCCCGGAGTTCGGCGAGGCGGTCACGGTTGAGCGAGTACCAGACCCACTTCCCCCGCCTGTCGCCGCGGACGAGGCCGGCCTCGCTCAGGACCTTCAGGTGGTGGGACACAGTGGGCTGGCTCTTGGCCAGTGGCTCGACGAAGTCGCAGACGCAGACCTCACCCACGGGAGAGGCCGCGAGGATGCTGAGCACCCGCAACCGGACCGGGTCTGCAAGGGCGCTGAACCCACTGGCCAGCTCGTTGGCGTCGGCGGGGTCGAGCGGTGCAGCCAGCACTGACGTACAGCACTCCGTCGAGCGGACCTTTGATGCGACGGCCGTCTTGCTCACAGGGTCACCCCTTCCCATTGACAGCTGTCAATGTATCAGCCATACTCGATACATCGACTCAGCTCGATCTTACAGGAGGTCACCATGTCGAGGGTCCAGCTCGCGTTGAACGTCAGCGACATCGAGGAGGCCGTCGAGTTCTACTCCAAGCTCTTCGGGACCGAGCCGGCCAAGCGCCAGCCGGGCTACGCCAACTTCGCCATCGCCGATCCGCCCCTCAAGCTCGTGTTGATGGAGGATCACACCGCACGAGGTCATGGAACAGTGGGCGCACTCAACCACCTCGGCGTCGAGGTCGAGACCAGTGACGAGGTGACCGCAGCGACGGGACGCCTGAGCGATACAGGCCTCGAGACCGAGGTCGAAGCGCAGACGACCTGTTGCTACGCCATCCAGGACAAGGTCTGGGTGAGCGACCCCGACGGTGCGCCCTGGGAGGTCTACACCGTCCTCGCCGACGCCCCGGCCGAGTCAGGCATCGCTGGCGACGGATCCTGCTGCGTCCCCGAGGCCGTCGGGACCACTCCGGTGGCAATAGGTGCGACCCAGGCCGGATCGCCCCCCTCCTGCTGCTGAGAGGCCGAGGGATCGGGGGACAGGTCCGTGAGGGACACCGTCTTGTGGCGGCGACTGCTCGCCGAGTTCTTGGGCAGCGCCTTCCTGGCCGCCATCGTGATCGGTTCAGGCATTGCGGCGCAGAACCTGTCCCCTGGGAACGTCGGGCTCCAGCTCTTCGAGAACGCTGCAGCCACGGGGACGGGCCTGTTCGCCATCATCTTGATGTTCGGTCCGATCTCGGGCGGGCACTTCAATCCGGTCGTTTCGTTCGTCGACGCCGGTTTCGGGGGCCTCAAGTGGAAGGACGCCGCCGCCTACCTGCCCTTCCAAACCATCGGGTGCATCTGCGGGGCCATCCTGGCCAATGTGATGTTCTCCGAGGCCGCCATCTCCATCTCGACCAAGCACCGGGCCTCGGGGCCCCACTGGCTCTCCGAGGTGGTCGCCACCGTCGGGCTGATTCTCGTGATCTTCGCTCTCGCCCGCTCCGGGCGGTCCCACCTCGCCCCAGCGGCGGTCGGGGCCTACATCGGCGCCGCCTACTTCTTCACCAGCTCGACCAGCTTCGCCAACCCGGCCATCACCGTCGGCCGCATGTTCTCCAACACCTTCGCCGGCATCGCCCCCTCGTCGGTCCCGAGCTTCATCTCGGCCCAGATCGTCGGCGGTGCACTTGCGTTCGGGCTGATCAAGGGCCTGTACCCGGGCATCACCAAGGCCGAGGCGGCCGACGTCATCGAGCCCCACTTGCGTGGCGAGAACGACCTCGAGACCCGCTGACCCGCTTCCACCCACGAAAGGACGTCCCATGCACCTCGTAGCGATCGGAGGCAGCGACGCCGGCATCAGCGCGGCGCTGCGGGCACGCGAGCTCGATCCGACCACCGAGGTCACCGTCGTCGTGGGCGACGCCTACCCCAACTTCTCCATCTGCGGGATCCCCTATTACGTCTCGGGGGAGGTCACCCACTGGCGCAACCTGGCGCACCGCACCCTCGACGACCTGAAGGCGACGGGGATGCAGGTGTGCCTCAACACCCTCGCCACCAAGATCGACGTCGCCGGTCGCCGGCTCCACCTGGTCGACGAGTCAGGGGTCGAGGACCAGATCGCCTACGACCAGCTGGTGGTCGGGACCGGGGCCGTCTCGGTTCGGCCGCCCATCGAGGGCCTGGCGGGCCCCGAGGCCCTCGGGCCTGCCGACGGGGTGCACCTGCTGCACTCCATGGGCGACACCTTCGAGCTGGTGCGGACGATCGAGGAGTCCGAGCCGACCAGTGCGGCGATCGTCGGCGCCGGCTACATCGGGCTCGAGATGGCCGAGGGCCTCCTGGCCCGTGGCCTCTCGGTAACCCAGTTCGAGCAGCTGCCCGAGGTGCTCCCGACGGTGGACCCGAGCCTGGGTGCGCTGGTGAAAGCGGAACTGACCGCGCACGGCGTCGACGTGCGGACCAACACGACGGTCAAGCGGATCGCCCGGGCACCGAGGGGATCGGCCGGCCGCTTCCGGATCGATGTGGTCGAGTCCTCTGGCACCGAGCTCGCCGTCTTCGCCGACATGGTGCTCGTCGTGGTCGGTGTCCGTCCCGACACTGAGTTGGCCGTGGCCGCGGGTGCCCAGCTCGGCACCGGTGGCGCCATCGCCGTGGACCGGGGCATGCGGACCGACCTGGATCGGGTCTTCGCCGCCGGCGACTGCGTGGTGACCCACCATCGATTATTGGGCCTCACCTACCTGCCGCTCGGGACCACCGCGCACAAGCAGGGCCGGGTGGCAGGCGAGAACGCCATCGGGGGGAGCAGGGAGTTCACGGGCAGCCTCGGCACCCAGGTCGTCAAGGTCTTCGACATGGCGGTTTCCCGTACTGGGCTGCGCGATCACGAAGCGGTCGCAGCTGGTTTCGACCCGGTGACGGTCGAGTTCGAGGCCGACGACCACAAGGCCTACTACCCGGGCAGCCACCGCATCCGGATGCGTTTCACGGGTGACCGCACGACCGGCCGGCTCCTCGGCGTCCAGCTCTTCGGCCATCGCCACGCCGAGGTGGCCAAGCGCATCGACATCGCCGCCACCGCCATCTTCAACGAGATGAGCGTGGAGGCCATGAGCGACCTCGACCTCTCCTACACCCCGCCGCTCGGGAGCCCGTGGGACGCGGTGCAGATGGGGGCCCAGGCCTGGGTCAGGGCGCAGGTATCGAGGGGCGAACGAGCGAGACCTTGAACGGTCAGCCGCGATGAGAACGGGGTGGGGTGATTTAGCCGAAAGGGGAGAACATGGTTGACCACGAGCCGATGACCGCACAGCAGAGGGTGCAGCTCAACCACGTTGCCAAGCACCTGCACTCCAAGTTCCACGGTATCTTCGGCCTCGAGACCATCGAGGCGTTCGTATTCGAAAGCTATGACGACATAGCGAAGAGAGCCACCGTCACCAAGTGGCTGACTGTCACCGCCGAGAAGTACGCGTTGCAACGTCTTGAGGCCCTGGCCCACGCTCCAGAGTGTTCCGGCCGTGCTGTTCCTCTGCGTGCACAATGCCGGCCGCTCCCAGATGGCCCTCGGCTGGTTCAAACATCTGGCTGCCGGGCGTGCGATCGCATGGTCGGGTGGTTCGGAGCCGGGATCCGAACTGAACGAGGACGTCGTGAAGGCCATGGCCGAGGTCGGGATCGACATCTCCCGGGAGTTCCCCAAGCCCTGGACCGACGAGTTCCTGGGCGCGGCCGATGTTGTGGTCACGATGGGATGCGGTGATGCCTGTCCCCTGGTCCCGGGAAGCGGTACGAGGACTGGGAGCTCGAAGACCCGACAGGTAAGCCACTCGATCAGATCCGCCCCATTCGGGACGCGGTCAGGGATCGGGTCGATGCGCTCCTGGGCGAACTGCTCCCGATGCCCCCGGCGTGAGATCCGCAGTGCTCGAGCGCAGGCCGCTGCGACCGGTGGGTGGGTGTTGACAGCGAAAGGGGAGGTGCATGAATGAGCAAGCGGTGATGACACCGGGCCAGAGGAGCGCGCTGCACAGCGTTGCTCGGGACCTTCACCATAAGTACGAGGGGAAGTTCGGAGTCGAGACCATCGAGGCACTGGTCTTGGACAGTTTCGACGAACTCTCCAGGACGGCATCGGTGACCCGATGGCTGGTGCTCAGCGCCCAGCGATTCGCCGAGCAAAGGCTCAAGGCGCTCGTCCACGCAGAGGACCGCTCCGCCAAGGTCCCCGGGGTGCTGTTCCTATGCGTCCACAACGCGGGTCGCTCCCAAATGGCGCTGGGCTGGTTCTCTCATCTCGCTGGAAGTCGGGCAATCGCGTGGTCTGGAGGCTCGGAGCCCGGTGCTGAGATCAATCACGCCGTGGTCGCGGCCATGGCCGAGGTCGGGATTGACATCTCTCGGGAGTTCCCCAAACCTTGGACCGACGAGTTCCTCGGCGCCGCCGATGTGGTTGTGACGATGGGCTGCGGTGACGCGTGTCCGCTGGTGCACGGAAAGCACTACGAGGATTGGGAACTCGAAGACCCAAGCGACAAGTCGGTCGACGAGATCCGACCCATCCGCGATGAGATCAGGCTGAGAGTCGAGATCCTCATCAGCGGACTCCTTTCGGCGTCTTAGCCGTGGTTTCCCCGACGCGGCGACCAGTCGACTCGCCCGCAGTCTGGCGGGCACGCGACGTGGCGGACGCGAGTCAATGGACGTGGCAGCTGTCCGAAACAGAGCGGGCGGCGATCGTGGCTGCCACACGGCGGGCCACGGCGGCCGGCGGGACGACGACCACCCTCGAGCGCGGCCAGTTCGATCTCCCCGAACTCCAGCTCGGGGTGGACGCCTGGCTGGCGCACCTGGCAGAGGGACGGGGGTTCGTGCTCCTCCGGGGCTTCCCGATCGACCAGCTGTCGGCCGAAGAGGCCGAGCTGGCCTACGTCGGGCTGGGTCTCCAGCTCGGTCGTCCCGTCGGGCAGGACGCCGACGCGGCCCTGCTCGGCCACGTGCGAGACGAGGGGGTTGTCCGAACCGATCCGAGCGTCCGGTTGTACCGGACGAGGCAACGACAGGACTTCCACACCGACGGTTCGGACATCGTCGGCCTCCTCTGCCTGACAGGAGCGCGGTCGGGAGGTGAGAGCCGGATCGCCAGTTCGTTGGGTGTCCACAACGAGATCCTCCGCCGCCGCCCGGATCTGCTGGAGGTCCTCTATGAGCCGATGCACTGGGATCGCAACAACGAGCAGTCCGAGGGGGAAGCTCCGTTCTTCAGCCTCCCCGTGTTCAACGATGTTGCCGGCGCGCCCCGGGTTTTCTACATCGGGTGGTACATCCGGGACGCCCAGCGCCACCCCCAGGTGCCACGACTGAGCGACGCCCAGGTGGAAGCCCTGGAGCTCATCGAGACCATCGCCAACGATCCCGAGATGTACCTGGAGATGACCTTCGAACCGGGGGATATCCAGTTCCTGTCCAACGCCAAGATCCTCCATTCCCGAGAGGCGTACGAGGACGAACCCGAGCCCGACCGCCGCCGTCACTTGCTGCGCCTGTGGCTCAGCGCCCACGACTTCTCCGGCGTCGACGACGTGCTGCGGGGAGGGATCCCCAAGCGCGATCAGGCAAAATCGCGCCAAGCACTGTCAGGGAGCTCGGACGGCTCGGGGGCTCAACACGTTGAACAGTGACTTTCGAGTCGGGCTGCCGGATTTGAACCGGGGACCCCTGCGTCCCGAACGGAGTCCATGGCAAATTCTGAAAGCACGGTGTGACGCATGGTTTGACCGAAAGCGCTGGTTAGAAGCAAGAAATAGATGGTTGTCAGTGACAGCTCGTGACCGTCCACAACCACTGACTTCAATTCGCTCGCGCCAAAATCGCGCCAAACAAGTCCGAGCGGTGGCCCTCGGAGCGGGCAGCGGCCGGCGCCCAGCCCAACGACTAAATGACGGTCGGATTGGTGGGTTCGTCCCAGTTCCAGCCAAGAGCGTTGTCAGCGAGTCCAGTTAGCCCCCGAGCCCTTGCCACCATGGTGTGAAGTGTTCCACCGTCCGGCAGCGCTACGGGACACCCGAAGCCAACGTTGTTCGACTGTCGGGTTGATCGAAATTAGCAAAGTAGCTAATATCGATTCATGGACGACGACGCCGGAGTATTCCGAGCTCTCGGCGACCCAACCAGGCGTCAGATCCTCCAGGATCTCCAGAGCGGCGAGCTCACGGCTGGTGAAATCGGATCTCGGTTCACGATCAGTGCCCCGTCGATCTCCCGACATCTTGGCGTGCTCAAGAACGCCGGCTTGATTCTCGAACGCCGAGACGCCAATCGGATCTACTACTCCCTGGTCGAGGAACGTCTTGCCGTGTGCGTCGGCCAGTTCCTCTCAACGGTCTGTCCAGAACAGATCGTCTTACGCCAACGGCGGAAGCGTAAGGCGGCAACCACTTCGAGCTCCAAGGGGGACTGATGCTCACCGACGCTGTTGCCTGCACAATCGAGCGACGCCTGCTCGTGAACTACCGGATCGACCCCGAACTGGTCGTGCGACAGCTCCCTGAGCCATTTCGACCCCAGCTGGTCTCAGGTTGGGCAGTCGGAGGTGTGTGCTTCATCCGCCTGGGAGAACTTCGGCCGAACCATGTCCCATCGGCAGTCGGCATTACGACCGAGAATGTCGCTCACCGCTTCGCAGTCGAATGGGATGACGACGCAGGTACCCAAGTGGGCGTCTTCATTCCGAGGCGGGATACCAATTCTCGGGTCACAGCTCTGGCTGGGGGCCGCATCTTTCCCGGTTCACATCGACTGGCACGATTTGAGGTCGACGAACGGGAATCGGAACTTCACTTAGGAGTGCAGAGTCACGATGGCTCGCTCGATCTCTCGGTGAGCGCACATGAGAGCGCCGAGATCGAAGGGGAGCTGTTCGGTTCCCTTGGCCAGGCCATCGAGTTCTTCCGCCGAGGCTCGCTGGGCTATTCGCCCAGTGGATCGTCTGACTGTCTCACTGGAGTTCGGCTGCAGAGCCAGAGCTGGGAGGCTCGACCGGTGAAGATCGACGGCATGAGATCGAGTGTGTTCGATGATCCAACGGCGTTCCCCAAAGGTTCATGTGCACTCGATTTTGGGCTGGTCATGAGGGATCTCAGAGCTCGCTGGATCTCAGAAGGTGCACTCCGTACTCCCTCGAACGCAGCGACTGCGTAACTGCCACTAGAACCCATGCCCGCTTCTTGTGCGCCCAAGCCCGGCAGCGAACGGGGCTACCCCGACAGGAAGGCAAACGGCACGCCGAAGCGCAGCGTGAGGCCGCCCGGCTGATTGTGGTGCTGCGAAGCGGGTCAGGCCGCCGGGGGGAGGTTCAGGTAAACGTCCTCGGTCCCGCGGATGGTCGGGTCAGTCGTGGGCTCGACGGTGAGTGTGCCGGTCACCTTCACGGGACGCACGACAGGGGTGGCGCCCATGCTTTCCGTCCCGTAGCCGACCATCTTGTAGGTATTGGTGACCGCGCTGCTACGAGTCAGGGTGAACGTCCAGTTGATCCCGGCGAGTGCGCTCGACACGCTCGCCGTGCCCGATCTGCCCGTGGTCGTGAACTTGATCGTGCCGGTCTCCTGACAGGTGACCACGATCGGGTTGGTGGCGGGGCCGATGGCGCAACTGGTCGAGTGGAACTGCAGCCCGGTCGGCGTGGCCGGCGAGCCAATGGCGCTGAATTGGATGACGTACTGGGGCAACGGTGGTGGGACCGGGGTCGCACTGGCTGCGGCCGGCAGGCCAACGGCCAGTGCCGAAGCGGCGGTGAGAGGCAGGGCGGTCAAGAGCAAGCGGCGGGTGGCAGCCATGGGTCTCCTCCCCGGGTAGGGATCCGTGTCTATCGTGGACCCTCAAGGCCTACTGTGAACGTTCCGTCGATCGCACGCAAGCCAACTCGCGGTGAACTGTGGGCGACGGTTCTGCTTACAGTCGCAGGCTGAAGAGCCCTACTACGTCGACTACGAAGTCCAAGACCAGCACATCGGACTGGCACCAGGCGCGGAGCACAGGGCATGGCCTTGCCCGGGGCCTGCCGTTGGTTACCCCTGCCCCCGATGTGGATTCGTACGAGGGCAGGGGAGTGCCTCCACTCCCAGGGTGACGGAATGTCCCTGGAGACTTCGGGGGTTGTCCTCCGGCCCCATTAGCGGGTTCCGGGTGCCATCATCCCGGCGGTAGGGGGGCACCTTGCTGCCCGTCGCCCAGGTGGGCATATTTCAAGCGGTCTTGCGCCGCCTGGCTCCCGGCACGGGCGCCCGAGAGGACCTTCGGCCCTCCCGCCCTGGCCTGATTTGTGACCAGACTTGAGGTGAGGGCGAATAGTCAGGCTGCCGCCCCGTTAGCCGAGTCGCAAGGAGGCGTTCGCGTGCAAGCTGCTGTCGGAGACAAGATCGTCGTCAGGGGCCACCACACCGGACAGCCCGTCCGCGAGGCCGCCATCCTCGCTGTCGAGGGTGAGAACGGAGCCCCTCCCTACCGGGTGCGGTGGAGCGATGACGGACACGAAGGGCTCTTCTTCCCAGGATCCGATGCCATCGTCGAGCACCCAGCCGAGGGGTAACCGAAATGACCTTCGCAGGGGCAACCTAATCTCGGGCCTGAGCACACCCTAGGACCACCCCGCTCGATGATGAAGGCGCGGGCAGGCTTCACCGGAAGACATGGCCCCTGGTCGGCGAACTGGGGCACCCGTGTGATCGATCGCGATAACGGCACTTATGCACTAAGGAAGTCACGGGTCGCACGCTTGGAGCAGAGAACGTACAACGCCACGTGGTTCGCGTGCCTCGACAGGATTTCGAGTTCTACTTTGCGCTCAGATCGGTGGTCTCGCCAGATTCGCCAGACCAGCGACCATTCTTCCCGCAACCGGCGCAAAGCCGACTCATCGCAACCGTTGGGAAGCTGGAAGCCAACCGGACGCTTGCGTACCCCGCGGACGAGTGCTCGCCATGCACAGACCCACCATCGCGTATCGAGGAACACCGCCGTGTCTGCGCGATCGAGCCGAAGGTCAAGTGTGGCGTGGTAGTTGCCGTCGAGAATCCACTCGTCGCTGGTGATCAGGTCACGCTGCTTCTCACGCCACTCGTCTGCAGAAGGCTCCATCCAGCCCGGTTTCCAGAAGTGAACGTCGAGATGGATGAGGGGAAGTCCAGTCTTGGCTGACAGCGCTCGAGAGAACGTGCTCTTGCCAGCTCCGGCCATGCCAGTGACCACGACACGTCGCCCGACAGAAGTTCCGGGTGGGATGTCCCTGACAGATCGAATCACCGTGAAGGCATCATCCGGCACCAGTGCATATTGCCGGATTCCGGTCTGGATGAGGAGGCGTCCCGCCTATCCGGCAGCGATAGGGGGCACCCGCTTTCCGACTTGCTGGAATCCGGCAGCAGCCCCAGGGAACATTTAGGGCCGTCTCGGGGTTATACAAGATGGACCACAGGAAGTGATCCGAGGAAGGAGGTTTGCGAATGGAGAAACCTTTTGATGACCTCCAGTTTCGGAGGCACCTGAAGAGGATTTGCCCGGAAGTTTCGGGCGGACTCAGGAAGTTTTAGGTAACCCACTTCTGAGTTTGAGAAGTGTTGCAAAGGCAAAGGGACCTTATGTCTCAGCTGAAGTCCACTCCTTTGAGGTGTCGCCGGAATCACAATTGAAGTAGAACGCCCGATTCCCTTGTTATTGAGGGACGGGCGTTTTCTTTTGAGGGTTCTGCGAACCGGGTGGAATGTCGCTGTGGTGCTGTCTCCTTGGACAAGGCGATGGAGGGTGCGAATTGTCACGCGCCATCGCTGAGCACTTACTCAGTCTTCGGTCAGCAGCCTCTGTTCGATCGACTCCACCTTTCGGTGGATACGGTCGCTCGGTTCGGCTGGGCGGTGGTCCAGCTTCACCACCACCGAAACGCGGGGCGCGGCTTGAGCCATTGTGTCCACGCATGCCTTGATGACGGCCATGATCTCGTCCCACTCGCCCTCGATGTTGGTGAACATGGCGTTCGTCTCGTTCGGAAGGCCACTTGCGCGTACGATGCGGACTGTCTCGGCAACCAGGTCGCCGAGAGACTCGCCGGTGCCTATCGGAGTGATGGAGAACGCAGCCAGCATGCCCACACTGTCTCACCCGAAGACCTGGGCCGCCAGCGGCACCGGGGGGTAGTACGGAACACCCGGCGGGCGTTCGGCCCTATCCCGTGCCGAACTGCCCCACCGTCCCGGCGTACGGACGGGCACCCTGCACGGTGACCGTCGCCTAATGACCGCGAGTCCGACCCGCAATAGTCTTCGCCACGGTGGATTCAACGAGGAAGGGGATGAGGGCGGGAGCTAAGCATGAGTGGCTCGCCTTTAGTGACACGCCCGGTACCCACCTCTCGCGGCGTCGGGTCAAATGGCGTGTTTGGGATCTCGCCTCGCACAGGGGCTCGGTTCGGGCCACCCTTCGGTCCATGAAAGACCGGGGGACGATGGGACTCCCTGATCGCCATGCCGTCACGTTCGCGGCGTTGGTGTTCTTTTTGGCTCAAATGGCCGTCGTGATCGCTCCGACGCCAGCCGCGGCGACAAGCCGGGCGCCGTGGGCGATCGCCGCAGGCTCGAAATCAACTGTCGGCGGGTACGACTTCCTCACCGACGTCGCGTGCAGCTCGGTGCGGGACTGCACAGCTGTGGGCTACTACTACCGGGCGAGCAACGTCCAGACGCTGATTGAACGTTGGAACGGTTCGAAATGGTTAGTCACTCCGAGTCCGAATACGAACGAGCGTCTGGACAATGACCTGAGCGGGATCGCATGCGTATCGCCCAGGAGTTGTACGGCCGTCGGCTACCACGACGACGGCCACGCGCAAGAGCCGCTGGTCGAGCGATGGAACGGCGTCACCTGGTCGATCGTGCGGAGCGCCGCCGGAGTGGGCGCGTCCAGCGCCTTCCTCAGTGCCGTCTCGTGCCACTCCCCGGTCGACTGCACCGCGGTGGGAGCAGCGCACGACACAACGGCCAACCAGCCGTTGATCGAGCACTGGAACGGAACCGCGTGGTCCATAGAACCCGCTCCTAGCACCAGTAGGACACTGAATAGTTATCTCACCGGAGTGTCGTGCATCTCGCCCAACTCATGCACTGCGGTGGGGCGCTACTTCACGGGGTCGGTGTTCCAGACCCTTGTTGAGGTGCGCAAGGGTAGTGCATGGTCGATTGTCAGAAGTCCCGCTGCGAGTGCCGGAACAAACAGCGAACTCGACGGGGTCTCTTGTTCATCGGTCTCGGACTGTACGGCCGTCGGTGACGTGACCACCGCTAGAACCACGAGGACCCTTATCGAGCACGGGGGAGGCTCCAGGTGGTCGATTATCGACAGTCCAAACGGCGGTGTTAACGATGACAACTACCTCAGCGCAGTCTCGTGTCCTATCGCAACGGCATGTACCGCGGTCGGCCACTACTTCACCGGAGCCTCATTCCTCACCCTCATCGAGCAGTGGAACGGGTCGAGGTGGTCAGTGGCACCGAGCCCCAATGTCAACATGAAGAAGACGAACTACCTCACAGGCGTGTCGTGCCTTTCGCCCTCGACTTGTACTGCCGTCGGATACTTTGATGTAAAGACCAATCAGCCACTTATCCTACAAATGGGACGCTCTCGGCGGTGACTTCCAGCCGTCACGATGCGAGAAGACCTGGGGGACTAAGGACCCTTCCTTCAGCCACCTCGTGGTCCGCCCGGTACTGCCGGAAGAAGGTCCGGCGAGGGTGCCCCACTCGTGCCGAACCGTCCCACCCTCCCGGCGAACTGGGTCACCCTTCCTCAGGCCAGAAACTTCGAGTGGAAGACTGAACTAATGGTCGATTGCAAGACATGTGAGCTCGCCTGGGCGCCCTACCTTGCGGGCCGAACGCCTTGATCACGCCGACGCCTGGGGCTCCTTCCCTCACGCTGAGTCACATCGCACCTTGCCCATCGATCAGTGTTCCCGTGGGCACCAGGTTCGTCGCTTCGGTGCCGCCGTGGCACTTCGGTCATGCCTCAGCCCTTCGCATCAGCGATCGATCTGTCCTTCGAGAGCTAAGCAGTGAACTCTTTGAGGATGGCGGGAGGCAGTCGATTGTAGAAGCGATCAGCCCGGGAACCTCTCGAATCTCCGCCAGTGTGACGCCGACGAGCAGGTTGATGATGCCTGCCTTTGGCGGCGACGTGTTGGTGACGGCCGATTCCCACCCGTAGAACGGAGACAGATCCGCCCAGAAATCCCATTCTTCCTCTTGCGGTCCCTGAGCGCGAAGGCAGTCTGACTGGCCGTCACCAACCCGGCGAAGTGGGCTACCCGCGTCCGGTGCGTGACGGCATCCCAACGGGCCAGCTGGGGAGCGACTGACCGTGAGCCTGCTGTTACAGGTCTGCGGCAAGCTGGAGCCGTGATAGATGACGAAGAGGCCTTCCGACACAGACAGGTCACCGTGGGTGGCTCGTCGTTGCATGTCGTCGAGAGCGGTGACTCCGAAGCTTTCCCGTTCCTCTTCCTCCATGGCTGGCCGGAATCGTGGCAATGCTGGCACCAGATCATGACGATCGCGTCAAGGGATGTGAGGGCGATCGCCGTCGATCTCCCGGGTATCGGCGAGTCCACCGGTGACCCCACTGACGGCTCGAAGGGCCAGCTTGCTACCGTCGTACGCGGCCTGGTCGAGGCTATGGGCCTGCAGAACCTCACCCTGGTGGGCCAGGACGTCGGCGGCATGGTCACCTACGCCTACCTTCGAATGTTCCCCGATCTCAGACAGGCCGTGATCATGGATGTCGTGATACCAGGCATCGACCCGTGGCAACAGGTACTGCGCAACCCGCACCTGTGGCATTTCGCCTTCCATTCAATTCCCGAGTTGCCCGAAGAGCTCGTGCAAGGGCACCAGGGCGAATACTTCGACTACTTCTACGGTGCCATTTCGGCCGATCCGTCAAAGATCACCGCCGAAGTCCGAGCGCTCTACGCACAGGCTTACTCCACCGACAGCGCCTTGACCGCAGGGTTCAACTGGTATCGAACGTTCCCAGTGGACGCCGAAGCCAACAAAGAGGCGACCAACCAAGCGGCAGTGGCGACGCGGGTGCTGTACCTGCGGGGTGAGAAAGAAGGTGGCGACCTCGATGACTATCTCGGCGGGTTGCGCGCTGCCGGGTTGTCAGTCGGAGCTGTTCTGGTGCCAAACGCCGGACACTTCACGCAAGAGGAAGCCCCCGAAGACACTTGGCGACTGATCGCCGACTTCTCGGCACCCTGACTAGGTCCCCATCATCCCGGCGGTCACTGATAGGGGGCACTTGGCGAGGCGCCTCATTCCGCTGCTAGGGGATCGGAACTCGTGGGTCCTCTTGGCGAGAGCATTGAGAACGCACTGGCGGGTTGCGTCAATGCGCTCCTCCAGTGAGAATTGCTTCCACGATCCGACGGGCCGGTTCCCGTGGAGATCGTCGGGCTGTGACCAGTCGTCCCAGCCGGAAGGCATGATGCTGCTGATATCGCAGCGGCTTGAGGTGCGACTGCTGTGGGCGTCTCGGTCCTCTTGCGAGAATGACAAATGACCCTCTGCGTCAAGGTCCACAAATAGCCCGAAAGTGCCCAAGTGTCAGTCGCATCCTCCCGGCGATTGGGGACAGGCAAACCCGGGTCGACAGACCGATCTCCGACCGTGCTTGCCTCCGTCGTTGACGGTCTCCCTCGCGCCCGCCAGGGTCAATCAATGGAGTGGCGGCCCCATGGCATCGTCTGCTGTCACGCCTTTGAGCAAGCTCCGGCCGCGAGGTACGGAACGGCTGGAGCGGACGGGGGCGCCGCCACCGTCACCGCACCTGAGATGATGGAGATCCTGAAGTCGGGACTTGTAGGGATGGAGGAGAGGTACGGCGAAGGTCCCGAGGTCAGCAGCGCGACTGTCACCGCCGTGGCAGGGATGCCGTGGGCCGCGCTGTAATCCACAACTGCGTTCTCGACGGTTGATGCGTCGGCCTGGCACGCCGCAACGGCGGCTTGGCTCGGGATGCCACCGCCGCGCGCTGCTGTGGTGGGAGCCGTTGCTTCCTTGGAGCTGACAGCCGTGGTGTTCTTGGTTGTCGTCGTGGTCAGCGCGGCGATACCCGTCGTGGTCGTCGTCGGGTTCCCGCCGAGTGTGGAAAACGTCAGTGCGGCGGCGACCCCGAGAATCACAATCACGATCAGGATGCCGATCAGGCTGCAACCAACCCGCACAGTCCTCCTCTGGATCCGGTATCACTCTCGTGGATCCGGATGGTTCACGCTGTCAATCGGTGACTTGCATCGTAGTTCTCCTTTCGACCGTTCTCCGATCGTTTCGGGTAACTGGGAAGCGGTGAGAACCCGTCGACTTAAGCGTCACCGGCCCGGCGGCAATGTATGGAACTCACCCTTATCAGTACGATCTCATCCCGGCTGACCCAGAAGACGGCGGCGGAGAGGGCGCGGAAGGCACAGAGGTTTGTGGCTCCTACCGCTTTTGAAGAACCACGTCGGCAATGCTCACGGTGATGGCGTCGGCGGTTGTCTCCTCTGGAATGGCAGTCGGGCTGTCACCGTTCGCGAAGACCACGATGGCTGAGCGCTCTGACGGCGAATAGACGACGTCATCGACGTACCCTTTGACTTCGCCATTGTGTCCGACCAGGCCGCCCAAGCTGAATAGACCAAGTCCGTAGCGAACCCGCAGTGAGGCAGTGGGACCATGCGGGGTCGGCAGTGGTGCTGCGGATCACTGAAATTCCCCACTGACGATCACTGAAAATCCCCACCCTTGAGCGGGGTGGTGGGCCCGATGCAGGGGTCCACCAAACCGGTGGGGGGCTCCCCGACGCTGATGGTTCCAGCCAACCAGCGTGAGGAGCCCCCGACCATGTTCTCAAGGAGTGAAGACGTGGAAGCAGATGCCTTGAAGAAGAGGGGATGGTCGATCTCGGCCATTGCCCGCCACCTGGGGCGCGACCGCAAGACGGTGCGCTCCCATTTGTCCGGGGAACGAACCGCTGGCGTGCGGCGGTCCTCGACGCCGGACCCGTTGGGCCCGTTCGTCAGTTACGTGAAGGCCCGTTTCGTCGACGACCCGCACCTGTGGGCCAGCGCGCTCTACGACGAGGTCGTCCCGCTCGGATACGACCGCTCCTATCCGAGCTTCGCCCGCCAGCTGCGCCTGGCCGGCTTGCGCCCGCACTGCGAGGCGTGCACGGGGGTGAAGGGCCGCGAGACCACCGAGATCGACCACCCGTCCGGCGAGGAGATCCAATGGGACTGGGCCGAGCGTCGCCGCGCTCCGTGGGGCGTCACGTCCTATGGCCTGCTCGGGACGCTGTCGCACTCGGGGCGGACCCGCGAAGTGCTCTGCGAGTCGATGGATCAGCCCCATCTCATCGAGGCGATCGACGGGGTGCTGCGCCGCCTGGGCGGCACGGCCCGGGTGTGGCGCACCGACCGCCTCGCGACGGTGATCGTTCCGGGCAAAGCCGACGTACAGGCGTCGTTCGCGCCGGTGGCCAAGCACTACGGAGCGATCATTGCCCCGTGCCCGCCTCGGCGCGGGAACCGCAAGGGTGCGGTGGAGTGCGGGGTGAAGTTCATGTGCGGCCGGTGGTGGCGCACGATGACGGCGACGAACCCCGAGGAAGCCCAGGTGAGCCTGGACCATTTCTGGTCCACGACGGGCGACGCCCGACTGCGCCCTCCGGGGCGTTACGCGGACCCCGACGCCTTGGCACTCGACGAGCGGCCGGTCTGGCCGACCGTCGGCGAACTTGGTGACGCCGAGGAGCTCATGGCGCTGCCGCCGATGCCATATCCGGCCACGGTGGAGGTGGAGCGCACCGTCGACGACCGGGCGTCGGTGGCATTCCGGGGGAACCGTTACTCGACACCCCCAGGCCTGACGGGCATGGAGATGACGCTGCGCCACCGCCTGGGCTCGGGCGCGCTCGACATCGTCACCCCTGCCGGCGTGGTGCTCGTCACGCACCGCCTGGCCCCGCCCGGGGCAGGGTCGATGGTGCGCACCCCCGAGCACCGTGCCGCGCTCGAGGCGGCGGTGCTCAGCCAGTTCTCAACCGCCCGACCATGCGACCGCAAGGCGAACAAGCCCCCGGGGGCCGCAGCCCTCGAGGCCCGGGCGAAGCTCCTCGGCGCCGCAGGAGCCGAGCCGACTGTCGATCTGGAGCAGATGGCCGAGGTCATCCAGCTCGCCTTCACCGGTTCCCAAGACGCCTCGGATGGAGAGGTGTCGGCATGAGCGCGGGATCGGACTACCAGCGCCTCCGGGCCCACCTGGCGTTCCTGCGCATGGGCGCGGCGGCCGAGGCGCTCCCCGGGCTCTTGGACGAGGCGATGAAGGCCAAGCTCACCAACTCGGAGTTCCTCGAACGGCTCCTGTCGGTCGAGGTCGACGCCGTCGACGAGCGGCGCCGGGCGAGCCTGACCCGGTTCGCCTCGCTGCCCTCGCCCTTCACGCTGGCGGACTTCGACTTCTCCGCCCAGCCGTCGGTGGACAAGAAGCTGATCAATGAGCTCGGCACGCTGCGCTTCGTCGAGGACGCCACCAACGTGCTGTTGATCGGCCCGCCCGGCGTGGGAAAGACGATGCTCGCGGTCGGCCTCGGCCACGCCGCGGTGGCTGCCGGCATGCGCGTCCACTACACCACCGCGGCGGATCTGGCGGCGCGGTGCCACCGGGCCGCGTTGGAAGGGCGGTGGGCGACGACCATGCGCTTCTATGCCGGACCGCGCCTCCTCATCGTTGATGAAGTGGGCTACCTGCCGCTCCCCGACGAGGCCGCCGCCGCGCTGTTCCAGGTCGTGAGCCAGAGATACCTCAAGGGCAGCATCGTTCTGACCACCAATTTGGGCATAGCGAGCTGGGGCAAGGTCTTCAACGGCGACGCCATGGTCGCCGGGGCCATGCTCGACCGCCTCCTTCACAGAAGCGTCGTCGTCGACATCACCGGGGACAGCTACCGGATGCGCAGCCATCGGGCCCGGGCCGAGAAGGTCCGCAAGGCCGTGGCAGCCGAGTCATGACGAACCTGCGCGCCTGCCCGGTGTGCGCCGCGCCGGCGCCGGCCAATCGGATCACCGCCGAGCCGTGGTGTTGCTCGGTCGACTGCTTCCGCACCTTCCATCGAATGGCCGCGCCCGGCGCGCCGGATCAAAAGGAGGTGGTCGCCATCGCCTGACCTACACTCTCCACAAGCTCGCCGCCCCGCTCAACAACTGGGGAATTTCGGTGATCGAGTTTGGGGAGCATTCGGTGATCCCTACCAGTGGGGTGAACGTCCCTAACTCGGACCCGAACTGCAGCTGCTGGGTCGCAAGTGAGGCCGAGAGCAACTCTCCACTGCCCAGGGCCCGAGCCCAGGCAGCCATGTCACTTACCGTCGAGACCATGGCACCAGCGGCACCGAGGTTGGACAAGTCGTAGAGCAGCACCTCTTGGCGAGAGCTGTCACTCACGATGTAGTCGAGTGCGGACGGTGCAGGCAGTGTTGCCGACGTGCCGTAGCTGGTCTGGTCCAGGTGCAGGGGCTCGAGGATCTCGGAGGTGATGAGGCTGCCCATCGTCTGGTGGGTGGTGTCTTGGGCGATCATTCCGAGGATGACGTAGTTCGTGCTTGAGTAGCCGGGGGTGCCTGGTGGATCGACCGGACCGTGTGCCACGGCCATTCGAACGATCTCTTCGGGCGTAATCGTCCGACGAGGTTGGGCCTTGAGCTCATTGAGGAGCTCGGAGCCCGACTGGTACTCGTCGTAGATGCCACTCGTCATGTTCAAGAGCATGCGCACCGTTATCTGATCGGCGTTTTGTACTTGTGGTACCCATCGGCTGATCGGCGCGGATAGCGCGAGGAGTCCTTTCTGAACGAGTTGGAGGATCACCGTCGCAGTGAAAGTCTTGGTTACGCTGCCAATTGGGAGATGTGCTTCCGAGGAGAGGGGCTGGCCTGTGGTGAGGTCAGCGCGTCCATATGCTCCCTCCCACATGCCCTCCCCGGGCGCGGACACAAAGACGACGACTCCGGGGATGTGATACCTGTTGAGCGCCTCAGACACAATGCCGTTGAGCCGGGTCCGCGTGGCAGGGGAAAAAGTGTCGATCACTGCGGCGGCCTTACTGGTCGCGGCGCCAGCGTATGCCTGAGGGCCGAACGAACCCACGCAAATGCTCATCACGGCCAGAACCAGGATTGTCCTCCCGACCCTCCGCCCGTTGCGAAATTACCCCTCGGCGCCTGGCTTCGCCTCGTCGATGAGCTACCGCTGGAATCGCCCAGTTCCAACGGCATGGGACGTCCAAATCCACCCGCCGGGTATCGGCATGTCTCGCTCTATGCCGATGTGCCGGTGGTCGTGCGTTACGCGCTGCCCGGAGCTTGCCCGCACGGTCGAACGGACGTCCTGGTCAGCCGTAGGTCCGAATGATTGAGTGCACCCGCTCGCACACGGCCGGAAGGTCACCAAAGTGTGCGACCGTGCTGAGCAATTCTCGAAGGTGCAACAGCTCCATGCGCTCCTGCCAGCCTCGCTCTGCCGGATGGACGTCGTGATAGGCGTCGAAGTGATAGGCGTCGAAGAAGCACCCAGGTGGCGGATCTTCGCAGTACATCATGGAGATGTCCACCTCTGCCCAGGTGTATGTCACTGGTGGATCAACAACGGCAAGATGACCGTCGTGTGTAGCCAAGCAGTTGCCTTTCCACAAGTCGCCATGACACAGCACGGGCGGCGTCGCTGGAACCAGATCGCGGAACTTGGAACAGATCCGCTCGATGCCCGAGATGCCTTCGGTCCCCAACGCCGCTTGTGCCCTTGGTTCCTCCAAGTAACGCAATAGCCGGTTGCGGACGAAGAATTCATGCCCGTCCACGCACCAGGCATTGTGTTGGCTCAGCATCCCTAAGTGTCCACCAGAGAATAACACGCGAGATGTAGTCTTGACGTGTGGAGTTGTCGTCGGAGGGTCTTGCCGAGTTCTTCGAGACGGTGATGCCGCACCTCGACGAGCGCCAGAAGCGGGTGGTTGCCGGTG
>JBKQUM010000163.1:0-4292 GCA_052140165.1 Acidimicrobiales bacterium
CTCGGACCGTCCGGCGGGCCCTCCGACGACCGCTGCCGAAGTCGGCCGGCGGGTCAGTCGCGGGAGCGGTAGATGTAGGTGGAGTTTGCCCGGGCGACGAGGCGGCCGGGGCCGGTGTCAGTACCCGCGGCGGGGCTGCCGTCGCCCGAGGACGCACGGGTGCCGGCGAAGATGCTGGCCTCGACGAACGCCACGGTCGAGCCGCCCGAGACCACCTCTGCCGTGCAGGTGAGCACGGCGCCCGGTGGGACCGGGGCCAGAAAGCTGATCTTCATCTCCGCGTTGGCGGAGAACACCTTGCGGCCCTGCACGAAGGTGACCGCGGCGGCGCCCATCGACGAGTCGGCGAAGGCGGCGAGGAACCCCCCCTGCATGGTTCCCGCCGGGTTGGCGAAGCGCTCGTCGGCCGTCATGCGCCAGGTACAGCGACCCGGCGTGGCCTTGTCCACGCAGGTCATGCCCAGCGTCAGGTCACTGTTTGGCGGGACCTGCATGCGGGAAGCCATGAAGGTGAAGAGTACGCGACGGGCAAGTCAAGACGCCGGAACGGACGGTTAGGGTTGGTCACGTGACGCTGCACACCACTGCTCCCGTCGCCCAGGACCCCAGGTTGGTCGAGCTGGGCATCAACGTCATCCGGGGTCTGGCCATGGACGCGCCGGAGGCGGCCGAGTCGGGGCACTCGGGCACCGCCATGGCCCTCGCCCCGTTGGCGCACGTGCTCTGGACGCGGATCATGTCCTACGACCCGCGCGACCCCGAGTGGCCGGACCGCGACCGCTTCGTCCTCTCCAACGGTCATGCGTGCATCCTGCAGTACTCGATGCTCCACCTGACCGGCTACGACCTGTCGCTGGAGGACCTGCGCCAGTTCCGCCAATGGGGAAGCCGCACGCCGGGCCACCCCGAGTACCGCCACACGGCCGGCATCGAGATCACCACCGGTCCGCTCGGCCAGGGCTTCGCCAACGCGGTGGGGATGGCGATCACCGAACGCTGGCTGCGGACCACCTTCGGCGACGAGGTGTGCGACCACCGGACCTTCGTCATCGCGGGCGACGGTTGCTTCATGGAAGGGATCTCGCACGAGGCGGCCTCCCTGGCCGGGCACCTCGGGCTGGGGCGGCTGCTCGCCTTCTACGACGACAACCACATCACGATCGACGGACCGACCGAGCTGGCCTACGACGACAACGTGCCCGAGCGCTTCGAGGCCTACGGCTGGCGGGTGCACAACCTCGGAGAGATGGCCAACGACGTCGACGGTCTCGAAGCCGCCGTCCGCGAGGCCCTCGAGCAGCCCGCCGACGGGCCCGACGCGCAGCCGACCCTCCTCGTGCTGCGCAGCCACATCGGCTGGCCGTCGCCGCACCTGACCGACACCGCGGCGGCGCACGGGGATCCCTTCGGGGAGGAGGAGATCAAGGAGACGAAGAAGATCCTGGGGCTCCCGCCGGACGAGACGTTCTGGGTTCCCGACGAGGTACGCGACTTCTACGGCAGCGCCGTCGCGCGGGGGGCGCAGGAGCGGGCCGCGTGGGCCGAGCGCTTCGCCGCCTGGAAGGGGGACCGGGCGACCTGGGACGCCGCGCAGGCCGGCCACGGCCTCCCGGGGTGGGCCGACGACTTGCCCGCCTTCGAGGCCGGCACCCAGCTGGCCACCCGGCATGCCATCAACCACTGCATCGACGCCACGGCGGCGCGCCTGCCCGGCCTCCTGGCCGGCTCGGCGGACCTGACGGGCAACAACGGCGTGAAGGTCGAGGGCGCGGAGATCCAGGCGCGCCAGTCGCCGGGAGGGATCCAGGTCCACTACGGGATCCGCGAGCACGGCATGGGCTCCGTGATGAACGGCATGGCCGCGCATGGCGGTGTGCTGCCGTTGGGGGGCACCTTCTTCGTCTTCTCCGACTACATGCGGCCGCCGGTCCGGCTTGCCGCGCTGAGCGGGTTGCACGTGATCTACTCGTGGACCCACGACTCCATCGGGCTGGGTCAGGACGGCCCGACGCATCAGCCGGTGGAGCACCTTGCCTCGCTGCGGGCGATGCCGGACGTCAGCATCGTGCGGCCGGCCGACGCCAATGAGACGGCGCAGGCCTGGCGGATCGCCGTGGAGGCGGACGGGCCGATCGGCCTGGTGCTCACGCGCCAGAACGTCCCCGTGCTGGCCGAGACCGCCGGCCGGGCGGCCGAGGGCGTGCCGCGGGGCGCGTACGTCCTCGTCGACAGCGACGGGCCGCCCGAGATCGTCCTTGTCGGCACCGGGAGCGAGGTCCAGCTCTGCCTGGCCGCCGCCACCACCCTGGGGGGCTCGGGCGTGCGGGCGCAGGTGGTGTCGTTCCCCTCTTGGGACCGCTTCGAGGTGCAGGACGGGGACTACCGCGCCGGCGTCTTCCCGCCGGGCGTGCCCGTCCTGAGCATCGAGGCCGGCTCGACCTTCGGCTGGGAGCGTTACGCCGACGACTCCATCGGCCTGGACCACTTCGGGGCGTCCGCCCCGGGTGCGGTGGTGATGGAGAAGTTCGGGTTCACCGCCGACCACGTGGTCGAGCGGGCGCGGGCGCTGCTCGCCCGCAACAGCAGCAGCTGATCAGCGACGACCAGCGACCACCAGCGACGCGGAAAGGGGCTCCCCCGATGACCCGACTACAGGACCTCTACGAGATCGGGGGCCAGAGCCCCTGGCTGGACAACCTGCGCCGTGACTGGCTCCAGGACGGGAAGCTGGCCGAGCTCGTCGCCAGCGGGGTGCGGGGCATCACCTCGAACCCCACCATCTTCGCCAAGGCCATGACCGACCAGTCGACCTACGACGACCAGTTCCGCGCGCTCATGAAGGACCGTACGGTCGAGAGCGCCTACTGGGAGATGGCGACGACCGACATTCAGTCCGCGCTGGCGTTGCTGCGTCCCCTCTACGACGAGAGCGACGGCGAGGACGGCTTCGTCTCCCTCGAGGTGTCGCCCGCGCTGGCACACGACACCGAGGGCACGGTGCGCGACGCGCGCCGGTTTCACGACACCATCGCGCAGCCCAACCTGCTGGTGAAGGTGCCGGCCACGCGCGAGGGCGTCCCCGCGATCGAGACGCTCATCGGCGAGGGGCGGAGCATCAACGTCACGCTGATCTTCGGGCTCGACCGCTACGACGAGGTCATGGAGGCGTACCTACGCGGCCTCGAGGCGCTGGTGGCCGCCGGCCGCGAGGCCGAGCTCCCCCACGTGGCCAGCGTGGCCTCCTTCTTCGTGAGCCGGGTCGACACCGAGGTGGACCGCCGCCTCGAGTCCCTGGCCGGGGGGGACGCGGGGGACGCCGCTGTCCTCGGCCTCCGGGGCACGGCCGCGGTGGCCCAGGCCCAGTCGGCCTACCAGCACTTCCATCGAACCTTTGCCGGTGATCGCTGGGAGGCGCTGCGGGCCAAGGGCGCCCGCGTGCAGCGGCCGCTCTGGGCCTCCACCTCGACGAAGAACCCGGCGTACTCCGACCTCCTCTACGTGGACAGCCTCATCGGCCCGGCCAGCGTCAACACCATGCCCGAGGGGACCCTGGACGCCTTCGAGGACCACGGGACGCTCAAGCGCACCGTCGATGCCGACCCCGACGAGGCCACGGCGGCGCTGGACCGGCTGCGCACGGCAGGGATCGACATGCGCGACGTGGAACAGACGCTCGAGGACGAGGGCGTGCATTCCTTTGCCAAGTCGTTCGACGAGGTGCTGCAGTCGCTGACCGACAAAGCCGCTACCTTCTGATCGGGCAGTGCAAAGAGAGGAGCGCGCATGAGGATCGGCATGATCGGCCTGGGCAAGATGGGCGCCAACATGACCGAGCGCCTGCTCAAGGGCGGGCACGAGGTGGTGGCGTACGACCTGAGCGCGCAGGCGCTGGAGGCGGCGTCCAAGAAGGGTGCCGAGACGGCCACCACCCTGTCAGAGCTCGCGGGCAAGCTGACGCCGCCCCGGGCCGCCTGGGTCATGGTGCCCGCCGGCGCGGCGACCGACAAGACGGTCGAGGAGCTCGCCGGGCTCTTCAGCGCGGGCGACGTCATCGTCGACGGCGGCAACTCGAACTACAAGCAATGGATGAGCCTCGTCTCCTCGCTGTCGTCGTCGGGCGTCGGCTTCGTCGATGCCGGCACCTCGGGCGGCGTATGGGGCCTCGCGGAGGGCTACTGCCTCATGGTCGGTGGCACCAAGGAGGCGGTGGCGGTCGTCGAGCCCGTGTTCGTGACGCTGGCGCCCGAAGGGGGCTACGCGCACGTCGGGCCGCCCGGAGCCGGCCACTTCGT
>JBKQUM010000164.1:0-23448 GCA_052140165.1 Acidimicrobiales bacterium
ATGGAGGACCTGTCGGTGGTGACGGTCGAGCCCGCGTGGCCGTTCAGCACGTTGAACCCGCCCCAGAAGATCTGGGGCACAGCCTGGGCCGCGGTGACCTGCACCGCGTTGCAGGGATGGGTCGACGGCGGCGAGGTAGCGGCGCAGCTCAGTCCTTCGGGCGTCCAGGTGCCGTTCTGCCAGAGCCCCGGGGTCTCGGTCAGCGTCGCGTTGGACCCGTTGTCGGTGTCGACATTGCCCAGGATCCCGTCCAGGTAGCCCACTGGATTGCTGCCCTGATCGGCGACGTTGATGTAACGGGCCATGTCGAGCGCGGCGGTGTCGGCCATGGCCTGCGCCTGCCGGCTGCCGTAGACGCTGAAGCCGACGTCGACACCCATCGCCCCCGCTCCGAGGAGGGCGATCATGGCGACCGCCGTGAAGATGAGCGTGGCCCCACGCTCGTCCTGGCGCCGTTCCCGCACGAAACGCCGGATCCTGCGAAGTCTCCTCATGATCCTCACCTACGAGGTGGGGGTCGAGAGCTGGAGGACGTTGGACGACGAGATAGTCGACGGCGTGATGACGCCGAGGCCGGGCATCTCGGGGAAGAGCGGGGTGGAGGAGTAGTTGTAGGAGACCGTCACCTTCAAGCACGTGGCATTGGCGTTCGACGGACAGGCCATTTGGCACGCAAAGGCAGTGATGGCGTCCGCGGGATTGGGGCTGAAGGTGCAGTTCGTGGTGTTGTAGGTCGTGGGTGTGCCGCAGGTCTTGTTCATCCAGCCGATGTCGCCGCATGCCTCGGCCTCGGCCGTGGCGACGGCGGTCGACGATGCGACGATGCCCGAGCGGGCCGCATCGGCCGCCGCCTGGGTCACGGTCGCCTGGGCCGCCAGGATCAGTCCGTAGGTGATGATGCCGTACAGCAGCGCGATCAGCAGGACGACGACGATCGCGAACTCGACCATCTCCGCCCCGTGCTCGTCGTCGCGCCGCCGCCTCGGTCGTCTCGGAATGCGCCACGCCCGTGTGCCCAACGTGGGACCCCCTCTTCTGTATCCGGCAGCGCCGCAATTGCACAGACCCGTGACAATTGTCGTCGCGTGAAACGTCGGAGTTGATTGTGGAGCGCAGACCGGCGGGGGTACATAGGACAAATGGACCATTTGGGCCTCCCACCAGGGGCGCTCGTTCGGAGAATGGTCAGAAGGACCTATGTACCTCGTCCCCTTCCCGTCGTACTCTCCAACGGAACCGACGGCGAGGCGACGTGAGTATTCGCCGCACGTTGTCGGTCTGTTGAGAGGGGGAAGGTTCTGTGAAGAAGCAGACGCTCATATTGGTCATGATCGGAGTGATCCTGTTCATCGCCGGCAGCGCCATCGCGTACGCCAGCGTGGAGGGCGCGAGCAAGCACACGGGGTCGGGAACCGACGTCGTGGCACCCGTGAGCACCTCGGCCGTCGTGGCCAAGGCGAACATCCCGGCCGGCACGACCGGCCAGGCCATGGTCTCCAGCGGGCTCGTCGCTATTGAGTTGATCCCGACGAAGTCCTATGTATCCACCGACCTGGGGTCGCTCTCCGGGCTCGCCGACGAGGTCCTGACGTCGCCTGTCACCAAGGGCGGCGCCATCAGCTCCACGCAGCTCACCGCCAGCACGTCCTCCATCTCGCTGCCGACCGGCATGGACGGTGTCACCGTCACCCTGAGTGGGGTCAATGCCCTGGCGGGCTACCTTCAGCCGGGCAGCCGGGTCGACGTCTACGCCAACATCACCAAGGTCTCCACGGCCAGCGCCGCCTCGTCGACGCTCCCGTTGCCGTGCACGGAGCTGGCGATGGCGAACGTCCAGGTCCTCGACGTCCAGAGCACCGTGCCCTCCTACACCAGCCATCGCACGACGGACGGCCGCACCATCCCGGCCACGGAGACGTTGCTGCTGGCCGTCAACCCCTCGAACGCCAGGAACCTCGAGTTCCTCTCGCAGAACGAGTCGATCTCGGTGGTCCAGACCCAGAAGGACGCCAACCCGCCGCCGGTGTCGCAGTGCATCGGCACCGACCAGACGACGGGCGCGCCATGATCTCCCGGCGCATTCTCGTCATCAGCCGCTCGCCCGCACTGAGCCGGGCCATCCAGGCGTCGCTCGGCCCGGGGTACCAGGTCGTCACCAGTACCAACGTCATCGACGTCGCCGACGAGGTCCACGAGCTGGGCCCCTTCGACGTGCTGGTGGCGGGGCCCGTGTTCGACAGCCATGCGGGGATGACCCGGCTGGCCAACCTGCGGGCTGCCGCCGCCGTCCCGGCGGTCGTGCTGGCCCTCGGCCCGAAGCCAAAGGCCAGCTTGAGCGACATCGTGCGGACGGGGGCCGTGGAGCTGGTCGAGTACCCGACCAGCAAGCGCCAGCTCTCCAACTCGCTGAAGCGGGCCTTCGACATCGCCGACATCTCCCAGTCGGACTCGGCGCCCACTCTGCCGGTCGTGGCCCAGGGGGTCGTGGTCGATCGACCCCAGTTCGCCGAGGTGTTCACCGTGGCATCGTCCAGCGGTGGCTGCGGCAAGACGTTCTACGCCACCAACCTGGCGTGCTACCTGGCGGCCCAGACCGGCCAGCGCGTCTGCCTGGTCGACCTGGACCTGCAGTTCGGCGAGGTCTCCACCGCGCTGCACCTGCGCCCCCGGTTCACCATCTCGGACCTGCTGTCCCGGGAGCCGGTCGACGACGACGACCTCGACGAGCATGTCGAGGAGTATCTCGAGGACCACGAGCTCGGCTTCTCCGTGCTCGCCGCCCCGTTCAGCCCGGCTGACGCGGACATGATCGCACCCAAGGACGTCTACAAGGTCATGGGATCGCTGCGCCGGCACTTCGACTACATCGTGGTGGACACCCCGGCCCAGCTCTCCGAGATCGTCCTGGCGGCGTTCGACCACTCGACCCGGGTGCTGTGCATGGTCACGCTGGACCTGCCGAGCATCCGGAACATGCGCGTCTTCCTCACCACGCTCGAGAAGCTGCGCATCAACAGCGACAGCATCGGCGTCGTGCTCAACAAGGTGGAGGACGACATCGGCATCGACATCAACGATGTCCAGGACGTGCTGGACAACAAGATCGTCTCGGTGCTGCCCTACTCGAGAGAGGTCATGAAGTCGATCAACAAGGGGAAGCCGGCCCTCGTCTCGGCGGCGGGATCCGACATCGGCAAGAAGCTGGCGGGCGGCATGCAGCAGTTCCTGTCGGGTGACGTCACTCCCGTCCTCGCAACGAGCACGAACACCCCAGAAATCGGCGAGTCGCGCGGTTTCTTCCGGCTGAGGAGGAAGGGTCGCACCAACAAGGTGCCTGAGCTCGAGAGGGCCTGATCACCATGAACCTGTCCGAGAAACTCGCTGCCGCCGACGGGGCCGCCGCGGCCCCACCACCGGAGGACACGTCACGGAGCCACCGGCCCTCCGAGGCCGACACATCGGGAGATGCAGGGGAGAGGCGGGGCCCACCGGGGGGAGTGGAGCGGCGGGGAACCGGGGTGAACCCCGGACCGGGGAAGCATCCGTTGCGGCGGTCCTCGGACCGCGCCGTCCTCGACGAGTCCTGGAAGCAGTCCAAGGCGAAGGTCCAGGCCAAGGTGCTGGCGGAGATCGCCCCGACCTCGGCCAACCTGTCGCCCGACGAGCTGCGCGAGAAGGTGCGCTCCACGGTGAACGAGATCCTCGACCGCGAGGACATCGGGATCTCCATCTCACCGATCGAGCGCCAGCGCTTCGTGGAGGAGATGCTCGAGGACTCCCTCGGCTATGGCCCGCTCGAGGCGCTGCTCTCCGACAACAGCATCACCGAGATCATGTGCAACGCCTACGACGAGGTCTGGATCGAGCGGAAGGGCCGGATCGAGCGCAGCGAGATCGTGTTCAACACGCCGAACCAGTACCGGCGCATCATCGACCGGATGGTGCACGGGGTGGGCCGGCGGGTCGACGAGTCCTCGCCCATGGTGGACGCCCGCCTGGCCGACGGTTCCCGGATCAACGCCATCGTGCCGCCGCTGGCGCTGCGCGGCCCGGTGCTCACCGTCAGGAAGTTCCCCGAGCGCGCCTTCATGATGCAGGACCTCATCAACATGGGGTCGCTCAGCATCGACTCGGCGGTCTTCCTCGAGGCCTTGGTGCGGGGCAAGATCAGCATGGTCGTCGTCGGCGGAACGGGCACCGGCAAGACCACCATGCTGAACGTCCTGTCCAATTTCATCCCCGACGGCGAGCGTTTGATCACCATTGAGGAATCGGCCGAGCTCCAGATTCAGGGGGCTCACGTCGTCACGCTCGAGACGCGTCCCGCCAACGCGGAGGGGACGGGCGAGGTGCGGATCCGTGACCTCGTGCGCAACTCGCTGCGTATGCGGCCGGACCGCATCATCGTCGGTGAGTGCCGCGGCTCCGAGACCCTCGACATGCTCCAGGCCATGAACACCGGTCACGCCGGATCGATGACCACTGTCCACGCCAACACCCCGCGCGAGCTGCTCGGCCGCCTCGAGACCATGGTCATGATGGGCGGGGTCGAGCTGCCCCAGCGCGCCATCCGGGAGCAGATCGTCATGGCGGTGGGCGTCCTGGTCCAGCTCCAGCGGACCGCCGAGGGCCCCCGCGTCGTGCACTCCATCACCGAGATCCAGGGCATGGAGGGCGAGACGGTCCTGCTCCAGGACATCTTCCACCGGGTCGACACGGCTCAGGGCATGGGGCGCCTGGTGCCGACCGGCTTGCGGCCCAAGGTGCTCGACGAGCTGTCGCTCGCCGGGGTGGAGGTGCCGCCGCACATCTTCCGGGCCGACTCCGAGGCGCTGCTCGGCGCGGGGCGCCGGGAAAGCGGCGGCGGGCGCCACCACCGGCCGGCCCGGCCCGGCCGCGTCGTGGAACCGCCCTCGGACGAGCTGTACGAGATCCTGGCACGCCGTCGCGAGGCGGGGAAGTGAGCGGGACGATGATCGGAGCGCTCCAGCTGGGCACGCAGGCCGGGGCGTTCGTCGCCGCGGTCCTCATCGGCGGTGGCATCGCCCTGGCCGTCGTCGCTGCCATCATGCGGGTGCGCACCAAGCAGCGCACCCTGGCCCAGATCCTCGACGACACCATGGGCACGGCTCCGGTCCCGGTCGAAGTGGTGAGCGAGTCACCGGAGCACGGCGAGCTCTCGGCCCTCACGGTCCGCATCGCCGGCATCTTCGGGCGCATGGACACGAGCGGAGCGCTCGAGCAGCGCCTGGAGCGGGCGGCCATTCCGCTGCGGTCGGGTGAGTACATCGTCATCACCGCAGCCATCGCGTTCATGCTGGCGGTCGCGGTCGGGGTCGTCATGGGCTCGCCCATCGGCTCGTTCGTCGCCATCGCCCTGGTGGCCGGGATCGCCTGGTACCTGCCGTCGCGCCGCGCCGCCAAGCGGATCAAGCAGATGCAAGAGCAACTCCCCGACGCGCTCGCGCTCATGGCGGCCTCGGTCGAGGGAGGGCAGACCTTCCAGCGCTCAATCGACATGTACCGGCGTGATGCCCGGCCGCCCCTGTCGGACGAGCTCGACCGGGTCATGGCCGAGGTGGCCGTCGGTTCCGACCTCGTCGTGGCCCTCGAGAACATGGCCGAGCGCTCCGGGGTCGAGGACCTCAAGTGGGCCGTCGAGGCCGTGCGGATCCAGCAGTCCACCGGCGGGCGCCTGGCGCCCATTCTGCACACGCTGGCCGACTTCATGCGCACCCGCCAGGAGGTCCGGCGCGAGGTCCAGACCCTCTCCGCCGAGGGGCGGATGTCGGGCTACGTGCTGTTCGCCATCCCGATCTTCCTCGTCGTCGCGCTCGAGATGAAGGACCCCGGCTACCTGCAGCCCATGCTGCACGGCGCCGGCCTCATCGTCCTGATCGGGACGGCGGGGCTGATGGGCCTTGGGTTCCTGATCGTGCGAAAAATGGTCAACATCAAGGTCTGAGGCCGAGGGGGTCACATGAACGCGACATACTTCGTCCCACTGGTGGGAATCACACTGATGGCCGTCGGCCTGATCGGTGTCGGCGCTGCGGCCTGGCGTTCGCACAAGACGCAGAACCGGCTCGATTTCATCCGTTCACTCGGCTCGGAGGCCGAGGTGTACGCCGTCGCCGGACCCCCCGTCTTGGAGCGGGTGCAGACGCCGCTCGTCCAGCGCATGTTCGGACCGCTGCGGAGCGGCCTGCGCCACAACCTGTCGCGCCTGTACCCGTCGAGCGACATCGACCGCGTGCACGCCGACCTCCTCAAGGCCGGCCTGACCGGGTCGGTGCGTGCCGAGGAGTTCGTGGCGGCACAGGTGGGCGCGGTCATGCTCGGCATCGGCGCAGGCCTCGTCGCGCTGGTCAGCGGCGCGGTCAGTGTGAAGACGGGCCTGGCGATGACGTTCATCCTGCCCATGCTCGGTGGCCTTGCGCCCAGCTGGTGGTTGCGCCACCGCATCAAATCCCGGCGGGAACAGGTGACCAACGACCTGCCCGACCTGCTCGACCTGATGACGATCTCGGTGGCTGCGGGTCTCGGTCTGGAGCAGGCGATGCAGGTCTCCTGCGCGCGCTTCGAATCGCCGGTCTGTCACGAGCTGCGGCTCACCCTGAGGGAGATGGAGCTCGGCCTGTCACGGCACGACGCACTCGAGAACATGAAGCTGCGCACCGACATCGACGACCTCGTCACCTTCTCGGTCGTGCTCTCACAGGCCGACGCACTTGGTCTGCCGATCGGACGCGTGCTGCAGGCACAGGCCGACGAGATGCGTGACAAGCGGCGGCAGCGGGCCCGGGAGAAGGCGGCCAAGGTGCCGATCAAGATCCTCTTCCCTCTGGCCCTCTGCTTCCTTCCGGCGATCCTCATCGTCGTCCTCGGCCCGATCGTGGGTCCGATAAAGCACGCGTTCCACGGAGCCTGAGCACCGCCGGCGGGCGACGCCGGCACCGCCGTCCCGGCCCACGACCGGCACGGCCGAGGGCGGGCATCGACCGGCACGGCCGGCGGGCGTGGAAATTGCCGCCACCGCACCCGGGCTGCAATCTGGCTGCCACTGCCGTTTGACACTCGAAGCGTACAATGACCTGGGTATTCCCGCCGTCCGCGGTGGGAACGGGAGCCGGACCGGACCTCCATCCGGTTGCGGAATGAGGGGGAGGAATGTCGAACACAGCCTCGGCGATCCTGTGGCCGGGCGCGCCTGCGCCGGCCGTTGAGATCGAGAGCAGGTCGGAATGGACGTTCTACACGCAGGTGTCGGTGTCGGGGCCGTCGGTCAGCACGACAGTGCACCGCAGCGAGAGCCTGCGGGGGGCCCGGGCGTCACTGACGCGGGACCCTGAGCTCGACATCGGGTCCGACGACTACCGGGACCCCGACGTCTCGGCACGTCGCGACGACGACCGGCAGTGGGGGCCGTGGTCGCTGACCCAGCGGGAGCTCGAGGTGCTGCAGCTCCTCGCAGAGGGTTCCACCAACGGTGAGATCTCACAACGGCTCTACATCAGCCCCAAGACCACCAAGAACCACTTGGCTGCCATCTTCCAGAAGCTCGATGTGACGAACCGCACCCACGCGCTCGTGCGTGCCGTCGTCATGGGTCTCGTCACCATCGAATAGACGCGCGACACGGCGTGCCTGCGTGCGTGGCAATTGGTCCATAAAGCCTATGGAGACCAGTGATGCCATGTCCGAGAATGTCGTTGGGAACTCCAAAAGGATTCGAGCAAACGTTCGGGACCATTGGGGCGAGAGAGGGGAATGAGAGAATGACTGAGCTGTTTCTGAACGCGTTCTTCGCGGTGCGTGGCTTCCACAGCAACCTGCTCGAGCGTGCACGGACCGAGCGTGGCGCCTCCATGGTGGAGTACGCACTGCTCGTCGGCCTGATCGCCGTCGTTGCCGTCGTCGCGGTGGCGGCGCTCGGAGGAGGCATCAAGGGTCTGTTCAGCAGCGCCAACAGCTGCGTGGGTGGCCTGAACAGCACGACCTGCTAGCCGGGGCGGCTGTCGCCGCATCGAGCTACGCAATGCTTCCCTAAGGGAATATTCCCCCTTCCCCAATGGGATGACGGTTGGGCTGGGTCGGCTTCGGCCGATCCAGCCCGCTGTCGTTTGGGGGGAACCTTCCCGGGAAGCACGGTACAGACATCGGCATGAGGCGCTGGTCGGCCGCCCTCCATTAGGTCAAAAAGACCTATGGACCGCAGCCATCGAACGCCCGATGCTTAACGAGGGCAAGTCTTCAGAGGGGGACTCGCACGGGGCAAGAGGGGAGCATCATGTTGGGATTGTTCATGAACGCATTCGTCGCAGTGAGGACGGCACACGGCACGCTGTTCGAGCGGGCCCGTACCGAGCGCGGCGCGTCCATGGTGGAGTACGCACTGCTCGTCGGCCTGATCGCCGTCGTCGCGGTGGTGGCGGTCGCTGCGCTGGGCGGGGGTATCTCCGGCCTGTTCAGCAGCGCCAACTCCTGCGTGGGCGGCCTGAACAGCACGACCTGCTGAGCGGCGCGGCGGGTCCACCGCCGTCGGACGACAGAGGTTGCCCCGAAAGGGCGGTCAGAACGCAACGGCGAGGGCTGGGTCGATCCGATCCAGCCCTCCGTCGCGCCCGGGGTCCGACAGTCCCCACCAGCGGTTCTACGGGGGAACGCGCCCGGCGGCCTCGGCCTCGACCACGTCGAGCCGGGCCGGGCCGTCGGGCCTGTGGGCCGGAGCGATTTCATCGTCGGTTCACATAACCGATACGGCGGCGAAATAGGGTCCGGGGAGACTGAACAGCACGGGGAGCGCCGCGCCCGAAAGGTTCCCGGCTCGGCCCGTGCCAGACACACCTTGTCCACGGAGAAGAAGGGGAGTACAGGAGAATTCATGAGCTACCAGGCCGAGTACATCTGGATCGACGGGACGGAGCCCACCCCTCTGCTCCGCAGCAAGACGAGGATCGTCGAGGGCGGCAAGGAGCCCGGGATCTGGGGCTTCGACGGTTCGAGCACGAACCAGGCCGAGGGCAGCGACTCGGACTGCGTGTTGCAGCCCGTCTATACCTGCCCGGACCCCCTGCGGGCGGAGGGCGACAAGCTGGTGATGTGCGAGGTGCTCCATCCCGACATGACGCCGCACAGCACGAACACCCGGCGGAAGTCGGCCGAGCTGGCGGAGAAGTACGCCGACCAGGAGCCGTGGTTCGGGATCGAGCAGGAGTACACCTTCTTCCAATACGGCCGACCTCTGGGTTGGCCCGAGGCGGGGTTTCCCGCCCCCCAGGGTCCGTACTACTGCGGGGTCGGGGGCGACAAGATGCCCGGCCGCGAGATCGTCGAGCGTCACACGGCGGCCTGCCTGAAGGCCGGCATCGCCATCGAGGGCACCAACGCCGAGGTGATGATGGGGCAGTGGGAGTTCCAGATCGGCGTCCTCCCGCCGCCGCTGATCGGTGATCAGCTGTGGGTCGCCCGCTGGCTGCTCTTCCGCATCGCCGAGGACTTCGACGTCTTCGCCACGCTCGAGCCCAAGCCGGTGCTCGGGGACTGGAACGGTGCCGGGGCGCACACGAACTTCTCGACCAAGGCCATGCGGGAGGACGGCGGCTGGGATGCGATCATCGCCGGCTGCGAGGCGCTCGGGAAGCGCGTCGACGAGCACGTCGCCAACTACGGCATCGGCATCGAGAGCCGGCTGACCGGCGCGCACGAGACGGCGCACTTCACGCAGTTCAGCTACGGCACATCCGACCGCGGGGCATCCATCCGCATCCCGTGGGCCGTGGCCAAGAACAAGAAGGGGTGGCTCGAGGATCGCCGCCCCAACGCCAACATGGATCCCTATGTGGTGAGCGGCCTGATGGTCGAGACCGTGTGCGGAGCCGCCGCCGGCGACTGAGACACGCCTGATCGGGAATGCCGTCGGTCCCGGGTCGCACCACCCGGGGCCGGCGGCGTTTCTTTTGCCGGGCGGGGCACAGTCGCCTCAGGCCGGGGGGACAGGCTGGTCGCTGGGGGCCCGGGCGGCCATGGCGGGCTCGCCCGGACGGGCCAGGGGCCCGAATTCGAGCGCGGCGGTGTCGCCCTCGATGAAGCGGCTGGCGTCCTCGCCGGCGTCCGCCATCTCGTCCATGCCGATGGGCCCCTCCGGGCGGCCGGCCAGGAACTGCTGAATGATGGGGTTGTCCGTGGCCAGCATGTCGGGCTTGCTGGCGAACTTGACGAGGCTCGAACGGAAGAGGACGCCCATGAACTCAGCGGTCCGCATGACGGACTGGATGTTGTGGGTGATGATGAAGAACGTCGCACCCGTCTCCTTCTGGGCGGTGACGACGAGCTCGTCGAGATAGGCCACCCGCACGGGGTCGAGACCGGAGTCCGGCTCGTCGAAGAGCACGATCTCGGGCTCGGTCACCATCGCCCGGGCCAACCCGGCCCGCTTCTTCATGCCGCCGGACACCTCACCGGGGAGCTTCTTCAGATGGTCCATCAGGCCGACCAGCTCGGCGTTGCGGTGGACGAGCTCGCGGATTGCCGCCTCGCTCTTGTGCGTGTGCTCGCGCAGCGGGAAGGCGATGTTGTCGTAGAGGTTCATGGAGCCGAACAGCGCGCCGTCCTGAAAGAGGACGCCGAACTTCTTGCGCACCTCGTAGAGGCGCTTCTCGCGCAGGCCGACGATCTGGTCGCCGTCGACCCAGATCTCGCCTCGCTCGGGCTTCAGCAGCCCGAGGATGTTCTTGAGGAGCACCGACTTCCCGGTGCCCGACGGGCCGAGGATGGCCGTGATCCGGCCCTTGGGGACGTCGAAGGTGATGTCCTCGAGCACGGTGTGGGAACCGAACGACTTGGTGACCCCCCGCAGGGAGATGATCGGTTCGCCGGGGGCTATCCAGGGCGCCGGCGCCTCCTGCTCGTGGGTGTCCATACGGGGAGAACCCATACCCGGGCCCGGGCTTGCGCAACGGCCGGCGTTCTCGGCGGGCCCAGCTGGGGGAACCTAGCCCCCTCCGAGCAGCGAGCCGACGGTCTTGGTCACGCCGCCCACGATCCCCTGGACCGGCGTGGTCGTCGTGGTCGTCGTCGTGGCCGCAGCGCCGCCGCCGCTCGATCCGGTGCCCGAGGACCCCGAGGACGACGTTCCCGTCGTGCTGCCTCCGCCCAGTACGCCGCCCAGGCCCAGCGTGTTCGTGACGCCGCTGACCGCGCCGCTCAGCCCGCCCGTCACGCCGCTGACCGTGCCGCTCAGCCCGCCCGTCACGCTGCTCACCGTGCCGGCCACGCCGCTGACCGCGCCGCTCAGCCCGCCCGTCACGCCGCTGACCGTGCCGCTCAGCCCGCCCGTCACGCCGCTGACCGTGTTGTTCAGCCCTCCGGCAGCCTGGTTCAAGCTCCCGGTGATGCCGCCGGTGACGCCGCCGCCCGAGGAGCCGCCCGTCAGCGCGCCGCCGTGGAGGGAGCCTGTCCCTCCGGATCCGCCCGCGTGCCCCGAGCCGCCGCCGGTCCCGGTGACGGCGGTCGACGACGAACCCGTGGATCCCCCACTGCCTGAAGACCCGCCCGACGTCGCTGTGGCGCCACTCGCCGCAGTTCCCGCACCGGCTGCCGTGGAGTTCGGGGCGCCCAGGGCGAGCGCCGGCGCAGCGAGCGCCGAGCCGGCAGAGCCCGCACCCGTCTGGTTCGGACCACCGTTCAGCGCGTGCGGCGCGATGAACGCGGCTGCGACTGCTGCGCCGGTGACCGCGACGCCGGCCATTGCGTTGCGCAGGCCGCCGGCGCCGGCGCCCTGCTGCTGCACGGTCGCGCTGCGGTGCGCCACCCGGAAGAATGCCCGGCGGAACAGCGCGCCGGTGGCGATGAGGAAGCCGGCCAGCGCCTCCTTCGATTCGGAGACGACGGCGAACTCGCGCTTGAGTGCTTGGCGGGCCCTCCACAGCAGCGTCTCGATCGTCCCGATCTCGACGCCCTCGTGGTCCGCGATCTGCTGGTAGGTCCATCCCGAGCCCTCCCGCATGGCGAGCACGTGGCGGTGGCGTGTCGAGAGGCGGTCGAGCGCGCGGTTGACCAATTCGCCGTCGACCGAAGCGAGGACGAGATCCTCGGACGTGTCCTCACCCACCACACCGACGGGATGCTGCGCAGTGAGCTCCAGGTCGTCGGTGGGCGTGCTGCGCGAGCGGCGACGCAGCATGTCGGTGCAGATGTTGCCGGCGATCACGGTCAGCCACGGGTAGAAGCGACGCTCGCCGGCGAAGCGCGGCAACGCCTTCCACGCGCGGGCGAACGCCTCCTGCGCGGCGTCCTCGGCCTCGTGGCGATCGTTGAGCCTGCGCATGCAGAAGCGAAGCAGCCGCTCGTAGTACCGCGCGTACAGGTTGCCGAACGCCGCCGAGTCCCCGGCCTGGCAACGCTCGACGAGCGCGCGGTCGCGATCGAGATCGACGTCGTCGCAAAGGCCGCTGAGCTCTTCTTGGCGGAGCGCCAATGTTCCTGTTCCTCCCCCTCCGTCGCGCCTCTCAATAGGAGGTAGGTCACATTATGTCCGGACTTCACGGGATTTTGGAAGTGGTCGCGGCGAACAATTGATGAATGGGGGTTGGATGGTTTTCGTCAACAAAGTTGTGATTTCCTTCAACGAACGTTGGGAAACGAGCGCCTCAACGGCAGTGGCGGCGCTGGCGAACCCGGGGTCCGGCTGACCCGGTCCGCCCGCTCGCGCCCTCCGTGGCACCGGTCACGGAGGGGGCGCATTCCGCAAGGTTCCCCCCGGCCTGCCGTTTTTCCAGAGGAATGGAAATTGGACGGGGGAGCGGGCGCCAAGGCCCGACCACGTGCATGAGGAGGCCTCGAAAGGGGGGAATGCATTGTCGGAGACGGGTGACACGACGAGCGTCGCTCCCGAACAGGCCCCCGGTGCCACCGAGCCTCTGAGCCGAGCCGAAATGGCGCGCCGCCTGGGTACTTCGAGCGGCTGCCCCGGGGCAGTGGGAGTCCTGCCCCGCCCGAGCCGGCCGCTCTCCGACGACGGGAAGATCGCCACGGCCGTGCGTGAGACGGGCAACATGTTCGCCACCGCGTTCGAGTCTCTGCGCCAGGCACCGCTCAAGGGTGTTCCCGTCGGGGAGTTCTTCGACCAGTGCTGGTTCCTGGCCCGGGTCACGACCCTGCCCCTGATCCTGCTCTCCATCCCCTTCGGCATGGTGATCGCGCTCGAGGTCGGGTCGTTGCTCCAGCAGATCGGTGCCCAGTCCCAGCTCGGTGCCGCCATGGTCCTGGCCGTCGTGCGCGAGCAGGCGCCGGTGGCGACCGCGCTGCTCATCGCCGGTGCCGGCGGCTCGGCCATGTGCGCCGATCTCGGATCGCGCCGCATCCGGGACGAAATCAGCGCCATGGAGGTGATGGGTGTCAACCCGCTCCACCGCCTCGTGCTGCCCCGGCTCCTCGCCGCCACGCTGGTCGCCATCCTGCTCGACGCCGTCGTCAGCGTGGCCGGCATCGCCGGGGGCCTGTGGTTCGGGACCCATGCCATCCACATCACGACGAGCAGCTTCTTCGCCACCTTCGGCGAGCTGAGTCAGATCGCCGATCTGGTCATCGCCCTCGTGAAGGCGGGGATCTTCGGGTTCATCGCCGCCATGGTCGCCTGTTACAAGGGCCTCTACTGCAAGAGCGGTCCGAAGGGTGTGGGCGACGCCGTGAACCAGGCCGTGGTCGTGACCTTCATCCTCTCGTTCTTCGTGAACTTCCTGTTGACGGTCTTCTACTTCAACTTCATCCCCCAGAAGGGCCTCTGATGGCGATCGACACACCGGTCCGCCCCGAGCCCGGCAGGATCGTGTCCGCCGGCCGGAACCTGGGTGGGAGGGCCGTCGGCACGGGCGACGCCGCGCTCGGTGTCTTCGATGCGTTCTCCGCACAGTTGAAGTTCTATGTCCGGATCGTCCGGGCTCTTCCCCGCGCGCTGCGCTATCCCAAGGAGATCCTCGTCCTGATGTCGGACATCTCCCTGGGCTCGGGTGCGCTCGTCGTCGGCGGCGGCATGTTCTTCGTGGTGGTGTCCATCGCGTTCTTCACCGGGACCGAGGTGGGCCTCGAGGGTTTCAACGGCCTGCAGCAGATCGGCGCCGAGGCCTTCACCGGGGTGATCACCTCGCTCGCCAACACCCGGGAGATCACGCCCCTTGTGGCCGGCGTGGCGCTGGCGGCGCAGGTCGGCGCCGGCTTCACCGCGCAGCTCGGGGCCATGCGCATCAGCGACGAGATCGACGCGCTCGAGGTCATGGGTGTCAACAGCGTCGTCTACCTCGTCGCCACCCGGGTCTGGGCGGCCCTCATCACCATGGTCCCCCTCTACCTGGCCGCGCTCTTCGCCAGCTACCTGGCCTCCGAGCTCGTCGTCACCCGGTTCTTCGGCCTGTCGACCGGCACCTACACCCACTACTTCCGGCTCTACCTTCCGCCGCTCGACATCTTCTACTCGTTCCTCAAGGCGATGGTCTTCGCCGTCATCGTCACGTTCGTCCACTGCTACTACGGCTACAACGCCACGGGAGGTCCGGCGGGCGTGGGCGTCGCGGCGGGCCGTGCCATCCGGCTCTCCATCATCCTCGTCGTCGTGGTCAACCTCTTCTTGTCGTTGATCCTGTTCGGTGGTGTCAACGCCACCGCCCGGTTGGTCGGATGAGACGGCTCGCCAACGTGCTCGTCAGCCTCGTGGTGCTCGGCGGCCTCGTGTTCGGGACGGTCACGCTCGTGCGCCTGGCCAACGGCGACTTCGCCGGCGACTACAAGCTCGACGGGACGTTCCCGCGGGCCGGCGAGGGACTGCACCCGGGCTCCGCCGTCGTGTTCCGCGGCGTGCAGGTCGGTCGGGTCTCCACCATCTCGCTCCTCCAGAATCAGGCGCAGGTGACGGTCCTCATCGAGCCGTCGTTCAAGGTACCGGCCTCGGCCACGGCCACGATCGAGCCCGTCAACCTGTTCGGCGCCGAACAGGTCTCCATCTCCAGCCCGCGTGGCAACGTGGAGGCGGGTCCCTACCTCGCTCCCGGCTCCACGTTCGCCCATGCCGCCAGCAGCGACGAGCTGGGCGACCTCTTCGCCGCAGCCACGCCGCTGCTGGACCAGATCGACACCAACGACCTGTCGACCCTGCTGGGCGAGCTGTCGCAGGCGGCCCAGGGCGAGGGTCCCAAGATCGCCGCGTCCATCAGCGCCGGCACCGAGCTGGCCGGCCTGCTCGACCGCACGCTCGACGCGCAGCTCCTCGCCCTCGACTCCTTCGCCAAGTTCACCCAGGCCGTCGCGCCGGCGGCCGCCGACCTCAACAACCTCAACGCCGAGATCAACGCGGGTCTCCCGTCGTTCAACGCCGAGGAGACCGACTACGAGAACCTGCTGGACAGCCTCATCCCGTTCTCCAACCGGCTGGCGGAGCTGCTCTCGACCTATCACCCCGACATCGCGACGATCCTGGAGTCCGGTGACAACGTGTCGCGTGTCCTGCTGGCGCAACAGGACACGATCGGCCAGGTGGTCAACGGGGCGTACCACTACTTCCAGAAGATCGCCCAGGGCGCGTCGGGGCTGAACAAGCTGCCCGACGGCAGCACTTACGCCTACTTCAACACCTTCATCCTCTTCAGCGACGTCAACAGCCTGGTGTGCAACCTCATCGCGCCCCCGACCGGCGGCATGTCGTTCCTCCAGCCGATCCAACAGGCGCTCGCCGGCGCGGGCTCGGCGTTCGACTGCTCGTCCGAGCTGGCGTCGTTCGACGCCTTGCAGGGCACCCCGACGACAGCGGCGGCGACGCCGACCGCCGCTGCCCCCCAGCCCTCCGCGCCCGCCACCGCCGGTGCCGCCGCCGCCGGCGCGGCCGCGGCCAACCAGGTCTACGGCATCATCGGTGAGCCCGACACCTCACAACCGACCAGCCTGGGCGGGATCATCAGCCAGCTCCTGGGGGGGTCGTCGTGAGGCTGCGGCACCGCGTCCCGCCCTCCGCCCTCAAGTTCTCCGTCTTTGCGCTCGTGTGCCTGGTCCTGCTGGTCGGCCTGGCCGTGAGGATCGGCAACATCTCCCTCTTCACCAGCCGCCATACGATTGACGCGCAGCTCAGCGACGTCACCGGCCTGGCCAACGGCGACACCGTGAACATCGCCGGCGTGCCGGTCGGGCAGGTCTCGTCCATCGGGGTACAGCACGGTCATGCGCTGATCGCCATGAGTATCGACAACACCGTGACGCTGCACCGCTCCACCGACGTGGGCATGCGGTGGCACAACGTCATCGGGCAGAAGGAGATAGAGCTGTACCCGGGCAGTGCCGGGCCCCTGCTCGCGCCCGGCACCACCATCCCTCTCACGCATGACGTGACCGATGCCAGCATCGACGTGTTCTTGAACTCGCTCGGCCCGGTCCTCTCCTCCATCAACCCGACCGAGGCCAACGAGTTCGTCGAGAACGTGTCGGGCGCGCTCGAGGGCGACACGGCAGAGATCAACCAGCTGATCAACAGCGGTGCAGCCGTGTCCGCCACGGTCGAGGCCCTCGACTCCCAGGTGGGGCAGGTCATCGGCAACCTCAACCAGGTCCTGGGAGCGCTGGCGTCGCGCTCGGGCGACATCGACAGCCTCGTGACCAACCTCCAGACGGTGTCGTCGGCCCTGGCCTCGAAGAACACGCTGCTCGATGGCGTCGTGGGCAACTTGTCACAGGTCGCCACGGACCTGGCCGGCCTGATCGGGAACAACCACACCACCATCACGAGCACCATCGACAACCTGCAGGCGGTGGCGGCCGACGTCCAGAACAACCAGCAGAACCTGGCCAGCAGCCTGTCCACCCTCGGTGCCGGGCTGGCCCCCTACATCCAGATCTCCCAGTGGGGGCAGTGGTTCGCGGTGGAGACCATCTACACCTGCCTGGCGAACCAGACCGTCTGCCCCTACTACCAGCCGGGGAACCCGCCCGCGGGCTCCGGGCCCTTGGGCAGCCCCCCGCTGCCCGCACCCCTCTCGGGCGTCACGACACCGGGACTGCCGAGCCCCGACACCTCGTCGTCGGGATCGTCCCCCTCGAGCCAGAGCGACGACGCGTCGGCCGGCTCCGGCTCCGGGTCCCTGGCGGCGTCGAGCCTCGGTCTCGACCTGCAGGCGGTCAGCGGTGCCGGCGCTGCCGCCACGGGAGGTTCGGGGTGAAGGCCGTCACCGAGCGGAACCCCAAGATCGTCGGCCTCGTCGCGATCGCCGTGATGGCGGTGCTCGTGCTGGGCATCCTCTTGCTCAACCGCAGCCTGTTCACCTCCGGCTACACGGTCACCGCCCGCTTCGCCAACGCGGCGGGCATCTCCAAGGGCACCGAAGTGATGGTCGCCGGCGTCAACGTCGGGTCGGTCAGCTCCGTCGCCGTGCACGGCAACGCGGTCGACGCGCAGCTCTCGGTGAACAACTCGGTGCAGCTCCCGCATGTGACCACGGCGGCGATCGAGGTCGAGACGCTGCTCGGCGTCGTCGACGTGACGCTCCAGCCGGTGAGCGGGTGGAGCGACCCGCTCAAGCCCGGCGCGCTGATCACCGACACCTCCGTGCCCACCGAGTTCTACGAGCTGCAGAACACGGCCCACTCCCTGCTGTCGAAGACCAACGCGCAGGCACTGAACAACCTGGTCGCCTCACTCGCCGCCATCACGAAGGACAAGCAGGCCCAGGTGGCCCAGATCATCGCGGGGCTCGGTGCGCTGACGACCACCGTCGACCAGCGCAGCGGCCAGGTGTCGAGCCTGATCGACTCCGCCAACACGCTCTCGTCCACCCTGGCGGCCCGGGACCAGCAGATCCTCTCCGTCGTCGACAACCTCGACACCGTCTCCACCGGCCTCGCCAACAACAACCAGGACCTGTCCAATCTGGTCACCAACGTCGACGCCCTGGCTACCCAGACCAACAGCCTCGTGAACCAGGACTCGCCCGCGCTCAACTCGTTGCTGAAGAGCCTCCACGCCGACCTGAGCGTCGTCGGTCAGCACCAGGAGGATCTGGCCGAGGGCGTCAGCTACCTGGGGGGCGCGCTCAAGGGCTTTCAGTCGATCGCGTACAGCGGCAGCACGCCGGTCAGCTGGGGCAACATCTTCGTGAACCCGGCGTCGCTCACCAACACGTTCGGCGTGATCGGCCCGTGCGGGACGCTCGACCAGGTGCTGGACCAGGTGCTCGGCCCTGACCCGGACTCGTGCGACGCCCAGACCGGCCCGCTGCCCGGCGAGGGATCTCCCGCCACCTCCGGCGGCGGCACCTCGTCCGCGTCGGGCTCCTCCTCGACGCCGCCCCCGTCCCCGCAGTCGGAGCCGTCCGCCGGCACACCCACCACGACCCCGGCGGGCGGAGGGAGCGAGCCGGCGGGGCCGAACTCCGGGCTGGGCGGGCTCTCCCAGCTGCTCAGCCCGCTCCTGCGGGGGGTCGGCTGATGGGCGCGCCGCGCCGCGTGGTCTCGTCGAAGGCTCTCCGCCTCGGCGTGGCGGGCCTGGTCGTCGTCGCCGGCGTGATCGTCGCGGTCGAGTTCGCCAAGGGCACACCCACCTATCCCGTCAACGTGGTCTACTCGAGCGCCCCGGGGCTCTTCACCGGTGCCGCCGTCGACGTCCTCGGCGTCAAGGTCGGCACGGTCACCGACGTGCAGAACGAGGGTGACAAGGTCGACGTGACGCTCGCCGTGGACCAGGGGACGAGGATCCCGTCGGCAGCCTTCGCGTCGCTCGTCGCGCCGCAACTGCTGGGGTCGCCCGACGTCGACCTGAACCCGGGCTACACCGGCGGCTCCTACCTGCCGTCGGGCGCCACGATCCCGGAGGATCACACGGCGGTCCCGGTCTCCACCGACGAGGTGCTCAAGGAACTGCAGCACACGCTCGACGCGCTCAACCCCCACGCCGTGGGGAGCCTGGTGTCGAACCTGGCCTCGGACCTCGACGGCCAGGGCGCCGGCCTCAACAAGCTCATCGCGTCGGCAGCCGGCACCGTGCAGCTGCTGGCGGACCAGGGCAACGATCTCGGGCAGCTCAACGGCACGCTGGCCCAGCTGACCGGGACTCTCGATACCGACACGACCCAGATCGAACAGCTCGTGGAGCAGTACGACACCGTGTCGAGCACCCTGGCGCAGCACTCGGGCCAGCTCAACGACGCCATCACGCAGCTGGCCGGTGCCAGCTCGGGCCTGGTGAGCCTGCTGGTGCCCAACCTGCAGCCGCTCGAGGCGGACGTGGGGACGGTGACCACGGTCGGCCGCACGTTGGACCGCAATCTCGCCTCGGTCGACGAGATACTCCAGAACGGCAACAACCTGTTCCAGGGGGCGGCGCGTGCGTACGACCCCAACTACAACTGGCTGAACCTCAACCTCCAGACGGCGCCCGGCGTCACCGGTGCCTACATCGCCGGTCTCCTGCGCGACCGGCTGGCCGGCATCTGCCGCCGCATCGTGGCCAACCACTCCTCGGGCCTGCCCGCCACGGTCATCGCCACGCTGGAGGAGTGCGGCAACCCGTCCTCGGGATTCTTCGACCCGCTCCTGAACGACATCCCGACCATCCTCGACACGCTGAGCGGGGGGAGCGGATCCACGACGGCCCAATCCCTGCTCCAGAAGGGCCTCCAGCAGATCGCCGGCGTCGAGCAGGGGGGCACCACGCCGCCGAGCACGCCGCCGGTGTCGTCCGCGGCCAAGAGCCCGGCCGCATCGACGACCACGACCACCACCACGACGACGGTCCCGCCGTCGACCACGACGACCACGACGACCCCCTGCGGGCTCCTCGGCGCCCTCCTCGGCTGCCCGGGAGGCTCGAGCGCGGGCTCCTCCGGCGGAGGCTCCTCCGGCGGCTCGGGCTCGGGCTCGGGCTCGGGCGGGCTCGGCGGGCTGCTCTCCCACGACGTCACGACCGGGTCGGGCAGCGCCCAGAAGGCCACCTCCACGCTGGCCGTCGCCTCGCCCGCGGCCGCGGCGGCGCCGACCGCGTCGATGGTCGATCCGGATCCCACACTCACCGCGCCGGCCGCCGCGTTGCTGCCCGCCGCGCCGCCGGCACAGGGCCGGCGTCACCGGGCGTACCCCCACCGGGGCCTGTTCGCCCGATGGCTGCACGACGTGGAGGGCTGGTTCTGATGGCCGCGCCACTCACGCGCCGCCGCCTGCCCGCGCTGCCCGCGCTGGCCGCGCTGGTGCTCGGGCTGGCCGGCTGCTCCGTGTCCGGCGGCCCGGGCCAGCGCACCGCCAGCGCCGACTTCAGCGACGTGGGCGACCTCGCCGACGGGGCGCAGGTGCAGATGGCCGACGTGCCCGTGGGGTCGGTCAGCTCCATCACGCTGAGCGGGGACCGGGCGAAGGTCACCCTGGCCTTCGACAACGGCGTGCGGATCCCGGCGGACGTGAGCGCTGCCATCGACCGCACCACCATCCTCGGCGACCAGTTCGTGGACCTCGTCGTCCCCAAGGACGAGACGGGCGCCGCCTCTGCGCGCGCGCCCCAGTTGGCGAACGGGGCGGTCATCGCGCGCACCTCGACCGTTCCCGACGTCGAGCAATTGGTGGAGGCGGGCTCGGAGGTGTTCGGCGCCATCTCCACCACCGAGCTGGAGCAGATCATTGAGGCGGGCGGCGAGGGCTTCACGGGCCAGGAGGCGTCGCTCAAGGCCTTCCTGGCCGACCTGAGCGCGGTGGCGACGGGCTACGCGCAGCACACCGACGAGATCACCCAGGCCGTCAACGGCCTCGATTCACTCAGCGCGACGCTGGCCCCGGGCAGCAGCGCCGGCGCGACCGCGCTCGACAACCTGTCTCAGACGGTGGCGATCCTGGCCAAGAACTCGTCGCAGTTCGAGACGTTGCTGCAGTCGCTCGACGACCTCTCGACACAGGGCCGAAGCATCCTCGAGACCTACTACCCCCAGATCGTGACCCAGCTGCAGACGCTGCAGGCGGTGAGCAGCCAGCTGGCCCAGCATCAGGCTGACCTGGCCGGCCTCCTCTCGGAGATTCCCCTCGCCGACAACGCGCTGCCCCAGGCCGTGCGCGGCGGCTTCGTGCAGCTCTACGAGAACATCATCGTGTGCGGCATACCCGGCCTCGGTGAGGACGACAGCCAGCCCGCGTTCACGTGCGCGCCACATTCCGCGGGGACGGGTGGCACATGATCTCCCGCCGGCTCGTCATCAACCTGATCGTGTTCTTCGTCGTCAGCTTCGCCCTCGTCGCCTACGGCATCGTGAACCTGCTCGGCAACCCGCTGGAGAGCCCGACGGTGCTGTCCAGCGAATTCCCCGACGCCTCGGGCCTCTACCCGGGCTTCGAAGTGGAGCTGAACGGCGTCCCCGTCGGGACCGTGAGCTCCACCGCTCTCACCGCGTCGGCGACCAAGGTCGTCATGAGCATCGACCCCGGGACCCGCGTGCCCGACGACGTCCAGTCCTCGGTGCAGATCGCCAACGACCTGGGTGAGCAGGTGGTCAACCTCGTTCCCGCCCACGGGGGGATCGTGCCCGACCTCCCGAGCGGCGCCAGCGTGCCGGTCGCGCCCAACCAGGTGCCCGCCGACGTGGGCGCGGTGGTCGCCTCGGCCACCCGGCTGTTGCAGGCCATCCCGGCGGGCGACCTCAACAAGCTGATCGGCGAGCTGGCCACCTCGCTGGCGGGCCGGGCCGGGGACCTGCGCACCCTCATCAGCGCGGGCACGACATTCTCCAAGGAGTTCGTCGCCTACCAGCAGCAGTTCACCGAGTTGCTCGCCAACGCGCCCCCGGTGCTCGATGCCGTCACGGCAGTCGCGCCGGAGCTGCGCCAGGACCTGGCCAACACGGCGGCCCTCGTTCAGGTGCTGGCCGACCAGAAGTCGGGGCTGCACACCCTGCTCACCTCCGGCTCGTCCGCCTTCGACACGGTCGACAACCTGGTGACGTCGCAGTCGGCCGACCTGGGCTGCTTCCTGCACGACACCGCCGACATTCTCTCCAACGTCGCCGAGCCGGCGAACCTGAACAACCTCTCGCAGGGGCTCGCGTACAACCAGGACTTCTTCGGTGCCGTCGAGAACATCGCGGTCGCCGGCCCGGCGAAGCCGACCACGACGGCCTCGCCCCAGGACCCCGACCAGACCTACCTGCGCACGCGCCTGCTGCTGCCGCCGATACTCGACGAGCAGGGGACGTCGTACGAGACGGCCAGCAGCATCCCCGCCACGCTGCCCGGTGCGGGCTGCGTGACCGTGTTCGGCAACGGTGTCGGCCCCGCCAGCCAGCCCGGCTTCGTGCCCGCCGCCACCGGCCACGTCGTGGCGCCCACGGCCCAGGAGGCCGATGTCGAGCTCGGCTCGGCCACCCCGGTCCAGGTGAGCAGCGCGGCCTACCGGGTCCCCGGCGACAGCCTGGGCCTGCTGCTCGCACTGGGCGGCCTCGTCGTGCCGGCGCTCTTGCTGGCCTGGGGTGCCCGGCCGACCCGCCGGAGAGCGAGGCGGCGGGCCTGACAGACGTCCCGGCGTGCCGCACGGTACGCCGGGGAAGGTGACACAGATGGAGGGAGAACAGAGGGACATGACAGTGACAGAGCACACAGCCCCGGAGGGCTCGGGGACAGAGGACACCGGCAGCGGCGTGAAGGTCGTCGGCGCGCCGACGCCCGACCGCGAGGCGCCGGCTGCGGGCGGGCCACCGCCCCCGTCCACGGCGCGCCGTGCCGGCGGCGGTCCACGTCGTGCCGCTCCGACCCGACGTGCCTTCCGGGTGGCGAGCACGCTGGCCGTCGTGGGCCTGGCGGGCACCTTGGTGTTCGGGGTCCTCTTCGCCACGGAGAGCAGCAGCGGCCCGGTGCAGGACCCGGCCGTGATCAGCGCGTCCCGGACGTTCCTCGACGACTTCTTCAACGTCGACGCCAAGACCGTGGACTCGAACTTCAACGCCATCACCGGCATGGCCACCGGGCAGTTCTCGACCCAGGCGAAGGAGTTCTTCAACTCGTCCATCCGCACCGCCCTCGAGAAGGCGCTGGCCGAGTCGAGGGGTCAGGTCCGCCTCCTCGAGGTGCAGTCCGAGAACCAGGCCGCCGGGACGGCGTCGATCTACGCCGTGGTCGACCAGACCTACGTGAACGACAAGATCTCCACGCCCCAGGCCGACGTGGTCCGGCTCGTGGCCGATCTCCAGCAAGTGGGCGGCGTCTGGAAGATCTCCGACGTCACCGTGCTCGAGGGCGCCACGCCGGCGAGCACGGGCACCGCCTCGGGCTCGGCGGGCTCGAGCGTCCCGGGGCAGTAGCGCGGCGGGGGGCCTAGCATGGTCCCGGGCTGCGTGCGGGTCTGTGGTTGAAAGTCGAGGCCAGTCGCAGGCGAAACGACCCACGTAAGGCGACTTGTGGTCGCTGAGCATGGTGCGGCTTAGAGGTAAGCCCTGCCCGCTGCGTCCCCGG
>JBKQUM010000165.1:0-8080 GCA_052140165.1 Acidimicrobiales bacterium
CTGAGCAAGGCCCCCACCCCGGTGAAACCACCGGTCAACAGGGCCTTCAACTCACGCCAGCATCCGGAGCTTCTAGTTGAGGCAACGATTCAGCCTTCCCGGAGGATTTGACGTGAGGCAACAGGGTTGCAGCCCCCGTACCGTCTCACCGGGCCTGGTGTGCTCGTGGCGCCACCGCCCGGTCGCCCGAGACCCTGGTCCCCCGGCGTGGCCCGGTCTCCGACCGGTTCGCCGCCCTGGTCGCCGCCGGGACCGGCGTCGTTGCGCTCGGCCTGGTCCGACGCGGGCCCCGATCGAGGCGCTGCGGGCACTGCCCGAAGGGGACTACCAGCGCCGCATGACCGCCGAGATGCTGGTCCTGCACCGGCCGGTGGTCGGATGACGGGCGGGCCGCTGGGCCGGGTGGGAGGAGACCGTCGCACGCGGTCCGGTAGCGTCGCGCCGTGACGTTCAGGGGCTGGCCGGAGCGCGCGCTCGATTTCTACGACGGGCTCGAGGTGGACAACTCGAAGGCGTACTGGCTCGAGCACAAGGACGTCTACGAGCGCGACGTGAAGGCGCCGATGGACGCGCTGCTGGCCGAGCTGTCCCCGCAATTCGGCGAGGCGCGGCTCTTCCGCCCCTATCGTGACACCCGCTTCAGCCGTGACAAGTCCCCCTACAAGACGGCCATCGCCGCCAGGATCGGGGACGGCTACGTGCAGCTGTCCGCCAACGGCCTCGTGGCGGGCGCGGGTATGTACCACCTGGCGCCCGACCAGCTCGCGCGCTACCGCGCCGCCGTGGACGCCGACGGTCCGGGTCGCGGCCTGCAGTCCATCGTCGACACGCTGCGGGACGCTCGCCTCGAGGTGACCGCCATGGAGACGCTCAAGAGCACGCCGCGGGGATACGCGAAGGATCACCCCCGGATCGATCTGCTCCGCCACAAGGGACTGGTGGCCATGAAGGCATGGCCCGTCGCGTCGTGGCTGGGGACGGCCGGCGCCAAGAAGCGGATCGCCGAGGTGTTCCACTCCTCGGCGCCACTGCTGCAATGGCTCCACGCGCACGTCGGGCCGGCGGAGGACGCCGCCGACACCGGCCCGGGGCGGGCGGGACGGACCCGGACGCGGACGTAGCGAGGGCGTCGTGGGTCCCGGCTACGCCGTGTAACAGGTCATCGACAGCGACCCGTAGGCGTACCCCTCAATGAGCACCTCGGGTCGGCGGGTGGCATCGGTGCCGGCCACACCAGCGAAGTAGACGAGCGGGATGAAGTGGTCGGGAGTCGGGACGGCGAGGGCATAGTCGGGATGCCCGGTGAGCTGCAGCACGTCTGCGGGGGCGTCGACCACCACGCTGCGGGCCGCCTCGTCGAAGCGCTGCGCCCAGTCGAAACCGGCATCGGCGCGCCCCCAGTCGAGCGCGCCCAGGTTGTGCACGACGTTGCCGCTGGCGACGACCAACACCCCGCGCTCGCGCAACGGCGCCAGACGCGCCGCGATGTCGAGGTGGTAGTCGAGCGGCTGCAGCGCATCGATGGCGAATTGCACCACCGGGACGTCGGCGCCGGGGTACATGTGGGCGAGAACCGACCAGGTCCCGTGGTCGATGCCCCAGCTGTCGTAGTCGAGCCCCACCCAGCGCGGTTCGACGACCTCGGCCACCTCGGCCGCCACATCGGGGGCCCCCGGGCACGGGTACTCGTAGGTGAAGAGCCGGTCGGGAAATCCGAAGAAGTCGTGGATGGTGCGTGGCACGGCCATGGCGGTCACGGCCGTGGCGTTGGTGTACCAGTGCGCCGAGATGGCGAGGACGGCACGCGGGCGGGGGAGCGTGGCCCCCAGCGCGGCCCACGCGTCCGTATAGCGGTTCTGCTCCAGCGCGTTCATGGGGTTCCCGTGTCCGATGAAGATGACGGGAAGCGGCGTGTCACTCACCGGGCCACCCTACCGACCACGCCACCTCAGGCCGCCGCCGGGCGCACCTCCGTGGCCTCGTCGGCGCTGCTGAGCGCCTTCCACAACGCCCAGTAGCCCTTGTAGGTGATGGCGCCGGTGATGTACCCGGCCCGCTCGAGCTCGGCGTGGTAGGCGGGAAGGTTGCGCCAGGGGACGCCCATGTCGACGTGGTGGGCCAGGTGCCAGCCGGTGTTGTAGGGCACGATCCAGAAGCGTGCGAGCAGCGACTGCCGCACGTTGTGCGTCGTGGCCCGGCGGTCGGGGCTGCGCTCCATGCCACCGTGCTCGGCGATGGAACGCAGGCGGTTGATCACGCGCCACTCGGTCATCCAGGGCAGCCACCACAGCAGCGGGTAGATCCACCAGCGCCCCGTGGCGGCCCACATGGCGGCCCACAGCACGGCCTGCACGCCGAAGATGGAGAGGCCGATGGGCCGGAACGGCTTGGTCCGCGTGTTCTTCACGAGCGGCACGAAGTTCTTCCAGCCGCTGATCCCCACCGCGTCGCGGAAGAGCCGGCGGTACAGCGCGCGACGTGTGCAGGGGTAGGGCGCGTAGAAGGCGATGTCGGGCTCGTCCGGGCCGAACTCGTCCTTGTGGTGGGCGAAGTGCACCCGCCGGTAGAGCTGGACCGGCGTGAACACGGGATAGGCCACCACCCACTTGCCGATCCAGTCGTTCCACCGCTTGTTCGTGAAGAGGAGCTTGTGCGCCGCTTCATGCATGAGGATGGCGAAGCGGGCGTACATGGGACCCATGAGCACGAAGGCGAGCAGGTAGCTCCACCACTGGTCGATCCACACCGAGCCGCCGATGATGAGCGCCACCCAGAACCAGACCGCGCCCACCGAGATCGCGTTGCGCACGTTGTCGATGCGCCGCAGCCCGGCGCGCAGATCGGGGATCGCCATGCCGTTGGGCAGCAGCCGCTCGCTCGGGAGGACGTCCGGCCGGTCGGCCGCGTCGGGCACCATGGTGCTCGCCATGGGCCTATATTACGATATTTGGTCAGATGACGCAATTGAGTAATATCCCGGTTTCCCCGGTGGCGCCACCGCTGACCGCCCGCTCCGTGCTGGCGAGCGCACTGCTGGGCATGGATCCGCCCGAGTTGCCGGTTGCCCAGCTCGTGCGGCTCACCGCCCTCTTCGGCATCAGCGAGAACCGGGCCCGGGTCGCCCTGAGCCGGATGGTCACCGCGGGCGAGGCCACTTCGGACGGAGCGGGGCGGTACCGCCTGGCCGGGCATCTCGCGGCGCGCCAGTCTCGCCAGTCGGCGAGCCGATCGGGCACGGTGGCGGCCTACGACGGCCGGTGGTGGCTCGCCGTGGTGACGACGACCGGCAGTACGGCTGAGGTGCGCGGCGCCCGACGGCGGGCGCTGGCCTACGCCCGGATGGCCGAGCTGCGCGAGGGGGTCTGGATGCGGCCGGGCAACGTCGCCGTCGTGCTGCCCGACTCCCTGGACGCGGACGTCGAGCTCATGACAGCGCGGCCGGCGGACGCGCGGGCGTTGGCCGGCCGCTTGTGGGATCTGCCCTCATGGTCGGACCGCGCCCGCTCCCTGCTCGGGAACCTCGGCTCCCTCGCGCCGGACATGCCCGAGGCGTTGGCGCCCGGGTTCGAGCTGTCGGCCGCCGTCCTGCGGCACCTGCAGGCGGACCCGCTGCTGCCGGCCGAGCTCCTCCCGGACGACTGGCCCGGTGTCGGACTGCGAGCGTCCTACGACGAGTGGGATGCTCGGTACCGCTCGACGCTTCGTCGGTGGAGCCGGGCCGGCTGAGCGGGTCGGTCGCTATCGTGGCGACATGCCCGATATTCGTCAGGCGCTGACCATACGTATGCCACCCGAGGCGGTGTTCGACGCCGTCAACAGCGCCCAGGGGAACCGAGCCTTCTGGACGGACCAGACCGAGTACGAGCCGGTCGAGGGGTCGGTCGCCGTCTTCTCGTTCGGCCCCGGCGCAGAGACGCAGTTCCGCTTCGAGGTCACGTCCATCGACCGCCCCCGTTCACTGACGTGGACGTGTGTCGGAGGTCCCCCGGAATGGCAGCCGACCTCCATCGTCTGGACGCTCACTCCCGTCGACGGCGGCACGCACGTCCTCTTCGAGCATCGGGACTGGGCGTCGGCCGAGGGCGAGCTGCCCGCCTGCACCTTCACGTGGGGCCGGATCCTCTACGTGCTCGACGAGTACGTGCGGACGGGGTCCGCGACGCCGCCGTTCCAGGTCTACTGACGGGGCAGGTCGTTGAGGTCGACCCTACGGGGGAGTGGGTCGCGCGGATTGGGCTCGGCTAACTTCACTGGTCCATGGACGTCGAGGTCGCCTTCACGGGGGTGCCGGTATCGGAGCTCGGAGCGGGGCGTGGCTTTTTCGAACGCCTCTTCGGGCGACCGGCCGACATCCTCGTCGCCGATGACGAAGTCATGTGGCGGGTCAACGATTCGGCCTGGCTTTATGTCGTCGTCGATCCCGTTCGGGCCGGGAACGCGCTGGCGGCCCTCTCCGTGGGCGACCTCGACGCCGCGTTGTCCGAGCTCGGCGGACGCGGCCTGAGCCCGCACCGGGTCGAAGACGTCGGCGACAACGCGCGTAAGGCGACGCTGCTGGACCCCGACGGGAATTCGGTCGCCCTCATCGAGGTGGCGGGATGAGCACCGGGGCCATTGTCGCCCTGGCCATCGCCATTGCCGTGGTCGTCGTCGTCCTGGTCGCGGTCGGCGGATCGAAGTGGGGGCGCCGGCGTGGCTACTCGGGCGTGGGCGGCGACACCATCGCCCGCTGCAGCCGGGGCCACCTCTTCACCACGCTGTGGATCCCCGGGGCGTCGCTCAAGGCGGTCCGGCTGGGCTTCAAGCGCTACCAGCGCTGCCCGGTCTGCCGGAAGTGGCGGATCGTCGAGCCGGTCCCGGACTCCGAGCTGACCGACGAGGACCGGCTGCTGGCCGCCCAGCACCACGACGCCAGGTTGCCCTGATCCGCCCCCACGGGGCCGAAGCTCGGTGCGGCTACGCCGCGTGCGACTGGTTGATCCAGGTCTCGTACATCTCGGCGTAGTGCCCGCCGAGCGCCACCAGCTCGTCGTGCGACCCCACCTCCAGCAGGCGGCCGTCACCCACGACCACGATGCGGTCGGCCCGCATGGCGGTCGACAGCCGGTGGGCGATGAGCACCGCCGTGCGCCCCTCCAGCAGTACGTCCAGCGCCGCCTCGACCATGGTCTCGGACTTGAGGTCGAGGTTCGAGGTCGCCTCGTCGAGGACGAGCACCCGCGGCTCCGCCATGAAGGCGCGCCCGAGGGCGATGAGCTGGCGCTCACCCGAGGAGAGCGACTGGCCGCGCTCGTGGACCGGGGTGTCGAGGCCGTAGGGCAGACGGTGCACGAGCTCGCCCAGACCGACCTGGTGCACGGCGTTCCACACCTCGTCGTCGGGTGCGCCCGGTCGGGCGAAGGCAATGTTGTCCCGGATGGTCCCGGCGAAGAGGAACGGCTCCTGCGGGACCACACCGAGCTGGCTCCGCAGCGAGGCGAGCGTGACGTGCTTGAGGTCGTACCCGTCGATGAGCACGCGGCCCGCCGTGGGGTCGTAGAAGCGGGTGACCAGCTTGGCCATCGTCGACTTCCCGGCCCCGGTGGCGCCCACGAACGCGACCGTCTCGCCCGGCTCAATGGTCAGGTCGACGTCGTGCAGCACCGGCACCGCGGGGTCGTACCCGAACGAGACGTGGTCGAAGTGGATCTGCCCGCGGATCTGCGGCAGCTCCACCGCGTCGGGTGCCTCGAGCACCGATGGTTCGGTCTCGAGCAGGCCGCGCAGCTTGAACACCGACGCCCGGCCCTGCTGGAAGGTGTTGTACTGCTGCACCAGCAGCTGAATCGGGGAGAAGAAGCGGTTCACGTACAGGAAGAAGGCGGTCAGCTGGCCCAGGTTGATCTCCTGTGGGTGGTGCAGGTACATGGTGCCGCCGATGCCCAGGATGAGCAACTGACCGAAGACGCTGATGACCTGTGACCCCGGTCCGTAGACGCCGTTGATGCGGCCCGTGTAGTTGTTGGCGTCCCGGTAGGCGCCGACGATGTCACGGTGGGTCTCTACGTTGTAGCGCTGCCGGTTGTGCGCCGTCACGATGCGCACGCCCTGCAGGCTCTCGGAGAGGTCGGCCAGCACGAGCGCGATGCCGTCGCGCACCTTGTCGTAGCCGCGCTCGGAGGCCCTCTTGAACCAGATCGACATGACGACCAGGGGCGGCAGCACCGCGAAGACGGTGATGGCGGCCAGCTTCGCGTTGGTGGCGAAGAGGAAGACCGTGATGACGACCATGGTCAGGCCCTGAATGGCGAACTGGGCCAGCCCGTCCTGCAGCAGCTGCTGGAGGTTCTCGATGTCGCTCGTCATGCGGCTCATGACGACGCCCGCCTTCTCCTCGGTGAAGAAGTCGAGCGAGAGCCGCTGCAGATGGCGGAACACCTTGATGCGCAGGTCGTTCATGACCCACGACGCGAGGCGGCCGGTCACCCGTGCCTGACCCCACTGGGCACTCCCCGAGATCATGATCGACACCAGGTACAGCACCGCCATGAACACCACGACCCCGTAGTCGTAGTGGGGCGGGGTGAGCCCGTGGTTGATGGCGTAGGAGACGAGGCTCGGGCCGAGCTGGGTGAACAGGGCGATCATCCCCACCAAGAACGCGGCCAGGGCGCACATGCCCGGGTACTCCATGAGCAGGCTGGTGAGCGTCAGCTTCTTCGACTCGTGCTGCGTCGGCAGCTGCGTGAAGACGGCGGAGGGCTCGCCGCGCTCGGGCTCCTCCTTGAGGAGCAGGTCGACACCGGCCTGCAGCTCGTGGGGGATCCCGCCGAAGGGCAGTCCCGCCTGGGCCGAGCCCGGCGCTCCGCCACCGCCCATCGGCGGTCCGACTCCTCCACCACCTCCGAACATCAGATCGCACCCCCCTCCGGCTCGAGGACGTCGTCGTCCAGCCCGAGGCCCTCCGCACCGGCCGCCGCCTCGATGGCGGCCTGCTCCTCGCTGGTGGCCTGCGCCAGCACCTCGGAGTAGAGCGGGGTCGAGGCCAGCAGCTCGGCGTGGGTACCGTCGGCCACGATGCGCCCGCTGTCGAGCAGCACCACGCGGTCGGCCAGGCTGATGGTCGAGAGCCGGTGGGCGATGATCAGCGTGGTGCGCCCCTCCATCAGGACGCGCAGCGAGGAGTGGATGCGCTGCTCCACCTTGACGTCGATGGCGCTGGTGGCGTCGTCGAGGATGAGGATGGGCGGGTTGACCAGCAGGGCGCGGGCGATGGCGATGCGCTGGCGCTGCCCGCCGGAGAGCGTGTAACCCCGCTCGCCCACCACGGTGTCGTAGCCGTCGGCCAGCCGGTTGATGAAGCCGGTGGCACCGGCCGCCTCGGCTGCGGCCACGACCTCTTCCAAGGAGGCGTCCGGGCGCCCGTAGGCGATGTTGTCCCGGATCGACACGGAGAAGAGGAAGGGTTCGTCGAGGACGACGCCGATGTTGGCCCGCAGGCTGGTGAGGGTGAGGTCGCGCACGTCGTGCCCGTCGACCCGTACCGTGCCGCCGGTGGCGTCGTAGAAGCGGGCCAGCACACGGGCCACGGTGGACTTGCCGCTGCCGGTGCGCCCGACCAGGGCGATCGTCTCGCCCGGGTGCAGGTGCAGGTTCAGGTTGCGCAGTATCTCGCGCGGTCCGTCGTCCCCACCCGGCTTCGTGAGCAGGCTGTCGTCGGCGTAGGCGAAGCTGACGTCGTCGAACTCGACGTCACCCCGGCAGTCGACGAGGTCGATGGCGTCGGCCCGGTCGACGATCGTGGGCTTCTCGTCGATGATCTCGTAAATCCGGTCGGCCGAGGCCGAGGCGCGCTGGCCCATCATGATCAGCATCCCGAGCATCTTGAACGGCGCCTGCATCATCACCAGGTAGAGGTTGAACGAGACGATGGACGCGACGGGCAGGTGCTCGTGGATGACCAGCCACCCGCCGACCAGGAGCACCAGGACGAGACCGACCTGGGAGAGGTTCTGCACGAGCGGGGCGAAGCGGGCGCGGAGATCGGCGTCCTTGATGTAGCCCCACTGGACCCGGTCGGCCGCCTTGGCCAGCTGGCCCA
>JBKQUM010000166.1:0-12191 GCA_052140165.1 Acidimicrobiales bacterium
ACGCTCTCCCCGCCCGGATCTGCCACCATCTCGTCCATGGACAACGTCAGGCCTACGGGAAAGTCGCCGGGCCCCGACCGCAAGGCGTCGACCCCCAGGCGGTGGGCTCGCACCATGGCCTCGTTAATCGCCATGTGGCGAACAAAGTTGTCCTCGAACCCGGGTGAGGAGGCTCCGAGGTCGTAGGCCCTGACGCCGATGAGGTTGAGCTCGTTGATCGTGCAAGCCCAACCGATGAGGTCGCCGAGATGGGCGCCGGCCCAGGTCACGAAACGGGAGAATGTCTCCGGCGCGTCCGCTGCCTCCCACCCGCCTCGCTCGGCGAGCCAGGTCGGGGTAGTGAAATGGTGGAAGGTCACGACGGGGACGATGTCCCGTTCGCGGCACGCCGCGCAGATCCGGCGATAGTGGTCCATCGCGGCGATCGAAAACTCGCCTTCAGCCGGCTCGATTCGGCTCCACTCAAGTGAGAACCGGTAGGCCCCGAGCCCCATGCCTGCGATGAGCTCGATATCCTCAGGCCAGCGATGCAGCGAATCACATGCGTCCCCGCTCGACTCGGCATAACCGGAGTTTGGGTCGTGCTCCTTTGCCCACGAGTCGTTGTTGACGTTGCCACCCTCGACCTGATGAGCTGCGGTCGCCGCGCCCCACAGGAAGTCTTCGGGGAAGCTGAACTCGGCTGCACCGGTGTCGGCTCGGTCCACGACCGATCACTGTAGCGCCCGACGGGTATTGCCGGTCAGCGGACGATCGCCCTCATGACACACCCCCGGAGTCCCGCGCCGACAACGAGTATTCGAGAACGGTGGTCGGCGAATATCCGAGAACGGTGGTCGGCGAATCGTGTCCGAACTCCTTGAGCTTGGACTGCCTGTGGTGCGTCGTCGCCTCCGAGGACGTATCCGGCAACGGCGTGGCGGTACCGATCGACGGATATCGCGTGCGAGGTCGACGTTGGGTGTCCCGAATGGGGATCCTTCTATGGGACGCAGAGAGTTGGCACAGTGGGTTCGGTGCTCGCTCCACTCCATGTGCCTCGGACGAATCCTCGGTGGCTGCGCTCCCTAGTCGGTGGGCGCTCCTCGGAAGACAACTCGCAGGACTTGGTCTGGTCGGTGTCCGGGCCAGAACGCATGCATTGCCCACGTCGCTCCCATACGACGGAGATCGTCTATCGACACTCCCGGGTGCGCCGCCAGAGCGACGTCGAATCCCTCGAGTGACCCGCGAGCGCGACGGACACGAGCGAGGATTTCGCCCACCTGCTCTTCATCCACCTCGATCGGATAGATGCCGTCGTAGGCCGCCGCCCGGTCAACAGGGCGCACAGCCCCACCCTTGCAACCGAACCAAAGAGGGATTCTCGGGTGCTGGACTGGTCCGGGTTCGATCCGCACCCCATCGACTTGTATCCGCCCAGCACTTTTGACAATTTCACCCGACCAAAGCGCCGTCAACACCTTCACTCCCTCGTCAAGGACCTCTGCGCGCGCACGGGCCTCAGTCGGATCGCCAAAGGCGGAGAACTCGCGTCCAGCGTCACCACCGAGACCGAGACCGAGCGTCAGTCGCCCTGAGCTGAGGCGATCCAGCGTGACCGTTTCCCGGGCCAGCTTGATGATGCGTCGGCGGGCCAGGGGTGTGACCATGGTCCCCAGACGAATCCGCCGGGTGGTCGCTGCAACTGCCGCCAGCACGACCCACGGATCAGAGATCTCCCAGGCCTCGGGGAGGGGGCTCAGGATGTGATCCCAGACGAAGAGCCCGTCCCAACCGTTCTCGTCCGCGGCCTGTCCGATCTCAACAATTGCTGCCGGATCCGCCAACGGTCCAAACAACGGGAGGTTGATGGCGTGGCGCACGGAAGAAGAGTAGTGGGATCGATCTAGCAGGCAGCGGACACGTTCGGGACCTTTCGGCCTCGGTTCTCCTCTGGCGTCGGTGGGGGATCCTTGGCTGGTCCCTCGCCCCGGCGCTCGCGATCACACGTATCGGGTTCGGCGATTAAGTGCCTCTGAGTCTGGCAGCTTCGTCGGCGGACGCTGAGCGCAGAACCGCCATTCCGGCGTGCCGGCCGCCCTTGACAGGTAACCATATGGTGACATATATTGACCGGGTGTGGACGACAACCTCGTGTTCAAGGCGCTCGCCGACCCGACGCGCCGCTTCCTGCTCGATCTCCTCTTCGAGCGTGAAGGTCGCACGTTGACCGAGCTCGAGTCCCAAGTGGACATGACGCGCATCGGGGTCATGAAGCACCTGCGCCTGCTCGAAGAGGCGGGGCTGGTCGTCACGCGCCGATCGGGCCGGGAGAAGCTGCATTTCCTCAATCCCGTCCCGATCCGGCTGATCCATGACCGGTGGATCGATAAGTACACCGAGCGCCACGCTTCGGCGCTCGCAAACCTGAAATCCAACTTGGAGGTACAGAAATGACCACGGCAACCACTTCCGAGACGATCCAGATCTACCGGGTGTACATCAAGACGACGCCCGAGGCCATCTGGGAGGCGATCACCAAGCCCGAGTGGACGGTGCAGTACGGCTATGCCCCTCTCGTGGAGTACGAGCTGCGTTCAGGCGGTGCCTTTCGGGCTCACGCGAACGAGGGCATGAAAGCGTTCGGGTGCCCGGACGTCATCAGCGATGGCGAGGTGATCGAGGCCCAGCCGCCGCGAAAGCTGGTCCAGACGTGGCGGATGACGATGACGCCGGAGATGGCGTCCGAGGCGTTTACCCGACTCACCTATGACATCGAGCCCGTTCGGGGCGGTGTCACCAAGCTCACCGTCACCCACGACGTGACCGGTGCGCCAATGTGGGCCGGTGTACTGAGGGGCGAGAGTGAGTCGAGCGGGGCCGGCGGCGGCTGGAGCGAGATCCTCAGCGGCCTGAAGACGCTGCTCGAGACTGGCCAGCAACTCCCCTTCCAAAGTGGCCCGGCATAAAAGCGGTTCGGCGTCGGCAAAACTGCACATCGCTCGCACCAGAGCGGAGTCGCTCCGAAGAGCCGGTTGTCGCGTCCTAGCGAGGGCGGTCGACGCGGGCGAGCCGGGCGTCCCGAATGAGGGAACCGGTAGCGGTAACACCGGGTCTCATTGCTGGACGGCTGCACCGTACCCGCAGGGATATTCCCCACGGGTACGGGCACGGGCACGGGCGTGAGCACGGGCACACCAGCATCAGTTCTCACCCCTCGGTGTTGAAGTCGGCGGTGTTGATGCCCTCAGGACTCGCTCTCGTTCGACAGCCCGATAGACGGTGGAGCGAGCCACATTGAACAGGTCCGCCAGTTCAGCGGTGGTGTACTCACCGGATTCCAACAGGGCCACCAAATGAGCTTCCTGGCGATGGTTGAGTTTGGGTTGCTTGCCCCTGAGGTGCCCCTTGGCTTTCGCGATCTTCATTCCTTCACGATTCCGCAGCCGAATGAGGTTGAGTCCCAACGAGTGGTGTAACGGACGGTGAGTTACAACTGCTCTCGCGTCAACCCGTTCTCTGACTGAAGCCTACGTGGCGTCGTCGGTGGCTGCCTCCTCTCCGGCGGCGTCGATCGACGGCCGCGGGTCGTGGGCGGAGGGCTCGGTCTTCTTCTGCGTCTTGAGTGATTCGGCGCTCATGTAGCGCCTGGTGATGGCCCACTCGTCGCTCTGTTCGGCCAAGAGCGCACCGACGAGGCGCACGACGGCCGCGCGGTTGGGGAAGATCCCGACCACGTCGGTGCGGCGGCGGATCTCCTTGTTGAGCCGCTCCTGGGGGTTATTGGATCGGATCTTGGGCCAGTGCTCGGTGGGGAAGGCGCTGAAGGCCAAGATGTCGTCGGCGGCGTCGAGCAGGTAGACCACCACGTCGCAGAACCCGGCCTGGGTGAGCTTGTCGGTCACGTCGGCCAGCTGGCTCCAGGTGGTGTCGCGGTCGGGCTGCTCGAAGATCGAGCGCACCAAGGTGGCGACCATGGGCCAGTTCCCCTTGGCACAACGTGAGGCGAGATTGGCCATGAAGTGCGTGCGGCACCGCTGCCACGACGCCTCAGCGAAGACCTGGGCGATGGCGGCCTTGATGCCCCCGTGGGCGTCGGAGATGACCAGCTCGACGCCGCTGAGCCCCCGGGCGACCAGGGCCCGCAAAAAGGCCGTCCAGGCTGCGGTGTCCTCGGTCGTGGCGATGTCGAAGCCGATGATCTCGCGGTTGCCTTCCGCATTGACGGCGGTGGCGATCACAGCCGAGACGTTGACCACCCGGCCGCCCTCGCGCACCCGCTGCGTCAGGGCGTCGATCCACAGATACCGATAGGGACCTCCGTCGAGCGGGCGCTCTTTGAACTGACGCACCACGGTGTCGAGCTCGGCCGCCATGCGCGACACCTCGGACTTGGAGATCCCGTCGATCCCCATGGCCTTGACCAGGTCGTCGACCCGCCGCGTGGACACCCCTTCGACGTAGGCCGCGCAGACGACGGCCACCAGGGCTTGCTCGGCCCGCCGGCGGGGCTGGAGCAAGAACTCGGGCGAATAGGTTCCCCGACGCAGTTTGGGGACGGCCAGCTCGATGGTCCCGGCTCTGGTGTCCCAGGGCCGGAGCCGGTAGCCGTTGCGCGAGTTCTCGCGCTCCTCGCTCCGCTCGCCATAGGCGGCACCGCACTGCATGGACGCCTGGGCGCTCATGAGCGCCTCCGCGAAGGCGCTCAACATCGCTCGGGCCAGGTCCGTGTCGCCATCAGCGCCTTCGAGGTACTTGCCAAGCCATGCAGCCGCGTCGATAGTGGTTGGGACGTTCACCGTGATCCTCCTCAAGTGGGTTGTGTGGAAACTGCTTCTTGAGGTTGACGCGGTGATCGTCGCGTCTGGGGGATAGTCCCTCAGCTCACCTGCTCGTACACCACTGCCTGGGACTCAACTCCGAATGTGAGATCGGACTCGAACTCGGCAACCATGGCGAGGACGTTGAAGAGCAGCCGTCCGACCGGATCGGTGGGATCGTAGACGGACCCACCCAGATTGAGGCTCACCTGGCGAACCGTGAGTTCGTCGGCAATCGCCCGTGCGTCCGGAAGGACCGTGCCAGCCGATCGAGCTTGGTGACGACGAGTGTGTCGCCCTCTCGACAAGCGGCCAGGGCCTCACGCAGGCCAGGCCGCTCGCGGTTAGTGCCAGTGAGTCCATGGTCGACGTAGATCCGGTTGGGAGCTACTCCGAGCGCCGCCAGGCCGTCGCGTTGGGAAGTGAGATCCTGCTGATCGGTGGATACACGGGCGTATCCGACAAGCAGCGCTGTCATAGCGCACCTCCAGTGATGGGTCGGACCGGAGGTTCCCGGGTTACCGACAACGGCCAGGGCCGCTTCATCATGAATCGGCTGCTTCTCACTCCATCTGCAGGTGGCGATGGTCCCGCGGTAACTGCGGCGGGCACGACTCGCGTCAGTCGGTCCCGTGATCCTGACAAATGACGATTCCCTGATGTATGAACTCTCCGCCGCGGGCCAGGCCGAGGTTAGATTTGTGGTCATGAGCACCGCCAAGGGGACCTTCGAGATTGCGATGACTCCCGGAGCGACTGAGGTTGAGGGAGCCGTCGGCCGGTTGGACTTTACGAGGACCTTTTCCGGCGGTCTCGATGCGATCGGGAGGGGCCTGATGCTCTCCTGCGGAGACCCACAGGCCGGAGAGGCCGGCTACGTCGCGATCGAGATAGTTGAGGGTCGGCTCGGCAAGCGCGAGGGTGGCTTCGCACTGCAGCAATTCGGCACGATGCACGGAGGCTCGCAAGCGCTGCGCTACGAGGTGGTGCCCGGATCTGGCCGCGGAGCGCTCGAAGGTATTGCTGGCTCGTTCCACCTCACAGTCGAGGACGACCGGGACGCACCGGTACGAGCTGGAATACGAGGTCTGAACCGGGCGCTCACTGCCGGGCCATACGAGGATCCCGCCACGGGGAGGGTATTCGTACTGCCCCGTGCCGCGTGGGCTTCACAGCTCGATCTCTGAATAGAGGCGGTGGTGGGCGAGCAGCTCGGCGCACCGGCTTCGGCAGGCCCGGGCGACCCGAGGATCGATCTCGTACTTCGCCTTGGCTGCGGATGTAGCGGGTGTCGTGGCTCGTAGTGCAGTGACTATGACGTCGGCGACTTCGGCGAGCTCGTCTGACCGGAATCCGAGTGTGGTCAGCGCCGGTGTGCCGAGTCGGATGCCTGAGGTGTACCAGGCACCGTTGGTGTCACCTGGCACGGAGTTGCGATTGGTGACCACACCCGCATCGAGCAGAGCGGCTTCGGCCTGACGGCCGGTGAGACCGAAGCTGGCGGCCACGTCTATGAGAATGAGGTGGTTGTCAGTTCCACCGGTGATGAGATGTGCTCCTCTGCCCAGTAGTCCGTCAGCGAGGGCGCGAGCGTTGTCCACGATCTGGGTCGCGTAGGTGGTGAATGAGGGTTGGCGAGCCTCGGACAGAGCAACGGCCTTGGCCGCCATCACGTGGGGCAGTGGGCCGCCGAGGACCATCGGGCAGCCTTTGTCTACGTAGGGTGCGTATTCCTCGGTGCAGAGCACCAGCCCACCCCGAGGTCCGCGCAGTGATTTGTGGGTGGTGGAGGTCACGACATCGGCATGGAGCACCGGATCGAGGTCACCGATCAGCACTTTCCCGGCCACCAGCCCAGCGAAGTGGGCCATGTCGACCATGAAGGTAGCCCCGACGTCGTGGGCGATCTCGGCCAGGGTCGCGAAATTGGGATTCCGGGGGTAGGCCGAGTACCCCGCCACGAGCACCAGCGGACGGAACTCTCTCACCTGGGCCGCTATGGCGCCGTAGTCGAGGAGTCCGGAGATGACATCGACCCCGTAACTGGCCTGGTCGAAGAGCTTCCCGGAGATGTTGGGTCGGAACCCATGGGTGAGATGCCCACCGGCGTCGAGAGCCATGCCCATCATGCGTTGCGAGTGCAGCTCGTTACGCAGCTGGTCCCAGCTCACGGGATCGAGGTCGTTCACGTGACCCACTCCAGCCTCGTCGAGGAATGGCTGCTCGACTCGGTGGGCAAGAATGGCCCAGTAGGCCACCAGGTTAGCGTCGATGCCTGAATGAGGTTGGACGTAGGCGTGCTCGGCGCCGAAGAGCGCCTTGGCATGGCCGGTAGCCAACGTCTCGATCCGGTCGACCATCTCGCATCCGGCATAGAAACGATGGCCGGGGATGCCCTCGGCGTACTTGTCGGAAAGCCAGTTACCCATGGCGAGCAGCACGGCCGGTGACGCGTAGTTCTCCGAGGCGATGAGCTTCAACTGGCGTCGTTGCGACTCCAGCTCACCGACGATGGCTTTGGCCACGTCTGGTTCGGCGGCAGAGATTACCTCCAACGCCGATCGGTAGGCAATCGCTACGACTGGATCGGGCATCACGCGCTCCTTCGGACGACATCGAGTGTTCGCCCAGGCGCACGGCTCTCTCCGGCATGTTGCCGGTGGGTCGATCCCCGGTGGTGCTCCACCCAGACGCCAGTAACGACCCGCCGCAACGATAGCCCCAGCGAGCTGCGAAGAGGCAGGTACTCGGTCAAAGGATGACTTGGAGGGCCCCTGGAACGATGAGCTTCGCTTGCTGCATCTTCCGGATCTCAATGGTGCCCGTAAGCTGATCCCCTTGTCGGGCACACGAGCGAATTTCAGCTGACGATCTGAGCTTACGCAACGGGATCGATGGGTCAGGAAATGGTCCCGGGCACTGTGGGTCAGGCTGGACATGGTGATCTGGGTGGTGAACCCGCCAGCCCGCGGTCGAGTTCCGTAGGATCGGATCGTGGTCAGACTCCTCGTAGACACGTCCGTCTGGCTCGACCTGGCAAAACGTCGTGATGGCCAGAGATGGATCGTCCCCGTTCGGGTGCTCAAGCACCAGGGCAAGCTAGAACTCCTGGTGCCCTCTGTGGTGATTGTCGAGTTCGAGCGCAACCGACCCCGAGCCGAAGCCGCCGTCACATCCAGCGTACTCGATCGGTTCCGTCAGGTCCGCCAAGATCTCCACGAGTTCGCCGGGGATCAGCGCATGGAGTGGTTGGAAGAGATGGCCCATCGCGTACCGATGGTGTCCAGTGGGACTCTCCAGAATTTCGCCGAGATCAAGGAACTGCTGGATACCGGAACGCAGTTAGTGCCCGGCATCGTTGAGACCGACGCCGCCATGAAGCGAGGACTGGAGAAGAGGGCACCGTTCCACCTCAACAAGAACAGTTCGGCTGACGCCTTGATCATCGAGCTCTACGCATCTGCCCTGAGGGACAATAAACACCACGGCGATGTCCACGCTTTCACCACCTCAAACTACTCCGACTTCTCCGTACCGAATGGTGACCGACGCGAATCGCACCCCGACCTCGTCGAGCTCTTTGCCGATCCGCGCTCGGGCTACTTCTATGGAGTAGACGGCCTGGGCGACGCTCTCGTTAGCAACTTCGGCGAAGAGTTCACGGAGTTAGCCGACGAGACAGAGCTGTTCGATGAGGAGCCTCGGACGCTGGCCGAGATTATCGAAGCCGAGCAAGAGTTCTTTGACAAGGTTTGGTACGTGCGCAAACTCATCATGAGAGAGAAGATCGAGGACGGCGACGAGGATCCACTGTCGGAAGAGATGAACGAACGGGTCGACGCTGCGATGCGAGCGGTCGAGGAGCGCTACGGAGTCGACAACGTGGGCCCCTGGGATGACTGGCGCTGGGGATTCGTCAACGGCAAGCTGTCGGCCCTGCGATGGGTGCTCGGCAGCGAGTGGGACTTTCTGGACACCTGATCAACTACTTCATGGGCGCTTCAACGACACCAGACAGCAGATCCCATCGCTGCTCGACACTCATGCAGCCATCCATTGGGGTATCCCTTGCGGGCGCACGAGGTCGACGTGGAGGATGAGTCAGTCAGCGCCGGATACGGTTCCTCTTCGGGGTACCATGCGGTCATGTCGGGAGCAGAAGGTCGACCGCAAGCACGTTTGGGTCCGCACCCCGCTCGAGTGCTGACTGGAAGGCATTCTCATCGTCGGTCAGCACGCCGATCCACATCGCCACATTAGGGTCCACGACATCTGAGACCGCTAACGCCTCTAGACGCGAAAGCCACTTGAGAAACAGATCGCGGTACCGAGCCAAGACTTGAGTGTCAGTAACTTTTGGATCTGCTCCACGCTCGAGAGCATCTCGGAGCGCATCTGCTTTCTCGCCACCACTCAGGACAGCAACGAACATATCGACGTCAGGGTCATCGACTTCAGCTGCCTGGAGAGCCCGAAACTTCAGAAGATCCTTATTCCCTGCGCTGATGTGCTGGAGCGGAACCGCCGCCGAAACCGAATCATGCCAATCCCTGTACCGAGCCAAGACTTGAGTGTCAGTGGCATTTGGATCTGCTCCACGCTCGAGAGCATCTCGGAGCGCATCTACTTTCTCGTCACCGGTCAGCACAGCAACGAACATATCGACATCAGGGTCATCGACTCCAGCGGCCTGGAGAGCGCGAAATTGTGACAATCGATCGGGTGTTGCAGCCGTCTCGATCACTGCTCGACTGGACATGACATTGTCTATAACTCCATACGAACTTCGGAGGAGCGAGCTACTCCTCGTGAGGTCTGATACATAACCGGCGATTGTGTGGACATCGTTGGAGCTTAAGCCCCGGAATAGTTCGTACGTGCTACGTGCTCTACTCGAGACTCGCTCGGGATCCGGCAACTCAAGGATCTCAAGAAAGTAGATCGACAACACGCGCCACTCTGAGGGTAACTTGCCAGCTTCTTGGCTTTTCTTTGACTCCCACATCTGTAAGGCATTGCCTGTGGTCGAGAGGAGGACACCTCGAATAGCCGCTCGTGATTCATCGATCAGAGTCATGTGGGTGTTGCCAACTACCGTTTCTGCTAGTCCGAGCCAGTCGCGAATATTTCTCAATGCGGCCAGAAGAACCCCGATGTCCTCCTTTACTTTTTCCTCTGCTCTGAAACCAGATTGTTGCGTTCGAACACTTACCGTCAAGGCGAAACCGCTCACTAGTAAGGCAGCTGCAGCTATAAGTGGTGCGAGCAATTCACCTCGACTGCTGGTGGCCGTACTGAGGCTGAGTGGAACGAATAAGAATACGAGCCCGCCGACGACTACCAGAATGATAATTAACAGTGCAGCGGTCGATAAGTTTCGGACGGCCCTCAGCATCTCAATCCCGCTGACATCGCGCCAACCCCTATCTCCGGAACAAAGTCGATTTCAATCCAAGCTTACGCAACTTCGGCCCGGGGTCTCGGTAGCTCCCACGACAGCGGCCGTAGTGAGGTGCGATTGAGGCAAGCCTGGCGTTTGAAGAGGCAACTGGGTGCCCGAACACCGGCGATCGAGATCTGCACCGACCAGTGCCTATCCCCGGCCCGCTGTGCACCTGGCCCAAATTGTTCTTGGTAGAAGCGCAGCTGAACGGCGCGCACATAGGTGTCGGCCGGCGCACACGCAGAATGAGTGTTCCGTAAGCCGGCTGCGGACGTCACGGCGGAGGCGCAGATCGGTACGTCGGGCCGCATCTCTCGATCAGTGAGCGGGACGGCGACCACACAGTCGGCGATCTGTCCTCGTCACGTTCCTCGATCGTGCTCAGTCAACGATCCCCTGCGGAAACCCAGACACGCTCTGAGGGATGACCTGGGCAGTACCGAAAGTCGTTCCGCATCGGTGGTCTGGTCATGACTCGCATGAGTTGGAGTTGACCCGAAGCGGCCGCAGAGGAGAATGGCGGCCCTTGGCTCCGTCCGGTCTGGAATTGGGGCGGTGCCTCCCACGTGGTTCAGAGTGAGCAATTAGGCCCTACCGGCAACCGACGCGCGCGATTCAAGCTGAAACTGCGCTGCCGGCCGGTGTACGGCGGGCGGAGAGTGCAGTGTCACGGCAGCGGAAGGAAAATGAACCAGAACATTCGACTCGGCAAGATCGCCGGCATCCCGGTCGGCTTCAACTGGAGCATCCTGGTCATCTTCTTCCTCTTTGCCTGGGAGTTGGCTGATCTCGTCTTCCCGAGCTACCACCCCCACCAGGCAGTCGCCGTCTACTGGGTCGCCGGGATCCTCACCGCGATCGTCCTGTTCGCGTCGCTGCTCGCTCACGAAGTGTCTCACTCGCTGGTCGCGAAGCGGAACGGGGTGGGGGTGCGCAGCATCACCCTCTGGCTGTTCGGCGGGGTTTCCGAACTCGAGAGCGAGGCCCTGACGCCCGGGGCCGACTTCCGCATCGCCGTGGTCGGGCCCCTCACCAGCTTCGCTCTTGCCGGCCTCTATGGGGCTCTCGCGTACCTCGTCCACCTTGTCAGTGGTAACGGGGTGACGTTCTCCGCCCTTGGGTGGCTGGCATGGATGAACCTTTTCCTGGGCGGGTTCAATCTGATTCCCGGTGCCCCGCTCGACGGTGGCCGGGTCCTCCGTGCCATCCTCTGGCGCAGCAGCGGTGACCGGGTCCGGGCCGCCACCACGGCGGCACGTGCCGGCGAGGGGTTCGGCTACTTCCTGGTGATCCTGGGGGTCTTGGAGTTTCTCACGGTGGGTCTGATCGGCCTGTGGTTCGCCTTCCTAGGCTGGTTCCTCCTGTCGGCGGCCCGCTCCGAGGAGAACGCGGTCGTGATGCGGTCCTCGCTGGCCGACGTCCACGTCCGCGACATCATGACCCGGGACCCCGTCACGTTCGCCTCGACGACCATGCTCGCCGACCTGATCGACAACCAGCTTCACCGCTACCGGTTCAGCTCCTACCCGCTGGTCGGGGCGGACGGGCGGCTCGAGGGCCTCACCACCATGGGCAGGATCCGCCACGTCGCGGCCAACCTCCGACCGACGACCCGGCTCATCGACATTGCCTGCCCGCTTTCCCAAGTCCCTGTTGGGGCACCCGGTGAGCCGATTCCCGACCTCCTCCAGCGCATGCAGTCGTCTCCCGATGGCCGGGCCCTCGTCATGGACGACGCCGGGCAACTCGTGGGCATCGTGTCGCCGACCGATATTGCCCGGTATGTGCAACTCTCCATGCTGCGGTCCCAGGGACGTGCGGCACGAAGGAACTGACCCCCCGGCGCGCATCGGTCGCGACGACCGGATCATGCGGTGCCGGACAGGCGTGTTCGTCGACGGGGGCGCCCTCAGCCACCGCTGGCGGGCGGGGCGGTCGTGTCGGTG
>JBKQUM010000167.1:0-15988 GCA_052140165.1 Acidimicrobiales bacterium
GTTGAAGTAGCCCGCGCCGGCGATGCCCTCCGCCGCGGCGGCGGCGTCGGCGTCGTCGAACACGATGACGGGCGCCTTCCCACCGAGCTCGAGGTGGACCCGTTTGAGGGTGGGTGCGGCGGCGGCCGCCACCTCCATGCCGGCCCGCACCGACCCGGTGACAGACACCATGGCGGGCGTGTCGTGCACCACGAGGGCCCGGCCGGTGTCGCGGTCGCCGCACACCACGTTGAACACGCCGGGCGGCAGGTGCTCGGCCATGATCTCGGCCATGAGAAGGGCCGTGACGGGCGTCGTGTCGGAGGGCTTCAGCACCATGGTGTTCCCGGCCGCCAGCGCCGGGGCGAACTTCCACACGGCCATCATCATCGGGTAGTTCCACGGCGTCACCGCGCCGCAGACGCCGAGCGGCTCTCGGCGGATGAAGGACGTGTGGTCGGCCATGTACTCCCCGGCGGACAGTCCCTGGAGGTGCCTCGCCGCGCCGGCGAAGAAGCGGATCTGGTCGACCATCGGGGGGATCTCCTCCTCCATGGTCAGAGCGAAGGGCTTCCCCGTGTTCTCGCTCTCGGCCCGGACGAGGTCCTCGGCCCTGGCCTCGAGGGCGTCGGCGATGCGGATGAGGGCCAGGCTGCGCTCCGAGGGCGTGGTGCGGCGCCACGACGTGAAGGCCTCCGCCGCCACCCTGAGCGCCCGGTCGACGTCGGCCGGCCCCGAGACGGGCGCCTCGGCGAAGGGCTCCCCCGTGCTCGGGTCGATCAGGGGCGCCGTAGGCCCGTCCTCGGCGTCGCAGTAGGCGCCCCCGACGAAATTCTGCAACTTCCGCATACCGCTCCCTTCCCGTGGCCCGTTGCTACAGGATCACAGATCGAACCGCCGCCAACAAGCGTTATCGCCATATCGGGACCCCGATACGACTAATTCTGCTTGACTGAAGGAGTAAAGGTGACACAATTCTGCACACCAGGGGTTCCGTGCCCGGTGGTCGAGAGGGAAACGAGGTGCGAGATGCCCGACACCGACGGGCCAACGGAGGCGGGCGCGCAGCACGACCCGGCGCAGGCCTCCTCCACCCTCCTCGACGCTCCCAACCGGGCCATCATCGAGGCGCTCCAGCGCGACGGCCGGCAGCCGTACGGCGCCATCGCAGAGGAGGTCGGGCTGTCCGAGGCGGCCGTGCGCCGCCGCGTCCAGCGCCTGCGCGAGTCGGGGATCATGCAGATCGTGGCGGTCACCGACCCGCTGCAACTGGGCTTCACACGACAGGCGATGATCGGGATCTCGGTCGAGGGCGACGTGCGGCAGGTGGCCGAGAAGCTCTCCACCATGGTCGAGGTCGACTACGTGGTGATGTGCGCGGGCTCGTTCGACATCCTGGCCGAAATCGTGTGCGAGGACGACGAGCGGCTGCTGCACGTCCTCAACGACTCGGTGCGCTCCATCCCCGGTGTGCGGACCACCGAGACCTTCTTGTACCTCAAGCTGGCAAAGCAGACCTATACGTGGGGCACGCGGTGAGCGACCCCGCGCCGACAGTGGAGGAAAGATGAGCACCAGTCCGGAGAACTCCCAGCTGAGCGAGCAGGCGCGCCGACACCTGTGGATGCACTTCAGCCGGATGGGCGCCTACGAGAACAGCGAGGTGCCCGTGATCGTCCGGGGGGAGGGCGCCTACGTCTGGGACCAGCACGGGAAGCGCTACCTCGACGGCCTGGCGGGGCTCTTCACGTCCCAGATCGGCCACGGCCGCACCGAGCTGGCGGAGGCGGGCGCCAAGCAGGCCGAGACGCTCGCCTACTTTCCGCTGTGGACGTACGCGCATCCGCGCGCCATTGAGCTGGCGGAGCGGGTGGCGAGCTACGCGCCCGGCGACCTCAACCGCGTCTTCTTCACGACGGGGGGCTCCGAGGCGGTGGAGTCGGCCTGGAAGCTGGCGCGCCAGTACTTCCGCATGAAGGGGAAGACGCAGAAGACGAAGGTCATCAGCCGCTACATCGCCTACCACGGCACCTCCATGGGAGCGCTCTCCATCACGGGCATCCCGGACCTGAAGATCCCCTTCGAGCCACTGGTGCCCGGGGCCATCAAGGTGCCGAACACGAACTTCTACCGCGCCGACGTGTTCGCCGACGACGAGGTCGCGTTCGGCCGCTGGGCGGCGGACGAGATTGAGCGGGCCATTGCGCAGGAGGGCGCCGACTCGGTGTGCGCCGTGTTCCTCGAGCCGGTGCAGAACGCGGGCGGGTGCTTCCCACCGCCCCCGGGCTACTTCGAGCGCGTCCGCGAGATCTGCGACCGCCACGACGTGCTCCTCGTCTCCGACGAGGTCATCTGCGCCTTCGGCCGACTGGGCCACTGGTTCGGAGCGATCCGGTACGGGTACCAGCCGGACATCATCACGGTGGCCAAGGGCCTCACCTCGGGCTACGCGCCGCTGGGCGCCATGATCGCCTCCGACCGCCTGATGGAGCCCTTCCTCGGGCCGGGCGCCTCGTTCCTGCACGGGTTCACCTTCGCCGGGCACCCGGTCAGCTGCGCCGTGGCCCTCGCCAACCTGGACGTCTTCGAGGGCGAGCAGATCCTGCAGCACGTGCAGGCGACCGAGCCGTCGTTCCGCGGCGCGCTCGACAGCCTCACCGACCTGCCCATCGTCGGCAACGTGCGCGGCGCCGGGTTCTTCTACGGGATTGAGCTCGTGAAGGACAAGGAGACGCGCCTCTCCTTCGACGACGAGGAGTCCGAGCGCCTCCTGCGCGGCTTCCTCTCGGGGGCCCTCTTCGAGGCGGGGTTGATCTGCCGCGCCGACGACCGTGGGGACCCGGTCATTCAGCTCTCCCCGCCGCTCATCTGCGGCCAGGAGGAGATCGACTTCATCCGCTCCACGCTGCGCGACGTCCTCACCGAGGCGTGGCGCAGGATGTAGCGCCGGGGGGCGCCTCGGGGTACCGGCGACTCTCGCTGTGGTGGGAGGCCGTGCCGGTCCCGTTGCCGCCGCGCCCCGCCCTGACCGAGGACCTGCACGTCGACGTGTGCATCGTCGGGGCCGGCTTCACCGGCCTCTGGACGGCGCACGCGCTGGCGCTGGCCGACCCGGCGCTGCGCATCGCCGTCGTGGAGCGCGAGGTGGCGGGCTTCGGCGCTTCCGGGCGCAACGGCGGCTGGTGCTCGGCGCTGTTCGCCACGTCCGACGCCGCGCTGGCCCGCCGGCACGGGCTCGAGGCCATGCAGGCCATGCGCCGGGCGATGCAGGAGACGGTGGACGTCGTCGGGGCGACGGCGTCCGCCGAGGGCATCGACTGCCACTTCGCCAAGGGAGGGTCGGTCGACCTCGTGCGGAGCGAGGCGCAGCGGGTCCGTGCGCTGGCCGAGGTGGACGAGGCGCGTGCCCTCGGCTTCGGCGAGGACGACGTCCGCTGGCTCGGGCCGGGCGAGGCGCACGCGCTCATCGGTGCGGACGGTGTCCTCGGCGCCACCTTCACGCCCCACTGCGCGGCGCTGCAGCCGGCGCTCCTGGCGCGTGGACTGGCGGACGCGGTCGAGCGGCGGGGGGTGCGCGTCTACGAGCACTCCGAGGTCCTCGAGATCCGGCCCGGCGCGGCCGGCACCTCCCCGTCGGTCGTCACGCGCGGCGGCACCGTCGAGGCGGACGTCGTGGTGCGGGCGACGGAGGCCTGGACGCCGACGCTGCCGGGGCTCCACCGTGAGATCGTCCCGGTCTACTCGCTCATGGTGGCCACCGAGCCCCTGGGGGACGCCTTCTGGTCCACCGCCGGCCTCGAGGGCCGCGCCACGTTCGCGGACCACCGCCACATGATCATCTACGGGCAGCGGACCGCCGACGGACGCATCGCCTTCGGCGGCCGGGGGGCGCCGTACCACTTCGGGTCGTCGGTCCGCGCCGGCTACGACGCCGAGCCGGCCGTGCACGAGCTGCTCCGCCGGACGCTCACCGAGCTCTTCCCGGAGCTGGCCGGGGCGCGCTTCACCCACGCCTGGGGCGGCCCGCTCGGCATCCCGCGCGACTGGCACTCCTCGGTCGGCCTCGACCGCGCGGCGGGCGTGGCCTGGGCGGGCGGGTACGTGGGCGACGGGGTGTCCACCACCAACCTGGCCGGGCGCACGCTGGCCGACCTGATCACGGGGGCCGACACCGCACTGACGCACCTGCCCTGGGTCGGGCACCGGTCGCCGCAGTGGGAGCCCGAGCCCCTGCGCTGGCTCGGGGTCAACGCCGGCCTGTGGGCCATGAGGCTGGCCGACCGGAGCGAGATCCGCCGCGGGCGCCCGAGCCGGGTGGCCGGCGCGATGGGGCGTCTCCTCGGGCAGTGATCGGTGCCACAATCGTGCCCGTGGCCGACACGGCGACCGACGCCATCACGAAGCTGATCTACACCTACGCCGAGCGGATCGACGAGGGTGACTTCGCCGGGGTGGGCGACCTGTTCGCGCACGCCACGCTCACCTTCGAGGGTTTCGGCGACGCCGTCAGCGGTCGGGACGCCATCGAGGCGCTCTACACGCGGAGCACGCGGCGCTACGAGGACGGCACACCGCGCACCAAGCACGTCATGACGAACGTGATGGTCGACGTCGACGACGACGACGAGACGACGGCACGGAGCCGGTCGTACTTCACGGTGCTGCAGGCGGTGCCCGGCGCGCTGGCCCTCCAGCCGGTCATCGCCGGCCGCTACCGGCACACCTACGAGCGGGTGGGCTCGCAGTGGCGCGTGGCGACCATGCACATCACCATCGACCTCGTCGGCGACCTCGGTCACCACATGCTCTTCGACCTCGCGCCATGAAGCTCTCGCTCGCCTACGGCTGGGACTGCACGCCCGAGGCGTTCTGGGCCCTCTACTTCGACCCCGAGTTCGTGATCCGCCTCCACCGCGAGGCCCTGGGCTCGACGTCGGCCGAGGTGGTGTCGCAGGAGGGCGACCTCACCCACGGCCTCGTGCGCACGCTCCGCTACGGCCAGCGGCCCAACATGCCCGGACCGGTGCGCAAGATCTTCGGCGAGGAGGTCGTCACCACCGAGGTCAGCACCTTCGACCCGGCGACGTCGACGACGACGTTCACCATGACGCCGGGCACCATGGCCGACAAGACGCACATTGCAGGCGCTATCGCGCTGAGCAGCGAGAGCGGCAGCACGGTGGAGACGTTCTCGCTCGACGCCCGGGTGAAGATCTTCGGCGCCGGGCCGGTCGTGGAGCGCTTCATTGAGCATCAGGCCCGCGACATGCAGGAGAAGGCGGTGGCGTACATGCGCGGCGAGCTCGAGGGCTGACCTCCGCGCCCTCCGCCTACGCGGGGGCCCCGGCCTCCACCAACGCCCAGAGCCGCTCGAGGTCGAGGTGCGCCTCGCAGGCGTCGGCGATCCGGTCGATCTGGCGCTCACGCAGCGCCGCGTAGGAGACCCCCGACGATCGCCACGCCGCACCGCGCCGGGCCGCCACGTCACCGAGGAACGAGGCCCGGAACGCGTCCTCCTCGAACAGCCCGTGCAGCGTCGTGCCCAGGAGCGCACCGTCGCCGTCGCGGGCACCGACCGGGCCGTCCGCCCCGTCGGGCGCCGGCCACGGGACGAAGCCCGGCCGGGGTGAGAGGCGGCCGTGGCGGATCTCGTAGCCGTGCACCGGCATCCCGCCCGGCCCAACGGTCGCGCTCAAGCGGGTGAGCTTCTCCTCCTCGAAGTCCGTGTCCACCGGCAGCCACCCGAGACCCGCGCCGGCCGGCTCGGCCGACTCGACCCCTGCGGGGTCGCGCAATTCCCGCCCCATCATCTGGAACCCACCGCAGATCCCGAGGATCACCGGCGGTGACGCCCCGCGGCGCAACGCGTCCAGCGCGCCGGCGAGGCCGCTCCCGCGCAGCCAGTGCAGGTCGGCCACCGTGGCGCGCGTCCCGCCGATGACGACCAGGTCGGGGTCGCCCAGCGCCCCCGGCCCGGCGACCCAGCGGACGTGTACCCCCGGCTCGGCCGCGAGCGGGTCGAGATCGGTGAAGTTGGACAGGCGGGGCAGGCGGATGGCCGCCACGTCGAGTCCGGCGGCGCAGGCCGCGGCGGGCAGCCCGGAGGGCTGCGCCAGGGCGAGCGAGTCCTCGGCGTCGAGCCCCAGGTCTCCGAGATGGGGCAGCACACCGAGGGTGGCGATCCCGCAGCGGTCCTCCAGCTCGGCCGCCGCCCCGCCCAGGAGCGCCGGGTCGCCACGGAAGCGGTTGATGACGAAGCCCCCGATCAGCGAGGAGAGCTCGTCGGGCAGGATCGCCACGGTGCCGAGCAGGTGCGCGAACACCCCGCCCCGCTCGATGTCGCCCACCAGGACGGCGGGGATGCCGGCCCGCCGTGCCAGACCCAGGTTCACGATGTCGTTGCGCAGCAGGTTGATCTCGGCCGGGCTGCCGGCACCCTCGCAGACCACGACGTCGAAGCGGGCCCGCAGCGAGGCCAGCGCCGCGTCGACCACCCCGACGAGCGTCCGCTTGGACGCCTGGTGTTCGGCGGCCTCGCTCACCCCGGCCGGGCGCCCCATGAGCACGACCTGGGACGAGCGCTCGCCGGTGGGCTTGAGCAGCACCGGGTTCATGGCGACCTCGGGCACGGCGCCGGCGGCGATCGCCTGCACCCATTGGGCCCGGCCCATTTCGCCGCCGTCGGTGGTGACCATCGCGTTGAGCGACATGTTCTGGCCCTTGAACGGGGCCACCGCGACGCCCCGACGGGCCAGCAGGCGGCAGAGCCCGGTGGTGACCGTGGACTTGCCGGCATCGGACGACGTCCCGCAGACCATGAGCGCCCCGTGCATCACCGGAGTTCTAGCCGGATCCGGTTCACCCGGATTCACGGGACGTACTTGACCGGGGTGGCCCGCACCATGTCATGCTGCGGGCGGCACACCTTCGGTCGCTCGTCAGGGAGGCGCACCGGAACCCGGAAGGGTGGGGTGCGCGGACGCATGACCGAGGGCCGGCCGCCGGGGGGTAGCCGGGCAGCACCCCTCCCCGGTCGTCCCTCCGGGGCGTGCGCGTGGTCCGGCCGAGGCGAACGACGAGGGAGGTAACGACGCGGTGGCGATCGCCGAGGACTACACCGAGGATCTCGCGGTCATTCACGATCCCGAGGGCGACGAGGTGTTCCACGTCGAGCAGCACGGGATCGACTTCATCCCCGAGAGCGAGCGCTGGGCCACCCCGAGGGACATCTTCGGCATGTGGGCGGGGGCGAGCGTGCAGATCGAGTACTTCATTTACGGCGCCATCCTGATGACGTTCGGGCTGACCTTCGCCCAGGTGCTCTTCGTCATCGTCCTCGGCAACCTGTCCTACTTCCTGCTCGGGCTGTGCTCGCTGCAGGGGCCGAACACCGGCACGGCGGTCTTCGCCATCAACCGGGCCCCGTTCGGGCCGAACGGCTCGCGACCGATGTCGGTCTTCAACTGGCTCACCCAGATCGGCTTCGAGGTCGAGGGCCTGATCCTCATCGTCGGGGCGGGCCTCGTTCTCATGATCAAGGCGGGCTACCTGCCCGGCGACCCGGCCAAGGTCGTCCTGGTGATCGTGGCCGTGCTCATCCAGGGCATCCTGCCCTTCCTCGGGCACGCCGCGATCGTGAAGACGCTGCGCTGGCTGATCGTCCCCTTCGTCGTCCTCTTCGCCGTCCTGCTCGCCTTCGCCATCCCGCACGCCGACCTGCACGTGGTGAAGAGCAGCGGGGACTGGCAGGCCTTCACGGAGGCGCTCGCCTTCACCATCGCGCTCAGCGGGCTGGGCTGGACCGAGAACGGCAACGACTACACCCGCTACTGCCCGACGGACACGTCGAAGAAGGGGATCGTCGGCTGGGTCTTCCTCGGCACCGCCGTGCCCGAGATCCTCATCATGACGCTGGGCGCCGTCGTGGGCACCTTCGTCCTCAAGGTCGGGACGGGCGCCGGCGGGTTCCTCCCCTTCGCCCACCAGAGTGCCATCCCGTCGTGGTTCGTGGTCGTGTTCCTGCTCTTCGCCGTGGTGCAGCTCTTCGGTATCAACAGCTTGGACATGTACTCCTCCGGCGTGACGATGCAGGCGATCGGGATCCCGGTCAAGCGGTACCAGGCGGTGCTCATCGACTGCGTGATCGCGCTCGGGATCACCATGTGGGCGATCTTCAGCGGCTCCTTCACCGAGTACCTGTCCGACTTCGTCGACCTGGTGATCGTGTGGATCGCGCCGTGGAGCGCCATCTTCCTGGTCGATTGGGTGCTGCGGCGCTACCGCTACGTGCCGAGCGAGCTGCAGAAGACCGGTCGCACCTCGCTGTACTGGCGCCGGGGCGGCGTCCACTGGGCGGCCATCATCGCCCAGGTGGTGGGCATGTACGCGGCCATCTCGGCGCTCTACGTGAACCCGACCTACTACTTCCGCGTGCCGCGCTGGATGAACGAGGTGACCGACCACACCCAGGACGCCTACCACTACGGCGGCGACTTCAGCGTCTTCCTCGGCATGGGGGTGGCCGCGCTCGTCTACCTCGTCCTGGCCGTCCGCGCGGTGCGCAAGGAGGCCGACGCCCAGGAGGAGCTGCTCACGGAGGAGGGGCTGCTCGCCCGCTGAGCGCTACGGGGTCGCTGAGGGCATCACGCGCCGTTCGCCCGGGCCGTCAGCCGCTACGGTGCGGGCAACGAACCGAGTGACGAGCGCGCGAGACAGGAGATCGACGATGACCTCGAAGTCCGACTTCACGGCTGAGGAGTGGCAGCTGATTCTCGAAGCGCCGCCCAGTGCGGGAATGATCGTCGTCACCGCCCAGCGGGGGGGCTCGTTCCGCGAGACCATCGCCATGGCCAAGGCCTATGTCGAGGCGCGCCAGCAGCACGGGAACAGCGAGCTTCTCGACGATATCGTGGCCGCGAAGCCGGAGCGGGACCACACGCACTACCACTCCCCGGACGAGCTGAAGCAGCACGGGCTGCAACACCTGCGCGATTCGGTCACCCTGCTGCAGAGCAAGGCGGCGCCGGCTGAGGTCGACGAGTACCGTCGGTTCATCGTCAACCTGACCCACAAGGTCGCCGCCGCGCACCGCGAGTCCGGTCAGGACGTGAGCGCGTCCGAGCAGTCGGCGATCGACGACATCACCGAAGCCCTGCACGCGTCCGCCGGGTAGGGAGGCTCGGCGGAACTCCCCCCTCCCCGCCTCAGCCCCAGTCCTCGGTGAGGCCTCCCCGGCCGTCGGGGTGGAACAGCGGCATGGCCCCCAACGTCCGCACCAGGTCGGCGTCGGGGCCCAGGGCCTCCCTCCACCCGCCGCCCTCGGTCATGAGGGTCCCGATCACCACGGGTTCGGCGTCCATGCGGCGCACCAGGCGCAGCGCGGACGACAGCGACGCACCGGTGGAGATGACGTCGTCGACCACGGCCACCCGCCGGCCGCGCACGGCGCCGACCCGGGCCGGGTCCATGCGGAGGCGCTGCGGCTTGTCCGTGGTGATGGAGTACACCGGCTCGGCCCACGACTCGCCCAGGTGGATCTTGGGCGTCTTGTGCAGGATCACGTAGTCGTCGAAGCCCAGGGCCCGGCTGGCCTCGATGGCGAGCGGGATCCCCATGGTCGCCACCGACACCACGATCTCGGGGCGGGCCGGTCGCATGAGCTCGGCGAGCTCGCGCCCCGCGGTCTCGGCGAAGGCGACGCCCATGTCCACACAGATCAGGAGCGCGATCGTGAGCTCGTCGGAGAGGGGGACGAGCGGGAGCTCGACCTTCTGGCTCCCGACCGTGGTCGTGTAGGTACGATCGGCGGCCGTGGACATCACTCTGGACCGAGCATATGTCCCCCGCTGAACCGCTCGACGACGTCCTGATCACCCGCATGCTCGCGGTCGCCGTGGAGGAGGCGCGCCACGGGCTCTCCGAGGGCGGCATCCCGATCGGCGCCGCCCTCTTCCACGAGGACGGCACGCTGCTGGGCCGCGGGCACAACCGCCGCGTCCAGGACGGTGACCCCTCCATGCACGCCGAGACAGCGGCCTTCCGGGCCGCCGGCCGCCGGCGCCACTACGCCGACTGCGTCATGGCCACCACGCTCTCGCCCTGCTGGTACTGCAGCGGGCTGCTCCGCCAGTTCGCCATCGGCACGGTGGTGATCGGGGAGGCGCGCAATTTCGAGGGCGGCCACGCGTGGGTGGCCGGGCACGGCTGCCGCGTCGTCCTGCTCGACGACGCCGGGTGCATCGAGCTCCTGGGGGGCTTCATCGAGGCCAACCCCGAGCTCTGGCACGAGGACATCGGCGCGTAGCAGGCGGCGCCGGTCGGGCGGCCCGATGAGCCGGTCGGCGGCGTCAGTCGGGCGGCCCGAAGAGCCGGTCGCCGGCGTCGCCGAGCCCCGGCACGATGAACCCGTTGTCGTCGAGGCCGGGATCGAGGGCGGCGCAGAAGACGCCCACCCGGGGATGGGCACCCCGGAAGGCGGCCACCCCGGGCTCCGAGGCGAGAATGCACAGCGCGACGATCTCGGTCGCGCCACGGGCGGCGACCAGGTCGCACACCTGCCCGAGCGAGCCGCCCGTCGCCAGCATCGGGTCGCAGACGACGACCCGTCTGCCGCCCAGATCCTGGGGCAGCCGGTCGAGGTAGACGACGGACCGCAGCGTCGCCTCGTCCCGGCGGAGTCCCACGTGGGCCACCTCGGTCAGCGGCACGATCTCCTGGATCGCCTGCACCATGCCGAGGCCGGCGCGCAGGATCGGCACCAGGAGCACGACCTCGTCCACACGACGGGCCGGGGCGCCCGTGGCCACCGGCGTGTCGACCGTGACCTCCGTCGTGCCGAGGTCGCGCAGCGCCTCGTAGGCCAGGAGCCCGGACACCTCGGAGACGAGCTGGCGGAAGGTGTCGCCGTCGGTGGTGCGGTCGCGCAGCTGGGCCACCCGGTGGGCCAGCACCGGGTGGTCGACCACCGTGACGCCGCTCACCCTTCCTCCCCCGTCCCCGTCGCTGTCGCTGTCGCCACCAGGTCGGCCAGCACCCGGCGCAGCTCCGCCTCCTGGATCCGCAGGTCCTCGCGCAGCACCTCGAGCTCGAACGCGACGGCCCGGTCCAGACGCTCGTCGTCCCCGTCCAGGTCGTCGCGCCACAGGGTGGTGAACAGCCGGCGCGTCTCGTCGGTCTCGGGCTGAATGAAGAAGCCGATCACGTTGGAGCCGCCCGAGTCGACGAAGTCGATCCGCAGCCGCAGGTGGAACGGCGCGCTGAGCCGGTAGGTCAGGCGCCGGCTCTGCACGAGCGGGCGCCGGCCGGCCACGACGCCGGGGTCCTCGCGGTGGGCGAAGGCGTGCTCGTAGCTCATGGTGAAGGACCAGTCGTCGCGCGCCACGGCGTAGGGGGGCACCTCGGCCGCAACGTGGGGAGCACCCCGGTCATGAACGACGGGTCGTCGGCCTCGGGGATGGTGCCGAGGGGCGCGATGGGCTCGTCGGGAGCGACGAACACCATGCCGTGGGCCTCGGCGGTCCCGGCGGCCGGCTCGAGGTGCGCCGCCGGCGGCAGGGTCGCCCCCGCCCCGAGGGCCGGGATCTCGATGCAGCGGTCGGCGAAGGCGCGCACCTCGCCACCGGAGCGGTACAGGACCCACGGCTCGCCGAGGAGCAACACGCCGAGCGGTTGGCCGGTCACCTCGGCGGCGCGGGCCACCGGGTGCCGGCAGCGGCGCAGGGCGCGGTCGGTGTTGGAGAGGAGGTCAGCCACGGCGCCACCCTGGTGCGCACCGGCGCGCGGCGTCAAGCGAGCCGTCCGTGCCGTCCTGCGGCTGCTCCTCAGCATGGCCATCCCGAACGTCGGGATGGCCATGCTCGTTTTGCAGAAGCGGATCTGGGACCGCGTCACGCCGGCGCGGGCACAATCACCCCATCGGGGTGATTCGTCGATCCGGGGCCGCTGCCACGCTGGACGTTGGTTGTTCGAGGCTGGCTGCGGACTGGCGCGACATGGAGGCGCGTTGCGGAGGGCAGCGGCATACTCCGTCGTGAAGATCTAGGGTCGTTGGTCCCTAGCGCGACCGCACGGTCCCCGACGACAATGACCCGGTCGGAGTGTATCTGCGCGCTCTGGCCGGCAACGGACGAAAGAGGAGAGCGTTGGCCCGACCAGCACCGACGACAGGGCAGCCGGCCGGTCGCCGCGGCGGCCCCTTCGACCCCCGACTGCTGCACTACGCGCACACGACGCGGCGCTTCATCGTCCTGGCCATCGGCGTCGGCGGCGCCACCGCGCTGCTCGTCGTCGCTCAGGCTTGGCTCATCGCCACCGTCGTGAACGATGCCTTCTTCCATCACGGGTCACTCTCGTCGCTGCGCGGCCCCCTTGGCTTCCTGCTGGCCGTCATCGCGGGTCGCGCCGTCCTGGCCTGGGCCACCGAACGCGCCGCGCACCGGGCATCGGCGTCCGCCAAATCGGAGCTGCGGCACTCGGCGACCGAGCACATCGCCGCTCTCGGCCCGACCGGCCTGGAACACCAGGAGAACGGGCGGCTCACCGTGCTCGTCACGACCGGGATCGACGCACTCGACGGCTACTTCTCGCGGTACCTGCCCCAGCTCTTCCTCGCTGTCATCGTCCCCATCACCATCACCGCCGTGGTGGCCGGCGCCGACTGGATCTCCGCGGTCCTCATCGCAGTGACGGTGCCCCTGATACCCGTCTTCATGGGTCTGGTGGGCCTCACCACCCGGGACCGCACGGCGGCCCGCATGCGATCGCTGCAGCGGCTGGCCGGCCACTTCCTCGACGTGGTGGCCGGGCTCCCCACCCTGAAGGTCTTCGGCAGGGCCAAGGCGCAGGCCCGCGCCATCGCCGAGGTGACCGACCGCTATCGCACCACCACGCTGGCGACCCTCAAGCTGACGTTCCTGTCCTCGCTGATCCTCGAGCTGTTGGCCACCATCTCCGTGGCCCTGGTTGCCGTTGCCGTCGGCCTGCGGCTGCTCGACGCCGACATGAGCTTCCACGCCGCACTCTTCGTCCTGGTGCTCGCGCCCGAGGCCTACCTGCCTCTGCGTGCCCTCGGCGCCAACTTCCATGCCAGTGCGGACGGGATGAAGGCGGCGGAAGAGGTCTTCGAGCTTCTCGAGACGCCCGTCGAGGGGCGGGCGACCGGCGCCGCGCACCCGCCGTGTGACCCCAGCATCCGCATCGCCGGGCTCGAGGTCACGTATCCGGGACGCCGCATACCCGCCCTGCAGGGCGCCGACCTGATCGTCGAACCGGGCGAGACGGTGGCGCTCACCGGTCCCAGCGGTTGCGGCAAGTCCACGCTCCTGAACGTCATCCTCGGGCTCCGTGGCCCCAGCGCGGGGGTGGTCCAGCTCGGTGGGCGCGACCTGCGCGACCTCGATCTCGACGCGTGGAGGGCCGGCATCGGCTGGGTGCCCCAACGGCCGCACCTCTTCGCCCGTTCCGTCGCCGACAACGTGCGCGTCGCCAGACCCGGCGCCACGGACGCCGAGGTGGCGGAAGCGCTCCAGGCGGCCGGACTGGCGCCGGTGGTGGGACGGCTTCCCCAAGGGATCGACACGCAACTGGGAGAGGGTGGTGCCGGCCTGTCGGCGGGAGAGCGCCAGCGCCTGGCGCTGGCGCGGGCCTTCGTGCGCGACGCACCACTGCTGGTGCTGGACGAGCCGACGGCGAGCCTCGACGCGGAGACCGAGGCCGACGTGCTCCAGGCGGTGCGTCGGCTGACCGAAGGACGCACGGCACTGATCGTGGCTCACCGCCCCGCGCTGGCCGCGTTGGCCGACCGGGTGATCCGGCTGCCTGCTCCGGTGGTGACGGCGTGAGCGACGGCGTTTTCGACGCGACGCCGGATCGCCCGGCCGACCTGGGGCGGACGCTCGGCATCGCGCGCGTCGCCGCCGGGCGGCTGGCGCAGGCCTCGCTGCTGGGCGCCGGGGCCATCGGGGCGTCCATCGCCCTCATGGGCACGTCGGCCTGGCTCATCTCGAAGGCCGCCCTGCATCCCTCTGAGGCCTCCTTGACGCTGGCCATCGTGGGCGTGCAGTTCTTCGGCCTGTCCCGCGGCTTCCTGCGCTACGGCGAACGGTTGGTCGGCCACGACGCCGCGTTGCGGGTGCTGACCGACCTTCGGGTCCGCGTCTACGGCCGCCTCGAGGCGATCGCCCCGGCCGGCCTCCCCCTCTTCCGACGGGGCGACCTCGTGGCCCGGGTCGTCGACGACGTGGATTCGCTACAAGACGTCGTGCTGCGCGTGATCCAGCCATTCGCGGTGGCCGGCGTCGTGGGCGCGGCGACCGTGGCCGTCATGTGGGTCCTGCTGCCGGGTGCGGGCGCGGTGCTGCTGGTGGCCCTCGTCGTCTCGGCCACGCTGGTGCCGTGGCTCACGGGCCGCCTGGCCAAGCGGGAGGAGTCCAAACAGGCATCGGCCCGCGGCGACCTCAGCGCGGCGGTAGTGGACCTCATCGACGGAGCGCAGGAGCTGACGGTCATGGGCGGCACAGATGAGCAGCTGCAGCGGATCGCCGGCGCAGATCGGCGCCTGCGCGGCGCGGCCCGGCGGGGCGCGGGCACCGCCGGCATCGGCCTCGGTCTCACCACGGCGCTGGCCGGTCTCGCCAGCTGGGGCGCCCTGACCCTCGGCGTGCGCAGCACCCACAGTGGGCACCTCGACGGTGCGCTGCTCGCCGTGCTCGCCCTCGTCCCACTGGCCGCCTTCGAGCTCGTGTCTCCCCTGCCGGCGGCGACCCAGGCGCTCCAGCGCTCGCGGACGGCGGCCGGCCGCGTGTTCGCCGCCACCGACGCGCCCGTGCCTGTCGAGGAACCCGACCCGCCGCTGCCGCTGGCCACCGCGGTGTCCGGGCCGCACACCCTCTCGCTGCGCGCGGTGTGGGCCGGCTACCCCGGGGCCGACCGGCCGGTGCTCCGGGGCGTGGATCTCGACCTGGTGCCGGGACGCCGGGTCGCCCTGGTCGGACAGAGCGGGGCGGGTAAGTCGACGCTGGCCGACGTCCTGGTGCGCTTCCTGCCCGTCGACGCCGGCGACGCACGCCTGGACGGGGTGCCGATGAACCGGTTGGCGTCCGACGACGTGCGCCGGGTGGTCGGGCTCGTCGAGCAGAGCCCGCACCTCTTCACCACCAGCCTGGCCGAGAACCTGCGAGTGGGCCGCCGTTCGGCGAGCGACGACGAGCTCATCGAGGTGCTCGAGCGGGTGGGCCTGGGCGACTGGCTCGCCGGCCTGCCCAATGGTCTGGCCACGCAGGTGGGGACGGCCGGCACCCGCCTCTCGGGCGGGCAGCGCCAGCGGGTGGCGGTGGCGCGCGCCCTCCTGGCCGAATTTCCCATCCTCATCCTCGACGAGCCGGCGGAGCACCTCGACCCCGCGGCGGCCGATGCCCTCACCGACGACCTTCTGGCCCTCACCGAGGGCCGTTCGACGCTCTTCATCACGCACCGTCTGGCAGGGCTGGACGAAGTGGACGAGATCATCGTCCTCGACGGCGGCCGGGTCGCCGAACGCGGCACGCACACCCAACTCGTGCGCGCCGGTGGTCGCTATGCCGGGCTGTGGTGGGACGAGCAGATGAACGACCGGAGCGCGCTCGACGCCCGCCCCGCGAGCGCCGCCCCGGCGGAGCGAGCCGCTGACCTTCTCGACGATCTCAACGAAGCAGTCCTCAACGAAGGGAGCGACACCCCGTGAACCCTCTGGACCTCGCGCGCTGGCAGTTCGCCAGCACGAGCATCTACCACTTCCTCTTCGTGCCCGTCACGATCGGGCTGGCGTTCCTGGTGGCGCTGCTGCAGACCGCCTGGTACCGCAACGGCGACGACACCTACCGTCGCCTGGCCCGCTTCTTCGGGTCGCTGCTGCTGATCAACGTCGCGGTGGGCGTGGTGACGGGACTGATCCAGGAGTTCGAGTTCGGCATGAACTGGTCCGCCTACTCGCGCCTGGTGGGCAACGTCTTCGGCGGGCCGCTGGCCATGGAGG
>JBKQUM010000168.1:0-25547 GCA_052140165.1 Acidimicrobiales bacterium
CCGCGGGGGATCCCGCAGATCGAGGTCACCTTCGACATCGACGCCAACGGCATCGTCCACGTGTCCGCCCAGGACAAGGCGACGGGCAAGGAGCAGTCGATGACGATCACCGGCCAGTCGTCGCTGGCCAAGGACGACATCGAGCGCATGGTGCGCGACGCCGAGGCCCACGCCGAGGACGACCGCCAGCGCCGTGAGGAGGCCGAGGTCCGCAACACCGCCGACACGCTGGTGTACCAGACCGAGAAGCTCCTCAGGGAGCAGGGCGAGAAGTTCGAGGGCTCCGAGAAGGACGACGTCGAGTCGGCCCTGAAGGGCGTGAAGGACGCCGTGGCCGGGACCTCGATCGAGGCGATCAAGGACGCCACCGAGAAGCTGGTCGGCGTGTCGCAGAGCTTCAGCCAGCGCCTCTACGAGCAGGCGTCGGCCTCGCAGTCGGCCGGCGGTGCCGGTCCCGACGGCGCCGCCGGTGGCGAGGGCCCGGCCGAGGGCGCGTCCGACGACGACGTCGTCGACGCCGAGATCGTCGATGAGCAATGAGCTTCGGCGACGAGGCCATGCCCGAGGAGGAGCGCGCCTTCTCTGAGGCCGACGCGGCGGAGGAGGCGGCCGACGAGGCCGCCGCCGCGGTCTCGCGCGCCCTGGCCGAGGAGGCCGATCCACGGGAAGTGCTGGCGCGCGAGCGGGACGAGTACCTGCTCGCGCTCCAGCGCACCCAGGCCGACTTCGAGAACTACCGCAAGCGCGTGGCGCGCCTGCAGAACGAGCAGTCGGCGCGTGCGTCGAGCGACCTCGTCGACAAGCTGCTGCCGGTGCTCGACACACTCGACCTGGCCGAGGCCCATCTCAACGAGTCGCTCGAGGTGACCGAGGACGGCAAGGCGCTGCGCGCCTCGCGGGCCATGCTCATGGACATCCTGGCCAAGGCGGGCCTCGAGCGCGTCGACCAGGCCGGCGTCCCCTTCGACCCGGTCGTGCACGACGCGGTGGCCCAGGCCGACGCCCAAGAGGACGACGGCGGCCGCCAGGTCGTCGACGCCGTCATGCGCTCGGGGTACCGCTGGAAGGGACAGGTGCTCCGCCCCGCCATGGTCCGCGTCCGAGGGTGAACTGACGCATGGCCGCACAGCGCGAATGGTTCGAGAAGGACTACTACAAGACGCTCGGCGTCGTTCCCACGGCGTCGGACAAGGAGATCACGCGGGCCTACCGCAAGCTGGCCAAGCAGCACCACCCCGATGCCAACCCCGGGTCGGAGGAGCGCTTCAAGGAGATCAGCGCGGCGTACGACGTGCTCGGCGACGCCGAGAAGCGCAAGGAGTACGACGAGGTCCGCGCCCACGGCCCGGTGGGCGGCTTCGGCCAGCCCGGCGCCGGCGGGACGTTCCGCATGGAGGACATGGGCGACCTGAGCGACCTCTTCGGAGGCCTGTTCGGCGGCGGCGGGCGGACGCGCACCCAACGCGGCCCGCAGCGGGGCGCCGACATGGAGGCGCAGCTGCACCTGTCCTTCCAGGACGCGGTGCACGGCGTGACCACGTCGGTCAACGTGCCCCAGGAGGTGCGCTGCACCAACTGCCGCGGCTCGGGTGCCGCGCCGGGGACGTCGACGCACACCTGCCCGCGCTGCGGCGGGACGGGGAGCCTCAACGACAACCAGGGCCTGTTCTCGCTCAGCACCGTCTGCCCCGACTGCGTCGGGCGGGGGACGCTGTTCGACACGCCGTGCCCGGTCTGCCGCGGCACCGGCACCGAGCAGAAGGTCCGCTCGGTCAAGGTGCGGATCCCGCCCGGGGTCGACAGCGGGCAGCGCATCAGGGTCAAGGGCCGGGGCGCGCCCGGGCAGGGCATGGCGCCCCCCGGCGACCTCTACGTCGTCGTGCACGTCTCGCGCCACCCGGTGTTCGGGCGCAACGGCCGCAACCTGACCATCACGGTGCCGATCACCTACCCCGAGGCGGTGCTGGGCACGACCATCACGGTCCCGACACTCGACGGCAAGGTGACGCTCAAGGTGCCGCAGGGCACGCAGTCGGGCAAGGTGCTACGCGTGCGCGGCCGCGGCGTCCCCGCCGGCTCGGGCCGCAACGGGAAGAAGCCCGGCGACCTCATGGTCAAGGTGGAGGTCGTCGTGCCGACGGAGCTCACCGACGAGCAGAAGGCGGCGGTGGAGTCGCTGGCCGCGGTGACCGCGCCGGCGCCGCGCATTGAGGTGGAGGGGTGACGTGATGGCGGACCGCACGAGCGACCGCGACGCCAACCAGGCCGTCTACGTCATCTCGGTGGCGGCCGAGCTGGCCGGGATGCACCCCCAGACGCTGCGCATCTACGAGCGCAAGGGCCTGCTCGACCCGTCGCGCACCAGCGGTGGGAGCCGACGCTTCTCCGAGCGTGACCTGGAGCGGCTGCGCCACATTCAGGAGCTGACGTCGACGGGGCTCAACCTCGAAGGGGTACGCCGGGTGCTCCAGCTGGAGTCCGAGCTGGCCCGGCTGCGCGCCGAGCTGGTCGAGGTGCGGGCCCAGGCCCTCGAGGCCGTGGCCGCCACGCACCGCCAGTACCGGCGCGACCTGGTGCCGGTGCGCCAGGCGCCCGTGCCCTACCGGCGGAGGGCGGCGGCGGGGCGGTGACCGCGGGCGACCCCACGAGCACGAAGGACCCCACGAGCACGAGACACGAGACGACAACGCAGTACGAGACGAGAGGGACGGGCGGATGCCGATAGACCCTGAACGCTGGACCAACAACACGAAGGCCGCCTTCAGCGCGGCCACGGGACACGCGGCGTCCTCCAACCACCCGGAGCTGACGCCGGCCCACCTGCTCGACGCGCTGCTCCAGCAGCAGGAGACGACGACGCGCCCCCTGCTGACCCAGGTCGGGGTGGACCCCGACGTGTTGGCCGGCAGGGTGCACGAGCAGCTGGCGCGCCTGCCGCGCGCCGAGGGCGGCTCGGAGCCCGGCCTGTCGCGCGACGCGCGGGCGGTGCTCGAGGCGGCGGACCAGAACCGGCGTGACCTCGGCGACGACTACGTGTCGGTCGAGCATCTCGTCCTCGCCCTGGCCGACCAGATCGGTGTCACCCGGGACGCGCTGCTCACCGCGCTGCGCGCCGTGCGGGGCAACCACCGCGTCACGACGCCGGACCCCGAGCAGACCTACCAGGCCCTCGCCAAGTACGGGCGCGACCTCACCGAGGCGGCCCGGGAGGGCAAGCTCGACCCGGTCATCGGGCGCGACGAGGAGATCCGCCGGGTGATCCAGGTGCTTTCGCGGCGCACCAAGAACAACCCGGTGCTGATCGGCGAGCCGGGCGTCGGCAAGACGGCGATCGTCGAGGGGCTGGCCAACCGGATCATCGAGGGCGACGTGCCCGAGGGGCTGAAGGGCAAGCGCGTCATCGCGCTGGACCTCGGCTCCATGGTGGCCGGGGCCAAGTACCGCGGCGAGTTCGAGGAGCGGCTCAAGGCCGTGCTGAAGGAGATCACCGACGCCGAGGGCGAGATCATCACCTTCATCGACGAGCTGCACACCATCGTCGGCGCCGGCGCGGCCGAGGGGGCCATGGACGCCGGGCAGATGATCAAGCCCATGCTGGCCCGGGGCGAGCTCCGCCTCATCGGCGCCACCACGCTCGACGAGTACCGGACCTCCATCGAGAAGGACGCCGCGCTCGAGCGGCGCTTCCAGCCGGTCTTCGTGGGCGAGCCCTCGGTCGAGGACACGATCGCCATTCTGCGCGGGCTGTCCGAGCGCTACATGGCGCACCACAAGGTCCGGATTCAGGACGCGGCGCTGGTGGCGGCGGCCGTGCTGTCGGACCGCTACGTCACGGGGCGCTTCCTGCCCGACAAGGCGATCGACCTCATTGACGAGGCGGCGTCGAAGCTGCGCATTGAGATCGACTCCATGCCGACGGAGCTCGACCAGATCTCCCGGCGCATCCGCCAGCTCGAGATCGAGAAGCTGGCGCTGGCGAAGGAGACCGACGAGGCGTCGAAGGAGCGCCTCGAGCGCCTGGAGCTCGAGCTGGCCGAGCTGGGCGAGCAGCGCGACTCCATGGCAGCGCACTGGCAGCAGGAGAAGAGCTACCTCAACGCGGTCAGCCAGCTGCAGGAGGAGAAGACGCTCAAGGAGGAGGAGGCGGCCCGGCTGGAGCGCGACGCCGACCTGGCCGGCGCGGCGGCCATCCGCTACGGCGAGCTGCCGGAGCTGGAACGCCGCATCGCCGACGCCAACGACGACCTGGCCAAGCTGCAGGCCGGCTCGCGCTTCTTGAAGGAGGAGGTCGACGCCGAGGACATCGCCGAGGTGGTCAGCCGCTGGACCGGCGTCCCCGTCACGCGCCTCTTGGAGGGCGAGGTGCAGAAGCTGGTGCGGTTGGAGTCCACCCTCCACGAGCGCGTGGTGGGGCAGGACGAGGCGGTCTCCGCCGTGGCCAACGCCATCCGGCGCAGCCGCGCCGGGTTGAGCGACCCCAACCGTCCCATCGGGTCGTTCCTCTTCCTCGGGCCGACGGGCGTCGGCAAGACCGAGCTGGCCCGCGCGCTGGCCGAGTTCCTCTTCGACGACGAGCGGGCGATGATCCGCATCGACATGTCCGAGTACATGGAGAAGCACGCCGTGTCGCGGCTCGTCGGCGCGCCCCCGGGCTACGTCGGCTACGACGAGGGGGGGCAGCTCACCGAGGCGGTGCGCCGGCGGCCCTACTCCGTCGTGCTGCTCGACGAGCTCGAGAAGGCACACCCCGACGTCTTCAACATCCTGCTGCAGGTGCTCGAAGACGGGCGCCTGACCGATGGGCAGGGGCGCACGGTGGACTTCACGAACACCGTGCTCATCATGACGTCGAACCTCAAGGGCGAGCCCGCGGACCACTTCAAGCCGGAATTCATCAACCGGATCGACGAGATCGTCCGCTTCCGCCCGCTGTCCGAGGCGGACCTGGCGATCATCGTGGAGATCCAGCTGGAGCGGCTGCGCTCCCGGCTGGCCGAGCGGCGGCTGTCGCTCGTGGTGACGCCCGAAGCCGAACAGTGGCTGGCCCACGCCGGGTACGACCCCGACTACGGCGCGCGCCCCCTGCGCCGGGTGCTCCAACGCGAGATCGAGGACCCGCTGGCGCTGGCGCTCCTCGAGGGCAAGTACCTCGACGGCGCGACGGTCACGGTCGCCGTGGACGACGACAAGATCGTCCTGCGCTAGGCATCGCTTTGGGGTGAGCCCGGGGCGGGATCCGGGCGCCCGAGCGGTCGGTCCCGTGCCTGACGGGGCCCCGGCCGCCACGGGGAACCCGCCGGTGCTCAACCCCGAACCGGCAATGGTCGTAGCCTGCGCACCGTGGGGGAAGGTCGGTGAGGAGGGGACGGTCCGGCACGCTCGGGAAGTTCGAGGGTGCGTGTGCCCTCGCGCTCGCGCTGCTGGGCCTCGCCGCCGCCGGGTGCGGGACGCCGGGCACCACCGCCTCGTCGACCTACGTCGCGGCCGGCCAGATCCCCCAGGCCGACCGCCCCGGGGGCGGCGCCCACGGCGCGCACGTGAACGCCGCCAGTGTGACGGTCCCGCTGGCCAAGCAGAACCCGACCACCGCATTGTTCTCGGCGGTGGCGACGTTCCAGTCGTGCCTGACGACCCGCGGGGTGACGTTCCAGGGGGCGCCGAACCCCAAGGACCCGAGCTCGCCCACGAACGACCCCTCGTACCTGAAGAGCCTCGAACAGTGCGCGGCCCAGAGCAACATTCTGCAGGCGCTCAAGTCCGCGCAGAGCGCCCAGGACAACCTGACACCGAGCCAGGTGAAGACGGAGAACCAGGACTACCTGAAGTGGCGGAAGTGCATGATCGCGCGCGGATGGGGGATCCCGACCCCGACGCCGAACTCCAAGGGGCTCCTCTTCTCGTTCGGGGGAACGGGCGGCGGTGCGTCGCAGGCGATGACGCCGCCACCGGGACAGAGCCTCCTCTCCAGCCCTGATCTGCAGGCGTGCGCGGCGAAGGCGCAGGCGTAGAGCTCGTCGGAATCCCAGGGGGTCACACGTGACGCGTAACCAGAAGATCGTCGCCGTCGCCGTGGCGGTCGTGCTCGTGGCCGGGGGCATCGCCTTCGCGGTCTCGCGCGGCTCCAGCCCGGCGTCGGGGCAGGGCGAGGTGGTCATCTTCTCCCGGGTGCAGGAGCGGACACTGCAGAACACGGTGGCCTTGAGCGGGACCCTCGCCCGCAAGGAGCTCCGCAACATCACCGCGTCGACCGAGGGCATCGTCAGTGCCGTGACCGCGACCAACGGCTCGACCACGCAGGCGGACCAGGTCATGTTCTCGCTCGGCGGCCGCGATGCCATCGCCGAGCCGGGGGCGCTGCCCTTCTTCCGCGCGCTGGCGCCCGGCGACCAGGGCGAGGACGTGCTCGAGCTGAAGCAGATCCTGGCGGCCGCCGGCGACGACCCCGGCCCGATGGACAACTACTTCTCCCAGCAGACGCAGTTCGCGCTGGCCCAGTGGCAGGCCCAGCACCACTATCCCAACTCGACCCCGGCGAACCCGGAGTCGGTCACGGTCTCCCTCGAGCAGGGCACCGGGTACAAGGTCGGGACCCAGAACTCGGCGGGGCTGATCATCGGGCCTCCCGCGGCACAGACCACCTCGCTCGGCCCCTCGGGCCGCGCGACGGCGTCGCTGGCGTCGTACCGGACCGAGAGCCCTCATGACACCACGCCCGGGATCACGATCCAGTCGGTGGACAACCAGGTGCCCCAGGGAGAGCCGGCGTCGTTCGTGATCACCGCCGACCCGGCGCCGAGTGCCGCCCTGACGGTGAACCTCACCTCGAGCGGTACGGCGGGGAGCAACGACATCGTGACGCCACCGACGACGGCGACCTTGGCCGCCGGCGCGACGCAGACGACCGTCGAGGTGCAGACCCGGTCCGACAACCTGGTGGAGCAGGAGCCGACGATCGTGCTCTCGGTCGCCTCCGGGACCGGCTACACGGTCGGCTCGCCGAGCTCCGCCCAGACGACGATCACGAACGCCAACGTGCCCGCCCTCACGATCTCCGGCGGCACGGCCGTCAACCCCGGCGGCTCGGCCACCCTCACCGTCACCGCCAACCAGGCCCCCCTGCAGAACACGCAGGTCCAGCTCGACGTCTCGGGCAGCGCCAGCCCGGGCACCGACTACGACCCGGTCAACCCGATCCTCACGCTCGCCGCGGGCACGACGTCGGCGAGCGTGACCGTCGACACGCTCAACGACGGCGTCATCGGGCCGAACAAGTACATCGTCGTGTCCCTGGCGCCCTCGCCGACCTCCTACAGCGTGGGCTCGCCGGGATCCGCCGTGATCCAGATCAACGGGAGCACCACGCAGCCGACGGCGACGCTGACGTCGGCGACCACCTACCTCGACGAGGGTGAGCCCTACGACGTCGCCGTGGCGCTGAACCAGGCGGTCAGCACGCCGGTCACCATCGCGCTGTCCTACGGCGGCACCGCCATTTTGGGGACGGACTACACGCTGCCGGCCGGGAACATCGTCGTGCCGGCCGGACAGACCTCGGTCGAGGTGCAGATCCCGACCGTCACCAACAACCTGGTGGAGCCGGACAAGACCCTGACCGTCTCGCTGGCCCCGAGCTCGTCCTACCTGATCGGGTCGCCGAGCAGCACCGCGGTGACCATCACGTCCCAGGTCCTGCCGACGCTCAGCATCTCGGCCAACACCTCGACCGTCGCGCAGGGCGGCGCGGCCTCGTTCACCATCACCGCCGACCAGGCCCCGGCGAAGAACACCTCGGTGAACTTCGGCGCCCAGGGCACGGCCGAGCCGGGCCAGAATTACGTGCCACTGGCCGGGACGGCCCTGCTCAAGGCCGGGCAGACACAGGTCACCGTGGTGCTGCAGTCGATCCAGTCGAACGTCGAGTTCGAGCCCACGGACATGATCGTCGGGAACTGGCCCACCCGCGTGGGCGAGGTCTACGTGAAGGCGGGGGCATCGGTGGCCCCGGGGGAGGCGATCCTCTCGCTCACCGAGCCGAACCTCTCCGTGACGCTGCAGGCGACGGCCGCCGAGCGCAGCGAGCTGGCGGTGGGCCAGCGCTGCACGATCCAGATCTCGGGCGAGAACACCTCCGGGACGGGGGTCATCACCGAGCTCGACTCGGCGCCCACCACGGTCACCGGAACCGGGGGCCAGTCCCAACAGGTCTACGAGGGCCGGATCGACGTGTCCGACCTCACCGGGGCCGACGGCTCGCAGGTGTCGATCACCGTGGTGAACCAGCAGGTCGACAACGCGCTGACCGTCCCGATCTCGGCCGTGAAGCAGAACGGCTCCGGGGCGGATGTCGTCCGGGTCATCGACCTGGCCCAGGGCGGCCGGGTCACCGAGGTGCCCGTCAAGACCGGGCTGACCGAGGGCTCCTACATTCAGATCACGGAGGGCCTGCGCCTCAACCAGCTGGTCATCTCCGGGGTCAACCAGTCCTCGTGACCGTCTCGGGCCCCGAGACCCCGCCGTACGGCACGGCCCGGGTGGATGCGGGCCCCGACGCCCCGCCGCCCGACGCTGCGGCGGCCGGCGTCGCACCGCTGCTCGAGCTGGAGTCCGTCTCCCGCGTCTACGGCGAGGAGGTGGAGGTCTACGCCCTGCGCGACGTCTCGCTCAGGATCCTCCCCGGCGAATTCATGTCGATCGTGGGACCGTCGGGCTCGGGCAAGTCCACCATGCTGGGCCTGCTCGGCGTCCTCGACCTGCCGACGGCGGGCACGATCCGCGTCGCCGGCCAGGACGTCAGCACGCTCGACGACCCGACCCGCTCGAGGTTGCGTGGCGAGTCGATCGGGTTCGTGTTCCAGCAGTTCCATCTCATTCCCCACCTCACCGCGCTCGGCAACGTCGAGACGGCGCTCCTCTACCGCGACATCCGACCGAAGGAGCGGCGCGAGCGCGCCCGGGCCGCACTCGATCGTCTCGGGCTGGCGGCGCGGGTCGACCACCGGCCGGTCCAGCTGTCGGGCGGCGAGCAGCAACGGGTGGCACTCGCCCGTGCCATCGTCACCGACCCGCTCATGATCCTCGCCGACGAGCCGACGGGGGCACTCGACTCCGCCAACGCCGCCCACGTGCTCGAGATCTTCGCCGGCCTCGAATCCCCCGAGCGCGCCGTGGTCATGGTGACGCACGACCCGACGGTGGCCAACACGGCGCGCCGGAAGGTCTCCATGCGCGACGGCGAGATCGTCGCCGACGAGCAACGGGTGGTCGTCACCCCGTGAACCAGCTGCGCGACCTCCTCGGGGTGGCGTGGTCCGGGCTCAAGGCCAGGAAGGTCCGGACGCTCATGATCATGCTCGGGCCCGTCATCGGCGTCGCCGCCATGGTCAGCGCGGTGGGGTTGACCGAGAGCGCCAAGGGCGAGCTGCAGGCGCAGCTGGCCGATCTCGGGACCAACCTCATCATCGCCCAGGCCGGCGGCACCTTCGGCTCCCAGAACCCGACCTTCCCCCCGGACGCGGTGCAGCGGGTCGAGAACGTGTCGACGGTCACGGCGGCGGCGGCCACCACCAACGTGTCCGGCGTGGTGGCGCTGCCGGTCCAGGGCGCGAGCACCTACTACGAGGCGTTCCCGGTGCCGATCCGCGCGGCTGACGACGACCTCCCCTCGGTGCTCAACGTGCCCCTGATCGACGGGCGCTGGCTCAACGGCGCGGACAGCGAGCTGCACCTCAAGTCGGTCGTGCTCGGCTCGGGCATCGCGAAGCAGTACGGGTACCTGCCGGGCGAGATCCGGACCATCCGGCTCAACGGGACCAACTTCGGCGTCGTCGGCGTGCTCGGGCCGGTCGCGCTGGACCCCGACCTGGACAACGCGGCCTTCGTGACGCAGTGGGCGGCGAAGCACGTCCTCGACACGAACGGCCTCCCGAACCAGCTCTACATCCGCGCCGTGCCCGGGACGACCCAGGCCACGGCCGACGCCATCCCGACGGCGATCAGCCTCGGCGGGCCGAACCAGGTCTCCACCCAGATCCCGAGCGACGTGCTGCAGGCCGCAGCCCAGGCCAACCGGACCCTGCAGGAGGTGGCGTTGCTGGCCGGCCTGCTCGCGCTGACCGTGGGCGGGATCGGGATCGCCAACGTCATGTCGATCTCGGTGATCCAACGCTCCGCCGAGATCGGGATCCGCCGGGCCGTCGGCCACAGCCGTTCCAAGATCGCCTCGCAGTTCCTGCTCGAGTCCCTCTTCGTCGGCGTGCTGGGCGGTCTGCTCGGCGCGGCGCTCGGCGTGGGCGTCGTCTACACCGTGTCGTGGATCGCGGGCTGGGTCGTCGTGATCTCGTACGCCGACATCCCGATCTGGATGGGACTCGCCATCGTGGTCTCGGTCACCGCGGGCCTGTTCCCCTCCATCAAGGCGGCCCGCCTGGAGCCGCTCGAGACGCTGCGCCTCGGCTGAGGCCTTCAGCCGCCTCCACCCGGGACCGAGCTCGACGTCCCGCCGCCCGCGCTCTGGCTCCCGCTCGGCTGCGAGCTCGTCGTCTTGCCGGCGCCGCCCGAGGCCGCACCTGCGCCGCCTCCTGCCGACTGGCCCCCGCTCTGCGTCCCCGAGCCCGTCGCGCCGCCGGCACCGCCGGCCGTGCTCGCACCGCCCGCCCCGGCGGCACCGCCCGAGGCCGCGCCTGCACCCGCACCGCCCGCCGACTGCCCACCGCCCAGGCTGCCGGCGCTCCCGGTGTTCCCGGTGGCACCGGTGTTGGCGCCACCGCCGGCCCCGGCGCCCGCTCCGGCCGCGGCGCCCGCCCCGGCCGACTGGCCCCCCGGTGCCGTGTTCCCGGTCGTGCCCGACGTCCCGACGCCCGAGTTCCCCGAGCCCGAGCTGCCGGCGGCCGTGTTCCCGCTCGTCCCCGAGCCCGAGGTGTAGCCGGGTCCGTTCGGATTGGACCCGACCGGACCTGCGTAGCCGTTCCCGCCGCCCGACGTCAGCACCGCGATGGAGATGCCGATTGCGACCAGCGCCGCGATCCCCACGATCGCCATGGCGGCGGGCCTGGCCTTCCACCATTCCGGCTCCGTGGGCACAGGGCGTTCGTCCGCCACCGCCGCTCCCGTCGACACCACCGGGACCGGCTCGGTGACCGGGTCGTCCTCGGCTCCCGGTGTCACGAAGGCGACGGTCCTTTCGACCTGGTCATGGCCCCCACACTAGGAGCCGGGCACCTCGGCGGCCCGGCGCGGACGTCCCGGGCGACGTCGGAGGCCGGTGTCACCCCGCCGCGCACCCGGCGGCCTGTGCGCCGGAGCCCGCGAGCTGATCGGTGAAGGCCGACCCGAAGCTCCACCCGTAGTACGCGCTCGCCAGCTCGAAGACCGTGAAGTTCATGGGCGCGGTGAGCTGGTCGTCGTCGTAGACCCGTGCGACCTCGCACTCGGTCGCCGCCCGCCCCAGCGCGAGCAGCGGTGGCTTCGATGCAGCGAAGAAGTCCCATGTCGCAACATTGACCGCGTCGCCCTGGCAGGTCGCGGGCCCGGCGTTGCCGTCCGCGTCGAGCCTGAACCCTGGAGCGCACTCAGCGTGGACGGGTGGCCCGACCGCCTGGGGCAGCACCGCCCGCCGGTCCCGCGGTGGGCCGTCGGAGACGACCAGGAACACCGGCTGTTCGCTCACCTGTTGCATGACGGTGCCCGCCGGCATGCTCGCCGGAAGCCGCCAGATCCGCACCGAGACGCCCCGGCTGCGCGCCAACTCGAGGGCCTGGTTCACGGTCATCCCGACGAACACGGGCTCCGCCGGGCCGGGCGCGGCAGCAACGGCGACGCCGGAGCCACCGGTGTGCGACTGCGAGATTCCCAGTGCGGCACCGGCGGTGACGCCGGCGACCAGCACCACGAGCAAGGCCCAGGGGGCGAGTCGCCTCATGGTGCCATCGTCCCAGATGCGTCCCCCGGCGTCGGGGCGGCCGCTCTCCGGGAACTGTAAAAAGTGTCGTTTACAGTTCTGGAGAAGTCTCCCGGCCCGCCGCGCCCGGCCGCGATCCCCGGACCACGGCGACCGTCCGGCGACCGGCGACGTGTGTCTCGCGGCGCACGGCCGTGAAGCCCGCCGCCTTGGCCTGGTCGAGCACCCCCTTCACTTCGGCATCGGTCAGCCCGTGCGCCCGGTTGCCCCGTGCCCCGGAGTCCTTCAACTGCTCCACGAGGAAGACCCGGCCGCCGGGTTCGAGCACACGGAGCGCCTCGGACAGGCCCGCGGTGGGGTCGGCCCAGTGGTGCACCGAGCTGATGGCCCAGACAACCGTCGCGCCGGCGTCGGGGAGCGGGAGGGCCTCGGCGCTGCCCTCCACGATCTGCACGTTGCGCCGCCGACGGAGTGAGTCGAGCACGCGGGCCAGGCGGAGCGAGGTGGGATCGGGGTCGACCCCGGTGACCCGCCTGCATTGGCGTGACGCCACCCGGGCCGCGGTCCCCGGCCCACAGCCGACGTCGACAACGTGGTCGGCCGGGGTGAGCAGAGCGAGGTCGGTCACGCAGGTGGCGACCGCACCGCGCCCGAAGGCGAGCGACACCGCGTTCAGGGCGCGGGCGACCCCCGAGTGCGGGTGGCCGGGCTGTGGTCCATGGGCGTCCTCGCCGTGGGAGCCACGATGGTGCGCAGCGTCGTGTGAAGCGTCGTGTGAAGCGTCGTGGGCTGCGTCGGTCATGAGGTCGTCGCAGATGTCACGTGGTTGTCACGTTCGATGTGCGCACCGCGCACCTCCTCGTGCACAACGTTAGGGCGATGCTCTCGTGACGTCCGCACATATGTCCCCGGTGTTGCTGTACGTCCTGGGCGCACCCAACTACTGTTGGAGCGACAGCGCACTCGAGGCGTCGGCGGTCAGTTCCTGAGGCTCCGTCTCCTGAGACCAAAACATTGGGAGGACGGACGTGCCAAGGTCGTTTCGTTTGTGGAGGTGGCTGGGCGCGTCGACGCTCATTTCCGTCGGTCTGGTTGCCGGAGTCTCAGCTGCCGGGGCGCAGCGTGCACCGAGCGGCCAGGGCGCTGTCTCGGTGTCGACACTACCGAGTGTCTCTGCTTCGGCACCCTCGCCGCCCAGCGGGCACTGGGCGCACCCGAACGCCATCTCTTCGGCGCAGGTGCACACCGAGCCGCCACAATTCGTGACCTCTCCGGGGCCCCACGTGGGCGGGGTGCAGAACGCGGCCGAGTCCTTCAACTGGTCGGGGCAGTACGCCACCGGGACGACGTTCTCCGGCATTCAGGGAGACTGGACCGTGCCGACCGTCCAACCCACGCAGACCCTCGAAGCGACGGGCACGTGGATCGGGATCGACGACGGCTCGCCCGCTTCCGACGGCGACATCATCCAGACGGGGACGGCCGAGCAGACGCAGGGTGGGTCCACCACCTACTACGCCTGGTACGAGCTCTTTCCCAGCGTTCCCGTGCTCATCGGCCAGGTCTTTCCCGGCGACCAGATGGAAGCTCAGATCATCCAGAACTCCGGGAGCAGTTGGACGATCAACATCGAGGACGTCAGCCAGGCAGGCGACATCGCATCCATACCGGTGACCTACGACGGCCCCGGCGAATCCGCCGAGTGGATCCAGGAGCTCCCCACAGCGTTGAGCGGCCCCCAGCCTTATCTCGCCAATTTCGGATCGGTCACCTTCACCCAGATGGCCCTCACCGCGGCCGATCCCGCGACCGGCGTCGTCGGCCCCGTGGACATGCTCGACAGCCAGGGGAACGTCATCTCGTCGGCTGGGGCTTTGGCCGGGTCTCCCCCTTCGTTCACGATCACCTACGTGCCCGAGCCCACGACCACCGCCGTCTCCGCCGGCCCGACGCAATCGGCCGCCGGGCAGGCGGTCACGTACTCGGCCACGGTCAGTTCTCCGGGTCCCTCGCCCACGGGAACCGTCACCTTCACCGATGGTTCGACGGCTCTCTGCACTGCCACGCTCTCCCCGGCAGCCGGGTTCCCCCATGGGACCGGGTCGTGCAGCGCGACCAACACGCCCGTCGGCAACGGCGTCGTGCGGGGGGGCTATTCGGGTGATGCGAACTCGAGCACCTCGAGTGGCACGACGAACGTCAACGTCACCGCCCCCCCGCCGCACGGCTACTGGCTCGTCGGCTCCGACGGCGGCATCTTCACGTTCGGGTCGGCGCAGTTCTACGGCTCGACCGGGAGCCTCAAGCTGCAGCGCCCCGTGGTCGGCATCACCCCGACGGCGAGTGACAACGGGTACTGGCTGGTCGCGTCCGACGGCGGGATCTTCAGCTTCGACACGGGCTTCTACGGCTCCATCCCGGGCCTGGGGCTCCATCCGGCCGGCTCCGGTCTGCCCAACAGCCTCAATGCGCCGATCGTGGGGATGGTGCCGACCGCCAGCGGGGGTGGGTACTTCATGGTGGCCTCCGACGGCGGGGTGTTCTCGTTCGGCAACGCCAGGTTCGAGGGTTCGTGCCCGGGGATCGGGGGCTGTGCCGGCAAGGCGGTGGCGGTGGCGCCCGACGCCACCGGCAACGGCTACTGGGTCGTCACGTCGACCGGGAACGTCTACACCTTCGGCGACGCCCCCTACTTCGGCGCCCCGGGGCAGCAGAGCTCGGCCATCACCTCCATGGTGCGCACTCCCAACGGCCAGGGGTACTGGATCCTCGACGCCAACGGCCAGGTCTTCCCCTACGGGAACGCGGCCAACCTGGGCAGCGTCCCCGCCGACACCACCGGGGGCTTCAACCCGGCCGCGGCCATCGCGGCCACCGCGGACGGCGGCGGGTACTGGGTGGCCTCGGCCGCCGGGGCGGTCTACAACTTCGGCGACGCCCCCAATGACGGGAGCATGCTCGGCACGCACCTCAACGGGGCGATCATCGCGGCGACGGGTTTCTGATCTGCCGGCCGACCCCTCTCGCGCGTCGCGACAGGGGTCGGCGGCCCGGGGTCAGGCCGGCACGCGCCCCGGGGCGAACGCCGTCGTGAGCTGGCGGCAGAAGGCGTGCAGGTCGTCGGGCTTGCGGCTGGTGACCAGCGTGTTGGCGCCCTCCCGGCAGACGACCACCTCGCGGTCGACCCAGTCGGCGCCCGCGTTGCGCAGGTCCGTCCGCAGGCTGGGCCACGAGGTCAGCGTCCGGCCCGCCACCAGGTCCCCCTCAACGAGGGTCCAGGGTCCGTGGCAGATGGCGGCGACGGGCTGGCCGGACTCGAACAGGGCCACCAGGAAGTCGACGGCGGCCGCGTCGGTCCGGAGCTGGTCGGGGTTGGCCACGCCACCGGGGAGGACCGCGGCGTCGTAGTCGTCGACCCGGACCGACCCGGTCGTGCGGTCCACGGGGAAGCGGTCGGCCCGGTCGAGGTGGCGCATCGTCTCGACCATGCCCGGCTGGGGCGCCACGACCTCGGCCCGGCCGCCGGCGTCGAGCACCGCCCGCCAGGGCTGCAGCAGCTCCATCTGCTCAATGCCCTCGTTGGCCACCACGGAAGCGACCCTGACGTCCCGCAGCCTCCCCCATCTCGGGGACTCCCTTCCCGGGCCGTCCGGGCCCCCCGTAGCGGGCGGACGAGCCCTCTCCGGCCCGACGCGGGCTGATACCCCCGGACCGGCGGCCGAAACCACCCGGCGGGACCACCGTCGGAGCCACCCCGGATGCGCCAGGCCACCCCGGATGCGCGAGGCCACCCCGGATGCGGAACGCCATTTCGGGTCGGGTACACTGGTGCGTAATCCGAAGCGACTTGGCGAACGGAGAGACGCGTGCCCGCAACCGTGGTGGTCGGGACCCAGTGGGGCGACGAGGGGAAGGGCAAGCTCACCGATCTCCTCGCCCGCGAGATGAACATGGTCGTGCGCTACCAGGGTGGCCACAACGCCGGCCACCGCATCGTCGTCAACGGCGAGGCCTTCGCGCTCCAGCTGGTGCCGAGCGGGATCCTCTACGAGCACATCACGCCGATCATCGGCAACGGCGTCGTCGTCGACCCGGCCGTGCTGCTCGAGGAGCTCGACGGCCTGGGTGCCAGGGGCATCGACACCGGCCGCCTGGTCGTCAGCGGCAACGCCCACCTGATCATGCCGTACCACCAGGAGCTCGACCGGGTGACCGAGCGCTTTCTCGGCAAGAACGCCCTGGGGACCACCAAACGCGGCATCGGGCCGGCCTACGCCGACAAGGCAACCCGCGTCGGCATCCGGGTCCAGGACCTCTTCGACCCCAAGATCTTCCGCCAGAAGCTCGACGTCGCCCTGAAGGAGAAGAACGCCGTCCTGGCGAAGGTGTACAACCGCCTGCCCCTGTCGGCCGACGACATCGCCGACCACTATCTCGGCGAGTACGCCCCCCGCATCGAGCCGATGGTGGGCGACACCGTCGGCATGATCCACGACGCCCTGGACATGGACCGCCAGGTCCTGCTCGAGGGGGCCCAGGCCACCTTCCTCGACCTCGACCACGGGACCTATCCCTTCGTCACCTCCTCCAACCCGGTCGCCGGCGGGGCCTGCACCGGTTCGGGGCTCGGCCCCCGCGACATCGAGGGGGTCATCGGCATCGCCAAGGCGTACGTGACCCGGGTCGGGGCCGGGCCGTTCCCGACCGAGCAGGAGAACGACATCGGCGAGCTCCTCGTCGAGCGCGGCCACGAGTTCGGCACCAACACCGGGCGCAAGCGGCGCTGCGGGTGGTTCGACGCCGTGATGCTGCGCCAGGCCGTGCGCCTCAACTCGCTGACCGAGGTGGCGCTCACCAAGCTCGACGTCCTCGACACCTTCGAGACGGTCAAGGTGTGCGTCGCCTACGAGGCCGACGGCATCCGCTACACGCACCTGCCCTACCACCAGTCGACCTTCCACAAGGCGGCGCCGGTCTACGAGGAGCTGCCCGGGTGGCGCACGGACCTGAGCGCGGCGACCGCACCGGACGACATGCCCGCGGCGGCCCGCGACTACGTGGCCTTCTTGTCCGAGCAGATCGGCGTCCCCGTCCGCCTCGTCGGGGTCGGGCCGGGCCGCGAGCAGACCGTCTCCTTCGCCACCGCGTGAGAGTCTGCGTCGTCGGCAGCGGTGGCCGCGAGCACGCGCTCGCCCACGTGCTGGCCCGCACGGCCGACGTGGTCGTCACGCCGGGCAACCCGGGCATGGCGGCGCCGATCACCGTCACCGACGCGCCGGTCGAGGAGGTGGAGGCCGACCTCTACGTGGTCGGGCCCGAGGCCCCGCTCGTCGACGGCCTGGCCGACCGGTTGCGCTCGGCGGGACGGGCCGTCATGGGTCCCGGTGCCGACGGCGCGCTGCTCGAGGGGTCCAAGGCCTTCATGAAGGAGGTCCTCAACGCGGCCGGCGTCCCGACGGCGCGCTTCGCGACCTTCGACGCGCTCGAGAGCGCCGCCGCCCTGGACTACCTCGAGACCCTGCCCGGCCCCTGGGTGATCAAGACCGACGGCCTGGCCGCCGGCAAGGGCGTGCTGGTGGCCCGGAGCCTCGATGAGGCGCGCGCCGACGTGACCGCCAAATTGTCGGGCGCCTCCTTCGGCGACGCCGGTCGCCACGTCGTCATTGAGGAGGGGCTGGTGGGCGAGGAGTGCTCGCTGCTCGTCCTCTGCGACGGCAGCCGCGCCGTCCCCCTCGCCCCCGCCCAGGACTTCAAGCGGATCGGCGACGGCGACGCCGGGCCCAACACCGGCGGCATGGGCGCCTACGCGCCGATGCCCGACCTCGACGCCGCCACCGTGGCCGGCCTGATGGACGCCGCGGTCCTGCCACTCGTCGAGGAGCTGCGCCGGCGGGGCATCGACTACCGGGGCGTGCTCTACGCCGGGCTCATGCTGACCTCCGAGGGCACCAAGGTCATTGAGTACAACGTGCGCTTCGGCGACCCCGAGGCCCAGGTGGTGCTGCCCCTGCTGGCGTCGGACCCGGCCGAGCTGTTCCTCGCCGTGGCCAACGGGGCGCTGGAGGACGTGCCGCCGCCCGCCTTCTCGGGCGAGGCCGCGGTGTGCGTGGTCATGGCCTCGCAGGGCTACCCGGAGCACCCGCGCACCGGTGACCCCATCGAGGGGCTGACCCCGGCGGGCCAGTCGGTCGCCGACGTCGAGGGGGTCATGGTCTTCCACGCCGGCACCCGGCGCCACACCCCCGACGGGCCGTTCCACACGGCCGGCGGGCGCGTGCTCGGTGTCACGGCCACCGCCCCGACGCTCGCCGAGGCGCGCGACCGCGCCTATGCCGCCGCAGCGCCGATTGAGTGGGAGGGCATGCAGATGCGTCACGACATCGCGGCCCGTGCGGCCGGCGTCGCGTCCGCGGTGGCGCGGGAGGGCGCCGGATGATCCCGCGCTACTCGCCGCCCGACATGGCCGCCCTCTTCAGCGACGCCGCCCGCTTCTCCCTCTGGCTCGAGGTCGAGCTCTTGGCCACCGAGGCCCAGGCCGCCGTCGGGGTCGTGCCGCCCGACGAGGCGGCCACCTGCCGGGCCAAGGCGCCGGTGGTCGACGACGTCTTCGTGGCCGACGTTCTCGAGCGCGAGAAGGTCACGGACCACGACGTGGCCGCCTTCGTCGACGTCGTGCAGGAGCGCATCGGCGCGCCGGCGGGCTCGTACATCCACTACGGGCTCACCTCGTCCGATGTCGTCGACACCGCGCTGTGCGCCACGCTGACCCGGGCCGCCGACCTCCTGCTGGCCGACCTCGATGCCTTCGTGGCCGCCCTCAAGGCGCGGGCGCTCGAGCTGCTGCACGTCCCCGTCACGGGTCGCACGCACGGCATGCACGCCGAGCCGACCACCTTCGGGGCCAAGTTCGCCCTGTGGGCCCTGCAGGCGGACCGCGACCGCCGCCGCATGCGCGCCGCCCGCGAGGCCGTGGCCGTCGGGAAGCTGTCGGGCGCGGTCGGCACCTACTCCAACATCGACCCCGAGGTCGAGGCGCGGGTCTGCGCCGCGCTCGGGCTCACACCGGTCCCGGCCACGCAGGTGATCGCGCGCGACCGCCACGCCGAGTTCTTCTATGCCTGTGCCTCCGTGGGTGCCACGGTCGAGCTGATGTGCACGGAGATCCGCCACCTCGCCCGCAGCGAGCTGGGCGAGGCGGAAGAACCCTTCGGTGCCGGGCAGAAGGGGAGCTCGGCCATGCCGCACAAGCGCAACCCGATCCTCTCGGAGCGGCTCTGCGGCCTGGCCCGGTTGCTGCGCGGGTATCTCGGCGCCGGCCTCGAGGACGTGGCGCTCTGGCACGAGCGCGACATCTCGCACAGCTCGGTCGAGCGGGTGGCGCTGCCGGACGCGTCCATGCTGGCCGCCTACGTGCTGCGCAAGGCCACCGGGCTGGCCACCGGTCTGGTGGTCCATCCCGAGCGGGCGCTGCAGAACCTGACCCAGGGCACGCTCGGCCTCGTCTTCTCCCAGTCCGTCCTCCTGGCGCTCGTCTCGGCCGGGCTGACCCGCGACGAGGCCTACCGGATCGTCCAGCGCGACGCGCGCGCCGCGTGGTCGGAAGGGCGACCCTTCCGGGCGGTGCTCGAGGCCGACCCGGACGTGACGCTGAGCGCCGCGCAGCTCGACGACGCCTTCGACCTGTCCCGCACCCTGCGCCACGTGGACCGCTTCGCCGACGCGCTGACGGCGCTGTGAGCATGAGGGCGCCGGGGGAGGTCGCGCCGTGACGATGGACCTGCCGCGGGTCCTCTCGGGCAAGGTGCGCGAGCTCTACGACGCCGGCTCGGACCGCCTCCTCATGGTGGCCTCGGACCGCGTGAGCGCGTTCGACGTCATCATGGCCGAGCCGATCCCCGACAAGGGTCGCGTGCTCACCGCCATGACCTGTTTCTGGTTCGAGGAGATGGCCGACGTCGTGCCGGGCTCGCTGCTGGCCGCCGATCCGGTCGAGATCTCGGGCGCCCTCGGGGGCAGGGCGCTGCCGCCCGAGTGGGCGGGCCGGGCCATGCTGGTGCGCCGGGCCGAGATGCTCCCCCTCGAGTGCATCGTGCGGGGGTACCTGGCCGGGCAGGCCTGGGAGGAGTACGAGCGCTCGGGCAGGGTGCACGGGATGGAGATGCCCGAGGGGCTGCTGCTGGCCAGCAAGCTGGAGAAGCCGATCTTCACCCCCTCCACCAAGGCGGCCACGGGACACGACGTCAACATCGGGATGGCCGAGGCCGTCGACCTGGTGGGCGCCGAGTCGGCCCTGGCGGCGCAGGCCGTCTGCCTCGAGCTGTACCGCCGCGCCGCGGCCCGGGCGGCCGCGGCCGGCTTCATCCTGGCCGACACCAAGTTCGAGCTGGGCTACGTCGACGGATTGCTCTGCCTCTGCGACGAGGTGTGCACGCCGGACTCGTCGCGGCTGTGGCCGGCGGATGCGGTCGTGCCCGGGACGACGCCGCCCGCCTTCGACAAGCAGCCTCTGCGCGACTGGCTGGCGGCGCAGCCCTGGGACCGCACGCCACCCCCGCCCCCGTTGCCGCCCGAGGTCACGAACGCCATGTCGCAGCGCTACATCGCGGCCTACGAGCGTGTCACCGGCCGCTCGCTGGGCGACTGGTACGGTGCCACCACATGAGGTTCCGGGCGCGCGTGGAGGTGCAGTTGCGGCCCGGCATCGCCGACCCCGAGGGGGCGACCATCGAGCGGGCGCTGCCCGCGCTCGGCTTCGATGGCGTGGCCCACGTGCGGGCCGGCCGGTCCTTCAGCTTCGAGCTCGACGCCCCCGACGAGGGCGCGGCGCGCACCACGGCGACCCAGCTGGCCGACCGGCTGCTGGCCAACCCGGTGATCGAGCAGAGCCGGCTCGAGCTCGAGGTGATCTGAGTGGCCCCGCGCATCGGCGTCGTCGTCTTCCCGGGCAGCAACTGCGAGCACGACGTGGTCCAGGGCGTCGAGGCCGTGGGCGCCGAGGGCGTGCTCCTCTGGCACGGCGACGCCCACCTCGCCGGCGTCGATGCGGTCGTCCTGCCCGGCGGCTTCGCCCACGGCGACTACCTGCGCCCGGGCGCCCTGGCCCGCTTCTCGCCGGTCATGGAGGCGGTGGCCGACTTCGCCCGCGCCGGGGGGCCGGTGGTCGGCATCTGCAACGGCTTCCAGGTGCTGACCGAGGCGGGCCTGCTGCCGGGCGCGCTGCAGAAGAACGGGCATCTGCGCTTCCTGTGCCAGCCGGTCCGCCTGGTGGTGGCGTCGACGTCGTCGGTCCTCACCTGCGCGGCGGCGGTGGGCGACGAGCTGGTGATGCCCATCAACCACTTCTCGGGCAACTACACCTGCGACGCCGACACGCTGCACCGCCTGCAGGCGGAGGACCGGATCGTGCTGCGCTACGCCGAGGGCGACAACCCGAACGGCTCGATCGACGCCATCGCCGGGATCGCCAACGAGGCGGGCAACGTCGTCGGCCTCATGCCGCACCCCGAACGCGCCAGCTCTACGCTGCTCGGCTCCGACGACGGCCTGGTGCTGCTGCGCTCGCTCGTCTCGTCCGCCGCCACCAGCGCGGCCGCATAGGCACCGCGCCGCGGCTGCGGCGCCTGTCATCCATTCTTCACCCCCACTCCGTATGGTTGACCTCGTATGCACGTACGGACCGTTCAGCGCGCCGACGGACCGGCTGTGCGCCCACTGTGGAGCCGCCGCCGGCACGCGCCGACGCTCGCGTTCGCCGTCGCCGTCGCCGTCGCCGTCGCCGCTGTAGTCGTCGCGCTCGTCGCGCCGTCGTCGTCCGCGTCGGGTGCGGTGCGCCGGGCGTCCCCGACGCACCGGCTGGCCGCCGGACGCGCCATCGATGCCAGGTTCTTCGAGCCCGGGGCGTGCGTCGAGTTCGCGCCGACGTCGGGCGACCGCCACCTGACCGTCTTTCTCGACGCCGGCCACGGCGGCCTCGATCCGGGCGGCGTGGGCCAGACCCAGACGGGCCAGACCATTTACGAGGCCGACGAGACGCTTCCGGTCGAGCTCGATGCGGCGAAGCTCCTCGAGGCCAAGGGCTTCACCGTGGTCGTGTCGCGCACCGAGGCCGAGACCGTCGTCCGCCCCCAGCCCGGCGACGTCTCCGGCGGTCTCTTCACGGTCCAGGGCGAGCACGACGACGTGGCGGCCCGCGACGTCTGCGCCAACGACGCCAAGGCGAACGTCCTCGTGGGCATCTACTTCGACGCCGGCGGGTCCTCCTACGACGCCGGCAGCGTGACGGGCTACGACACCGCGCGCCCCTTCTCGGCGCAGAACCTCCGTCTGGCGACCTTGATGCAGCACGACGTCCTCCTTGCCATGAACGCCCAGGGCTGGGGGATCCCCAACCTCGGGGTGACGGACGACAGCGAGCTCGGCGGGCCCGCGATGAGCGACGCCGCCGCCAACTACGGGCACCTGCTCCTGCTGGGCCCGGCCGACCCCGGCTTCTCCACCACGCCGAGCGAGATGCCGGGCGCGCTCATCGAGCCGCTGTTCATCACCGACCCCTTCGAGGGGAGCATCGCCGCCAGCGCGTCGGGCCAGGCCGTGATCGCCGGCGGGCTGGCCCAGGCCGTCCAGCGGTACTTCGCCCCGGCGGCGCCGGGGGGCCAGAATTCAGAGGCCGCCAAGCCGACGAGGCACGAGAAGGAGTCGAGGCCGGCCGCCTGACCCGGTCAGGTCCGGGCGCGCGAGATCTCGGCCTTCTGGAGGACGGCGGCGCTCACACCGGCCGCCCGCCAGGTGGCGTAGGTGATGCCCTTGCGCTCGCCGTAGGCCTTGGCCACCTTGATGAATTGCTTCTCCAGCGCGCTCAGGTCCTTGACCTGGTTCCCCCGCGACCGCTCGTCGAGCAGGTCCTTCTGCTCCTGGAGCAAGTGGAGGCGCGTGAGTGCGTCGGCGTTGGCGAGCTGGGACTCGATCGCCGCCAGCCGACGGTCGATGGAGGCCGGCGTGCGCTTGCGGCCCCGCTTGGGTTTGGACGTCTCGAGTGCCTCGAGATAGTGGCGGACGGATGCACTCTCGGCACGCCCACGAGCGAGGGCGGCCTTGTGGCCGGTGCTCATGGGCTTGCGAGGAGCCGGAGTTTTTGCCTTGGTTGCCATGCCTCCATTGTGACGCGTCGGGAGCAACCATATGCAGCAATGCGCGATGTTTCTCCCCATTTCATTTTGGATGAAGGAGCGCGCAGGGATTCCCCATTTCCCGCATCCCAAACCACATAATCCAGAGTTTTCCGGCTCGGTCATTGGGGCGGCCCGCATGGGCCATTTCCGTTCGTCCCGCGGGTTACCCTGCGGTGTGGCCGCGCCACCGGTTGCAACCGTCGATGCCAGGGAGCGCCGGACGATGGCCGGCGTGCAGCTCGGTGCCGCCGCCCTCGTCGTCGCCTACTGGGTCGCCTGGCTGGCCCACCGCTCCCTGGTGGCCTCGGAGACCGGTGCGGCCTACACCCAGTTCGAGGACGCGTTCCCCCTGGCCGACGGCTGGCTGGCACTGTGCCTGGTCGCCGCCTCGTACTGCCTCGTGACGGCGCGGCGGGCGGCCCTGTTCTGGCTCCTCGTCGGGGGCGGGGCGGGGCTCTACCTTCTCGGGATGGACGTGCTCTACGACCTGCAGCACGGGGTCTGGGGCAAGGGCGCCAACGGCGTGGTGGAGCTGGTGATCAACCTCCTGACCCTCGGCCTCTCCCTCTTCGTCCTGCGCTGGGCCTGGACCCGCCGAGAGGCCCTGCTGTCGCCGTGACCCAGTTCAGCTTCGACCCTGCCACCTACCTCGACCTGATGCGCGCCGAGGTGCCGGCCTACGGTCGACTGCAAGAGGCGGTGGCCGGGGCGAGCGACGGTCTGCCCGTCACGTCGGTGCTCGATCTCGGGACCGGCACCGGCGAGACCCTCGCCGCCGTGCTCGAGCGCCACGGCGGCGCGGCGGCGGTCGGGATCGACAAGAACGAGGCGATGCTCGACGCGGCCCGGGCCCGGCTCCGCGGGCTCCCGGTCGAGCTGGTGGTGGCCCAGCTGACCGACCCCCTGCCGCCGGGGCCCTTCGACCTGGTGGTCTCGGCCCTGGCCGTGCACCACCTCGAGGGTCCCGACAAGGCCACCCTGTTCGCCCGCGTGGCGGAGGTGCTGCGACCGGGCGGCCGTTTCGTGTTGGGCGACGTGGTGGTCCCGGTCGATCCGGCTGACGCGTTGACGCCGCTGAGCGGCGGCCACGACCGGCCGTCGACCCTGGCCGAGCAGCTGGGCTGGCTGGCCGACGCCGGGTTCGCCGCGGCGGGCGTGTGGGCGGAGCGGGACCTCGTGGTGGTCCGGGCCGACCGTCCCGGCTGAGGTCCTGCGGCCTCTAATCTGGAGGTCACCATGACCCCTCCGGCCGAGGCGCTGCCGCCCGACCCGCCGCCGGCAGGGGAGGAGTCCTTGCACCGTGCGCTCGGCCTGACCGACGACGAGTTCGAGGCCGTCGGCAAGATCCTCGGCCGCCCGCCGAACCACCTGGAGCTGGCCCTCTACGCCGTCATGTGGAGCGAGCACTGCTCCTACAAGTCGTCCCGGCTCCACCTGCGGCGCCTGCCCACCGAGGGCCCCCGGGTGCTCGTCGGCCCGGGCGAGAACGCCGGGGTGATCGACGCCGGGGACGGCATCGCGGTGGCCATCCGGATCGAGAGCCACAACCACCCCTCCGCGATCGAGCCCTACCAGGGCGCCGCCACCGGCGTGGGCGGCATTCTGCGCGACATCTTCACCATGGGGGCACGGCCGTTGGCGGTGATGGACCCGCTCTTCTTCGGGCCACCCGACGACGCCCGCCAGCGTTGGCTGGTCGAGGGGGTGGTCAGCGGGATCTCCGGCTACGGCAACTCCGTCGGCGTGCCCACCGTCGGCGGCGAGCTGACCTTCGACCCCTGCTACGCCCAGAACCCGCTCGTCAACGTGCTCTGCATGGGCGCCCTCCCGACCGAGCGGCTCGTGCTCGGCATCGCGTCGGGCCCGGGCAACCTGGCCGTGCTGCTCGGTTCGAGCACGGGTCGCGACGGCATCGGTGGGGTCAGCGTGCTGGCCTCCGCCGGCTTCAGTGGCGACGAGGAGGGCGCGGACGACACCAAGCGGCCGAGCGTCCAGGTGGGCGACCCCTTCGAGGAGAAGCGGCTCATCGAGGCCTGCCTCGAGCTGCTCGACACCAAGCTCGTCGTCGGGATCCAGGACCTCGGCGGCGCCGGCCTGGCCTGTGCCACGAGCGAGACGGCCGGGCGCGGCGGTGTGGGCATGGACGTCGACGTCTCCGCGGTGCCGCGGCGCGAGGAGGGCATGGAGCCCTGGGAGGTGATGACGAGCGAGAGCCAGGAGCGCATGCTGGCCATCGTCACGCCCGAGTCGTGGCCCGCCGTGGCGGCCATCTGCACCAAGTGGGAGGTGCGGGCCACCGTCATCGGCACCGTGACGGAGCCCGAGCCGGGCGGGGGCGGCCGCCTGCGCATCCGCGACGGGATGGACGGCCCCGTGCTGGCCGACGTGCCCGCCGCCTCCTTGTCGGACGACGCGCCGCTCTACGACCGCCCGCGCCAGGCGCCGGCGCGCCCGGCGACCACGCCGGCACCGCCCGTTCCACC
>JBKQUM010000169.1:0-64460 GCA_052140165.1 Acidimicrobiales bacterium
GCCGCGCCGGCGACACCATGGCGGCGCGGCGACGGGTCCGGGCTGCCCGGCCGGCTCCGGAAGAGAACCCGGCTCTCCGGCCCGGCGCCGGGCTTCCCCCGAGTCGCCCGACCCGCTCCGGGCTGCCGGTCACCGGGTCGGGTCCACCAGCACCTTGCCCGTGGCCCGTCGCTCGGCCAGGTCGGAGAGAGCCCGCCCCGCCTCCTCGAGGGGATAGGTGGCGGAGATGTACGGCACGGCCCGACCGGCCCGGGCCAGCGCGGCGAGCTCGGTCTGGTCGCGCTCCCGGTCCTCTGCCTGATGCCGCGCGAAACCCTCCATCGTGAACCCCGTGACCACGACGCCCTTGAGCAGCACGAGATTGAGCGGAATGCGGGGGATCTCCCCTGACGCGAAGCCCACGGTGACGAACCGGCCGCCCCAGCGCAGCGCACGGAGCGCCTGCTCGGCGCTCGGACCACCGACCGGGTCGATCGCCACGTGCCCGCCGCCGCCTGTGATCTCCTTGATGCGCGACTTCAGGTCCTCGGCGGTGTAGTCGATCGCCGCCTCCGCTCCCCGCTCGAGGCAGAGGGCCAGCTTCGGGGCGGAGGACGCGGCGGCCACGACGTGCGCCCCGAGCTCGGCGCCCAACTCCACGGCCGCCAGACCGACGCCCCCGGCCGCGCCGAGCACCACCACCCACTCACCCGGCTGCACCCGGGCAACGCTGCGCAGCGCGTGGTACGCCGTGGCGTGGGCCACGCCCGAGGCCGCCGCCGTGGCCAGCTCGACCCCGGGGTCGACGGGTTGGAGCGAGGACGCCGGCACGACAACCTGCTCGGCGAACGCCCCGAACATCGTCGAGCCCTTGACCCGCTCACCGACGGCGATGCCGTCCACACCGGGCCCCACCGCCCGCACCGTCCCTGCGAACTCACTCCCCACCGTGAAGGGCACGGGGATGTGGACCTGGTACTGATCGGCTACCAGGAGCACGTCGGGGAAGTTGACCGCGGCGGCGGCCACGTCGACGACCACCTGACCGTCCGCCGGCACCGGGTCGGGCACCTCGACGACGACGACGGAAGAGGGCGTCCCGTACTCGAGGCAGCGGGCGGCGCGCATGGACCGGTCAGGAATTCCCGACGACGTGCTCAATGTGGGCGGCCAGCTTCCGGCGGGCCTCCTCGCGCTTGGCCGGAACGTGGGCCGTGGGCCAGAGCCCGGGCGAAGGTTGATAGTCCTTCAGGACCTCGCGGGCCACCGTGACCTTGTGGACCTCGGTGGGCCCGTCCACCACGCTCATGATCGGCGCCGCCATCCACATACCGCCGAAGGGCATTTCGTTCGACACACCCAACGCCCCGTGCGCGTGCATGGAGCGCCAGACGGCGTCGTGCATGACCTTGGGGGTGAGGGCCTTGATGGCTGCGATGTTCTTCCGGGTCCGCCGGTAGTCCTTCACCTGGTCGATCTCCCAGGCGGTGTAGAGCACCAACAGGCGGAACTGCTGGAGCTCGGCGTAGGAGTCCGCGATATCGCCCTGAATGAACTGCTTCTTCGCCAGGAGGGTGCCCTGGGTCTCGCGACTCAGCACCCGTTCGCACATCAGGTCGAGAGCCCGCTGGCAGGTGGCGACGGTCCGCATGGCGTGGTGGACCCGCCCGCCGCCGAGACGGGTCTGCGCGATGGCGAAAGCCTGGCCCTCGCCGCCGAGCAGGTTCTCCGCCGGGACCCGGACGTCCTCGTAGTGGATGAGGGCGTGCATGGCCTGGTCTTCGGACTCGCCGCTCAGCCCGACATGGCGCTCGATGTTGACACCCGGCGTGTCGGTGGGCACGAGGAACATCGACGCCCCCTTGTACACGGCGACGTCGGGGTCGGTGATGACCATGACGATCAGGAAGGCTGCGGTGCGGGCGTTGGAGGAGAAGAACTTCCATCCGTTGATGACCCACTCGTCGCCGTCGCGCACCGCGCTGCAGGTGAACTGCTGCGGATCCGAGCCGGCCTGGGGCTCCGTCATGGAGTACGACGAGAAGACCTCCCCGTTGAGAAGCGGCTCGAGGTACTTCTTCTTCTGCTCGTCGGTCCCGTAGTGGGCGATGATCTCCGCGTTCCCGGTGTCGGGGGCCTGGGTGCCGAACACGATGGGGGCCCATCCCGACACCCCGAGGATCTCGTTGAGGAGTGCCAGCTTGACCTGCCCGTACCCCTTGCCTCCGAGTTCCGGCCCGAGGTGGGCGGCCCACAGGTCGTGGTCGCGCACCTCCTGCTTCATCGGGTCGACGATCGGCCGCAGCTCGTCGTCCAACGGGTGGAACTGGCGGTGGGGGTAGAGGATGTCGAGCGGCTCGATCTTGTCCTGCACGAACTGACGTGCCCAGTCCAGCTTCTCTTGGAACTCGGGCTCGGTTGAGAAATCCCAGGCCATGGCCTTCCCTTCTGGTGATGTGGCCGCCGCCGGACGGCGACGGGTTCTTGTCGGAACTGGACCTACTTCGCGACGGCCCCCTGGTCGGCGGGGTCTATCGCGATCACGGATGTATCGGTGACGACGAGGCCGGCCAGGAGTCGCTCGTAGCACTCACTGATCTGCCGGCGGGCATCCTCGGGATCCTCGGCGTGCGCGACGTACATGGCCGATTCGGTGCCGAGCGCGGAGAGGAGATGGGCCAGCGGGTCGATGGGCTGGGGCCGCAGCACGCCCTCGTCCACGGCGTCGCGCAGGTACTCGGCGATCTTGTCCGTGGGCCCGTTGCCCCGTTCGGCGAGGTACCGCCATCCGAGGACCGCCGGACCGTCGATCAACACGATCTGGCGGTAGGACTCGTTGGAGCACGCGGCCTCGAGGTAGATCTCGCTGTTGGCCCGGAAGAGTGTCCACGCACTCGCGCCGGGATCGTTCGATCGACGCCAGAGCAGCGGTGCCACCTCCGCGACCACCTCTTCGTGGACGACGCGGAAGAGATCTTCCTTGTCACGGAAGTGGTGATAGAGCGCACCCCGGGTGAGCCCGGCCTGCTCCGCGATCTCCTCGGTGCGGGTGCTCTGGAACCCGTCCCGGGTGAAGAGCCGGCGAGCGGTGTCGAGCAGGGCGCGGCGGGTGTCCCGGACATGGGCCGCCCGCAGACCGGTGGCCGCAGGAGCCGGTCCACCCTGCGTGGGATCGGTTCGATTCACGATGTTTCCAACATACAGAATGTTTGGCACGGGCGCATCCTCCAGTCCTCGTACGACGGCGGGGCTGCCCAGCGCCCCGATCGGGCTGACCCCGACGTTCGCGGCACGGTCCAGCGACGACCGAGGGTGACCCCGCGAGCCCGGCCCCGAGCCCCGTCGGCCGTCCGGCGCGGAGGCCGGTCGGAAGGGAAGGGGCGGCCCGGGCGACCGCGCACCCGCCGGCCCACGCGGCGACCGGCGCCGCACGACCCGTACCGCGGCCGGCGCAGGGACGGAGCCGGATCGCGACGTCCACTTCTCGGCGAGTTCTGCGTTCCGCGCCCCCGAACCGGACAGAGTCGCCGACGATTTGGCGACGACCCGACCGTCGGAGGGTCAATCCGAGGGCCGCGTGTCCGCTGCGTCGTCGTCTTGCTTCCCGAGACCTCGGAGAATAGAACTAGCGCGATCGAGAACGCGACTGCCGACCGGAGGGACCATGAAAGATTTCCAATTCGTGAAGTACGAACCTCAAGATGACGGTTCGATCGTTCGGATCATCCTGAACCGCCCGGAGGCGCGCAACGCGCAGAACCGGGGTTTGCTGGTCGAGCTCGACGAGGCCTTCCTGGCGGCGGAAGCGGACGACAACGTCCGCGTAGTCATCCTCAGCGGAGAGGGGAAGATGTTCTCCTCCGGCCACGACATGGGCTCGAAGGTCGCGATCGCCGAGCGGCGCGGTGGCGAGAACGCTCACCCGACGAGCGAGATCAACGGCGGCACACGGCTCGGAGCGGAGAGCCTCATGCTGCAGGAGTGGCACTACTTCTTCGAGAACACGCGCCGCTGGCGGAATCTGCGCAAAATCACCATCGCCCAGGTGCACGGCGACGTCTTCTCGGCCGGGCTGATGCTGCTGTGGGCCTGCGACCTGATCGTCGGCGCCGACGACGTGACCTTCGCCGACGTCGTGGGGACACGGCTGGGCATGTGCGGCATGGAGTACTTCGCGCACCCATGGGAGTTCGGGGCCCGCAAGACGAAGGAGCTCATGCTGACGGGCGACTCCATCGACGTTCACGAGGCCTACGCACTCGGCATGGTCAGCAAGGTGTTCCCCGCCGCTGAGCTCGCCGAGCGCACCCTCGAGTTCGCCCGCCGCATCGCGAAGGTCCCCACCATGGCAGCGCTCATGATCAAGGAGTCGGTGAACCAGACCCAGGACAATCAGGGCTTCTACACGTCGCTCAATGCCTGCTTCACCCTGCACGAGCTCAACCATGCGCACTGGGCGTGGGTCAACGAGGACCGTTACCCGATCGCTCAAGAGGACTCCGGGGTGCCGAACTGGAGGTCGGCTCCGCCGGTCGTTCCGTCGCTCAAGGACCAGGTCAGAGCGGAATCGCCGAATTAGCTGCCTGCGCAGGCGGCAGGGCTCAACGGCCTGTGGTCTGACCCTCCGGGAAGGAGCGGACCATGTTGTCCTGCACGAAGGATCCGACGAGGTCGCCGTCAGCGCTGAAGATGTGAGCGCGACCGTAGGTCCGACCCCGTCCCGCGTACGGACTCTCGTGCGCGAGCAGATGCCATTCCCCCGCATCGACCGGTTCATGGAAGGTGAGGGTATGGCTGAGCACGTTGGTCGAGATGGATCGGTGGGCCATGGACTGACCCACGCCGGCGTGTGGCCGCATGGCCGTACCGATCAGGAAACCATCCGTGGCGTAGGCCAGGAGCGCCTGACCGAGCACTCCGGTGGCTCGAGCGCCCGGGAAGCGGACCCAGACGAAGAGCTCCGGTGGTCCGATTGCTTCAGGATCCGAGATGTCGACCCCACCGACCACGCGGAGCTCCCAGAAGTCCCCGCTGCCCAGCGGCTCGGCGTCCTCGGGAGCGCCGGTGTCGGGAGGAGTCGCGCCGTGCCGGATGAGATCGGGTTCCTCCGCGCTCAACAGCGCGAGCGAACGGGTGCACAGGCGCTCGCCTTGCCGGATGGTGACCGTCGCACTGGCTAGGGCTCGGCCGACGTGCATGGCCTCGACCTCGACGTCCAATGGCTGGTCGCGGTCCGCGCCCCGGGCGAAGATGGTGTGCACCGACTTCAGCACCTTCTCCTCGTCGATGGCGGACGCCGCCACGATGGCCTGCGCCAAGATCTGCCCCCCGAACACGACGTTGCCCGCGCTCTCGGCAAAGTTCTGGGCCCGGAACCTCCCCGGTCCCGTCTTCTCGAGATTGAGCACTTCCAGGAGCTGCGATGCGTCGGACATGCAGACCTTCTATCTCAGTGCGGGCCGGTCGTCCAGGTACCGATTCAGTCGGACCGGCCCAGGGGCGGACGGGCCGCGGCGGCCCTCACGGTCGCCACCACCTCGTCGTTGGAGGCGCCTGGACCGAGCACGGCGGCCACGCCCCCATCGAGGAGGATCGCGACGTCATCGGGGGGGACGATGCCGCCGATGACCACCGGCGTGTCGAGGCCGGCAGCCTTCAGCGCGCCGACCACGGCGGGCGCGAGTGTCAGGTGCGCCCCGTTGTGCATGGAGACCCCGACCACGTCGACGTCCTCCTGCGCGCTCATCGCGGCGATCGTCTCGGGGGACTGCCGGAGGCCGGCGTAGACCACTTCGAACCCCGCGTCGCGCAAAATGCGGGCGACGACCCGCAGGCCGCGATCGTGCCCGTCGAGCCCGACCTTGGCCATGAGCACGCGCAGAGGCCGCCCGGTGGTGTCGCCGGCCATGCTCAGGCGACGTGGCGCTCGTAGAAGAGACCGAAGACGGACTCGAGGGCGCCCATCGCCTCCCCGACCGTGACATGGTGCCGCGCCGCCTCTATGAGGGCCGGCATGAGGTTGATCGTCGGATCGGCCGCCTCCGCTGCGATGCGAGCCAACGACCGGCGCACCGCGTCGTCGTCGCGGGACTGCTTGACCGCGGCGAGTCGCTCGAGCTGGGACGACTCAACGCCCGGGTCGATGGACAGAGTGGATGGGGCCACCCCGTCGTCTTCGACATAGCCGTTGACACCCACCTGGACCCACTCGCCCCTGGCGATCTTGGACTGGAACGCGTAGGCGGCGTCCGCGATCTCCGAGACGAACCAGCCGTCGTCGATGCAGGCGAGCACCCCCTCGAGCATGGAACCCGACCCGGCGTCGTCGAGATGGGCGAAGATGTCCTCCGCCTGGCGCTCCATCTCGTCGGTGAGCTCCTCGACGAACCACGAGCCGCCGAGCGGGTCGGCGACGTGCACGACACCGGATTCCTCGGCGATGACCTGCTGGGTGCGCAGCGCGAGACGTGCGGCGTGCTCGGTGGGGAGGGCGAGTGCCTCGTCGAACGCGTCGGTGTGCAGGCTCTGGGTGCCTCCGAGCACCCCGGCGAGTGCTTCGATGGCCACGCGCACCAGGTTCACCTCGGGCTGCTGGGCCGTGAGCGAGACCCCTGCCGTCTGGGTGTGGAAGCGCAGCTGTGTCGAGCGTCCGTCCGCGGCCCCGTAGCGCTCGCGCATCCAGCGTGCCCAGATGCGACGAGCGGCGCGATACTTGGCGATCTCCTCGAAGAAGTCGATGTGGGCGTTGAAGAAGAAGCTGAGCCTCGGCGCGAAGTCGTCGATCGCAGCGCCCGCGGCCAGGGCCGCCTCGACGTAGGCGAAGCCGTTGGCCAGCGTGAAGGCGAGCTCCTGGGCGGCGCTCGAGCCGGCCTCGCGAATGTGGTAGCCGGAGACCGACACCGGATGCCAGCGCGGCAGCTCCGCCGAGCAGAAGCGCATCACGTCGGTCACCAGGCGTACCGAGGGCCGAGGCGGGAAGACGTACTCCTTCTGAGCCTGGTACTCCTTCAAGATGTCGTTCTGGAGGGTGCCCGACAGCGCGCTCCGCTCGACGCCGGTCTGGTCGGCGACGGCGATGTACATCGCGAAGATCGGTGCCGCGGGCGAGTTGATCGTCATGGAGGTCGACACCCGGCCGAGATCGATACCAGCGAAGAGGGTCTCCATGTCGACCACCGTGTCGACTGCGACCCCGGCCCGGCCCACCTCACCCTTGGCCCACGGGTCGTCCGAGTCGCGACCCAGCAGGGTCGGCATGTCGAAGGCGGTCGAGAGCCCGTCCCCGCCGGCGCGCAGCAGCTCCTTGAAGCGGCCGTTGGTGTCCTCGGGCGTGCCGAAGCCGGCGAACTGGCGCATGGTCCACAGGCGCGAGCGGTACATGGACGCGTACGGGCCGCGCGTGTAGGGGTAGGTGCCGGGCAACTCTGCGCCCTCAGGCCCGTAGACGGGCTCGAGGGGTACGCCCGACATGGTCTCGAAGCGCGCCGGCCGAAGCGGCGAGCGGTCGAACTCCTCCTGCCACGTGCGCCTGTCGGCCATCCCCCAATGATACTTAAATGTCAAAGTAACTTCCGACCGTCGCTCAGACGAAGTCCCCGGCGGCCCGGCGGAGGTCCGCCAGGAGATCGAAGAGGTGGCGGGCGGTGGAGGTGTCGACCCCCAGGTCGGCGAACAGGGACTCGTTCATCGACTCGGTGGCCTCCAGGGCGGTGCGGCGGCCGGCGGCGGTCAGCCAGGCCAGGGTCCCGCGGCCGTCATGGGGGTTGGACCGCCGAGCCACGAGGCCGCGTGCCTCCAGGCGATCGACCGCGTTGGTCACGCTCGCCGCGTTCACCTGCAGGCGCTCGCCGATCTTCCCGAGCGGGAGTGCGCCCTGTCGGGAGAACGAGAGGAGCATGAGGACCTCATAGCGAGCGAAGGTGAGGTCGTACGAGCGGAGCGTTGCGTCGGCGCGGCTCAGAAAGACCTGCTGCAGGCGCATGATGGAGGTCACCAGGGCCATCGCCGGAGCCTCCTCGGGCCACCCGTGGACCTCCCACTGGCGCCGGGCCTCGGCGATCGGATCGAATGACAATCGCCGGCTGTCGACCACGGGGGCACGCTAGGCGGAAGGAGACGATCAGGCCCCGCCTTCAGAGAACGATCCTCTCTTTGAGGGAGAACCACCGCATATCCCGAGCCGCGAGACCATGACCGGGCAGCCGAACGGGGCGGGGACGGGTGCCACACGGCGGGGATAGGGAAATCCCGGCGCAACCGCTGGTCTGCGAGCGTGCACGAGGCTGTACCACGCTTGCCGATCGTGCCAGAAACGCAATATCCGAAAATCAGAACGCCATAGTCCGTTGAAGACTCTTCGGTTATAGTGACCCGCGAGGGCGAGACAAGAGAGTGATCACTCACCTGTTAACTTGGCGGTCTCACCGGGGCAGGCGCGACGCCACATCCGCTGCTGCCGAAGGAACACGGGACAGCGGCAGAGTCGTCGCACAACGGAACTGAACAGCAAGGCGCGGTTGCGCTGCAAGGGGGCGCCGGATGCTCGAATTCGTGATCGCCGGGCTGGTACTCGGTGGGATATACGCCATCGCGTCGGCGGGCCTGGTCATCACCTACACCGCTTCGGGCATCCTCAACTTCGCCTTCGGCGCGATGGCGTTCTTCATCGCGCGCTTCTACTACTACCTCCACACCGAGCACAGCTGGGGCATCCTGCCGGCGGCGATCGTCGCCATCGGGCTCGCCGGGCCCTTGATGGGGATCTTCCTCTACGCCGTCCTCTTCCGCTACCTGAGGTTCAACTCGCCCCTGATCAAGGTCGTGGCGACGGTGGGACTCCTGGTCGCCATTCCCGCGCTCGCCACGATCATCTTCGGCAGTGGCGCCATCCTCCAAGCCCCGGGTCTGGCACCAGAGCCCGTCCACGTCTACCAGTTCCTCGGCGTGCCCATCACGCTCGACGACATCATCGTCTACATCTGTGTCATCGTCACGGTGGTGGTGGGCGCCGCCGTCCTGCGCTTCACCGAGGTCGGCCTCAAGGTGAGGGCCATGGTCGACTCGCCGGCGATGACCGATCTCTCGGGCACGAACCCCGACATCGTGTCCGGCGGCGTGTGGGCCGTCAGCGTCTTCTTCGCCGGGTTGACCGGCGTCCTGGCCGCACCCATCATCGGGCTCGACCCCAGCAAGTTCACGATCCTGATCGCTGCTGCGTTCGCCGCTGTCATCGCGGCGAAGATGCGCAGCCTCCCCATCGCGGTGGGCGTCGGGCTCCTCATGGGCATCGCAACCTCGCTGGCTGAGCGCTACCTACCCTCGAACAGCCAGTGGTCGGGCGAGGTCATTGACGCCATCCCCTTCATCGTCATCGCGCTGGTGCTGCTCTACAGCCTCGTGCGACGGGGACGCATGGGTGACGTGGAGCGCGTGGGAGGCGCGCTCGACCGGGCCATCACCCCACAGGGAGAGAGCAGGCTCGCAGGTTCGACCAGCAGTGCGCTCGAGTCCGGGTCTCTGGGCCTGATCAGCAAGTACGCAGGCCCGTTCCTCCTCATCGTCGCGGCGGGGGCGTTGCCCCTGATCGTGCAGGGCTACTGGGTGGGCCTCACCGCCGCGGCCTTCGCGTACGCCGTCATCTTCCTCTCGTGGACGCTGGTCACCGGTGAGGGCGGCATGCTCTGGCTCTGCCAGATCACCTTCGCGGGGATCGGGGCCATCACGACTGCGGATCTGGCCACCAGCCACGGCTGGCCGGTCCTGGCCGCGGTCCTGGCCGGCGGTGTGATCTCCATGGTCATCGGGCTCCTCGTCGGGATCCTCAGCATCCGGCTGGGTGACCTGTACGTCGCTCTGGTGACGCTCACGTTCGGACTCCTGGTGGAGAACCTCGTGTTCACACTGCCCTCGTTCGTCAACAGCGGGCTGGGACTCACCGTGAACCCTCCCAGCTTTGCGACCTCTTCCCGCGCCCTGGCCTACCTCTGTCTTGGCGTCTTCGTGGTCATCGCCCTGTTCATCTTGAACTACCGCCGGTCCACGTCCGGGCTCGCGATGAACGCCGTGCGCTGGAGCGATGCGGGCGCGAGGACGACGGGCGTCAGCGTGGTGCAGATGAAAGTGACGGTCGGGGCGCTGGGCGCCCTGGTGGCCGGCATCGGCGGGGGTCTCCTGGCCATTCAGCAGGGCACGGTCGCTCCCGGAACCTTCGACACCTTCCTCGGCGTCGTGTGGCTGGCGGTCCTCGTCACCATCGGCATTCGCTCCACGGCCGCGGCGATGATCGCCGGCATCTCCTTCGTGATGCTGCCGGCGATCGCCCAGGCGTACCTTCCCAGCTGGACGGGCAACCTCCCGCCTCTGCTCTTCGGATTGGGCGCCATTTCGGCGGCGAAGTACCCGGATGGGGCGCTGGCCGAGCAGAGCCGGCGGTTGAGAAGCCAACTGTTGCGCTTGGCCGACCGCGAGAAGGCGCCATCGGTCGTCGACAGCCTCTCGGGCCCGTCACTCGTTGGTGACGCCGTCGACACCGGAGCGGGCGCTCCCGAGGGTGCGGTCGTCGTGGGGAAGGCGCCGTGACCGTGCTGGAGACCGAAGTCGGCACCGACGTGTCGGTCCTGTCTGCGCGCGGCATCACGGTGAGATTCGGTGGTCTCAATGCCCTCTCCGACGTTGACCTCGACGTTGCGCCGCGCAGCATTGCAGGCCTCGTGGGGCCCAACGGGGCGGGAAAGACCACGATGCTCGGCGTGCTGTCAGGCCTTCTGCGGCCAACGCATGGGCGCGTCTGGCTGCGCGGTGAGGACGTCACCGACGCCAGCCCGCAAGCACGCGCCCGCAGCGGTCTCGCCCGCACCTTCCAGCAGCCCGAGCTCTTCCTCGGATTGACCGTGCGCGAACACCTCGTCCTGGCGGACCGGGTGCATTTCGCACCGCGCCGACTCTGGCGCGACATGGTCGATCCGCGCTCCCTCCTGCCGGCGTCGAGTGCGGAGAACGACCGGGTGGACGGTCTTCTCGAGCTGCTCAATCTCACAAGGGTGGCCAAGGCGCCGGTGGCGGCGCTGCCGTTGGGGGTCTGCCGCCTGGTCGAAGTGGGTCGGGCCATGGCCGGTCACCCACACGTGATCCTGCTGGACGAGCCCCTCTCCGGTCTGGACATGAAGGCTTCGGAAAACCTGCTGTCCGTGTTCCAACGGGTGGTGAACCAGACCGAACGGGACGTGTCCCTGTTGCTGGTGGAACACGACGTGGCGGCGGTCCTGGCCCTCTCGAACTGGATCTTCGTTCTCGACTTCGGCGAGCGCATCGCGGCGGACTGCCCCGACGCGATCCGCCGGGACCCAGCGGTGCGATCTGCGTACCTCGGCGACGAGGAACTGGTCGACAGCCAGCCGGAAGTGCCCGCCAACGGCGACGAGGGCGGCATGGAGCCGTGAGCGAGCCGATCCTGAGGATCGAGGACCTCGACGTCCGCTACGCCTCGTCCCAGGCGCTGTTCGGGGTCTCGACCGAGGTGGCCGCAGGATCGGTTCTGGCCGTCCTGGGCGCCAACGGGGCGGGAAAGAGCACGCTGGCACGGGCGGTCTCGGGTCTCGTGGCTCCCTTCGGTGGACGCGTCCTCTTCGACGGTCGCGACATCACGGGCAAGTCCGCGCACTACGTGCGCAGGCTCGGACTGACCTATATCCCCGAGGGCCGCGGCGTCTTCCCGGGCCTTACGGTCATCGACAACCTGAAGATGGCCGTCGCCCAGGAGAAGCGGCCCGAACGCGGCCCGGCCATCGACCGGGCCATCGACATGTTCCCGGTGCTCGGTTCCCGCAGAACGCAGCTCGCCGGCAGCCTCTCCGGGGGCGAGCAGCAGATGCTCGCACTGGCCCGCGCCGTGGCGGTGCTGCCCAAGTTGATCATCGCCGACGAGATGTCCCTCGGCCTGGCGCCCCAGATCGTCGAGGCCGTCTTCCAGAGTCTGGAAGAGACTCGCCGAGCCGGCGTCACGATCGTGTTGAGCGAGCAGTTCGTGCACCGGGCTCTGTCGTTGGCCGACACATGCGTGATCCTCACGCGCGGGCGCGTCGGCTGGTCGGGACCTGCGTCCGAAGCGGGCACCGAGATCATCGACCGGTACCTGGGCGACGCCGACCATCCGGCGCCCGCTGCGTCGCCATGAATGCCGAGGGGGGTGCGCCCGATCGACAGGGGTGACTGAAATCGGTGTTGTCACGTCGCTACCCATCGCCGACCCGGCGATGGGGCGCCGTTTCTATCGAGTGGCGTGAGGCGCTGCTCTTCGTTCAGGGGAACAACCGCGTTCTCGGGAGGTATGGCTCAAAGATGTTTCGTTCTCGATTCTTGAAGGTCTCGCTGGCGTTTGCCACGCTGGTTGGACTTGTCACGGCGTTTTCCAGTGTTGTGGCCACCGGGGCGTCGGCGGCGGGTTCGCCGATCACCCTGGCCTACATCACCTCGCTCACGGGTCTGGGAGCATCCCAGGACGCCGGCTCACAGGCGGGATTCCTCGCACGCATCGACGCACAGAACGCGATGGGCGGGGTCAACGGGCACAAGCTGGTGCCATTGGTGATCGACGACCAGACCAGTCCGAGCGTGATCACCACGGCCGTGCAGGATGCGATTTCGAAGGGAGCGTTCGGCATCGTCTCGCAGAGCGCCCTGTTCTTCCTGGCCGACAAGTACCCCGAGCAGCAGGGGGTGCCCGTCACCGGTTCCTACGATGACGGCCCGGAGTGGGGCGAGCAGCCCTTCACCAACATGTTCTCGTCCGACCACGGGAGCGTCGACCCGAAGTACCCGGTCAACACCCTGGTCGGCGGCTTCCTGAAGTCGCACGGGGGCACGGTCATCGGGACGTACGGCTACGGCATCTCCCCGCAGTCCGCTGCCGCAGCGAGGGGAGCGGCCGAGTCGTTCCAGGACGCCGGGGGCAAGGTGGGTGTCGAGAACACGACGATTCCCTTCGGTGGCACGAACTTCACGGCGGACGCCCTCATTGCCAAGCAGAACGGGGTGAACGCGATGACCCCGAGCATGGACGACAACTCGAACTTCGCGCTCGCCACAGCGCTCAAGCAGTCGGGCGTGAACCTCAAGGCTGCCCTGTATGCCACCGGCTACGAGCCGTCCGTGATCAACTCACCGGTCTGGCCCACGCTGCAGGGCGCCTACTTCCTCAGCGCCTTCCGCCCATGGTCACTGCCCGACGCAGGGACCGAGCAGGAGCAGGCTGCGTTGGAGAAGTACGAGAACTTGGGCAAGAGCTCGTTCGCGACCTTCGGCGAGACCGAGTCGTGGCTGGGCGCTGACCTCATGATCAAGGGGCTGCAGATGGCCGGCTCGAACCCGACTCGGGCCGCCGTGATCAAGGACCTGCGCAGCATCAAGTCCTACAACGGCAACGGGATGCTGCCCATCACGGTCAACTACAGCACGATCTTCGGTCACGACCCGCCGACCTGCGCCTGGGTCGTCAAGGCCACCAAGACGGGGTTCACTCCCATTTCGCCGACGCCGTTCTGCGGCCACGACATCGCCGGAACGACAACCCTCGCAGGGTCGTAGTCGCCGAGGTCAGGACGGGAGGTCAGGCGGGATCCAGCTCGGTTGTCTCTTCTCCATGAACGCCTTCATCCCCTCACGCGGCTCGGGCGACACCTCCAGCGCGCCGAACATCGTCTGGTAGTCGATCAGGCCATAGCGCTCGTTCAGCATGCGCTTGACGTGGGCGCGCGCCTCGGGCGCCGTCCGCAGGACCTGGCGCGCCGCCTCCAGTGCTGCTGCCCGCAGCTGTCCGTGGTCGACGACACGCGAGATGACACCGAGGCGCTGCGCCTCCGCGGCATCGAAGGTCCGGGCCGACAGCAGGAGGTCGCGGGCGACGGCGACACCGACGTGGGCAGGCAACGCGGCGGCGTACGTTGCGTCGGGGATGCCGCGCAACAGCTCGGGCACCCGGAACGTCGCCCGATCACTTGCCACGGCGATGTCGGCCATCATGGCGATCAACAGCCCGCCCGCTTGACAGATCCCGTTCACGGCAGCGATCACCGGAGCCCGGCTCTCGCGGATGGCGGTGAACGGGAGGATGTCGTATCCGACGTCGTCCGGCACCGAGTCGCCCGGCTCCGCACGTCCGCCGAGGTCGCCGCCCGGTGCGAACACGTCGCCCGTGCCGGTGATGATCAGAGCCGCCAGGTCGGCATCGGTGTTCACGAGCCGCACAGCGCGCTTGATGCCGAAATACATGGCGGGGGTCAGTGCGTTCCTCGCCGCAGGGCGGTCGATCACGCACCACGCAATTGGCCCGTCCCGCTCCAGGCGAAGCCCCGCGGCACCCAACTCATGATCCATTTGCTCTGCTCCCTCCGTCTTCGAGATGGCCGATCACGATGGCTCGATCACCACGCGGATGGCCTTGGTGGCCTTGTCGGATGCCACCCGAAACGCCTCTGCGGCGTCCGCTATGGGAAACCGGTGCGTGATCAGGGTCCGCGCGATCTCGGGATCGCCGGCCAGCATGGTCGCTGCATCCTCCATCTCACGACCATTGTGGTGGGCGCAGTACCCCAGAGAGGGAATGAGCCGGGCCTCACGGTGGAACAGCGGCATCCAGTCCAGCTGCACGGGGCCGAAGTGGACCCCGAGGACCACGATGGTGCCGCCGGGAGCGACCAGCTCGCTGCAGCGGGCCAGGCTGGCGGGCGTGCCTGCGGCCTCGACCACCACGTCGAAGAGCCCTCGAGGCCCCACCGAGGCACCCAGCCGCTCACCGGCCTCCTGCTGGTGGGGATGTCGGGCCTCCAAGGCGACCTCCCCGGCGCCGAGCCGGCGGGCACCGGCGACCGCGAGCAGCCCGAGGGCCCCCGCTCCCACCACGGCAACCCGCTCGCCGGGGCCGGTGCGCGCAAGGCGCAGGGCATGCCACGACACGGAGGCCGGCTCCACCAGCGCTGCGTCACGGACGTCGAGTCCCGGTGGCACCGGGACCAGCCGGGCCGCCGGCGCACGGAACCGTTCAGCCATACCGCCGTCCGCCGTCATGCCGAGGGCTCTCTGACCATGCGTCGCGCACAGGTTGTACGCGCCCCGCGCACACTGGTCACACTCCATACAGCCATAAATGGCCTCGACGACCACTGCGGTGCCGTCCTCGCGCACTCCGGCGAGCTCGTGGCCCAGGATGAACCGGCTCCCGAACCGGATGTAGCTCAAGTCGGAGCCGCAGATGCTGGTTGCCCTCATGTCGAGAACCTCACCGACGCCAGGCGGCTCGTCGACATCGACGACCGCCACGCCTCCCTCGACGCTGCGCACCGCCTTCACGTGGTCCCCCTCCTTCACCGAGTGCAGTCAGCACGCTGCGAGACCGGCTACGCCCGCCATGTTAGGTCCGAGACCGGCGCTGCGACAGACGAGGCTCTCACCGAGCAACGCCGTGCAGTTCGCCACGACAGCCCTCACGGTGCCGACTGAGGCGAGTAGCTTCGGAGCCGATGACGACACCTCTGGAATTCTGGCTCTACCTGCCGCAGATGCGCATGACGATGGACCAGATGGTGCAACGCGCACGCGCCGCCGAAGCGGCCGGGTTTGCAGGCATCGCGGGCATGGACCACATGGCGCCGCCCGGCGCGGAGGGTGCCCCGATGTTCGATGCGATGATCACGAACACATGGCTCGCATGCCGGACTGACCGGCTGCGCGTCGGCTCCCTTGTGCTCTGCGACTCGTTCCGCCATCCGGCAGTGCTCGCGCGGGAGGCGGTCACGCTCGACCACGCCTCCGGTGGGAGATTCGAGCTCGGGCTCGGCTGGGGCTCGGTGGTGGGCGAAATGACCGTCTTCGGCGTCGGGTCGCCGGAGGCGGGGATTCGACTCGGGCGGCTGAAGGAGTCCCTCGAGATCATCAAGGCCTTGTGGCGAGGCGAGGCTTTCGACTACGAAGGCGAGCAGTTCCGGCTCCTCGGTGCCCAGCAACAGCCAGGCCCGCTCGGCGAGATCCCCATCGTGATCGGCGGTGCGGGGAGGAGAACGATGGAGCTGGTCGCCGCCCATGCGGACTGGTGGAACGTGCACATCGGCATCGTCGACAAGCTCGACGAGATGCGCCCGCTCTCGGGGAGCGCCCGGTGCTCGGTCCAGGTGCAGGTCGCATTCGTGCCGTCCGAGGGCTCTCGTGAGGAAGTTGCCCAGGCCGCACATCGGCGCTTCGGGAGCACGCCGGTGGTCGGGAGCTCACCGGAGCTGGTCGACTATTTCGGATCGCTGGCGGAGCGTGGCGTCGCGAGGGTGTACACGTGGTTCTGCGACTTTGCCCCAGCCGACACCCTCTTGGAATTCGGCGAGGACGTGATCGCCGAATTCGGCAGGCCCACCCCGTAGCCTTCCCGGCGGGCAGCTACGAGCTGGACGCGGCCGCGGGCTGCGGCCTCCAGCTGGTCAGCAGCAACAGTGCTGCTCCCAGCGCGCCGGCGCCGAGCGAGATCGCGAACCCGGGCCAGCCCCACAATTGGGTCAGCGCATGCACGTGGCCGTCGATGCTCCATTGACCGGGCCCGAGTGTGCCGACCGCAATGCCCAGCATCGTGAGCACCATCACGTACTCCCACCCTTCCCCGGGACGGAAGATGAAGAAGCCGTTCTTGCGGTGATTGGTGATCCAGGCGACCAGCATCACGCCGACGACTCCCGCGCCAGCGATCGGCGTCGCCAGTCCGAGGACGAGCAGCGCACCGGCGCCGATCTCGGTGAGACTGGCGAACCAGGCGTGCACGATGCCCGGCTTCATCCCGAGCCCCTCGAACCAACGGGCGGTCCCGGCGATCTTCCCGCCACCGAAGATGTGGTTGATGCCGTGCGCGAGGAACACCGCCCCGAGGGCGATACGGATCAGGAGCAGTGCGGTGTCCGTCGACGAGGGAGAAAGGCTGGCGAGAAGCTGGTGCACGTGGCCTCCGGGTGCGTAGTTCGGAATCAGGACGTTACCTGCGTGTGCTCGGGTGAGCCCGTCCCTCGGCCTCGCTCCGGTCGCGTCGGGCGAGGTGAACGGTTCAGATGGTAACAATGGCCGCAGCACGCATACAAGTGAGTGTTCACGCACTTACGCCTGCGGTACGCAGGGACCGTTGCGTTACCCTCTCCGAAGCAGAGAGGCCACGATAAGGAGATCGGTTGCCGACATCAGCCCCGGACGACAGCGAGAGGCCGAACGGTCCTCGCTCGCTGAAGGGGACACGGACACGGGTCCGACTGCTCGAGGCGGCGAAGGAGATCTTCGAGGAGCACGGTTTCCTCGAAGCTCGCATCTCGGACATCGCCGAGCGGGCCGGGCTCTCGCACGGCTCCTTTTACCACTACTTCGACTCCAAGGAGGAGATCTTCCGAGAGGTCGCCGCCGCCGTCGAGGAGACGCTCGGCGAACCGATGAGCGGCGTGATCCTCGATCCCGAGTCCCGCGCCACGCCGCCAGAGCGCATTCGTGAAGCGCTGCGGCGGCATCTCGAGAACTACCAGCGCGAGGCGCGGATCATCGGGGTGATTGAGCAGATGTCCCGCTACGACAAGCAGGTCAGTGCCTCTCGCCTGGAGCGCCAAGGGCACTACTCCCGGCAGGTCGCCTCGTCCATCCGCCGTCTACAGGAGCACGGGCTCGCCGATCCCGACCTGGACCCGACGATCGCTGCCGCGGCACTCGGCGCGATGACGGGAAGATTCCCGGAGATGTGGCTCGTGCAGGGTGCGGTCGATACCAGCATGGACACGGCCGTGGACCAATTGGCGCGGCTCTTCATCAACGCGTTGGGACTGTCCGACCAGCGAGGCGTGAACTCGGAAGAGTCGAAGGTGAGCTCGGAACGGCTCTAGACGGTGACCCCGACGCGCATGATGCGAGCGAGATTGCCACCCATGATCTTCTCGACGTCCTCTTCGGAGAAGCTCTTGGGCAGATGGTCGAGGTAGCTGCACGGCTCCGCCAGCCCCTCCGGGTGCGGGTAGTCCGAGCCAAAAAGAATGTGGTCGGTGCCGAGAGCGCCGGCGATCGCCTCGAGGTGGTCCTCGTGGAACGGGCTGATGTACACGTTCCGCTTGAAGGCGTCGACCGGGTTCTCGGCGAAGGCCTGCGGGATCTTGCGGTACGTGTCCTCGAGGTGGTCGAAGAGCGGTATGACCCAGTCGGCGCCGTTCTCGACGAAGGCGATCCGCAGCTCGGGAAAGCGGGTCAGCAACCCGTGGCAGGTCAGCGCTGCGGCGGCGTCCTCGGCCGGTCGCTTGCCCTGCGCCATCATGCGGAAGGAGTCGAGACGGAAGGGCAGGAACTCAGAGGGACCCGTCCAATCGCCCAGATACCGCGAGTAGCCGCTGTCCGAGGCGTGCATGGACACCAGGATGTCGGCGTCGACCACCCGCTGCCAGAACGGGTCGAACTCCTCGTAGGCGAACGAGCGCGAGCCGCCGTAGCCCGGCACCGGCGCGGGCCGGATGAGCACCGTCTTCGCCCCGCGCTCGAGCACCCACTCCAGCTCCTCGATCGCCTTCTCGACGATGGGAAGGGTGATGACCGGCGTGGTGAAGATCCGGTCGTGGTAGTTGAAGGTCCACTCCTCGTGGAGCCACTGGTTGAGGGAGTGGATGGCGGCGTGGGTGAGCTCGGGGTCATCGCGCATCCGTTCCTCGAGGAGACTGGCCAGCGTCGGGAACATGAGGGTCCGGTCGACACCGAGCTCGTCCATCAGCTCGAGCCGCGGCCCCGGCTCCTTGAAGGCCGGGATGGAGCGCATCGGCTCCCCGACGATCTCGCGGAAGGACTTCCCCTCGGGGTTGCCCTTGCGGAAGTACTCCTCCTGGGCACCGGGTCGGGCCACCACGTCGAACGTGGGGTTGGGGATGTACTCGCTGACGGTCCCGCGGATCATGATCTTGGTCCGCCCGTCGACCTCGACGTACCGGATCGCGCCCTTGTACTTCTCCGGCAGGTACCGGGTGAAGCTGTCACGCGTCTCGTACAGATGGTTGTCGGCGTCGAAGACGGGGAAGTCGCATTTCCGGGCCATGTCTGCTCCACCTCGCTAAATTGACAGTGACGTCAATATTGGAAACAATTCCAGCCTCAAGTTAGTGTATTGCCGGCTCCGGAGTCAAAGACCCACACGCAGGGCGGACCCGAGCGTGGGGCCGGGCCGAAAAGAGAAGGGGTGCTGCGGTTGACGCTGAACGGCGAGCGCGAGGTCTCCTACGACCCTTACGACTTCGAGATCGACGCCGATCCCTACCCCGTGTGGAGACGTCTGCGCGACGAAGCCCCGCTCTATTACAACGAGAAGTACGACTTCTTCGCGCTCAGCCGCTACGAGGACGTGGATCGGGGCCTGCTCGACTGGAACACGTTCCGCTCGGGTCACGGCTCCATCCTCGAGCTCATCAGGGCCGACATCGAGATCCCATCGGGGGTGATCCTCTTCGAGGACCCCCCCATCCACCACATCCACCGCTCCCTGATGTCGCGGGTGTTCACCCCGAGGAAGATCGCCGAGCTCGAGCCGAAGGTCCGTGAGTTCTGCCGTCGTTCGCTCGAGCCGCTGGTGGGATCCGGGCACTTCGACTTCATCGGCGACCTCGGGGCGCAGATGCCCATGCGGACGATCGGGTATCTCCTCGGGATCCCCGAAGAGGATCAGGAGGCGATCCGGGACCAGCTCGACGAGGGCCTCCGGCTGCACGAGGACGGGGACGCCGACAGTCGAGTGGCGGAGGAGATAGCAACGCAGGGAAAGATGTTCGCCGAGTACATCGACTGGCGGGCGACGCACCCTTCGGACGATCTCATGACCCAGCTCTTGAACGCCGAGTTCGAGGACGAGACCGGCACTCGCCGCAAGCTCGGTCGCGAGGAGCTGCTCAATTTCGTCAGCCTCCTCGCCGGGGCGGGGAACGAGACCACCACCCGGCTCATCGGATGGACCGGCAAGATCCTCGGTGAGCACCCCGACCAGCGTCGTGAGCTCGCGGCGGACCGATCGCTGATCCCCAACGCGATCGAGGAGACACTGCGGTACGAGGCACCGTCGCCGGTGCAGGCTCGCTACGTCGCTCGCGAGACCGAGCACTACGGCGTGACGATCGCCGAGGGCAGCGTCATGGTGCTGCTGAACGGCTCGGGCAACCGCGACGAGCGGCGGTTCCGGGATGCAGACCGATTCGACATTCATCGAGACATCGGCCGGCACCTGAGCTTCGGCTTCGGCATCCACCTGTGTCTGGGCGCCGCGCTCGCCCGGCTCGAGGGTCGCGTTGCTCTCGACGAGGTGCTGAACCGGTTTCCCGATTGGCAGGTGGATTACGAGAAGGCCGTCCAGGCGCGTACCTCCACCGTCAGGGGTTGGGAGAAGCTCCCCGTCCTCACGTCCTGACGGAATCCGGCTACCGGGTCGAAGGAAAGCCGAGGTCGATCGCGCTCTCGGCCGGCTCCGGCCAGCGAGAGGTGACCACCTTGGGCCGGGTGTAGAAGCGGACCCCTTCAGGGCCATAGATCGGCGAGTCGCCGAAGAGGGACTCCTTCCAGCCGCCGAAGGAGTAGAAGGCCACCGGCACGGGGATCGGGACGTTGATGCCCACCATGCCGACGGTGACCTCACGTTCGAATCGTCGGGCTGTGCCGCCGTCGCGGGTGAAGAGCGCGACCCCGTTGCCGTAAGGGTTGGCGTTCACGAGGGCCACCGCGTCGTCGAAGTTCGCCATGCGTACGACACCCAGGACCGGGCCGAAGATCTCGTCGTCGTAGAGCCGCATGCCCGGCTTGACCTCGTCGATCAGGGAGCAGCCGGTGAAGAAGCCCTGGCTCCACGTGTGGGAAGATCCGTCGACCACGACACGCGCGCCCTCTTCGGTCGCGCCGAGGACGTAGGACGCGACCCGATCACGGTGTTCGGCCGTCACGAGTGGCCCCATCATGGACGCAGGGTCGTCCCCCGGGCCGACGACGACATCTCGGATCCTGGATGAGATCGCATCGACCAGGGGGTCTGCGACGGACCCGACCGCGACGACGATCGAGATCGCCATGCATCGCTCCCCCGCCGATCCGTAGGCCGCCGACACCGCAGCGTCGGCGGCCGCATCGACGTCGGCGTCGGGCATGACGACCATGTGGTTCTTGGCACCTCCGAGCGCTTGCACCCTTTTGCCGTTGCGCGTGCCCGTCTCGTAGACGTGACGGGCCACAGGCGTGCTGCCGACGAACGACACCGCATCGACACCAGGGTGGGCCAACAGCGCGTCGACCGCTTCCACGTCACCCTGCAGCACGTTGAACACCCCGTCCGGGAACCCTGCCTCCTGCACCAACTCGGCCAGCAGCAGGGACGGTGACGGATCCTTCTCAGAGGGCTTCAGTATGAACGCATTGCCACAGGCCAGAGCGTTCGCCGTCATCCACAGCGGAACCATCACGGGGAAGTTGAAGGGCGTGATGCCGGCCACCACCCCGAGCGGATGGAGAACCGTGTGGACGTCGACCCCGCTCGACACCTCGGAGCTGTGAGAGCCCTTGAGCATCTGTGGCACGCCACATGCGAACTCGACGCACTCGAGACCGCGCGCCACCTCACCCGCGGCATCGGACAGGACTTTTCCGTGCTCCTGGCTGACGAGCGTCGCCAGGTCGTCGCGGTGGGCCACCAGGAGCTCCCTCAAACGGAACAACCTGTCGGTTCGCTGGCCCAGGGCTGACTGCTGCCACCGACCGGCAGCCTCAGCCGCGCACCGCACGACGGCCGCCGTCTCGGCCGCCGATGCCAGGTCCACCGTCTTGGTCTGCACGCCGAGGGCGGGATCGAAGACGGGGGCGACGCGTCCCGATGTCCCCGGGGTTCGCCGACCACCAACCCAGTGCTCTATGGAATCCACTTCGGCCCTCCGGTCAGTTCCACCCTTGCCGCCGAGGGTCCCCGCGTCGGGACCAGCATGCTCACACGTCGGGGCACCCGAGGCCAGCTTCGGTCGCCGGCTCGCACCGGCACGCCCTCCAGAGACACGGAGTCGACGTAAGCGAACACTTGCTTATCCTAGGCACGAGGCCGCTATTGTGACGCCGTGCACCTGACAACCGTGACCGGTCGAGGTGGCGCCAGGGGGATCGGTGGCTGAAGAGGCGGCCCGGAACGGGCCGAGCGGCCCGAAGCCACAGCGTCGCCTCAAGGCCGACGCACGCAGAAGCTCGATTCTCGAAGCCGCCCGGGCCGCCTTCAGCAAGACCGGCGACGTGAACGGGACGACCGTGAAGGTCATCGCCGAGTACGGCGGGATCAGCGAAGGCGTCATCTATCGCCATTTCGACAGCAAGGATCAGTTGTTCTACGAGGCGGTGGTGGACCCACTTCGGACGGCGGTGGACAACATCGTCGCCGCCAGCGACCTCGTGGACGCCGACATCCCCTTCACGCCCGAACAGCAAGTGGAGGAGCTCAACGGCCTCTACCGTCAACTGATCTCCACCCTGGAGGAAACCCTCCCCCTTCTCGGCCTTGTCCTGTTCGGCGATCCGAAGATGGCCAAGCGCTTCTTCGACGAGCACTTCGTGGTCGCCATGGACCGGCTGGCAGATGCCTGGCGTCAGCTCGTGGACCGCTACGGATTTCAATTCGAGTCACCCGAAATCTCGGCTCGGGCAGTCATGGGGATCGCTCTGATGCTTGCCATCGAAGGCCATCACGACAAGGGATTCGACGGCGATCGTGCCATCGCACTGGCGAGCAAGGGAACGATGAACGGGTTCTTCCCCCTGACTGTTGCGAACCGTCAAAGCCACTGATTCACGCTCGACCCATGGCAACCACAACGGTCAACGGGCTCTGAGGGGCGGACAGCAGCCGTGCCATCCACGCAACCCGATGACGGCGCCATGGAACGCGTCCCCTGCCCCTTCACGGCTCGTGCCACGTGGGCGGGAGAGCTGGTCGCCCAGTCGTCGTCGGTGTTCCAGGTGGGGCGACCCGGTCAGCCCCCGTTCCTGCTCTTTCCCATGGGGGACGTGCGGCTCGGCGCGTTCCATCGCGACCAGGCTGCCCATGCCCCGTTCCCCGTCGAGGGGGGCGAAATGTGGAGCACGGAGGCACCCGGCCGCATGTCCGCGGTGGCGACCACGGAGTGGCAGAACCGTGCTGTCGACGCCGTCGACGGCCGGGGCGTGCTGCAGACGTTCGCCCACGCACCGGCTCCGCACGAGTGGTTGGCGGGATTCGCCACCTTCGATCACCGACGGGTCGTCATCGAACTCGTGGACCCCATGGGTGAAGCCGATCCGCGCGGTGTCACGGTCAAGCGCTTCCCCACCTGGGGAGACGCCGCGCGACTCATCGACGTCCTCAATGTCGCTCCCGCCGGAGAGCGCCGGTACACCGGCCTTCCTCGAACCAGCCATCACCGGCCGGTCGTGGAGGGCAGCCAGATGCTCGGCCAGGCCATCGTGGCAGCCGGCCGTCATGCTCCGGGCCGCCGTGCCGTCTCCGCCCACATGGTCTTCGTACGCGCGGCCGACGCGGCAGAGCCGCTGTGCTTCGAAGTCGAGCCGGTGAGCGAAGGAAGGTCGTTCACGGCTCTGAGGGTCGACGCACTTCAAACGGGACGGCGATGCGCCACTGCGACCCTGCTGCTCGACGTGACCGCACCCGACCTCATTCGCCACTCCATCGCTCGGCCCGACGTGCCCGGCCCCTATGCATGCGAGTCGTACGACATGTCGGTGACCGGGCGGGACATCCGTGTGGTCGGCGGCGCCTACAGGGACGACCCCGGTGCACCGGTCGGACCGCCGGTCCTCGATGCCTGGGTGCGGTTCAGCGAGGTCCCCGAAGACCCCTATCTGCATGCGGGCCTGTTGGCACAGTTCACGGGGCATATGTCCATCGCTGCCGCCATGCGCCCGCATCACGGCGTGGGGCAGCACCAGGCTCACCGCACCATCTCGACGGCGATCAACGCCATCAGCTTGTCCCTTCACGCCGACGTCCACGCCGACCAATGGATGCTCTACCACCATGTGTCGACGTTTGCCGGCGACGGCATGACCCGCTCGGAATGCCGCGTGCACGACGAGGAGGGACGTCTCCTGGCCTCGTTCTCGGTCGACGCCATGGTCCGGGCCTTTGAGCAGCAGGCGGCACCACCTGACGATCGGAGGGCATTGTGAGCCTCACCACCGGACGAGGACCCCTGAGCGCCAACCCGGCAGGGCGCTTCAACCAGGCCGTGCCCGCCGGCCTGGTGTACGTGGAACCCTTCCCGCGCCGGGTGCGCGGCGTCATCGCCGGGACGGTCGTGCTGGACAGCGAGCAGGTCCTGTTGGTGCACCGCCCCGCACATCCCCCGGCCTACGCCTTCCCGTCCGGCGCCGCGACCCGGGTCAGCAGCGAAGCCGAGCCCGAGGCGGACGGCTACGTCCGGGTGGCGTGGGACGCGGTCGACTCCTGGTACGAGGAGGAGGAACAGGTCTTCATGCATCCCCGGAATCCGTACCATCGGGTCGACTGCATCCCCACGAGTCGCCGGCTACGGGTCGCGTTGGGCGACGTCGTGATCGTGGACTCCACAGAGACCATCGGCGTGTACGAGACCTGCCTGGCGCCCCGCCTGTACGTACATCGTGAGCAGGTCCTCGCGGATGTCCTCAGACCCAGTGCCACCACGACCTACTGCCCCTACAAGGGAACAGCCTCGTACTGGTCCGCCTCCGTCGGCGAAGAGGTCGAGCCCGACGTCGCCTGGTCCTACGACACGCCGCACTCGGAATGCCGGGCCATAGCGAATCACTTGAGTTTCGACGACACGAAGATCAGCGTGGCGGCCGCGCTGCCCCATTGGCCCGAGCGGAGCCAGACCGGCGCGGGGTGACCGGTGGCCTGACCGCCGCGGCAGGGAAGGGCGGAGGAGAAGGCACCTTCATGTGCCGGTAGCTTTCCCGTGAGACATGGAAGAGAGGGAGGACGAACTTGGCGACGTACGTACTGGTGCACGGCGGAGGCCACGGGGGGTGGTGTTACCAACGCGTCGCACGACTCCTGCGCGCCGCAGGGCACGAGGTCTACGCCCCCACCCTGAGCGGCCTCGGCGAACGGTCACATCTCCTCAGCGCCGACGTGGACCTGGACATGCACATCACGGACATCACCGCCGTACTGCACTACGAAGACCTGCGCGACGTGATCCTCGTCGGCCACAGCTACGGCGGGATGGTGATCACCGGCGTCGCCGACAGGGCCTCGGACAGAGTCGGACGCCTGGTGTATCTCGACGCAGCCAACCCCGTGAACGGGCAGTCCCTCAAGGATGTCGCCGGGCCGGTCATCGAGGCCGCCCGACCGGCGGGTGCCGTGATCGACGGAATGGAGCTGGTACTCCTTCCCGCACCGGAGGCGGGGGTGTTCTACGGGGTCACCGATCCGGAGGATCTGGCGTGGATGGCCGACCGGCTGACCGGGCATCCCTGGAAGTGCTTCGAGCAGCCACTCGACCTCACCAACGAGGAGGTCCTCTGGGCGATACCGCAGTACCACATCGTCTGCACCTCGACGTTGGCGACGCGGGATGCAGGTCTCATGGCGAAGGCCCGCTCCGAGAATCGCCTGTGGGACATCAACACGGGCCATGATCTGATGATCACCGAGCCGGACGCGGTCGCGGCAGCTCTCCTGCAGGTCGCGGCAAGATGAGATCAGAACGCCCTGCGCCGCACATGCTGAGCGAACTCGGCTTCGCGGCGACACGGGTCGGCGAGCACTTCGAAGGCAACGCCACGATCGTCCCCGACATGTGCGTTCCGGGCACCGCTCATTTGAGGACGTCACTCCTCGCCACGTGGGCTGACCACCTCTCCGGCCTGCTCGCCGTGACGGTCGTCGCCCCGCAGGTTCCCGTCACCTTGGGCCTGGAGGTGCATCTCTTTTCCCCCCCACCGGGCTCGGGGACGATCCGGTGCGTCGGCACGACGCTCAAGGCAGGGCGGTCGATCTTCATGGCAAGCGTCGAATTCAGCGCCAGGGGAGGCGAACCCGTCGCGGTCAGTACAGGGTCGTTCATGACGGCACCTGATCCAACTCTTCGCCTGCCGTCCACGCTGAGCTTCGACGGGCCGCAGCCCGAGCTGCGTCTGCAAGTCCCCTGGGCGGAGCGCGCGGGCTGCGAACGGCGTGAACCGGGTGTGGCTGTTCTGCCGCGTTCGGACGACGGGCTCAATTCGTCCAACACGGTCAACGGAGGACTGATCGCTCTGGTCGCGGAGGAGGCGGCGCTGTCCTTGTCGCCCGCTTCGATCCTGTCATCGCTCAGCCTTCGGTATCTGCGCCCGATACGTGTCGGTCCGGCCGTGGCGAACGCTGAAGCGCGGTCCGGACTCGTGCAGATAGAAGTGCGGGACGCCGGGAGTGACAACCGCCTTTCGGTGCTCGCCACCGCCAGGTACTTCGACCGATGAATATTCTCTGCTGATGCTCTTCGGACTCCGATTCGACTTTCGCAACCCGGAATTGGCGGGCAGCGCCATGGCGGACCGCTATCAGGCGGCGCTCGAGATGGCGGCGTGGAGTGATCGCCTGGGCTGTGTGAGCATCGCCGTGTCCGAGCACCACGGCTCCCCGGACGGCTACCTCCCGAGCCCGATACCGATGATTGCTGCCATGGCGGCCAAGACGGATGCTGTCCATTTCATGATCGCTGCGCTCATCGTCCCGTTCCATGATCCACTCCGGCTGGCCGAGGACCTGATCGTCCTTGACAACATCAGCCGAGGACGGGTCGATGTGATCATCGGAGCGGGCTACGTGCACGAGGAGTTCGCGATGTTCGGCGTGCCCATGAACGAGCGGGCCGCACGCGTCACGGAAGCAGTGGTCACGCTCAAGTCCGCGTTCTCGGGTGAGCCGTTCGACTACCGGGGTCGGAAGGTGCACGTCACCCCTGGGCCGTACCGTCCCGGTGGCCCCAGCGTCTCACTCGGTGGTAGCAGCGAGGCGGCCGCCCGGCGGGCCGCTCGCATCGCCGACGGTTTCGTCCCCTCCGACCCGGGGGTATGGGAGCCCTACCGGGACGAGGTGCTCAAGCTCGGACGACCCGACCCCGGACCGTGTCCGACCGGTCCGACCACCGTGGTCGCGCTGGCCGAGGACGCCGACGAAGGTTGGCAGCGCATGGCGCCGTTCTTCCTCCACGAGATGAATGCGTATGGGCTCTGGCAGGCCCAGGATGGCCTCGCGAACCCGTACCGGACAGTGGCCGACACCGACGAGCTGCGGGCGACCGGGAGGTACCGGGTGCTCACCCCGGCGCAGTTCGTCGCCGAGGAGCGGACCTCCCCACAGGGATTCGTCATGCTCCACCCGCTGTGCGGGGGCATGCCGATCGACCTGGCATGGTCGAGTTTGAGGCTCTTCGAGCAGGAGGTGCTCCCAACCCTGGGCTGACCGGTTCAGCAATCCTCACCGCCGCCCGGTGCTTCACGGGCGCGGCGGGAGAAGCACATTGGGATTCATAATGCCGGCAGGATCGAGTGCGCTCTTCAACTGACGGAAGGCAGTGAGCTCCGCCTCACTGCGGTTGAGGTGAAGCCAGGGCCGCTTGGCCGTCCCGATGCCGTGTTCGGAGCTGATGCTGCCACCGAGCTCCGCGACGTGGGTCAGGATGCGGTCGTCCACCGTCAGGTCGTCCGGGGCGACACCGGTCACGTTGACGTGAACGTTGCCATCTCCGGCATGGCCGAACAACCATGTTTCCGCCAAGTGGTCGGCGCCCTTGACGATATCGGGCACACCATCGATGAAGGATGCCAGGAGCGATGCGGGTAGCGTCACGTCGAGCTTGTGGGGTGCACCCAATGTGTTGATCGCCTCGGTGTGGCCCTCGCGGTAGCGCCAGAGTTGCGCCCTTCGGGGAGCATCAGTGGCAACGGCGACATCCTCAACGTCGGCGATGGACCCGATGACGTCCGCCATGGCGGGCATGGGGTCATGCTGTGCCGCACCTTCGGCCAAGAGGTAGGCCGCGTGCTCTCCGGTGAACGGCCCCGCGGTGCCGGTCACGCGGCACACGAGGTCCAAGCCCCGCTGGAGGAACAGCTCGAGCGATTGCAGTTCGGGCAGGGACCGGCGCAGCAGGGAGGCCGCGTCGACCGCGGCTGCAGTGGAGGAGAATGCGAGGATCGAGGTAACGCGCTCTGGGGCGGACGGCACCAAGCACACCCGGACAGCTGTCACCACTCCGAGCGTTCCTTCGCTGCCACAGAGCAACCCTGCGAGGTCGTATCCCGTGTTGTCCTTCATCAGGCCACGCATGTGCGAGATGGTGCCGCCGGTCCCGAGGACGGCTTCACAGCCCACGAGCTGCGCCCTCGTGGGGCCATGGCGGAGCACTTGCAGCCCACCGGCGTTGGTGGCGATGGTGCCCCCGATCGTCGCGCTGTCACGACTGCCGAGGTCGACGCCGTACGCCCACCCTGCGGCTTCCGCGGCCGCCTGCACGTCGGCCACCGTCGTCCCGGCGCCGGCGGACAGCTGGCCACCCAGCGCGTCCACATCGCGGACCCCGGCCAGCCGCCGGAGACTGAGCACGACCTCGCCTTCGAGGGGGACGCTCCCGCCAACGAGACCCGTGTTGCCCCCCTGGGGCACCAGGGCGACACCTGTGTCCCTGCAGAGATCCACCACGGCCGCCACCTCACGGCTGTCTCCGGGCCGGACGACGGCCGTCGGTTGACCGATGAAGCGCCCGGTCCAGTCGATCGAGTACGGCGCCATCACCTCCGGCTCGACGATCAGGTGCCCCGATCCCACGATGTCGCGGAGCTGCTGCAACAGGCGCGTCGACACACCTTCATCCTCGCGCGATGGCGCGCCTGCGCACTCGGCCGGGGACCGGAGGAGCGGTCCCGTGGAGACGCGATGTCCCGAGATCCAACTATGGGAGTCGGGCTCGTGCCGCGAGGATGGACCCACCCTCTCCGGCAAGATCGGTCAAAGCACCGGTACGCCCCGCCATGGCCAAGATCAACGAGATGAGAGGTCCGGAGAGCTCAGGACCGTCCCCATGGGCCCAATCGCAGTCGGTGGCCCGAAGACGGAGGCCGGTGATCCGCCGCTTCGATCCGATGAGGATGTTCGTCTTCTTGTAGTTGTCCGCGACGGCGACGAGGGCTGGTCCGGGGGACCGGTGTCGGAGATCCAACGGCCGGCGGATGTCCTCGCCGTGGACGACGATCTCGCCCAGCATGGCGATCACGGGCGCGGGCGGGTGGTTCGTCGTCGTCGTCCGAGCCCGCAGACGGCGGACGAGCTCCTCCGGGCTCAGCGCACTGAGGCGCTTCGCACCTCGGTCCGTGAAGACGTCGAATCGAAAGCCGGCCGCCGCCAGCTCCTTGTAGAAATTCAGTGGAGTCTGCTCGGCCGCGGCAAGGATGTGCCCTGCGGCATCCTGCACCGACCAGCCATGGCACCAAGAGGGGCACGCCCATTGTTCGGCGGAGAGGCCGCTCCACGTATCCGCCATGTCCGCTCGCTCGGCATGGATGTGCGTCCAGACTTCTTTGACCTTCATGGAGCTCGCTCAGCCACCCGGCGCCGTGTCGGGCCCGACTCGGCCACCGGTGGCGACCACGGCAAGGCGTCCCAGGTAGTGGTCCCAACCGCCGGTGTGGTCGGAGACCGCATCGGCGGGGAGCCCGCTGTGCACGAGGCGGACCCGCGTCTTGTCTCCCTCGGGGATCAGCCGGATCTCGACCTGCGTCGACCCGGGTGGAATCGGATGGTCGGGTTGATCCCAACCGAACGTGAAGACCACCCTCTCGTTCGGCACGACTTCGACGTACTCTCCAGCGGCCTGATGCACTCCGCCAGTCAGCACCCGGTAGACGCCGCCAGGCCGCGGGTCGAGCTCCGCACTGGTGCCATTCCACTCGACGTGCTTCTCCGGAATGGTCAGGAACTCGTAGATCGTCGCCGGGCTGGCGTCGATCACGATCTCACGTATCAGTTCGGCCATCTCTGCTCTCCCTCTGCGCCTGAGCGGCTTCCGCCACGTCACGCAATCGCTCCAGACCCGTTGTCCAGTAATCGTCCAGAAACGCCCGGAGCCTCGCCATCTCGTGATGATTCGACCGATAGAGGCGCCGAGTGCCCTCCCTGCGTTCGTGCACCAGGCCCGCCTCTCGCAGGACGCTGAGATGCTGGGAGATCGCCGATCGGGTCACCTCGGTGAAGCGGGTCGCGATCGCCGTGGCAGGCAACTCCTCCGACCAGACGAGCCGCACGATCTCTCGCCGTCGAGGCTCAGCCAGCGCCTTGAGTGCGGCATCCATGGGGTTGAAGCGTAAGGCATTACTAACGTAAGTGTCAACTGAAATATCCGCGGCGACCCCGGGATCGCGAGTCGAGCCGGACGAAGCCTCGCCAACGGGAGACACCCGGGCCCGCACCCGCCGGCCCCATTAGCTTTTCGTGCGTGCCATCACACCCCTTCGGTGGCGTGGCCATCGCCGGCGTCCACAACACGGCGCAGGCCCGCACCCTTCCGGATCACGATTCGACGTCGATTGCACTGGTCGGGGCACTCGGAGCCCTCGCCGACGCCGGCATCGCCCCACACGATGTCGACGGTGTCGTGGGCGCGGAGTGCGCGCAGATCGCCCTCGAGCTCGGCCTCGGTCCCTGCACACGACGACCGACCTCACTGGGGATCCCCGCACTCCTCGATGCCGCGTCCCTGATCATCACGGGCCAGTGCAGCGTCGTCCTGGTTGCCGCAGGAGGCGCCGGCATCCATCGCGACCGGGCCTCCACCGCGCCCTGGACGCGGCCGACGAACGAGCTCGTCGTCGGGTACGGGCTGTTCACGGCGGCCGAATTCGCCCTCATGGCGAGGCGGCACATGCTGACCTACGGCACCACGCCGGAACAGCTGGCCACCGTGGCGGCCACAATCCGCACCAACGGACACGTGAATCCGGAGGCCGTCTATTACGGGCGGGGCCCGTTCTCCCCCGGGGACATCCTGGACTCGCGCATGATCGCCGACCCCTTTCACCTCCTCGATTGCGCCACCACGTCGGAGGGTGGCTGTGCCATCGTGCTCGTGGCGTCGGAGCGGGCTGGCGACTGCAGAGCGCCGCTGTGGATTCTCGGCGGGGCCAGCGACTCTTTCGGGCCCGCGTACACGGTGGCACCGGTGTGGGACTTCCAGCCCCGAGCCGACGCGCCCCCCGCCGGGCTCGTGGGAGCACGGGCGGCCCGCATGGCCTTTGCGATGGCCGGTCTCACACCGGCCGATGTCGACGTGGCCGAGCTCTACGACCCGTTCTCCTTCGAGATCATCAGGCAGCTCGAGGCATTCGGCTTCTGCGAGGCGGGTGAAGGTGGTCCGTTCGTCGAGGACGGGAACATCGGAACCGGTGCCCGTCTCCCCGTCACCACCGACGGCGGGACGATGTCGTTCAGCCATCCGGGGATCAATGCCCAGCAGCTGCAGCGGGTCATCAGGGCCGCCCAACAGCTCCGCGGTTCCTGCATCACGAACCAGGTCGATGGAGCAGAGGTCGCGCTGTGCTCGAACGGTGGCGCCGGTGCCTTGTTCTGTGACGTCCTGCTCCTGGGTCGGGAGCAGCCATGAGCCTGTTGCTGCCCCAACCTGCGGGGATCCCCGCCCCACGCCCGAGCCGCCACAGCGAGGCCTACTGGGACGCATGCCGTCGGCACCAGCTGCTCTACCAGCAGTGCGCCCAGTGCGGCTATCGCGGCCTCGGTGCCTTCACCGTGTGTGCGCAGTGCCATGCGACGTCTCCCGTCTGGGAGACGAGCGCCGGGACCGGGTCCCTCTACAGCTGGTCGGTGGTCTGGCGCCCACCCGACCCCTCGTTCCGGGTGCCCTACGCACCGGCCGTGGTACGCCTGGACGAGGGTTTCTGGATGATGAGTGCAGTCATCGGTTGCGAGCCCGAGGAGTTGCGCGATGGCCTGCGGCTGGCGGTCGAGTTCCATCCCGCCAACGGCGAGATCACCCTGCCGTACTTCGCCCCGACGCGAAACCCGGCGGTTCAATAGCCGAGGAGGACCACGGCCCGTCGGTTCACGGCTTCAGCGACGTGCCGCATTCATCGTCGGACTCCCGCCTGTCCCGTTCTTCGGTCAGGGCAGCGCGGTTGAACTTCATGACGTCGTTCCTCGGGATGGCCTCCACCATCTCCACCGTCTTCGGAACCTTGTACGCAGCGAGCCGCGTCTTGGCGAAGTCGATGATGTCGTCGGGAGCGGGGGCGTCGGTGGGATCGACGGGCTGAACGATGGCGTGCACCCGGCGGCCCCACTCGGGATCCCGCAAGCCGACGACGACGACGTCCGCGATCGCCGGATGCTCGCTGAGCGCGGCCTCGACCTCTGCCGGAAAGACATTGACGGCCCCGGTCACGATCATGTCGACTCGCCGATCGGCCACGTAGAGGTAGTCCTCTTCGTCGAGCCAGCCCATGTCACCGACGGTCATGAATCCGTCCCGGGTCGACCGCATCGGCTCCACGTTCCCGCCCATGTACGTCGCCTCCGGTCCGGGAGGCCTTCGCATGTAGATACCGCCGATCTCTCCTACCGGGAGCGTCCTTCCCCCTTCACCGACGATGCGAATGTCCGTGCCCATGTAGCCGCGACCCACGGTCCCCGGGTGCTGCAGCCACTCGTCTCCCCGGCAGCACACATATCCGTGCCTCTCCGAGGCGCCATAGGTCACGAAGAAGTGCTCGGGCCCGACCAGTTCGCACCAGCGTCGGCCGAGCCAGACCGGCAGCAGGGCCGCCCCCTGCTGCACCCAGTCGAGCGACGACAGGTCTCGCCGGTCGACGTCTGGCACCTGGACCAGACGCTGCAGCATCGGGGTCGCTCCGACGAATCCCGTCACGCGGTGGCGTTCGACCAGATTGAGCACCCGCTGCGCATCGAAGCGCTCGAGAAGGACCACCTCGACTCCCGACATGAGGTTCCTGGTCGCCGTGAAACCGTTCGAATGATAGAGGGGCGCCGGGATCAGCACTCGCTGCGGCTGGGGCAATGGCCCGTACGACTCCACCGCCGCCGCCACCGACGCTCCGCCGACATAGCGACCGGGATTCTTCATCAAGATGACCTTGGGCGTGCCGGTCGACCCCGAGCTGCAGATCCCCCATCCGTGAGGCGGCGTCACCTCCGGCAGGGGATCGGTCGAAGCCGACATCCCTTCCTCGAAGAGGTCCACGTGCGCAGCATCGACGATCAGGCGTGGACTGATCACCGCCAACACCCGGTCCCGTTCCCACTCGGGAAGGTTCCACCGCATCGGGACCACCACTGCGCCCGCCTTCCATCCCGCGAAGGTCGCCACGAGGTGCTCCGGTGAGTTGGGAAGGGAGATCGCCATGCGGTCGCCCGCCCCGAGGCCCCGCGCCAACAGCACCCGGGCCAGCTGGGTCGACCGCTCGTCGAGCTCACCGAACGTGACCCTTCGCTCGTTGCCGTCCTCGGCGGCGAACACGATGCCGACCCGGTCCGGGTCCGCCTGTGCAACCCGGTGGATCTGGGTTCCGAAGGGCACGCCCGCGGCTGTCAACGTCCCCCATTCCGCGCTGCCGCCGACGTGGGAGAGCCGTTCATCACGCTCGGGGCAGACCGAGGCCCCGCTGAGCGATGATGTTCCGCTGGATCTCGCTCGTGCCGCCGTAGGTTGTCGTTCCCAGTGCGAATCGGTACGAGTACTCTGCGATCCCGCGTGCAACAGCAGCGGGATCTCCCTCAGCTCGGATTCCGTCCGGACCGAGCATGTCCATGAAATCAGCCGATTGCCTGGTCAGCGCTTCGGTAGCGAACAGTTTGGCCATCGACCCCTCGACGCCGGGGAGTGTCCCCGAGCTCTGGACCCAGGCGCAGCGACGAGCCAGCAGGGTGCTGACTTCGATCTCTGCAGCGGCCCGACCGAGACGAGCCTGCACGTCGGTGTCCTCGGATTTCGGGCGCCCTGCATCGTCCACGGAGGTGAGTGCCCATCGTTCCATCGCACGAAGCAACCGACGTGAATCACCCCCCTGAGGCAGTGATCGCTCGAACGTGAGGCCGACCGTCATGACGTCCCAGCCTCCGTCGACCTCCCCGATCCTCAGGGAGTCGTCCACCCGGACGTCGGAGTAGAACGTCAGGTTCGTCCTCTCACCGGACACCGTGAACACGGGCTGAATCTCCACCCCCGGTTGGTGCAACGGCACGAGGAACGTCGTGAGACCCTTGTGCTTGGCCACCTCCGAGTTCGTCCGCGTCAGTAGGAACACGTAGTCGGCTTCCTGCGCATTGGTCGTGAACATCTTTTGCCCGTTGATCACCCACTCCTCGCCATCGCGCACGGCGCGGGTCTGCGCCGCAGCGACGTCGGATCCTGCTTCTGGTTCGGTGAACCCGAGCACGATCACGATCTCTCCTGCGAGAGCTTGTGGCACGATCAGGCGCTTCTGCTCTTCCGTCCCCATATGCCGAATGACGCTGGCCACCATCAGTGTCGTGCTGCCGGCATAGGTCGGCGCCCCGGCCGTCTGGAACTCTTCGGCCATGGCCAACACCTCGAGGGCGTCGCGACCTTGGCCGCCGTACTCCACCGGCCAACCGGGCGCCAGCATCCCGTGCTCCACGCGGGCCCTGTGGAAGTCCCAGTCATGATGCACCCCGGTGCTGTGCATCCGCTCTCGAACCTCCTCTGTGAGATGGTCGCTCAAGAAGCGCCTGGCCTCGTCGCGTAGCGCGTCACTTTCCTCGCCCAAACGAAAGTCCATCGCTACAGGCCGGTTCCCGCCGCAGAGAGTCGCTCGACCGCTCCCCGCGCGTACATGTGCGACGGCTCCCCGAACACCGCAGGCCATGCTCTCGCCCGACGGAAGTACAGCTGGATGTCGAACTCGAGCATGAAGCCGTATCCGCCGTGGTAGTGGAGACTGCGATAACTGGCCTCGCGGGCAGCCTCCGCACAGAATCCACACGAGAAGCACGCCAATTCCGTGGCCCGAGCCGCTTCATCGCCTGCCGCCCATGCCGCTTCACGGGCGATGAGCTTGCCCCCCTCCACGGCCGTCGCCGCATCGGCCAATCCGTGGGCAACGGCCTGGAACGATCCGATCGGGACTCCGAAGGCGTGCCGCTCCTTCGCATAGTCCACCCCGAGCTCGATCGAGCGGGACCCGACGCCGACGAGCGCGTTCGCCATGAGCACGAGCCACTCGTCGCGTGCGCTCTCGAAGAGTTGCTCCGCCGGCTCGCCGGACTCCACCACAGATGCCGAATCGACGGCGATGTCGGCGAGTGGCATCGACCCCGTGTTGGGCACGGGGCGCGCCCGATCCACGATGGCCACGCACTTCAGCTGTCCTTGGTCGAAGAAGATCACCTCGTCTGCCACCGACCCACCCGGTACGAGCGCCAGCACCCCGCCCCGTGGCGGGTGCAGCGCAATGGTCACCAGATGATCGCCGCCAAGGGCCCGGCCGAGGGCCTCGGCCGCGGCATGACCGCCGGTCCGCGCCAGCAACCGCGCCGCGACCTGCGCCTCTATCAGGGGAGCGGGTGCGAGGTACCTGCCGTGTTGCTCTGCGACAAGGGCCATGTCGAGCAAGGACGCGCCCCAGCCGCCCGATTGCTCGCCGATCGCCATCTCCAGGGCGCCCATGGTCCGCAACGACGCCCACAGGTCGGCATCGTGACCTGACGACTCGGCGGCCCGTACCCGCTCCACCGGGCACTCCTTGGCATAGAACGCAGCAAAGGCGTCGATGAGTTGTTGCTGCTCTTCCGAGGGGTTCAGGTCCATTGCGCGTGTTCTGGCCGCGGGCTCAGCGGTAGTCGGCGGGCTCGCCCTCGAGGATCACGGTCTTCGTCTCGAGGAAGGGAAGGAGCCCTTCCGTCCCACCCTCACGCCCGATGCCGGACTGCTTGAAGCCCCCGAAGGCGACGCCGAAGTCGGTGCGGAATGCGTTGTGGCCGACGGTGCCGGAGCGCAGACGGCGGGCAACGTCCCGGGCCCGGTCCACGTCGTGGGTGAACACGGAGGCATTGAGCCCGTAGATGGTGTCGTTGGCGGTGGCCACAATCTGATCTTCGCTTCCGACCGGGATCACGCTCAGCACCGGGCCGAAGATCTCCTCCTGGGCGATCGTCGACGAGTTCTCCACGTTGGCGAACACCGTCGGCTCGACGTAGTAGCCCCGGTCGAGATCCTTGGGTCGTGCGCCGCCGGTGACCAGAGTCGCTCCCTCCTCGATCCCCGTCGCGATGTAGCCCTCGACCCGGTCACGTTGACGGCTGGAGACGAGCGGGCCCATCTGCGTCGCGGCGTCAAAGGGGTCACCGACCCGCACCTGCGAGAAGGCGCTCGCCAATGCGTCGACCAACTCGTCGTGGCGCCCGCGGCTGACCACGATCCGCGTCAGCGAGGAGCAGACCTGTCCCGCGAGCATGCATTCCGCACTGGCCAGGGTCGCGGCGGCCTCGTTCAGATCCATGTCATCGAGGATCAGGGCCGCAGACTTGCCACCCAATTCCAGGGTGCAGCGGGCGATCCGCTCGCCGCAGATGGATGCGATCCGCCGGCCGGCCGCGGTCGACCCGGTGAAGGTGATCTTGTCGACGCGGGCGTCTCTCACGAGGAGTTCGGAGACCTCCCGATCGGCGGTGACGACGTTCAGCACTCCCCCAGGAAGGCCCAGGGCCTCGGCGATCTCGGCCACCACGTAGGCGTCGCCGGGGGCCTCCGGGGAGCACTTCAGCACGACGGTGCACCCGGCGAGGAGGGCTGGAGCAACTTTGTACGTGATGAGGCCGATCGGGGCGTTCCACGGGATGATCGCGCCGACCACCCCCACCGGCTCCCGTACGAGGAGACCGAACTCGCCCTGCGACGGCCGCACCCTCTCCTCGAAGGGAAAGGTCCCGGCCAGGCCCGCGTAGTAGTCGAATTTGCTTGCAATTCCGGCTGCACCGTGCTTGGCGATGACATGGAGGGCACCCGACTCGCGGGGCCATATCTGCCCGATGTCCTCAGCCCTCTCCCGCAGGCCAGTGGCGAAGCCCGTGAGGAACTCGGCCCGTTCGGCGTGGCTCATCCGCGGCCAGGGTCCCTCGTCGAAGGCCCGACGGGCCGCCGTCACCGCTCGGTCGATGTCGGTCGGCTGGGCCTCGGGGACACGGAAGTAGATCTCCTCCGTGGTCGAGTCGATCACGTCGATGGTGGCACTGGAAGAAGGACCGACCCAACTGCCGTCAATGAAGAACCGGTCGGCGTGAAGGAGCGGCACCGCAGTGCCATCTGTCACCGTCATTTGCTATTTCCCCCGATCATGTCGCTGTCGATAGGCGGAGCCGCGTCCCATCGGGGCCAGCGTAGCCATCCGCCTCATGTGGCATCCGGGTCACGGTTTCGGCGGCAGGTTCTCGCGGTAGGTCACCGGCAACAGCTCGATCAATTGTCCGTCGGGGTCCCGCACGAACAGGGCGGCACCGATGTCGCTGTCCTGGAGGATCTGCCCGCCGCATTCGGCAGCCCGCTCAGCCGTGGCCCGCACGTCGTCGACCGAGATGGACAGGTGGGTCAGCCCCGGCTCGTTCATGGTGCGTGCCCGATAGGGCGCCGTTGCTCCGGGTGCGGAGTAGTGCATGAGCTCCAGCACGAAGCCGTCGAGAGTCAGATAGGAGGCGGTGACGCCGAGAGGCGGGGTGAGTCCGGTGAGCTTTCCCGTGGGCTGGTCCGGAGGCGAGATCTCGTACCAGGCCTTGAAGCCGAACACGTCCTGGTAGAACTGTTTTGATCGCTCGAGGTCCGTGACGACCTGCCCAGTGTGGTTGTACGTGCCCATTCGTCTCCTCCGTTGGTGCGGAATCGTCGCACAGCTCAGCCGACCGGCGTGAATTCGAGATAGAGCCGGTCGAGGCCGCGGAGCATCCAGGTGGGTGTGTACTCCCAGCTCCGGCCGCCTGGCGGGCCGTGGTGCGACTCCGAGATGCGGATGTCTGCCATCCGGTCGAGGATGCGCTGCAAGGAGACGTTGGACTCGGCGCGGGCAAGTGGCGCGCCGGCGCAGGTGTGGATGCCATGGCCGAAGGCGATGTGCTGGCGACCGTTCTCACGGTCGAGGCGCAGCTGGTCGGGGTGCTCGAACTCCCGGGGGTCGCGATTGGCGGCAGAGGGCAGGATCATGACTGTGCTGCCCGCCGGGATGGCGGTGTCCCGCACCGTGGTCGGGGTTCGCGAGAGGCGGAAGGTGCCCTTGATCGGGGGCTCCATGCGCAGGGTTTCCTCGATGAACACCGGGACAAGGCCGCGATCGTCGCGTAGCTGCTGTTGGAGCTCCGGCTGCTCACCCAGAGTCCGCAGCGCCGTGCCGAGCAGCCGGGCGGTCGTCTCCTGACCGGCGGCGAACAGGTTGGAGGCGATCTTCATCACGTCCTGCACCGGCGGAAGCGTGCCGTCGGGGAAGGTGGCGGTGGCCAGCCCGGTCATGACGTCATCGCGTGGCTCGCGCCGACGGTCCTCGATGTAGGTCGTGAACTGCGCGTAGAGGTACTCGAGCGGGCTGTGTGTCATCTCGAGGGCGTCGTGATGGGTGAGCTTCTCGAGGAACTCCTCGTGGTCCTCCTCGGGAACGCCGAGGAGGTCGGCGACGACCAGCATGGTGTAGGGCTGGGCGTAGTCGCCGATGAACTCGCACTCGCCCCGGGCATGGAACCGGTCGATCTGGTTGTCGGCCAACCGCAGCAGGGACGCCTCGTTTTCCTTCAGGCGCTTGGGCGTGATCAGTCGCATCAGGAGACCGCGCTGAGCGGTGTGCTTGGGGGGGTCGAAGGTCGGGAGCTGGTCGCCGAAGGGAAGTTCGTCCCGGTAGGTCTCGATGATCTCGGTGATGTCGTCACCCTCGAGCGGCACGGGGAACTTGGCGAAGGGGCCGATGGCCGAGTTGCAGGCCGAGAAGGTCGCTTGGTCGTGGTACACCTCGATGGCCTCGTCGTAGCCGGTCACCATGTAGACGTCGCGGAATGGCTCCTGTGTGACGGGGCACTGCGCACGCAGGTGGTCCAAGTAGGGGTAGGGATCCTCGATGAGGTCCTTGCTGCGGAAGAAGTCGATTGAATCGAACAGTTCGTCGTCGCTCACTGGTGCTCCATGGTGGTGAAGGGCGGGTGCGCCGTTCGGATGGGTACGAATGCCGGGCGGGTACATCGGCGGTCCGTGACGCGGGGTATGTTCCGGTGCCGCGCCGGACTCCGAGGAGACGGCAGGGGTAGGGGCACGGAGGTCGTTGGTGCGTGCCGGAGCCGAGTCGAGAGGAGCCGCTGGAAATGGGGCAGGAGCTCGCGGGGAAGGTCGCCATCGTCACCGGCGGGGCGAGCGGAATCGGCCGTGCCACCGCCGAGCTGTTCGCCCGGGAGGGGGCGAACGTCGTCATCGCCGACATCACCGTGGAGGAAGGCGAGGCGTTGGCACGCGGTCTCGGTGATGCCGTGGCCTTCAAGCGAACGGACGTGTCCGATGCCGATGAGGTCCAGGCGCTGGTCGACTTTGCCGTCGACACGTTCGGTGGACTGCACGTGATGTTCAACAACGCGGGTATCTCGAGCTCGTTCCGTCGGTTCTTGCGCGACGACCTGCGCGACTACGACCGTGTGATGGCCGTCAATCTGTTCGGGGTGATCATCGGGACCCAGCGATCGGCTCGGCACATGGCGGAGCACGGGGGCGGCTCCATCATCAACACCTCGTCGATCGGTGGCCTGACCGGAGGCGGCCCCCCGATCTCCTATCGCACGTCCAAGGCGGCCATTGCCCAGTTCAGCCGCATGGTCGCCACCGACGTCGCCGAATACGGCGTCCGCGTGAATTGCATCGCGCCCGGACACATCGCAACGGGGATCACCAGTTATGACCTGGGCCCCACCATTGAGCTGGACCAGCCGCTGCAGCGCAGGGGAACCACGCAGGACGTCGCCGAGGCTGTCCTCTTCCTGGCGAGCGAGCGGTCGGCCCAGATCACGGGGATCACCGTTCCGGTGGACGGGGGGACGGTGGCCGGACGCCCCGTCCGCCAGATGACGGCGGTCCGGGCGACCACCGAGGACGCCGGCTCCGGCTGAGAGCTCGCACAGCGGAGTGCTGGCGCTCTGGTGACCGGGGCGTACGAACGGGCCCGGCACAGGCTTCGACGAGATGGAGGCGTCCATTTCTCAAGCCAACTTGGCCGACCAGCCTCCGTCGACAGGGATGACCGCACCCGTCACGAACGATGCTCTGTCGGAGGCCAGGAACGCGCCCACCTCGGCGACCTCGTGCGGCAGCCCGGCACGGTTGAGGGCGGCCTTGGCGGCGATGTCGGGGATGAAGTCCTCTGCCCCCACCGCCATGATCTCGGTGAGGATGAACCCGGGGCAGATGGTATTGACCCTGATGCCCTTGGTGCCGTACTCAATGGCCGCCGACTTGCTGGCACCGATGATCCCGTGCTTGGCCGCCTGGTAGACGCTGGTGTAGGGGGACCCGTTCAGGCCACCGACGGAGGACCAGTTGACGACGGAGCCGCCACCCGACTCGAGCATGGCGCGGATGCCGTGCTTCATACCAAGCATCACCCCGCGGAGGTCGACGTCCATCAGCCGGTCGTAGAACTCCATGGTCAGGTCGGTGAGCGGGCAGCCGTCGGCGATGCCGGCCACGTTGAGCACGGCGTCCACACGCCCGAACTCCTCTACGGCCGTCGCCATCAGCGCCTCGACATCGGCTTCATTCGAGACGTCGCAATGCACGGGGAGTACTCCCCCACCGACCTCGGCCGCCGTGTCCTGTTCGGCACCGCTGATGTCGGCGGCCACGACCCTGGCGCCCTCACGGACGAAGACCTTGACCGACGCCTTGGCCATACCCGAACCGGCCCCGGTGATCACGGCCACCTTTTCGTCCAGCAGCCCCATCACCCGCCTCCGGTGCCGCTGGACGAACCGGGTCGCCGCCAGCCCCTCGTGGTTGTCACGAGATGAGAACCGGGAGCGTCTCCCAGCCCCGAACGGTCGAGGTGGGTGCGAGCTTGGCCCGGTCCATATCGACCTCCCAGGTGGGGAAGCGGTCGAGGACCTCTTCGAGGGCCACCCGGCCTTCGAGACGGGCCAATGCGGCCCCGAGGCAGAGGTGGATCCCGAATCCGAAGGTCAGAGGCTTTCCATCCCTCCGGTGGATGTTGAAGGTGTCACCATCCGGGAAGCGACGGTCGTCATGGTTCGCCGATCCCGGGAGGAGCATGATGATGTTGCCCTCCCGCACCATCGTGCCGTAGAGCTCCACGTCCTGAGCGACGTACCTGGCCGCGTGGGGTGCGGGGGTCTCGAAGCGCAGGACCTCTTCGATGGCGTTGGGGATGAGCGACCGGTCGTCGACGAGCTCCTTTCGCTGGTCCGGATGGTCAGCCAGGACCTTGCCTGTCCATCCGATCAGCCGGCCGGTTGTCTCGTTGCCGGCACCGGCGATCACACCGATGTAGGTCAGGAGCTCGTCGCGGGTCAGGTGCCGGACGGTCCCGGTCTCGTCCTCGAACTCCGCCTGGAGGAGCTCGGTCATGATGTCGTCGGAGGGGTGCTCGGCTCGCCAGTCGATGTAGTCGGCGAACATGTCGGTGGGTACGAAGTTCTCGGAGACCTTCATGGGCTGGCCCGCGTCGGTGCGGAGGTTGGCGTCAACCCGGTCGCGCACGGCCTCCTGATCCCGATCGGGGATGCCGAGCAACATGCCGATGACCCGCATCGGCATCTGCGCCCCCAGATCGGCGATGAGGTCGAATTCCTCGGCACCGACCAGCGGGTCGAGACAGCGGGCACAGAACTCCCGGATCTGAGGTTCGAGCGCCGCCACCCGGTTGGGCGAGAAAACCCTGGACATCAGTCGCCGGTGAATGGTGTGGACGGGAGGGTCCTCGAAGATCAGCACGCCCGAGGGCATCTCGACGTTGGCCCTGATCAGCTCGATGATGCCGCCTCGGCCGGAGATGAAGGTCTTCGGGTCGAGATAGCCCCGCTCGACGTCGGCGAAGCGGCTGACCGCGTAGAAGTCGTGGGACTCGTTGTAGTAGAGCGGCGCCTCCTCCCGCAGGCGCCGGAAGACCGGGTACGGATCGGCGTTGACGTCCACGTCGTAGGGGTCGTAGTACACGTCGCTGGCGTTCTGGACTGTCACGCCGCACCTCCCCATATTTTCATGTCGCACTGTGACACTAAGCTTTCGCATGGTCAAGCGCAGTGGCTGTCGCGGCCGGGAATTGCCCGCCCGACCCCCGTGCGGCGACCTCTGCCTCGTCTGGCAGGGACCGGCGGAATCGCTCAACGCGCTACTCGATGGTGCTCAAGCCCACATCGTGGAGGGCCCCGTGGAGCGAGGGGGCGGGCGCCGGACAACGGGTTCGAGCGTCTATGTGCGCGACCCTGACGGCAACCTCATCGAGTGCATCAACTACCCGCACGAGCCGACCCCTGTCCGGTCAGGTCGGTGGTGATCAGCCGGTCGGAGAAACGCCAGCGGCCGTCCACCTCCTCGAACGTGTCCGTGTACTGGCCGTACAGAGTGATGCTGATGGGATCCGCCCGGAATGCCCTGCACCACGGTCCAACGGCAATGGGAGGAGGCTGTGGTGGCACCCGGATCGACATCGACGCTCAAGTTGGTGATGAGGTGCCTGGTATGGCGGCTGCGGTCCTGAGCCAGCAGATTCTCATAGACCGGCCTGACCTCAGCAGTGCCGCGCAACTTGGAGCCGTTGGGCAGTGAGCGACCAGGTCGAGTGCTCGAAGAGAGCGGCGACGCCGTGCACATCACCGCTGTCGAGCAGGCGGGCGTAGGAGTGCACCAGCCTCGTGATCTCGTCCGCGTCCGACATCTCACGCCTCCGTCACGTGGGCCCGCGACCGCTCCGGACTGCCTCTTCGACCAGCTCGATGACCCAGGTGATACCGCGAATGGCCCGAGGTGAGTCGATCCGCCAGTCAGCCACGAGGCGCTCGTACGAGGCAACGCTCCAGAGCACGTCGAACATCGCTGCCACGACCTCGCGGTCTTCCGCCGACCATCGTGCGGTGCGGGTGGTGATGGCACCGAGTAGCGCATCGCGCTGGCGTTGGTTCGCCTCGGCGAGCGTCGGGTCGAGGGGTGGGCGCGGTTCCAGGGGAAAGGACGAGACGTGTTCGAAAATTCGTGCCGCGATGTCGGCGATGTCGTCGAGTTGCATCTCCGCCAGGTCGATCCCGGCCTCCTCCTCGTGGCGGTGGATGACCGCATCGCGCAGCCCGCGCTCGTTCCCGAAGTACCGGTAGACGGTCCGTTCGTTGACGCCGGCGCGCTCTGCCACGGCCCGGATCGTCAACCCCTGCCAATCCCGGATGGAGGACTCATGCAGCAACTCAGCGCCGGCGGTGATGATCCGCTCGCGCGTCTCGGCGGCGCGCTCTCGGCGGAGCGCCCCGTTGTACGGCCGCCGCGGCTGCACCGGCTCCGACAGGTCCGGTTCCGTGGAGGCGCTCACGGCGTCCATTCTGCTCCCCGGCCCTCGCGTTCCGGTGCCTGCTCCGGCCGCCTGGGACGCCGTGAGCCGGAATCGGGAACTTCCGCTGGGCGGCAGCCCGGATTTCGTGTCATACTCTGACATTAAGGCTATATTCGGCAAGGCGCCACAACGATGCAGCCGTGGTGCAATGTTCCGGTGGCGACTCGAGGGTGGCCACCGACTGCTCAAGGGATGTGGACGATGAAGACGCATGCAGCCGTTCTCTGGGGCCGGGGGGAGGACTGGCGGATCGAAGAGATCGACCTCGATCCGCCCAAGAGCCACGAGGTCCTGGTCCAATGGGCCGCTGCCGGACTGTGCCATTCCGACGAGCACCTCCGAGCGAGCGACATGGGCGCACCGCCGCCTGCGGAGGGGGCGCCGCCGAAGCCGGCGCTCTTCCCCATGGTGGGCGGCCATGAGGGTGGAGGCGTCGTCCTCGAGGTCGGTCCCGACGTCCTCAGCCTTCAACCCGGGGACCACGTCGCCGCAAGCTTCTTTCCGATCTGCGGCCGCTGCAAGATGTGCATCACGGGGCACTCGAACCTCTGTGACCTCGGTGCGTCGACCTTCGCCCCGGGTCAGATCTCGGACGGTACCGCCCGGTACCACCTCAACGGCAAGGACCTGAACGTCATGGCCAAGCTCGGCACGTTCGCGGAGCACAGCGTCGCCCACGAGGCGTCACTCGTGCCGGTGGACCGTGACGTGCCATTGGGCGTCGTTGCCCTCGTGTCGTGCGGAGTGACGACCGGTTGGGGCTCCGCGGTGTACCGGGCCGAGGTCAAGCCGGGCGACACCGTCGTCGTCGTCGGCGTCGGGGGCGTCGGCATCAATGCCGTGCAGGGGGCGCACATGGTAGGGGCGAAGCACATCGTCGCCGTGGACCCCGTGGAATTCAAGCAGAAGGCGGCCCTCGACTTCGGGGCCACGCACACGGCCGGATCGATGAAGGAAGCCCTGCCCATGGTGACGGAGCTGACGCGAGGGCAGATGGCCGACGCGGTGATCCTGGTGCCGAGCGTGATGTACGGGGACCTCATGGCCGGCGCACTCACCCTCACGGGAAAAGGCGGAACGTGCGTGGTCACTGGTGTGGCACCACAGTCACAGACCGAGAGCAGCGTCAACCTCTTCGAGCTCGCGATGTTCCAGAAGGAGATCAAAGGCGTCGTCTTCGGCGCGGCCAACCCGCGATTCGACATCCCCAACCTCTTGGCGCTGTACAAGAACGGCCAGCTCAAGTTGGACGAGTTGATCACCAGGACGTACCGGCTGGACCAGATCAACCAGGGCTATCAGGACATGCTCGACGGCGTGAACCTCCGTGGCGTCATCGCCTTCGACTGAGCCCACACCGAGACCGGCCCACCCTCCCGTGAGCTCGCCCTCCAGCCGCCAAGGACACCCGTCGTGCCAGTGAACCTCGACATCGACCCGCTCGACCTCGTCGACCCCGCTCGCTTCGCTCAGAACGGGTATCCCCACCAGGTCTGGGCGCGGCTGCGCACCGAGGCGCCGGTGGCCTACATCGAGCCGCCCGGATACCCACCGTTCTGGGCAGTCACGAAGCACGCCGACATCATGAAGGTGGCCTCGCAGCCCCAGCTCTTCTCGAGCGCCGGAGGGATCACGCTGGACATGGATCTGAGCGGGATGGACGCGGTGCCGGAGATGATCGTCTATCTCGATCCACCCCGGCACGGACCCATGCGCCAGATCGTGAACAAGAAGTTCCTGAAGAGTGCCGTCCGCGCCCGTGCCGAGGAGATCGAGCGGATCGCAGCCGGGGTGGTCGACCTCGCCGCGACCCACGGCGAGACCGCCGAATGCGACTTCGTCGAGGCCTTCGCGGCGCCGTTCCCCGTTGCCGTGATCTCCTGGGTTCTCGGTGTGCCCCGCTCCGACTGGGAGCATCACTTCCGCTGGACCAATGAGATCATCGGCAAGGACGATCCCGAGTACCGGCGTCCCGGCGAGACGCCGGACCAGACCTCCATGCGCGCCCGCGGGGAGCTCCACCGCTACTTCAAGCGGATGATCGAGGAGCGCCGTCAGCATCCGCAGGACGATCTGGTCACCGTGCTGGTGCAGAGTGAGATCGATGGCGTGCCCTTGACCAGGGCACAGCTCGTCTCGTACTGCGAGCTCCTCGTCGAGGCCGGGAACCAGACCACCCGTGACGCAATCGCCGGCGGCATGCAGGCCTTCTGCGAGTTCCCCGAACAGTGGGAGAAGCTGAGGTCCGAGTCCGAACTGCTGCCCGACGCCGTCGAGGAGATCCTTCGCTGGGTCACTCCCATCAGCTACTTCTCGCGCACCGCGACCGAAGACTGTGAGCTGCGCGGACAGAGGATCCACGCCGGCGACAAAGTCGCCTTGTACTGGGCGTCGGCGAACCGCGACGAGGAGGTGTTCGAGGACCCGTTCGAGTTTCGGATCGATCGTCCGCCCGTCCAGCAACTCGTGTTCGGATTCGGCCCCCACCTCTGCATGGGTGCCCACGTGGCCCGCGCCGAGCTCCAGGCGATGTTCGGCCTCTTGATCGACCGGATGGAGTGGTTCGAGCAGTCAGGCCCCCTGCAGCGTCTGAATTCGTCCGTGAACGGTGCCGTCAAGCACCTGCCGATCCGCTACCGGCTGACGTAGAGGGAGGAGCCAGAGGATGTCGGCTGATGTGGTGATCCGCGGGGGAGCGGTCTTCGACGGGAGCGGCGCGCCCGGCCGGGTGGCCGATGTGGCGATCACCGGAAATGTGATCGAGCAGATCGGCGAGAACCTCGAGGGCAAGGTCGTTTTGGACGCATCAGGGTGCGCCGTCGCACCGGGCTTCATCGACATTCACACGCACTTCGACGCCCAGGTCTTCTGGGATCCCGAGCTCAAGCCTTCGTCCTATCACGGGGTGACGACCGTCGTGGCGGGGAACTGTGGTTTCTCCATTGCCCCCTGCCGCCCTGAGCATCACGACGTGATCGTGCGCACGTTGGAGAACGTCGAAGGCATGGATGCCGACTCCCTCGCTGCGGGCATCGCCTGGAACTTCGAGACGTTCCCGGAGTACCTCGACGAAGTGGGGCGTCGGGGAACGGCCCTCAACTTCACCGCGTACATCGGGCACACGGCGCTACGTCTCTTCGTCATGGGCGATGCGGCCTATGAGCGCGCCGCCACCTCCGAGGAGATAGAGCGCATGTGCCAACTCGTCGGCGAAGGGATCGCGGCCGGCGCCGCGGGATTCTCGACGAGTTTCTCGTTTGCGCACCGTGGTGCCGACGGCAAGCCCGTCCCGAGCCGCTTTGCCGAGATGGACGAGGTCGAAGCCCTGTTCATGGCCGCGGGCAGGGCGGGGAAGGGGGTCGTCCTCGCCACGCCGGGCTGGCAGTGCGAATACCCCGACGTCTTCACCTGGCAGCCACGGGTCGGCCGGCCGTTCACCTGCCCGCTGTTCCAGCTCTCGAGCGGGAAGCACCTCGACGTGGTCAAGCTGCACGAAGAAGCCCTCTCCCGCGGCGCGAACGTCTGGCCCCAGGTCACACCGCGGCCGTTGACCATGCAGTTCACTCTGAACGACGCGTACAACCTCAACGTCGGCGAGGTGTTCGCCGAGTTGATGAAGGTCGGCCGCGATGTGCGGAAGGCGGCCTACCGCGATCATGAGTGGCGGACGAAGGCGTTCGACGACCTCGAGACCAATGCCACCGGCATGAAGCCACGTTGGGAGACCTACGAGGTCTCGGAGACGGAGCGGTTCCCCGAGCTGGTGGGGCGACGGGTGACGGACATCGCACGTGAACGGAACTGCACGCCCCTCGACGTCATGTGCGACCTTTCGCTCGCCGAGGACCTCGGGACGCGGTTCCGCGCCTACATCGCCAACGACGATCCCGAGGCCGTGGCGTTGCTGCTGACGGAGGACCACGTCGTGTTGGGTCTGACGGACGCGGGTGCACACGTCGACCAGCTGTGCGACGCGCCGCTCCCCACGGACCTCCTGGGTACCTGGGTGCGCGAGCGTGGACTGATGCCGCTCGAACGCGCCATTCGCAAGCTGACCGGAGAGCCCGCCGACATGTTCGGCTTCGCCGGGCGCGGCTACCTACGAGAGGGCAACTTCGCCGACGTGACGGTCTTCGACCCCGAGACGGTCGAGCCGGGTCCGCAGGAGCGCTTGCGAGACCTTCCCGCCAACGGGGAGCGGCTGACCGCCGAACAACCGAGCGGGGTGCGACATGTGCTCGTCAACGGGTCGTTGATCCGCCGGGACGAGACACAACTTCAGCTCGAGGATCTCCCGGGGGTACGGCCCGAGCTCTCATGAGGCGCGTTCGACACGTCAGCGCACGGTGCGGACGAATGTACGGAGATCCGCCACGAACAGGTCCGGCTGCTCCATGGCGGCGAAGTGGCCACCACGCTCCATGACCGCCCAGTGCACCACGTTGTACTGGCGCTCGACCCACGACCGCGGCCAACGCAGGATCTCCTTGGGGTAGCGGGCGACACCGGTCGGAGCATGGACGAACGGAAGCGGCTGCGCCGACGCGCCGCTGTGCCGGCTCTCCCAGTACAGACGGGCCGAGGACGCACTCGTCTGCGTCGCCCAGTACAACATGACGTTGGTCAGCATCTGCTCGCGGGTGAAGCAATTCTCAGGATGCCCGTCGCAATCGCTCCAGGTACGGAACTTCTCCACGATCCAGGCCAGCAGCCCGGCCGGAGAGTCGTTGAGCGCAGCACCGAGGGTCTGGGGCTTGGTCCCCTGCTCGTTGGCGTAGCCCGACTCCTCTTTCACGAAGCGCCGGGTCGCCGCCAGGTCGGCTTGCTCCTCGTCACCGAGAGGAACCGTGGGGTCCGGAGGTCCACCGAGGGCCATGTTGAGATGGATGGCCATGCAGTGTCCGGGGTCCAGCCCGCCGATCCTGGTCGTCACCTGTGCGCCCCAGTCACCGCCCTGCGCGACGTACTCCGTGTAGCCGAGTCTGCTCATCAGCGTGACGAACGCCTGGGAGATGCGGAGTTCGTCCCAGCCCGCCGTGCGCGGGGGTTCAGAGAACCCGTAGCCCGGCAGCGACGGTGCGACCACATGGAAGCTGTCTTCAGGGTTCCCGCCGAAGGCTTCCGGGTCGGTGAGCCGTGGGATGACGTCGAGGAACTCGACGATGGAGCCCGGCCATCCGTGCGTGAGGAGCAATGGCACGGCATCGGCATGAGCCGACCGGGCATGGATGAAGTGGATCGACTGCCCGTCAATCCGGGTCTTGAACTGGCTGAACGAGTTCAGCCGATCTTCCTGGACCCGCCAGTCGTAGCTGTCGAGCCAGTAGTCGACCAACTGGCGCAGGTAGTCGGTCGGGATGCCGTACTCCCACCCGGTGCCGTCGATCTGATCCGGGAAGCGGGTCCGCTCCAGGCGATGGTGCAGGTCCTCGAGAACAGATTCGTCAACCTGAACGTGGAACGGATCAATCGGCTCGCTCATGTCGTCCTCTCGGCGTCGCGTAGGTCCCGCTGGTGGCAGCGGCGAGGTCAGGCTCGACCGATCACGTCCACGCCGTAGCGCTGGAGCGACCCGACGAGGTCCTCCCGGAACATCACGGCCGGCACGACCACACGCGTCGCACCCAGCCCCTCCAGGCCCGCCAGTTCGGCCAACGCCTCCTCACCTGCCGTGACGTTGCACTGCACGGTGACCTCAATGGCGGCCGGGTCCCTGCCCGCCCCCTCGGCGCTCTCCCTCATGGTCTTCATCAGAGAGACCATTCCGTCGCGGGTGACGCCCAGCGGGAAGAACCCGTCCCCGATGCGACCGGCTCGGCGCGCGGACGCCTCGCTGTGACCTCCCACGTGCACGGGAATGGTCCCACCGGGCGGCTGCGGTCGCAGGAAACAGTCGCGAAATTCCGTCGTGCTGCCCTCATAGCTCGCCTTGTGCTCGGACCAGAGGGCCCGCATGGCGGCAATGCTCTCGTCGGTGCGCTCCCCGCGCCCGGCAAAGGGGACGCCCAACGCGTCGAACTCCTCCTCCAGCCAGCCAATGCCGGCGCCGAGGATCATCCGCCCGCCCGAGAGGTAGTCGAGGCTGGCCAGCTCCTTGGCCAGCACCAGCGGGTTGCGCTGCGGCACGATGAGGATGCCGGTGGCCAGGCGCAACGTCGACGTCCGGGCCGCGACGTAGGACAGCCAGATCAGCGGATCCGGGAACACCGTCGCCTCCCCGGAAGGGAGCTTCCCCGAGGGGTCGTAAGGGTATTTGGACTGATACCCGGCCGGAACCACCACGTGGTCGACGGTCCAGATCGATTCGAAGCCGGCCGCTTCGGCCGCCACTGCAAGGGCGACGGCCGCCTCGGGCTCGACGAACGGCCCGATGTTGGCAAAGGCGAGGCCGAACTTCATCCGCCGGCCGCGATGTCGATCAGCAGATCGCCGCCTTCGGTCACCCGGGCCACGTCGCCCGGTCGCAGGATGACCGTGGTGAACGCGCTCTGCACCGCCGCCGGCCCGTCGATCGCCGGGCCCGGCCCGATGCTCGAGAAGTCGTAGTACGGGGCGTCCCTCTGCCACCCCTCGCCGGCCCACATATCGCGGTGACCGAGCGGCGCCGGGGGCGCTCCCCGCTCCAGCGTCACCGGGGCGATCTTGTCCACCTCCCCGACGGCCGTCAGGCGGATCCCGCGCACAATTGGCTCCTGCGCCCGGGCCTCGATGAGGCGGGCCTCCTCGTTGCGCCGGTGGAATTCGGTGACCGCCGCGCCGACGTTGGTCGGGGCGTCGACCGGAATGGCAGCGTCGAAGGTCTGGCCGGGGTAGACGAGGAGGATCAACCACTCGAGCCGGATCCGCTCGGCAGGAACCCCGGCGTTGCCGAGCTCGGTGAGGGCGGTGTCTTCGAGCTCCCCGGCCAAGCGACTCAGGGTGCCCGTGTCCGCTTCCTGCCAGGGGACGATGTACCCCCTGGAGTCGTCGATCACGTGATCCGCCGTGAGCAGGCCCAGGGCGGACAGGCCGGGAGCGGCACTGGGCACGAGCACCCGGCGCATCCCGAGAGCCGCGGCCTGCGTCGTGGCGTGCACACCTCCCATGCCGCCGAAGGCGACGAGATCGAGCCGGCGCGGATCCGCACCCGCCAGCGAGAGCACCCGGCGGATCGCATCGGTCATGTGGGCATCCACCAGCCTCACCGTGGCTGCGGCAGTCGCCTCCGCGTCCAGGCCGAGCTTGGAGCCCAGCCGAGCGAGCGCAGCGGTGGCCGCCGCACGATCGAGCCGCATCCGCCCACTGGCGAACCGCTCCGTGTCGATTCGGCCCAGCACGAGGTCGGCATCGGTCACGGTGGGTTCCGTCCCGCCCCGGCCGTAGCTGACGGGCCCCGGCTCGGACCCGGCGGACTGGGGCCCCACGTGGAGAACACCCGCGTCCGCCCAGGCGATCGATCCTCCCCCGGCTCCGACCGAGGGGATGTCGACCATGGGGATGCCGATGCAGTAGCGGTGCCTCCAGTTCCAGTCCATCTTGATCTCGGGGCGACCGCCCCGGATCAGGCAGACGTCATAGCTGGTGCCGCCCATGTCGACACTGACCACGTCACCGAGGCCGGCATCGAGCCCCGCTCGGGCGGCTGCGATCACGCCACCGGTCGGCCCGGAGCCGATGGTGGCCACGGCACGCCGCGCCGCGGCATCGGCGGTGGCCACCCCGCCGGCCGAGGTGGCCACCAGTAGTTCGTGCGTGAACCCGGCAGCGGCCAGTCGGTCGGTCAGCCGCTCGAGGTAGCGGGCGATGGGAGGGCCGACGAATGCATTGACCAGGGTGGTCGACGTCCTCTCGAATTCGGGTGGCTTGGGGAGGATCTCGTGCGACAGGGACACCATCTCGAGGTCCGGGTATTCGTCGAGGATGATCTCGCGGGCTCGGATCTCGTGCTCGGGGTTCAGGAAGGAGTGGAGAAAGCAGACGGCGATCGACGTGACCCCGAACGAGCGGAGGCGAGCGGTCGCCTTGCGAACGCCCTCCTCGTCCAGCGGCGTCTCGACCTCCCCCTCGGCGGTCATGCGCTGGGCGATCTCGAGCCGGACACGGCGGCGGGCTATGGGAGAGGGCGGCGGCGCAGCCGGATCCCAGATGTCCTCTTTGAAACATCGGCGGAATTCGATCTCGTCGCGGAATCCTTCGGTGACGAGGAGGCCCGTCGGTGCCCCCTTCATCTGGATCAGGGCGTTGTCGCCGGTCGTCGTCCCGTGCACGATCGTGCGGGTCTGAGCGAGGAGCTCCGCCAGGTCGAGACCCTCGGCTGCGGCGAGCTGGGCGAGCCCGGCCAGCACGCCGTCGCTCTGGTCATGCGGCGTGGTCGGAGCCTTCTCGAGGACCCGAGTGCCGTCGGGCCGCCGCAACACGCAGTCGGTGAAAGTTCCCCCGACATCGATGCCGATCCGGTAGCTCATCGCCTCGCTTCCCTCTCGAGCTTCGTCGCATCGAGGTCGACCGCGAGCGTCATCTCCTCCAACGAACCCGTGACGACGACTCCGTAGTCCCGGAACGCACCCTCGATCGAGACGTACTCGTCCCAGACGTCATCGAGCACCGCGGTGGGATCGCGGTCGAGCGGGTCGCCCCATCCCCCGCCGCCCCCGAACCGGTACACGAGCTGCTCACCCGTCTGCAGGAGCTTGTTGGCCACCGAGGGGTTCACCTCCGTGTCCCCCACCATGCAGTGATCCGGGGACCCGTGGTGCCCGCCGGCGATGCCGGGGTGGATGTGACGCTGATTCACCACGTACTGGTTGACGTAGGTGGGAGTGCGGACCTCCTTCACGAAGTTGCTGCCGCAACCCCCGCGCCACTCACCCGGCCCCCCGGAGTCGGTGATGTAGTTCCGGCCGCGGAGGATGTGCGGGAAGAGGTGCTCGTTGATTTCCGCGCTCGCCTTGATCAGGTTGCCGCTCGCGGCGGCAAGGGCGCCCCATGCGTCCTGTCCCCGCACTGCATTCACCCATCCGGCATTGACCTCACCGCCGTGGTCGAAGAAGGAGTGCCCGGTACGCGGGTCCTCGTCACCCCACATTTGGCGCGGACTCCCGTACTTGTAGCTCTGCGGGGCGCAGCGATCCGGGATGATCTGGCTCATGGCCAGTGCGATGGCGTCGCTGACCTCTACTCCGGGGTGGTGGGTCCCGCTGGAGACCGGCTTGCCCTCGGTCGGGTTGAGGCACGAGCCCTCCGGGACCCGCAGCTCCATGCAGTCGAAGAACCCCTCGTTCTTGGGGATGCTGGCGTCGACCATGCTCGCCAGCTGGGCGATCGCGTTGCCCCGGGTGTTCCCGAAGGTCGACCACGCCTGGATCTCGGGGCGGCTGTCCGAACCCGCGAAGTCGATGATCAGCCGGTCCCCGTCGACCGTGACGGCTACGTGGACGTGGATGTCACGGTTCCCAGCCGGGTCGGCGTCGAAGTAGACATCCGCCTCGTAGGTCCCGTCGGGCCAGGCGGCGATCTCCTGGGAGAAGCGCCGGCGGGCGTCGGCGATCGACCAGTCCACGGCCGAGCGCACCACGTCGGCCCCGTAGTCGTCGATGATCGACTTCAGTCGTTCGGCGCCGAGTTGGGCCGCACCCACCTGCGAACGGAGATCGCCGACGAATCCGGCCAGTCGATTGTTGGCCCGCATCATCAGGACGACGTCCCGACGCTCCACGCCGGCGTCGAGGATCTTGAGGATCGGGTACCTCGTGCCTTCGCTCCAGATGTCCTTGGCGAAGACGTTGTACCCGCCGGCCATGGCGCCCCCGGTGTCGCCATGATGGCACTGGATCGACGCGAACAGGACCAGATTTCCGTCGTCGTCGAACACCGGGCTGAACACGTTGAAGTCGGGAAGATGCCCGCCACCGTGGTAGGGGTCGTTGGCCACGATCACGTCGCCGGGGTGCAGATCTTCCTCGAAGAAGTCGATCGCCAGGCGCACGGGCAGGGTCGAGGACAACATGAATTGCGGGATGCCGACGGACAGCGCGGCCAACCTGCCGCTGTGGTCGAGAATCGTCGCGTTGCGCTCGTTCGATTGGTTGAGGATCGGGGTGGTGGCGGTGCGCGAGACGTAGGTGGCCATCTCGAACGAGACGGTCTCCATGGCCGAGCGGATCACTGACGCCGTGACGCCGTCGGTGCCTGGAAGTGAGGTCATTGGCGGGCCCCCCCGATTGGATGTGAGGTCGGTGTCGAGCGACCGGACCTTGGCTGCCACCAGCGGTGACCTGCGGCGACCAACGCCGAAGCTACCAGCATGTTTCGGGCGAAACCCCGACGCAGGTGCCGGCTCGCCGCCCTGCGACCGGACGGCTCACACGAGCTCGATCGGTTGGATTCCGGTCTGCTGATCGACCGACCAGCCATTTGATGCCATATTCTGACATTAAATCCCGCCGGGTGGCGGCCCGCAAGCGGCCAGCCGCGAGACCGCAGTCGTCACCCCGCGCGCGAAGAGCACCCCTCCACCCAGTCGGCCACGTCCGCGGCCATGGCCTCGGGATCCTCCAGTGGCCCGAAATGGCCAAGCCGGGGCCGCTCCATCAGCGTGCCCCGCGGCAGGGCGGCCGCGATGGCCGGTGCGAACGCTGCGGGACTCATCGGTTCGGGACGTCCGACCACGATCGCCACCGGTAGGCCGAGTGAATCCACCGTGGCCCACGCACCGCTGGTGGCGGCCCGGCGGAAGACCTCGGCTTCGGTGGAAGGTCGACAGCGCAGAGTGACCGAGCCGTCCGGGGTGGGTGCGAAGCCGCCGTCGACGTAGGCCCGAAGGGCATCCGGGTGCAACTGGTCGAGCGGAGGCTTGGATCGATAGTTCTCGTACGCCTGGTCCAGGGAGTCGAACTCGTCACGGCGCCGGGAGGCCGCTTCGGACATGGGGTTGTCGCCGTCGAAGAGCGGCCTGTCCGCTGGAGGGACGATGACCGGCTCGTACAGCCACAGCGAGCGAAAGGCGTCAGGTCTGGCCGCCGCAGCCAACACCAATGCGGCGCCGCCCATCGAATGCCCGATGCCGTGAAGAGGTCCGACGGGCAAGTGATCGCTGCCCAGAACGGCCAGGACGTCGTCGGCCATGCGCGACCAGGCCACCCCAGCCCCCGGCGGCAGTTCGGACAGGCCATGGCCTCGGAGATCGAGCGACACACACCGGTATCGATCGCTCAGGAGGGACGCCATCGGCTCCCACACCCGACCGTGAAGCCCCGTGGCGTGCGAGAAGAGCAGCACCGGAGTCGCCGCGTCGCTCGGTCCGTCCAGGTCGTGCAGCGCGATCCGCACGCCGTCGCCGGATTCGATCAATTCGTGCGCACGGCCTGCCATGGCGAGCGAAAGGATATCGGGCTGCGCACAGAATCGGAGAGCCGACCCGACGTTGCCTGCGAGATAGGCCGGCAGGCCATCCGGTCTGAAGGACGCCGAGACGCGCTCCTCGGCGAGCACCGACCGAGTCACGGCCCGTTCCGTTCTCGCGGTTCACGAGGCCGTCGACGTAGGATCACCGATCGTCGATGCCACTTCAACCTCCCGTGACTCAGGCCTCGGTGATCGCGACCTCGTCTCGATGCTCGACGACCACGGGCTCTCCGTCGCGGAGATCGATCCTGTCCGGTCGTGGCTGCCGGGAGAAGGTGACCTCGACCTGGGCACCTTCGTCGCCAACGTGCCCGACGCCGGGGTGAGGTGCCCGATCGGTGTGGAGGTCTTCTCCGACATCCTTCATTCGCTTCCTCCGCAGCGGACAACGCCCGTATGGCGGGACATTCGGCGCGACGGGTGCTCGATACCCTCCGACGATCCGGAGGGTGACATCGGTCGCGCATCCGCCAGGTCGTTGGACCGACCGACGTACCGTCGTTCCTAGGCGCCGATCGCCCGGGGGACGAGAGCCGAATGCGAATTCTGTGCTTCTCGGCGACGCAATGGAACCCCTGTGGCCGCGAAGCCCTTACGGGTGATCGGAGGCCTGTGAGCGCCTTCAACCTACGTCGACGGGTTCGGCATTGAGGCGTACCTCAACCTCGATCATGCGCCGAGTATCGGCCCGTCGTTGACGCTGTGCGGGACACCGTCGAGCAGAAGATCCACGCAAGTGATCTCCCCGTCCCCCATCATCGAGGTGTTCCTGAACGACGTACGGAGAGACTTCCCGGACAGCGAAAAGAGGAAGCTCACCCGGTACGTCGAGGAGATCGGGCGGACGACGTCGCTCGTCGGATAGGCGCGGAGGAGGGGTGGGAGAACTCTCCCTGGGAGTGGCTCCTGAGCGACTTGATTGCCTACGGCCGAGACTGAACGTCCGCGTCGAGACGACACGTCGCCGGGATCTCGCCCATACGCGGGTCAGGGTCAGTGAAGATGCTGTTGCCAGTCGGGTGGGACACGTCCGGCGGGCCCCGGTGTCGGCTGGTCGAGAGGGTGGGCGAGGGGCGGGGCGAGCTGGGGCCCATCGTAATAGTCCTGGCTGTCGTAGTCCCAGAACCAGTCCTCATCCGGCTCGAAGCTCCGGACGATGGAGTGACCCGTCTGACGAGCATGCCGACTCGCGTGCTGGCTGGGCGAGCTGTCGCAGCAACCGACCACCCCGCATGCGGCACACCGTCGGAGGTGGAGCCACCACCCGTCGCTCTTCAGGCATTCCGCACAACCGGATCCGCTCGGTTCGACCGAAGCATTGATCAACTCGTCAGTCATCTTCTGAACCTACCAATCCGCACGTCTGGCCCTTGTGAGTATGCGCCGCTGGCAGCTCCATGACACCAGTAGGCCCCCCGGGTCAACCGTCTCTCCGGTGGCGACGAGCTCACGGAGGGTTGGCCAACGTGGCGAAGCATTCGCAGGCGACGACTGCGCGAGTGCACGTACGAGAGTCAACGGTCTCCGTTCCCATGCATGCCTCGGCGCCTGAGCCGTGTCGGCTTGGGACCAGGGTCTTCCGCTGGTGCGAGGGACGTGCCCTGGACGGAAAAATCCGACGAGTGGAAGAGCTCGTTCGATTTGCAAGGGCGGTGTGACCGTGTCGGCCTCAGGCGCGGCCGGAGACCGATGAATCCGGTGGCCACCCGTCCCAGCGCGATCGGAGGCAGTGCGCACGTCGATCCGCGGGATCCGGTTTCGATCGGCCACTGGTACCTGCACGCGCGAAGCGCGCACCGCGACGGCGAGGTGATCCGAGCCTACGACGAGCTGCAGAAGGAGACGGATCGGCTGTTCGTGCGGCTGACACAGACGGGTGGACCTACGTCGGTGCGCGTCGTGTTCATCGCACCTGGGGAACCCCCCGGTCGGTCGCTTGCTCCCCCGGCTGGGTCCTCCCGTCGTGCAACGACAGCTTCGGGGGAACTAGGCCTCGCGGTAGTAGTGGTCCTGCTCGAGATCCTCGAGCAGCGAGGGCCCGATCGGCTCCCATCCGAGCAGCTCCATGGTCCCGGTGGCGGCGGCGGGGCTGTCCAAGCCGATGAAGTGGCCCAGAGGGGCGAAGTGCTCGGCGGCATCGGCGGGGGCCACGGACGCCGAGGGGACGCCCAGGTGGCGGCCCATCGCGTGCGCGATCTCCCGGAAGGCGACTCCCTCGTCGCCGACCGCGTGCAAGACCGAGCCGGCGGGGGCCGCCTCGACGGCGAGGCGGGCGAGGCGGGCGGCGTCCGTGCGGTGCACGGCCGGCCAACGATTGGATCCGTCCCCCACGTATCCGGCCACGCCGCGCTGTCGGGCGATGCCGGCGATGATGGCCATGAACCCGTTGTCGCCGTCGCCGTGGACCGTCGGCGGGAGGCGCAGCACCGACGAGCGGACGCCGACGCCCCTCAGGGACAGTGTGAGGAGCGCGGTGGCCGCCCGCACCCCGGCGGGATTGGCCCGGATCTCCGCGCCGGGGACGAGCCCGTCGTCCTCGGTCGCCACCCGGCCTGCCGTCACCCCGAGCAGGCCCGAGGCGAGCACGAACGGACGGTCGGAGTCCGCCAGCGCCGCGCCCATGGCCTCCACGGCCCGCCTGTCGGCCGCGCCCGCGGCGGCGAAGTTGCCGCCGAAGGCCACCTCGTGCTGGAACGCCAGGTGGATCACCCCGTCGGAGTCGGCGGCGGCCTTGGCCAGGCCGTCGGGATCGTCGAGGTCGCCTCGCTGCACCATGGCGCCGGCCGCCTCGAGCGCCTGCGCCGACGCCTCGGAGCGGGCGAGGCCCACCACCTCGTGGCCTGCTCCGCGCAGCTCGGGCACGACGGCCGAGCCGATCCAACCCGATGCACCGGTGACAAAGATCCTCATGGGAATACCTCCTGCGACAGCTGATGACAGTAACTGTCATCACAGTACTCGTGATGTCAGTCACTGTCAACGTAGAATGGGGTCCATGGGTCGATGGCAGCCGGACAGTCGTGGGCGACTGCAGGAGGCGGCACTCGCTCTCTACTCGGAGCGGGGATTCGACCAGACCACTGCGGCGCAGATCGCCGACCGGGCCGGCTTGACCGAGCGCACATTCTTCCGCCACTTCGCGGACAAGCGCGAGGTGCTCTTCGGTGGTTCTGCCCTCCTCGGGGAGCGGATCGTCGCCGGCGTGGTCGGCGCTCCGGCGGGCGACGGGCCCCTCGACGCCGTTGCCCGCGGGCTCGACGCTGCGGCCGCCATGCTCGGAGAGTTTCGCCGGGACCTGTCCCGCCAGCGCCAGACCGTGATCGAGGCCAACCCCGAGCTCCGCGAGCGCGAGCTCACCAAGTTGGCCGACTACGCCGCCGCGGTGGCGGTGGCCCTGCGTCAACGGGGCGTGGGCGAGCTGCAGGCGACGTTGGCCGCCGAGACCGGCATGACGGTGCTGCGCGTGGCCATGCAGCGGTGGGCCGCCACGGACAACAGCGAGGACCTCTCGACCATCATGCGCGATTCCGTCGCAGAGCTGCGGGCGGTGGCGGGCAGCGGCTGAGCCGGGTCAGCTCCCCGAGCCGTCGCGGCGGCCGGGTGGCATCCGCACCACTGTGCGACCGGTCGTCGCCCGCCGCTCGAGCGACTCGAGCGCGGCGGGGACCTCCGCGAAGTCGATCTCCCGGCCGATGACCGGGCGGATCGTCCCGGTCCGGGCGAGGTGCAAGATGCGGTTCCAGATGTCGACGCCCTGTGCAGTGGACAGGAAGTTCATGCCGAACGGACGGGCCGGCCGCGGCGAGTCGACGTAGGCGAAGAGAATGAAATTGACACCGACGTCAATTTCATATATCTTGGTGAGCGTGCCCAGCTCTCCGGGCACCATGATGCTGCCGGAGCTGCCCCGCTCCGAGACAACGGAGGACTCATGGAACGCCGCCTCGACTATCCGGTCTTCGACGCCGACAACCACATGTACGAGCAGCCGGACGCGTTCACGCGCTACCTGCCTGACGAGTACAAGAACGTGATCAAGTACGTGCAGGTGAACGGGCGCGACAAGCTCGCCATCAAGAACGTGATCTCGGAGTACATCCCGAACCCGACCTTCACCGTGGTGGCCCGGCCCGGTGCCCAGGCGGAGTTCTTCAAGAACGGCAACCCCGAGGGCAAGTCCCGCCGCGAGATGCTCGGCGAGCCGATGCGCGCCCTCGACGCCTTCTTCAAGCCCGAGCCTCGCCTCCAATTGATGGACGAACAGGGCGTCGACCGGGCCATCATGTGGCCCACCCTGGCCAGCGTCCTCGAGGAACGCCTTCACAACGATCCTGAGGCCAGCCATGTCATCATCCACTCCCTGAACCAATGGATGCACGAGGAGTGGACCTTCAACTACAAGGACCGTATCTACCCCACCCCCGTCATCACGTTGCCGATCGTGGACGAGGCCATCCGCGAGCTCGACTGGGTCGTCGAGCGCGGCGCCAAGATCATCCTCATCCGGCCCGCCCCGGTACCCAGCCTGAAGGGCTTCCGCTCGTTCGCCCTGCCCGAGTTCGACCCGTTCTGGTCCAAGGTCCAGGAGTACGACGTGACGGTCGGCATGCACGCCTCCGACGACGGCATGACCCGCTACTACAACCAGTGGGAGGGCCACCACGACGAGCTCCTGCCGTTCGCGAACGCGACGGCCTTCGGGAACGTGGCGCACTTCTTGAACCGCGGCATCTTCGACGCCATGGCGTCGGCGGTCTGCCACGGCATGCTGTCGCGGTTCCCTCGCATCCGCGTGCTGCCGGTCGAGAACGGGTCGAGCTGGGTGCTGCCCCTCATCGATGCCCTGGGCCACTCGTACGCGCAGCAGCCACGCCTCTATGCCGAGGACCCGGTCGCCGTGTTGCGCCGCAACGTGTGGATCCACCCCTTCTTCGAGGAGAACCCGCTGGGTCTCATCAAGGCCATCGGCACCGACCGCGTCGTCTTCGGCTCTGACTACCCGCACCCGGAGGGTCTGGCCGACCCGGTCTCGTACGCCGAGGAGCTGGACAGCCTGCCCAGGGAGGACGTCGAGAAGATCATGGGTGGCAACCTGGCCGAGGCCCTCAAGATCGCTGCCTGAGCACTCCGAGATCACTCCTCATGCCCGGCGTCGGATTCGTCGGTCTGCGAGACCGTCGCCGGGCAATCGGTCAACGCTCCGCTTTCGCCGCCATCTCGACGTAGGGAGCCAGCATCTCGGCCAGCAGGCGTCGATATCGCTGACCACGATCGCGCTTCGGCGCCAGAGTGTCGTACGCCATCGATTCCAGCAGCTGTTGGCTGAAGGCGTAGCCGCGAATGACAAGGAAGATCGCCGTCGCCAGATCGGGCTTGCTCGCGGCCGGCCCGAGGGCTTCTCGCAACAGTCGGCGGACGTGCCCGTTCGACCGTTCCGCTACTTCCAACATCGTCTTGCGCACTTCGGCGCTGGTGCGAGGATCATGGTCCAAGTTGAGGAGCACTTGCAGGCTGGCGAGATAGTCAGGCCGGGCGTAGTGGGCCGAGAACGCATCGATCAGCTGCGACATCCGTTCCACGACCGTCGTTCCGTCGATGCGCGCCTGCTCCACGGTCTCGACCATGTGCTTCGCTCCGTCCTCGAGGACGGCGAGCATGAGGCCTTCTCGATTGCCGAAGTACCACTGGATCACCCCCCACGTGACCCCAGCCCTGCGAGCGATCTCATTGGTGCTGGATCCCCGGTAGAAGCCGAGTTCAATGATGCATTCGATAGCCGCTTTGATCACCCGGTCGCGGGTGTCGATCTCACCGCTGCCAGCCGTCCGCTCGCGACGCAGTCCGTCGGCGGAGGGCATGATCCGGTCCGGCTTGGTCGTCACGACGGCAACTCTAGGCCCCCGTTGTCGGCCCAAAAGAGGCTGTCGTAGCTTCGACATTGTCGCTACTATGTGAGTGGAGCCTCAGGCGCGCCGGCCACGCCACGACGGGTCCTCCTCGCTGCCACGACGGGTCCTCCTCGCTCCGCTCCTTGCGAGTCTCCCGAAGGTCTAATCCGGCAGATTCCAGACCCGCTTGGCGTTGCCGCGGAGGATGAGCTCCCGCTCATCGGCAGGAATCGAGTGGAACTGCTTCTCCACCACCTGCCGTGACTTGGGCCATGACGTGACGGGGTGCGGGTAGTCCGAAGACCACATGATGTTGCTGACACCGATCCTGTCGCGCAGGAGCTCCAGCGAGAAGTCCTCCTCGATGAACGTCAGGTGGACGTTCTGGTGGAAGTAGTGGCTGGGCAGCTCGCTCAGTCCAGGGAACTCGTACCCCTGCCGGAGGACCATGTCATCGACGACGTGGATCCACCAGGCCACCCACGCCAACCCGGGCTCGACGAACACGAGCTTGAGCCGCGGGTGCCGCGCCAGGGCTCCGGTCAGGATCCACATACCGAATGCCTCCCCGGTCGTCAACGGCGTCATCGCGACCATGACGCCCTTCTGCGGGGTCGGGTCCCGCCGGCTCAGGTCGTCCAGGCTCGTGTTCAGGCCTATGTGGCAGCAGACCGGCAGCCCGGTCTCCTCGATCGCCGAGAAGAGGCGGTCGTAGCGCTCGTTGTAGTAATCCGGGAGCCCGAATTCCGCCGGAAAGACCGGTAGCTGAAGCGACCTCCCTCCTCGTTCAGCGGTGCGCTCCACCTCAGAGACGGCGAAGTCGATGTCGTGGATCGGTATCTGGTAGGACACGCAGAGCCGATCACGATCTGCCGACGCGAACTCATCGAGGGCATCGTTGAAGGCACGGGTGGCCTCGCCAGCACCCTTCTTGAGGTCGGGGATGTACCTGAAGGCGCTGACCTCTGAGTACAAGACCTCTACCTCGACGCCATCGAGGTCCATGTCCGTGAGTCGTTCCCGAGGATCTCCGTAGCCCGGTCGCTTGAAGACGGCATTCGCCCCGATGTGTTTGTCGTTGTCGCTCCGCTTCAGTCGCATGCCGGCCTGATTGGCTGCTGCCGTACCGCGCGCCATGCGCTGGGTGAACGCCGCGACGGCCGCGTCATAATCCTCGTGAAAGGTCGATGCCAGATGTGCCCTCACCTGATCGTGGGTGATGGCGACATGACTATCGGCCGAGATCAGTAGCTCGTCGCTGGTCGGGCCTCCCGTGGCGTCCAGAATTGTCATCGCTCCTCCTTCGTGTCATGTTCCTGCTTTCCGTCTGATGGACTACGCGAACGGGGCCGGCATCCTGATGCCTGCTGGGGCCCGCCAAGCTCCCGTACGCGCGTATCGAGTCCTCCGGGACCACTGCCGACAGCCTGCGGTGCCCGGCCAGGTCCGGCGGGTCCGGCGAACGCCTGCGCGATGGCGATCCACTGCTGGGCCGTGGGACCGGTGACGACCAGGCCACTGTCGTCCCGGTGCTTCCGCTGCGTGACAACAAGGCAGAAATCCATCGCGCTGCCGACGACCCGATCCCGGGCGTCTGGTGGCCCCCAGGTCCACACGTCTCCGTCCGGTGCGCTCAGCTCGACCCTGATCGGCACCTTCGGCGACGGGAGACGGTTGACGGCGTAGCTGTACGGCGCGGCGCGGATGCCCAGGTCGGCGATGTGGCGCAACCGGGCTGTCGGGGCCCGGTCGATGTCGAGCACGTCGAGGATGTCCTGGCCGTGCGCCCACGTCTCCATGAGCCTCGCCGTGACCGACGAAGCCGGGCTCATGTCCGGTCCGTACCAGGGCAGCCGGCGCCCAGGGTCGACGGTGCGGTAGGCCGCCACGAGCGCCGCTCGCGCGTCGCGGAACCAACTGAGGAGGCCCGCGCCGGGACGGCCGCGGTGCTGGGCGGCGATGCGGTCCGGAAGTCCGTCGCCGCCACTGGTGAGCACCTCGGCCTCTCGGCGGAACTGGTCGGGGTCGGTCAGCGACTGCAGGGTGGCCTCGTCGAAGTAGGCGAGATGGCTCACCTGGTCGCCGACGGTCCACCCCGCGGCGAGCGTGGAAAGCGACCACTGCGGTGGCCGGAGTCGCTCGAGAACCGCATCGAGAGCAGCGGACTCGGCGACCAGGTCGTCAACCAGGGAAGGCAGGTCGGCAGCCATCAAAAAGGCCTCGGGGCCCTCACGCCACTCAAGGTCGCCTCAGAATCAGGCCGGTTCGACTTGCACAGATCAGCGCCGTCGTGGGATCGACGAGCTGGTTGGCCGCCTTGCCTCGGAGCTGCCGGATGGCCTCGGCGGTGAGATTCAGCCCATGGATATAGCCCTCGCCGATCAAGCCCCCGTTCGTATTGCACGGCAGGCTTCCCTGCGGACCCAGATTCCCGTCTGCGATGAAGTCCTTCGCCTCACCGGGTCCACAAAACCCGAGAGCCTCGAGTTGCAGAAAGAACATGGGTGAAAACGCGTCATAGATCATCGCGACGTCGATGTCGGAGCGCGTGAACCCGTGCCCCTCAAACAGTCGATCCGCCATGGCGGCACAGCCCTCCATGACTGCAATGTCCTTCGTATAGTGGTTGCTGGCGATCTCCTCTTCGAAGAGGCCAGCCTGCGCGGCGGCCCCGATGAGGATTGGCTCATCGCTGGCGGAGGCGCGGTCGGCGGAGGTGATCACCAGTGCGACGGAGCCATCCGTCTCTTGGCAGCAGTCAAAGAGTCGAATCGCCGGTTCGGCGATCCATCTGGAGGCCTGATGATCTTCAAGCGTTATCGGCTTCTTGTAGAAGTGTGCATTCGGATTGGTCGCTGCGTATTCTCTGAATTGGACGACCGCACGACCAAAGTCCTCGCTCGACACGCCGTAGGCGTGCATGTAGCGGACGGAGTTCAAAGACATCCACGAGGCCGGCGTGAGCACTCCGTAGGGGGTACACCATTGCATGGCCGTCGAACCGGAATGAGACGACGTACCTCTGCCGCCGACCGCCGCCCGGCCGAAGCGCTCGCCCGACCTCGCCTTGATGGCTCGATAGGCGACCACCACGTCGGCAATGCCCGACGCCACCGCCGATGCCGCATGCAACAGGACACCTTGCGAACCGCCTCCCCCATAGGGAACTCGGCTGGAGAAATGGATCTCCGGAATGCCCAGTGTCCGGACGAGCTCGGTCTCTTCGACCGGATCGATGGTGTAGCTGACCAGCCCGTCTACGTCCGCCGTGGTGAGTCCAGCGTCGGCGAGCGCCGCCACAATCGCTTCGGCTGCGAGCTGTGTCTCGCTGCGACCGGCCGCCTTCGAGAACTCCGTCTGCCCGATGCCGACGATCGCGGTTGTGTCCCGAAGTCGACTATCCATCGACCGCCGCCTTTGGCTTGAAGACTGGGACCGCGCCGTCGTGGCGCGTCGGGCGGAAGTCGACGGTCACCGGCATCCCGATGTTGATGTCGCGTGGCTCGATATCGACCAGATTCGACAGCACCCGGACGCCCTCGTCGAGATCGACGAGCGCGGTCACGACGGGGTACTCGAACGCCGGGTTCTGAGGGTGGT
>JBKQUM010000170.1:0-54390 GCA_052140165.1 Acidimicrobiales bacterium
ACATCAGGTGGAACGCCGCCGCCATGGTGATACGGGCCAACACGCGCACCGAGGGCGTCGGCGGGCACCTGTCCACCTACGCCAGCTCGGCGGCGCTCTACGAGGTCGGCTTCAACCACTTCTTCCGCGGCAAGGCCGACGGCGGGTTCGGGGACCAGGTCTACTTCCAGGGTCACGCGGCGCCCGGCATCTACGCCCGGGCGTACGTGGAGGGCCGCCTGAGCGAGTCCGAGCTCGACAGCTACCGCCACGAGGTGGGCGGCGACGGCCTCCCGAGCTACCCCCACCCCCGGACGCTCCCCGACTTCTGGGAGTTCCCGACCGTGTCCATGGGCCTGGGGCCGATCTCGGCCATCTACCAGGCGCACGTGAACCGGTACCTCAACCAGCGCCGCCTCGTCGACACCTCCGCCGCCAGGGTGTGGTGCTTCGTGGGCGACGGGGAGATGGACGAGCCCGAGTCGAGCGGCGCGCTCGGCGTGGCCGGCCGCGAGCACCTCGACAACCTGATCTTCGTCGTCAACTGCAACCTGCAGCGCCTCGACGGCCCGGTGCGGGGCAACGGCAAGATCATCCAGGAGCTCGAGGCGGTCTACCGCGGGGCGGGCTGGAACGTGATCAAGGTGATCTGGGGCTCGCGCTGGGACGCGCTCTTGGCCCGCGACGTCGACGGCGTCCTGCTGGACCGGATGAACACGACGGTGGACGGCGAGTACCAGAAGCTGGCCACCGAATCGGGCGCCTACATCCGGGAGCACTTCTTCGGGCCCGACCCCCGGCTGCGCAAAATGGTCGAGGACCTGAGCGACGACGAGCTGGTCTCGCTCCCCCGCGGCGGCCACGACTACCGCAAGCTCTATGCCGCCTACAAGCTGGCCACCGAGCAGCGGGGGGCGCCGACGGTCATCCTGGCCAAGACGATCAAGGGGTGGACGCTCGGACCGGAGATCGAGGCGCGCAACGCCACCCACCAGATCAAGAAGATGACCAAGGCGCAGCTGCGCGCGCTGCGAGACCGGCTGTACCTGACCGACGACATCCCCGACTCCGCCCTCGAGGGCGATCCGCCCTATATCCGCCCGGCCGAGGGGTCCGACGCCATGGAGTACCTGCGCGCCCGCGGGCGCGTGCTCGACGGGCCGGTCCCGGTGCGTGTCGTGCGCCCCGTGCCGCCCCAGCGGCCCGACGCCAAGGTCTTCGAGGAGTTCGCGGCGGGCTCGGGGGCGCAGTCGGTCTCCACCACCATGGTGTTCACCCGCCTCCTGCGGAACCTGGTGCGCGACCCCACGGTCGGCTCGCTCGTCGCCCCGATCGTCTCGGACGAGGCCAGGACCTTCGGCCTGGAGCCGCTCATCGCCGAGGCGAAGATCTACGCGCCCGAGGGGCAGCACTACATACCGGTCGACGCCGACCTGCCCCTGCACTACGCGGAGAGCTCCTCGGGGCAGGTCCTCCAGGAGGGGATCACCGAGGCCGGGGCGCTGGCGTCGTTCACGGCCCTGGCCACGTCGTACGCCACCTGGGGCCAGCCCATGGTGCCGGTCTTCCTCTTCTACTCCATGTTCGGGTTCCAGCGAGTCGGGGACCTGGCCTGGGCGCTCGGCGACATGCGCGGCCGGGGCATCCTGGCGGGCTGCACCGCCGGGCGCACGACGCTCCAGGGCGAGGGGCTCCAGCACGACGACGGGCAGTCGCCGCTGCTCGCCTCCACCAATCCCGCGGCCATGGTCTACGACGCGTCGTTCGCCTACGAGGTGGCCACCATCGTGGAGGCCGCCGTCACCGAGATGCTCGGCCCGGACCCCAAGGACCGCTTCTGGTACCTCACGCTCTACAACGAGAACCACCCGATGCCCGCCCTCCCCGAGGGCGAGGAGGGGGTCGCCGTCCGACGCGGCATCATCGAGGGCCTCTACCGCTTCGCCACGGCGCCCGACGTGCCCGGCGACCTCCGGGCGACCCTGTGCTTCTCCGGCCCGATGTGGAGCATCGCGATGGAGGCCCAGCGCATCCTCGCCGAGCGCTACGGCGTGGGGGCCGACGCCTGGGCCGTGACCTCGTGGACGAGCCTGCGCGTCGACGCGCTCGAGGCGGAACGTTGGAACAGGCTCCACCCCGACGGCGAGCGGCGCCGGGCCCTGGTCACCGGGGCCCTCGGCTCGGGCACCGATCCCGTCGTCGCCATCACCGACTACATGCGCAGCGTGCCCGACCAGGTGGCGCGCTTCGTGGACCGCCCCTACACCTCGCTCGGGACCGACGGGTTCGGCCGCTCCGACGCCCGGACGGCCCTCCGCTCGTACTTCGAGGTCGACGCCGCCCACCTCGTCGTCGCCGTCCTGCAGCAGCTGGCTCTCGGCGGCCGTGTCGATCCCGCGGTGGTGGCCGGGGCGATCGCCGACCTCGGCATCGACGCGTCGCGCCCCGCCCCCTTCACCACCTGAGCCGACTCAGGGGTCGAGGAGCGCCACGAAGGCGGCCAGCGTGTCCTCGCCACCGGGCGGCACGCGCAGCGAGTGGGTCCGGCTGTCGGGCCCGAGGTCGATGGCGACGTCGAAGAAGGCGCAGGACCGCTTCTCGCGCTGGCCTGCCACTCCGGCACCCGTTCGGCCAGCGATCCGGTGTCCAGGCTGCAGGCGATCGGGCCCGGCTCCTGCGGTGGCGTCATTGCCGCCCGCCCGCCACCAGCGTGTCCCGCGTGATCTCCATGTGGCCGAGGTGCTGGAACAGCTCCTCGAGGATGTGGACCAGCACCGCGCCCTTGGTCCGGGTGTAGGGCTCCGGGTCCCCGGGCTCGGGGCGCACGCCCACCGGGGCGGCGCCGGCGACCAGCCCGACGATGTCCTCGCGCAGCCGCCGGCGGGCGTGCTCGGCGCGCCGCAGCAGCCCGGCCACATCACCGCGCGCGGCGAACTCGGCGCTGCGGTCGCGCTGCACCGGGCGCTCGGCCACGGTCGCTCCACCCCAGTACTCCATGACGCCGAGGCAGTGGGTGAGGATCACGTAGGCGGAATTGCCGCCGCGAAAGGACGGCCGCCGGTTGGCCAGGTCGTCGCCGAGCTCCTCGACGATGCCGGCCATGGCGGAGAGGGCGAGGTCGACGAACCACAAGAAGTCCTCCGCCGAGACGGCGACCGGGCCGGACTCCGCGGCGTCAGTGGGCGATCCAGGCATCGGGGTCGGTGACCATCTTCTGCACGTGCGGGGGCAGCTTGCCCGTGATCACGTCGGTCAGGGTGACCTTCTCGAGCACCATGCGCAGGCTGGCCCGCACCGCCACCCAGACCTGCTGGAGGTTCTCGGCCGCGCCGTCGTAGCTGGTGGCCTCGGGCCGGAAGCCCCGCACCTCGGCCAGCGGGCCGTCGAGGGCGCGGATGACGTCGGCGATGGTGATGGCGTCGGGCTCGCGGGCCAGCCGGTAGCCGCCCTCGGCGCCGCGCTGGCTGGCCACGACGCCGGCCCGCCGGAGGTCGGCCAGGATGGCGCCGAGGAAGCGGGGCGGCAGGCCCTGCTCGCCGGCCAGGTACTCGGCGGTCTGGGGCGTCCCGGCGGCGGCCAGCGTGAGCAGGGCGCGGATGCCGTAGTCGACCTTGGCCGGGATGTGCATGGCGAGATTCTGCCCGCGTCGCGGCGCCGGGGCACGTCCGGCGCCGTGGCAAGATCTCCCCGTGGCACGGGCCGCATTGCACATCACGGGCGACGACGAGGCGGACGCGGTGCTCAGCCGCGATCCACTGGCGCTGCTCATCGGGATGGTGTTGGACCAGCAGGTCACGATGGAGAAGGCCTTCTCCTCGCCGGCCGAGCTGGCGCGGCGGCTGGGCGGCGCGCTCGACGCGGCGTCCATCGCCGCCATGGAGCCCGACGACCTCGCCGCGGTCTTCAAGGAGCGCCCCGCCCTGCACCGCTTCCCCGGGTCGATGGCCGGGCGGGTGCAGCAGGTGAGCCGCGCCGTCGCCGACGACTACGGCGGCAGGGCCGATGCGATCTGGAAGGGCACCCACAGCGGGGAGGAGCTGGTGGAGCGCTTGCAGTCCCTGCCCGGGTTCGGGGAGCAGAAGTCGAGGATCTTCGCCGCCCTGCTCGGCAAGCAGCTCGGCGTGCGCCCCGAGGGATGGCGGGAGGCCACCGCCCCCTACGGCGGAGCCGGGACGTTCCTCTCGGTGGCGGACATCACCGACGCCACGAGCCTGGAGAAGGTCAGGGCCACCAAGAGGGCGATGAAGGCCAGGGCACGCGGCGGGGCATGACCGCGGCGGGGGACCTCTCGGGTCGCCGCCTGTACCTCTGCACGCCGGACCGCCCCGACCTGCCCGACTTCCTCGCGGCGTGCATGGAGGGCGGCGTGGACGTGGTCCAGCTACGCGACAAGGATCTCGACGCCCGGCCGCTGATCGCCCGGGCGCGGCTGGCGGCCGAGGTGTGCCGCGCCCACGGCGTGCCCTTCGTGCTCAACGACCGGCCCGACCTGGCGCTCGAGGTGGGCGCCGACGGCGTCCACGTCGGGCAGGACGACGCGCCGGTGGCCCTGGCGCGGCGGATCCTCGGTCCTCGGGCGATCGTCGGCCTCTCCACCCACTCCGAGTCGGACCTGGCCGCCGCGGCGGCCGAGGACGTGAGCTACATCTCGGCCGGGCCGGTCGAGGCCACGCCGACCAAGCCCGGGCGGGCGGGCACGGGCGTGGGCTACGTCAGTCTGGCCAGCGCACGATCCAGCGTTCCCGTCTTCGTGACGGGCGGTGTGACACCGGAGAGAATCCCTGCCCTGACGTCCGCCGGTGTCCGTCACTTCGTAGTGGTGCGCTATCTGACCCGCGCCGCCGACGCGCGGCGCGCGGCTCGGGCGTTGCGCGATGCGATCGATTCAGCGTTGAGTAGCGAGCCAGCGGCGGGCTGACGTCGGCGGGCTCCGACGCGCCGGACGAGCGGCGGGACGGAGCCTGCTCGCTCGTCGTGGCGCATGGTCCCGACGGGTGCGACGTCGCCAAGAATCCCTGATCCTGCGTGGTCATCCCCGCCCCGGAGAACTCGACCACCACGGTGAAGGGCGTCGCTGCCCCGTCGGTCATGGTCTCTGTTCTCGGAACGAGGTACGCCCGCCTTGAGCGCGGTCTCGGCCCGGGGCGGAAGTGGGCCGGCCGCCGCCTAGTGGCGCCGCTCGAGCCAGCCCACGAGGATGGCGATCACCCTGGGATCGGCCCGGAGCCAGTGGCCCGCTCCGAGGACCTCGTGGAGCTCGCAGGGCCCCGTGGCCGCGTCGGCCAGGGCGCGGGCGTCGGCCAGCGGGACGTCGGGGTCGTCGGACCCGTGGACCATCAGGAGGGGCCGGCCCCTGAGGAGGGCGGCGTCCTCGGCGGGGTGGAGGACGGAGAGCTCCTTGGCCCAGGCCTCCACCGAGGCCGGGAAGCCGGATGCGGTGATCAGGCCGTTCTCCCGGCAGCTGGCGAGGAGGTCCCCGGGGTCCCGCGCCAGGGGCCCGAGGTCCGACGGCGTGCCCAGGCAGGCGACGCCCGCCACCCGGTCGTCCCCGGCGGCCAGGTGGAGCGCGAGGACCCCGCCGAACCCGAAGCCGATGACGAGCCGGGGCGAGTCCCCGGGGATCTCGTTCTCGGCCAGGAACCGCAGGTCGTCGAGCCAGCCCAGCGCGGAGAAGTCGCCGGCCGACTCGCCGGCGCCGCGCAGCGCGGCCGTCACGACACGCCAGCCCGACTCACGCGTGAGCCGGTCGGCCAGGGCGGGGAACGTGAGCGCCACGTCGGCGGCCGAGCCCTTGGGCCGCGGCAGGTCGTGGCAGAGGAGCACGTGGCCCCGGACCGGTGCACCCGGGCCGGTGGAGCTCACATAGGACGCGAGGTCGCCCGCCGGTCCGGGCCGGAGCCTGAATGGCCCCGGCATCTCAGATCCCGATGCGCTGCGCCAGCAGCTCGCGGTGGTAGGAGGGATCGCCCAGGAGCAGCTCGGACGACTTGGCCCGCTTGAAGTAGAGGTGGGCGGGATGCTCCCAGGTGAAGCCGATGCCGCCGTGGATCTGGATGTTCTCCGCGGCAGCGTGGAAGTAGGCCTCCGAGCAGTACGACTTGGCCAGGCTGGCCACCACCGGCAGCTCGTCGGAGTCCTCGGCGGCGGCCCAGGCGGCGTAGTAGGCGGCCGACTTGGCGGACTCCACCTCGAGCAGCATGTCGGCGCACTTGTGCTTGATCGCCTGGAAGCTGCCGATCGGCCGGCCGAACTGGATGCGCGTCTTGGCGTACTCGACCGACGCGTCGAGGACGTGCTGCGCGCCGCCCACCTGCTCGGCGGCCAGCGCCACCGCGGCCAGGTCCAGCGTCTTGGACAGGCCCGGCTCGGCGCCGCCGTCCGTGCCGATGAGCACCGCCGGTGTCGAGGCGAACTCCAGGCGGGCCTGCTTGCGCGTCTGGTCCATGGTCGGCAGCGGTGTGCGGGTCAGCCCCGCCGCGTCACCGTCGACCGCGAAGAGCGACACGCCCGCCGCGGTGCGGGCGGCGACGATGATCAGGTTGGCGACGTGCCCGTCGATGACGAACATCTTGTGGCCGTTCAGCTGCCAGGCGTCGCCCTTCTTGGTGGCGGCGAGCTCCACTCCGCTGAAGTCCCACTTCCCGTTGTCCTCGGTGATGGCGAGCGTGGCGATCGTCTCGCCCGACGCGATCCCCGGCAGGTAGGTCTTCTTGGCCTCGTCGTCGCCGGAGGTGAGCAGGGCGTTGGCCCCCAGCGCCACCGACGAGAAGAACGGCGCGCACAGCAGTGCCGCGCCCATCTCCTCGAGCACGACGAGCAGCTCCACGTACGTGAAGCCCGAGCCGCCGAACTCCTCGGGGATGGTGAGCGACTGCAGGCCCAGCTGGTCGGCCATCTGGCTCCACACCGCGGGGTCGTAACCCTCCGTGGTGTCCATCAGGCGGCGCACCTCGGTCTCGGGCGACTTCTCGGCCAGGAACCGGCGCACCGCGGTCCGCAGCTCCTCCTGCTCGTCACTGAAGGCGAAATTCATGCCCAGGCTCCTCTGCCTCTCCCCCGGCAGCCCCGCCGGCGGTGTGTCGCTTGCTGACATGCGGTGTCTACCAGACCGCGGGCCTCGGCGACCAGATCCGTGCCGAACGGACGACGTGTCTGTGCCACGCTGGGGTCATGGGACAGCTGGAGAAGATCTGGAGCGACACGGCGGCCGAGGTCCACCAGATCGTGGTGGGCCCGATGGACAACAACGTCTACATCCTGCGTTGCCGCCGCACCGGGGACGCCATGCTCATCGACGCCGCCAACGAGCACGAGGCCCTCCTCGAGATCTGCAAGCAGTTGGGCGTGACCCAGGTGGTCGAGACGCACGGCCACTGGGACCACATCCAGGCGGTGCCCGCCGTGCGCGAGGCGGGTATCTCCGTGGCCGTGACCAGCGCCGACGCAGGCATGCTGCCCAGCTACGACCTGATCCTGGACGACGACGAGCTCCTGAGCGTCGGCGACCTGCGGATCAAGACCCTCGCCACGCCGGGCCACACCCCCGGCTCCATCTGCTTCGCCGTCGAGGGCACGAACCTGCTGTTCACGGGCGACACCCTCTTCCCCGGCGGGCCCGGCAACACCTCGTTCGAGAACGCCGACTTCGACACCATCATCCAGTCGATCGACCGGCGCATCTTCGCCCGCTTCGATCCGGGCACCCTCGTCCTGCCCGGCCACGGCACCTCCACCACGGTCGGGGACGAGTCGCCCCACCTCGCCGAATGGGTGGATCGGGGGTGGTGAGGGCCGCCGGAGCAGGGTCCGGCGAGGCGGGTGCGGCGACCCGTCCCGGAAATCTGACTAAAACGGTAAGCTTTGAGAGATGACGGCCGCCCCCCCGCTGCTCGAGGTCCGGGACCTCCACGTCTCCGCGGAGGACGGCGCCATCCTGCGCGGCGTCGACCTCACCGTGGGCGCCGGCGAGATCCACGCCCTGATGGGCCCCAACGGCGCCGGGAAGTCGACGCTGGCCGGCGCGCTGCTCGGGCACCCCGCCTACACGGTGACCTCCGGCGCCATCCTGCTCAACGGCGAGGACGTCACCGGCTGGCCGACCGATGTGCGGGCCAAGGCCGGCATCTTCCTCGCCTTCCAGTACCCCGAGTCGATCGAGGGCGTGTCGGTGGCCTCGTTCCTGCGCCAGGCCATGGCGGCGCGCACCGGTGAGGAGGTGTCGGTCCTCGAGGTCCGCGTGCTCATGACCGAGTGGATGGAGCGCCTCGGCATGGACAGGTCGTTCGCCAGCCGCCACCTGAACCAGGGCTTCAGCGGCGGCGAGAAGAAGCGCAACGAGATCCTGCAGATGGCGCTCCTCCAGCCGCTCGTGGCGGTGCTCGACGAGACGGACTCGGGCCTCGACATCGATGCGCTGCGCGTCGTGGGGCGCGGCGTGCGGGCCGTGCGCGAGGCGCGCCCCGAGCTCGGCGTGCTCGCCATCACCCACTACCAGCGCCTGCTCGAGGAGCTCGTCCCCGACGTCGTCCACCTCCTCGTCGGCGGGCGCATCGTCGCCAGCGGCGGTCCCGAGCTCGCCGCCCGGGTCGAGGCCGAGGGCTACGAGGCGTGGCGGTGACGCCGCCCGCCGGCGCGGCCCCGCTCAACGTCGAGGCCCTGCGCAAGGACTTCCCCCTGCTGTCGCGCATGGTGAACGGCAAGCCGATCGTGTATCTCGATGCCGCCGCCTCCGCGCTCCAGCCGCGGTCGGTGATCGACGCCATGACGCGCTACTACGAGACCACGCACGCCAACGTCCACCGCGGCGTCTACGCGACGGCCGAGGAGGCCACCGCCCTGTACGAGCGGGCCCGGGTGGTGGCGGGACGCTTCATCGGCGCGCCGGACCCGGCCCACGAGATCGTCTTCACCAAGAACACGACCGAGTCGCTCAACCTGGTGGCGCACAGCTGGGGCCGGGCCAACCTGCGGGCGGGCGACACCATCCTCCTGACCGAGATGGAGCACCACGCCAACATCGTCCCCTGGATGATCCTCTCCGAGGAGATCGGCGGGCTCGACATCCGCTACATCCCGATCGACGCCGACGGGCGCCTCGTGCTCGACGACCTCGACGCGCTGGTCGACGGGGTCAAGCTCGTCGGCATCACGGCCATGTCCAACGTCCTCGGCACGATCCCCCCGGTGGCACAGGTGGCCGAGGTCGCGCACCGCGCCGGGGCGCTCGTGGTCGCCGACGGGGCGCAGCTCGTCCCGCACGCGCCGGTCGACGTCACCGCGCTCGGGGCCGACGTCCTCGCCTTCTCGGCCCACAAGACGATGGGACCGACGGGCCTCGGGGTCCTGTGGGCCCGCGCCGCGCTGCTCGAGGGCATGGGGCCCTTCCTCGGCGGCGGCGGGATGATCCTGGACGTGAAGCTCGACTCCTTCCGGCCGGCGCCACCACCGGCCCGCTTCGAGGCGGGCACCCCGCCCATCGCGGAGGCGGTGGGGCTCACCGCGGCGATCGAGTACCTGAGCGACATCGGGATGGACCGCATCCGCGCCCACGAGCTGGCGCTGACCGATTACGCGCTGGCCCGCCTGGACGAGAAGCTCGGGTCCGACTGCCGCATCTTCGGACCCCCGGCCGGACCCGACCGCGGCGGCGTGCTGTCACTGGCCTACCGGGACGTGCACGCGCACGACCTCGCCCAGGTGCTCGACCAATTCGGCGTCTGCGTGCGGCCGGGCCACCATTGCGCCAAGCCCCTGATGCGCAAGCTGGGCGTGCAGGCCACCGCACGGGCGTCGTTGTCCCTGTTCAGCGACGAACACGACATCGAGGTGCTGATCGAGGGATTGCTGGAAGCCGGTAGATTGTTCCGCTGATGGCCGACCTCGAAGAGCTGTACCGCGAGATCATCCTCGATCACTACCGCTCGCCGAGGAACCGGGGCGAGCTGGACTCGCCCCCCGCCCATCGTGTGGAGGGCTTCAACCCGCTGTGCGGCGACGAGGTGGTGCTCTCCATGGTGGTCGAGGACGGCACGCTGGCCGACCTCAAGATCGCCGGCTCGGGCTGCTCCATCAGCCAGTCCTCCGCCTCGCTCATGTCGGCCGCCGTCAAGGGCAGGCCGGTCGGCGAGGTGCGCCAGCTGATCAGCACCTTCAAGGGGATGATGTCGATCCACGAGGCGTCCCTGGAGCACGACGGGGACGGCGCCGACGAGCCAGAGGAGATCGACCTCGACAAGCTGGGCGAGCTGGCGGCGCTCCAGGGCGTCGTGAAGTTCCCGGTGCGCATCAAGTGCGCCACCCTCAGCTGGAACGCGCTCGCCCAGGGCCTCGACGAGGTGGCCGCCGAGGCCTCCTGATCGGGCCGGCGCATCCGCTGCGTCAGCCGCCCACATGTCCCGCGCCGCCGACCGACTGCCTGCGCGTCCACGACCGCGGGGAGCGCTCGACCGCGGTCACCTCTGGCACCAGCGGGACGATCCAGTCCGGCGCGACGTGCGCCCCGGAGCTGCAACCGCGCGCGGGACAGCGCCACGGCCGCGACGAGGACCCAGACGGGCCGGAAGCGGGCCCCGTCGCTAAGTGGGGCTGCAGGTGGTCGGGTTGAACGACGGCGGTGCGGGGGCGGCCGGGGCGGTGCTGGTGCCCGTCGCCGGCGTCCCCGGAGCGGCGGCGGCCGGAGGGGCCGTCGTGGGCGTGACGGGCGGCGGCGGGTTGGGGTTGCCGGCGGCGTCGGGAGGCGGGCTGGTCGGCGTGACGAGGCTGGAGCCGAAGATGCTCACCAGCATCTGCTGGGCCGCGGGCTGGTCCACGGTCAGGACGTCGCCCAGGCCGCCGAAGCCGTTGGCCGCGACCGTGGGCAGCGTCAGCCCGCCCAGGTTGGTGGGGTCGAACGAGTGATAGGTCAGGGCGAGCCCGATCAGCTCGTTGAAGCCGAAGCCGTCGTCGATCTGGATGCCCTCGTGGATGGACCCGATGAACGAGTTGACCGTGAGCGGGTTCACCTTCGACTTGGCCGCGCTCATGAGAGCCTTGATGAAGACGTCCTGGCGCTGGATCCGCCCGAAGTCGCTCGTCCCGTCGTACTGCCAGTAGCCGTCGGCGTAGTACTCGTAGTGGCGGGCGCGCGCCACGGCCAGTGCCTGGGCGCCGTTGAGGAGCTGGCACCCGGGCGTCGTGATGTCGAGGCCCGAGTACGCGTCCTTGGCCGGGTAGGGGAAGTCGAGGTAGATGCCGCCCAGCGCGTTGACGGCGTCCTGGAAGCCGGAGAAGTCGACCTGGACGACGTGGTTGATCGGGATGCCGAAGTTGGCGGTGATGGTCTTCACCAACTGGTTGGCGCCGGAGTTGTAGGAGGCGTTGATCCTGTTATAGGTGCCGAATTGCGACGAGTCCGGCGCGAGCATCGACACGACGGTGTCGCGCGGGATGGAGACGATCTGGATCTGCTTGGTCGACGGCGTCACCCTCCACAGCTGCACGACGTCGCTGCGCTGCCCGGTGACCGCCGCGGCCGAGCCGAACGCCTGCGCGGCCGCGGCGGACTCGCCGACGCGGCTGTCCGAACCTATGACGAGGATGGTGAACGGCGCCCCGCTCGCTGCCGCCACCTCGTCACTGATGTGGATCTTGCTGATCTGGTCGTAGCGGTACCACAGGTAGCCGTACCCGGCTCCGACGGTCGCCACCAGAACCACGATCGCCCCCAGCAGCGCCACCACCGTCTTCTTGGCGACGCTCCACTTCGGCTTCCCGCTGCGCCGCTTCGCTCGGCGCGTGGCGCGCGAGGCGTCGATGCGGTCGCCCAGGGACCGCAGCCCGGACTCGTTGGCGACGTTCCCGGCGTCGGACCCGCCGCGCATCTGGCGACCGAGCGCGGACAGCCCCTCCTGGTTCGCGGCCTGGCCGCGATGCCTCCGGGGTGAGCGGTCCGACCCGTCGCCCGTTGGACGACCGTTCGCCATGACGACTCACGGTACCAAGCGGGGTCGCGCAATTGGGGGCAGCGGGCTGCGACCTTGGGTGGTCTGTCGGTGCGACTTTGGGATGAGGCGGCGGCTGTGCAGGGGTGGAGTGCCCCCCAGCACGCTCAGCGCGCTCTCAGCGTTCGTCCCCGTAGCCGGCGTAGCCGGTCCGCTCGAGCTGCAACGCCAGGTCCGCGTCGCCCGTGGCGACGATGCGCCCGGCCACCATGACGTGCACCAGGTCCGCCTCGAGCTGCACCAGGAAGCGATTGAAGTGCGTGATGGCGAGGATGCCCACCCCCCACTCGGTCGTGGCGCGCTGGAGCATGCGCGCCACCTCGCCCAGCGCGTCGACGTCGAGCCCCGAGTCGACCTCGTCGAGGACGCAGATGGCGGGACGGAGCACGCCGAGCTGGACCATCTCGGTCCGCTTCATCTCGCCGCCCGACAGGTCGACGTTGAGGGGCCGGCGCAGGAGCTTCTCGTCGAGACCGACCTCCTTCGCCTCGTCCACCATGCGGTCCGCCAGCGCGCCCGACGCGGGCACGGCGTCCCCCGACGTCGCCGCGGCCAGCAGTGAGGTGAGGCTCACGCCCGGCACCTCCACCGGGTGCTGCAGGGCGAGGAAGAGCCCGGCGCGGGCCCGCTGCCACGCCGGCAGCCCGGCGAGCTCCCGCCCGTCCATTGTGATGGAGCCCCCGGTCACCTCGGTGCCGGGCCGGCCCATGAGCGCGTGGGCGAGCGTGCTCTTGCCCGAGCCGTTCGGGCCCATGATGACGTGGACCTCCCCGCTGCGCACCGTGAGGTCGATGCCGTGCAGCACCTCCCGGCCGCCGGCCGACGCGTGCAGGTCCGTGACCTCCAGGACGTGCTCGGCGCTCACGGCAGCACCACCGACACCGTGCCGCCGTCGACCTCGACCCCGTAGACGGCGACGGGCTGGGTGGCCGGGAGCGAGCAGGGTTGACCCGTCACCAGGTCGAAGGTGCTGCCGTGCCGGGGGCACTCGATCTCGCACTCGTCGACCCACACCTCCCCCTCCGACAGCGAGAAGTCCTCGTGGCTGCACTCGTCGTCCAAGGCGAAGAACGCGTCGCCGATCCGCACCAGTGCGATCCGGTGCCCGTCCACGTCGAACCGCCTCGCCTGACCGGACACCAGGTCGTCGGTCGTACAGAGCGCTACCGTCTCAGACACCGGCGACCACCCGCCGGTCACCGAGCGCGACCTCGAGGCGGTCGTGCACCTCACGCTCGAGGAGCGGGGTCACCTCGGGAATGGGCCCCCGCTCGATGATGGCGTCGAAGAAGCCCCGCACGATGAGCCCCTCGGCGACCTCGGGCGCCACGCCGCGCGACTCGATGTAGTAGCGCTGGTCCTCGTCGATGGGGCCGACCGTCGACGCGTGGGAGCACTTCACGTCGTTCTCGAGGATGTCGAGGTTGGGCACCGAGTCGGCGTGCGCGCCCTCGTCGAGGACGAGGTTGTGGTTGGTCTGCCGGGCGTCGCTGCGCACGGCGCCCCGGTGGACGCGTATCAGCCCGCTGTAAACCGAGCGCGACCGGTCGGCGACGGCCCCCTGGCACAGGAGCTCGCTGGTCGTCCGCGGGGCGGCGTGGTCCTGCAGGGTCCGGATGTCGTGCACCTGGGACCCGTCACCGAGGTAGGCCGACAGGATCTCGCTGCGGGCGTCCTTCCCTTCCACCGACACGTCGGTCCGCACCCGGTCATAGGAACCGCCGAGGCCGACCGTGAAGGTGCGCACCGCCGACCCGCCGTCACCCCGCGCCGCCAGGCGGGCGATCGACCATGCCGCCCCGCCGAGGATCTGCAGCGACACGTACGACAGCGAGGCGCCCGCCGCGGCCGACAGCTCGGTGACGGGCACGATCAGCGAACGGTCCGGCCCCGGCGCGCCGGCGAAGACCTCGACGACCGCCACTGCGGCGCCCTCACCGGCGCGCACGCTGAGACGGGGGAAGGTGGCCGCGCCCGGGTCGCACCAGTGGACGAGCAGGACCGGCCCGTCCACGGCGACGCCGGCCGGCACGTCGACGAACACCGGGTCGGGCGCGAACGCGTCGTTCAGGCGGACGAGGGCGTCGCCGCCGTGCTGCACCGAGCCGAGCATGTCGGGTGATGCCGCCACGTCCTCGGCCCGCCCGAAGGAGAGGCCGGCGACGGCGGGCCCGACGACGAAGGTGCCGGCGCGCCCGTTGTGCACGAGGACGCTGCCCGCCACCGAACCGAGCGCGGCTTCGACGGCGGCCTGCAGCTCCTCGCCGGCCGGCGCGAGCCCGTCGCCGAGCTCGGGCCCGAAATCGTCGAGGGCGAGGCGGTCGATGGGGGAATAGCGCCAGACCTCCTCGCTCTCCGAGGGCAGCGGGCTCGACGCGAAGGCCTCGTAGCCGGCGGCGCGGCGCTCACGGAGCCAGCCTGGTCCGGCCAGGCTCGCGGATGCCTCGGCGCTGAACGTGTGCAGGGTCGAACCTCTCTCGGAATGCGAATGCGGCCCATGCACTCTAGTGGTCCCCACCTGGGCCTCCAGCAGGGCGGTTAGCGTGGGCGACATGGAAGAGACCGCACGGTTCGAGTCGCCGGTGCTCACGATCGAGCCGGACGGGGAGGTGGCCACCCTGTGGCTCGACCGCCCCGAGGCACGCAACGCGATGGGCGTGGATCTGTGGCGGGACCTGCCCCGTGCCATGGCCGTGCTGGCCGGCGACGCCGCGGTGCGCGCCGTCGTCATCGCCGCCAGGGGCCCGCACTTCAGCGTCGGGCTCGACCTCAAGACGATGGGTGGCCTGCTCGCCGGCGGCGGCGACACGTCGGACGGGGGCTCGTCGGCCTCCTCGGCCGCCCGGGCGCGGGGCGCCCGCACCGAGGTGCTCCGGCTGCAGGACGCCATCACGGCGGTGGCGCGCTGCCCCAAGCCCGTCATCGCCGCCGTCCACGGCTACTGCATCGGCGGCGGCGTGGACCTCATCGCCGCCTGCGACATCCGCCTCGCCTCCGCCGACGCGGTCTTCTCGGTCCGCGAGGCCAAGATGGCGATCGTCGCCGACCTGGGCAGCCTGCAGCGGCTGCCGGCGATCATCGGCGCCGGCCACGTGGCGGAGCTGGCATTCACCGGCAAGGACATCAGCGCGGAGCGGGCCAAGGAGATCGGCCTGGTCAACGACGTCGCGGCCGACACCGACGGCGTGCACAAGGCAGCCCGCTCGCTGGCGGCGGAGATCGCCGCCAACTCCCCCATCGCCGTGCAGGGCACCAAGGCCGTCCTGGCCGCCAACGAAGGGCGGACGGTGGCCGAGGGCCTGGACTACGTCGCCACCTGGAACGCCGGGATGCTGGCCTCCGAGGACCTCGTCGAGGCGGTCACGGCCTTCATGGAGAAGCGCCCGCCGAAGTTCACCGGGCGCTGAGTCGAGCGCCGGGCGCGGGTCAGCGCTTCCGGCGCCACCAGCGGTTGGCGGAGCGCTCCCGCCTGGCGTCCTCGGCCCGCACCTCCTCGAGCACGTCCGGGGCGACGTCATTGACGATGTCCTCGGCCGATCCGAGGAGCTCGGCCACCTCGGGCCCGCCGACGCCCGGCTCCTCTTCGATCGCAGGCTCCACCAGGCTGCCGTGGACCCAGCCCACGTCGGCCATGCGACGGTGGTACGACGGGCAGTTCTCAGGGCAACGCCACGGGGCCTCGGGGGCCAGGTCGAGCACGCAGAAGCGCGCCGCTTCGCCCGACGCGTACGTCCGGCTCTGGAAGTGGATGCATTCCTCGCGCATCGGCACGGTTCTATGGTGCCACGCTGCAGGCCGGGTTGCGTGAGATCAGCCGACCGAGCCTTCCATCTGCAGCTCAATGAGGCGGCTCCACTCCACCGCGTACTCCATGGGCAGCGTGCGGGTCACGGGCTCGATGAAGCCGTTCACGATCATGCTCATGGCCTGCTGCTCGGACAGTCCCCGGCTCATCAGGTAGAAGAGCTGGTCGTCGCCGACCTTCGAGACGGTGGCCTCGTGGCCGATCCGGGCGTCGCGCTCGCCGACCTCCATGTAGGGCTTCGTCTCGGAGGTGGAGTGGTCGTCGAGGAGGAGCGCGTCGCAGCGCACGAAGGACTTGGCGCCGCGCGCCTGCGGGTCGACGTGGACCTTGCCGCGGTAGGTCGTGATGCCGCCGTCCTTGGAGATCGACTTCGAGACGATGGTCGACGTGGTCTCGGGGGCGATGTGGAACATCTTGGCGCCGGCGTCCTGGTGCTGGCCCGCGCCGGCGTAGGCGACCGAGAGGACCTCGCCGCTCGCCTTGGGCCCCATCAGGTACACCGAGGGGTACTTCATGGTCAGGCGCGAGCCGATGTTCCCGTCGATCCACTCGACATGGGCCTCGGCATCGGCGCGGGCCCGCTTGGTCACCAGGTTGTAGACGTTGGTCGACCAGTTCTGGATGGTCGTGTACGTGATGCGCGAGCCGGCCAGCGCGACCAGCTCGACCACGGCCGAGTGCAGCGAGTCGGTGGAGTACACCGGAGCGGAGCAGCCCTCGATGTAGTGCACCTGCGATCCCTCGTCGGCGATGATGAGCGTCCGCTCGAACTGGCCCATGTTCTCCGCGTTGATCCGGAAGTAGGCCTGCAGCGGCATGTCGACCTTCACGCCGGGCGGCACGTAGATGAACGACCCTCCGGACCACACCGCGGAGTTGAGGGCGGAGAACTTGTTGTCGTTCGGGGGGATGATCTTGCCGAACCACTTGCGGACGAGCTCGGGGTACTCGCGCACGGCCGTGTCCATGTCGCAGAACAAGACGCCCTGCGCCTCGAGGTCCTCGCGGTTGCGGTGGAACACGACCTCGGACTCGTACTGCGCCGTGACACCCGAGAGGTACTTGCGCTCCGCCTCGGGGATGCCCAGCTTCTCGTACGTGTTCTTGATGGCGTCCGGCAGGTCCTCCCACTTGTCCACCTGCCCGCCGGTCGGCTTGATGTAGTAGTAGATGTCGTCGAAGTCGAGCTTCGGCATGCGCTGGGCGAACCAGGGCGCCATGGGCTTGCGCTCGAAGTGCTTCAACGAGCGGAGGCGGAAGTCGCGCATCCACTCCGGCTCGCCCTTCATCTCCGACATCTCGCGCACGATGGACTCGTTCAGCCCCTTCTTGGGCTTGAACACGTAGTCCTCGGCGTCGCTCCAGCCGAGCTGGTAGCGACCGAGGTCGAGGTCCGTTGTGGCCATTGGGCTCCTGAGGTCGGAGGGGGAATTTCCCCTACGTAGATAGTAACAACTACCCGGGCCAGCCGAAACGACCGCACGGGTGCACCGCCGTGTCGCCAGCGTGGCAGGCTCTGCGTCTGATGGCCAGCCCACCCGCCGCCCCCCGGCGCCACCACGTCGTCTCCGCCCACGGCGACGACCGTGAGGACCCCTGGTACTGGCTGCGCGACCGCGACGATCCCGAGGTCCTGGCGTACCTGCAGGCGGAGAACGCCTACACGGACCAGGAGATGGCACCGCTGGGCGGGCTGCACGACGGGCTGTTCGAGGAGATGAAGGCCCGGATCAAGGAGACCGACATGTCGGTCCCGACCCGGCGGGGCCCGTGGTGGTACTACTCGCGCACCGAGGAGGGGAAGAACTACGCCATCCACTGCCGCCGCCCCGCCCGCAGCCGGACCGAGCTGCCGCCGGCGGGCGAGCCCGGGGGCGAGGAGCAGATCCTCCTCGACGAGAACGCGCTGGCGGAGGGGTCCGAGTACTTCGCCGTGGGCAGCGCGGCGGTGAGCCACGACCACCTCTGGCTGGCCTTCGGGACCGACCGGGCCGGGAACGAGAAGTACGAGCTGCGCTTCCGGCCCCTCGACGCAGAGACCTCGCCCGCCACCGCCGCGGAGTCGGTGCCCGACACGGGCTACGGCCTGGCCTGGTCCGCCCGCGGCGACTACATCTTCTACGTCCGCCTCGACGAGGCGCAGCGGCCCTTCCAGCTCTGGCGCCACCGGCTGGGGACCGACCCGGCGGAGGACGTCCTCGTCTTCGAGGAGGGCGACCGCCGCTTCTCCCTCGGCACCGGGTCGACGCGTGACACCGCCTTCGTCCTCATCGGGCTGCACAGCACCAACACCAGCGAGTGGATGGCCATCCCCTCGGACGACCCGCTGGCGACGCCGGCGGTCGTGATGGGGCGCCGGGAGGGCATCGAGTACGCGGTGGACCACCTCACCCCCGCATCGGGAGGGACGGGCTGGTTCGTGGCGCTGACCAACGAGGATGCCCTCGACTTCCGGGTCCTCGCCGCCCCCGACGCCGGCCTCGGGACGGCTGCCGCCTGGCGGGAGGTCGTGGCGCACCGGCCCGGTGTGCGGGTCGAGGACGTCGACGCCTTCTCCTCGGCGCTGGTCCTGAGCGAGCGGGCGGAGGCCCAGACCCTGGTGCGCGTCCTCCCGCTGCCCGGCGACGGGGACCCCTTCGAGGCCGACCTGCTCGGCTCGGGCTGGATCGTCCCCTCCGTCGACAGCCCCTCGACCACGTGGCTGGGACCCAACCCGGAGCCGGACGCGCCCGCGCTGCGCATAGGGCGGACGTCCCTCGTGACGCCCTCGAGCGTGCTGCAGATCACGCTCGAGGGGCGGGAGGAGACGCTGCTCAAGCAGGAGCCCGTGCTCGGCGACTTCGACCCGACGCGCTACACGACGTCGCGGGAGTGGGCCGTCGCACCGGACGGGACGCGTGTCCCGCTCTCGGTCGTCCACCGCCGCGGGCTCGAGCTGCCGGCTCCCTGCCTGCTGTACGGGTACGGGGCCTACGAGATCTCCATCGACCCGTCCTTCTCCCACCACCGCCTCTCGCTCCTCGACCGGGGCGTCGTCTTCGCCATCGCCCACGTCCGCGGCGGCGGGGAGCTCGGGCGCGCCTGGTACGAGGACGGGCGGATGGAGCACAAGTCCAACACCTTCTCCGACTTCATCGCCGGCGCGCGCCATCTCCTCCAAGCGGGCATCGCCCGGCCGGGGGCCCTGGCCGGCCGGGGCGGGTCCGCCGGCGGGCTGCTGATCGGCGCCGTGGCGAACCAGGCCCCGCAGCTCTTCCGCGCCCTGGTGGCCGAGGTGCCGTTCGTGGACTGCGTGACCACCATGCTCGACGACGAGCTCCCGCTCACGGTCGGCGAATGGGAGGAGTGGGGGAACCCCCTGGCCGACGAGTCGGCCTACCGGCGCATGCTCTCCTACTCGCCCTACGACAACGTCACGGGCGAGAACCCGGACGGGACGCCGCGCACGTATCCCGACCTCTTCGTCACCGCCGGTCTCAACGACCCGCGCGTCGCCTACTGGGAGCCGGCCAAGTGGGTGGCCAAGCTGCGGTCCGCCTCGCCCAGCACCCGGGTGCTGCTGCGCACGGAGCTCGGGGCCGGTCACGGAGGGCCGTCGGGTCGCTACGACGCCTGGAAAGAGGAGGCGCTCGTCTACACCTTCCTCCTCGACGCGCTGGGGCTGGCCGGCGGCTGAGCGCGGCGGCGGGTCCTCAGGTCGCCTGGGCGCTCTGGAAGCTCAGGGTGAACGGAGCCTGGTACCCGATGGGCAGCGTGACGGCCGACCCGTCGACGGTGGCCGCGAAGGCGGCCGGCGCCCCGGCGATCACGGTGACGGGGCCGGTGGCGGAGATGGCGTGCGACTGGCCGGCGAAGAGCGTCCCGGTGAAGAGCACCGCGCCGGTCGCGGTGTCCGTCGCATCGACCCAGCACTCCCCCGTCGTGGCGGCGAGTGACAGCGAGAAGTCGGCGGCGGCGACGTGATAGGTGGCCGCGTGCGCGGTGGCGCCGGCGGGAGCCGAGACCGCGAGGGGTGCCGTCGTCGTGGTGGTCGTGGTGGGGTGACGGGCGGCCCCGTGCCGATGCGTCTGGGCCGTCGTGGTGGCGGTGCCCGACGACTTGGGGTGAGGGTTCGGCGAGTTCGAGTGCAGCCCGGTGACGATCAGGACGACGACCAGGACCGCCACCGCGGCGATCGCCGCCACCGGCCCGCCGAGGCGGCGGGGCCGGTGGTTGATGGACTGCATGACCCTGTCCTCGCCGCCGGTCATGAAGCTCCCCGGCACGGGCTCGGGCCCCGGCGTGGCATCGTCGAAGGTCAGCGGCTCGGAAGGATTGGCCACCGGCGGCGGCGGGGCGGGCGGCACCACGGGCCGGTCCGGCTCGGTCAGGCGCACCGTGGACGACCCCGAGACCCGGAACGCGCTCGCCGGGTAGGCGGCCTCCCCGTTGCCGTTCTCCGGAGCGGCGGGCGACGTGTGCGTCCGCATCTCCTCGAGCGTGTGCAGCTGGCGGTGGTAGTGCTCCACCGAGTGCACGTCGTCGTGGGAGCGCCGGCTGAGCATCACGGCCGCGACGACGCCCACCACGACGACGACAGCGACGAGCCCACCGATCCACACCGCCACATATTCAACAGGATCTGCAGGGCCGGTAGTGCCGCGGCTCTCGACGGCGTCTGGTCGGGGCCAAAATGGCGGGCCCGGTGGGCGGGCGCCCGGCCTCCGGCGCGCCGGTCAGTGCGCCAGGCGAGGCCGGATGTCGTCGGGGATGTCGCCGCGTTGCGGGTTGCCCTGGTCCCGCTTCGAGAGGATGGGGCCGGAGATCCCCCAGTCGGCGCCCACCGTGGGGTCGTCCCAGGCCAGCCCGTGCTCGTCCGAGGCGTCGTAGTAGTTGTCCACGAGGTAGGTGAGCAGGATGTCGGTCAGTGCCGCGAAGCCGTGGGCCACGCCGGGCGGGATGTAGATGCCCTGGTCCACGTCCCCGTCGAGGTCGATCAGCTCGGTCGCCCCGTCCGTCCGCGACCCCAACCGCAGGTCGTGGAGGACCACGCGGGCCCTGCCGCGCAGGGCGTACCAGTAGTCGGCCTGGTGGAGGTGGAAGTGCAGGCCGACCAGTGCGCCGGCCTGCTTCTCGGAGCGGTTGCCCTGCACCATCTCGCGCCCGTCGGGGAACCAGCTGCGCCGGTAGGTCTCGACGAAGCGCCCACGCTCGTCGCCGTGCACGTCCGGGCGGACCAGGACGACGTCGTCGATCACGGTGGAGGGAATCAGCTCTGGCATCGGGCGGAACGGTAGCGGGTGCGCCCGTCAGGGGGCGAAACGGCCGAACCCGGAGCGGTAGAAGAGCAGCGGGCTGCCCTCCCCGATCCCCGTGGCCACCACGTGGCCGGTCACCAGCTCGTGGTCGCCGCCGTCGAAGATGTCGCCCAGCCGGCACTCGACCACGGCGAGCGAGCCCTCGATCACGGGCGAGCCCGTGAGGCCGGGGGACCACTCGACACCCTCGAACTTGTCGCCCCCCGAGATGGCGAAGTCGCGGCCGAGCGCCTCCTGGTGCTCCTCGAGGATGTTCACGCAGAACGCGCCCGCCCTGGCGATCCGGGGCCAGCTCGTCGAGCTCCGGGCGGGGGCCAGGATCACCATCGGGGGGTCGAGGGACAGCGCGGCGAACGACTGGCACGTGAAACCGACCGGCACACCCTCCTCGAGCGCGGTGACGATCGTGATCCCGGTCGCGAAGTGACCGAGCACCTCGCGGAACCGGGCCTGGTCGAGGCCCGACACGGTGCGCGTTACGCCTTGCCGAGGTCGATCGACTGGGATTCGTGCGCCGACGAGACGTCGTCGACGTGCTTGGCCTCCGGGAGCCGGCGCGCCTGGTTGAGGATGCGGTCGAGCTCGCGGTCGTTGTGCGACGGGTCATGGTGCGAGAGCAGCAACCGCTTGACGCCGGCCTCGGCCGCCACGTGCACCGCGTAGGCGGCGGTCGAGTGACCCCAGTCCGCCTTGGCCGAGAACTCGTCGTCGGTGTACTGGCCGTCGTGAATGAGCAGGTCGACCCCGTTGCACAGCTCGAGCACGGCTTCGGGGATGGCCCGGCGGTCCAGTGGCGCCTGGTGGTCGGACATGTAGGCGACCGAGCGGCCCTCGGCCTCTATGCGGAAGCCCAGCGTCGCGCCACTGTGGGGGATCGGCCGCGCCATGACCTTGGCCGAGCCGATGGAGAAGTCCTCGGACCCCACGTCGACGGTGATCAGCTCGCCGCGGAACTGCTCCATGTGGATCGGGAACACGGGGGGCTGCACGGCGGCGTGCAGCGCGTCCTTGAGGGTGCCCTTGGGCTGGGCCGGCCCGTAGACGGTGAGGCACGCACCCGGATCGTGCAGCGGGCCGAAGAAAGGGATGCCCAGGATGTGGTCGAAATGGAGGTGGGTGAGCAGCGCCGTGGCCCGCAGCGGGGTGCCCAGAGCCCGCACCTCCTTCTCGAGGACGTCACCCAGTGCGCGCAACCCGGTGCCGAGGTCCACGATGAGGGGCTCGTCCCCCTCGATGTCGATGACCAGGCACGAGGTGTTCCCCCCGTAGCGGCGGTACCGATCCCCCGAGCAGGGGCACGATCCCCGTACCCCGTAGAACGTCACGTTCACCCACGCGACGATACTCGGCGCCGGACGGTACGTTCTGTCTCCATGGAACAACGGGCCATCACTGCGAACGGGCTGGACTTCGCCTTTCTGACGGAAGGGCCCGAGAACGGGCCTCTTGCCCTGTGCCTCCACGGCTTCCCCGACACGGCGCACTCCTGGCGCCACCTGCTCCCCGAGCTCGCCCACGCGGGTTTCCGGGCGGTGGCACCCTTCATGCGCGGCTACGCCCCGACGCCTGTCCCACCCGACGGCTGCTACCAGGTGGGGGCGCTCGTGCACGACGCCAACGCACTCCACGAGGCGCTGGGCGGCGACGCGGACGCGGTGATCGTGGGCCACGACTGGGGCGCGCTGGCGACCTACGGCGCGGTGGCGCACCAACCCGAACGGTGGCGCCGCGCCGTCACGGCGGGCGTGCCCCCGACGGCGTCCATCGGCATGTCGCTGTTCACCTACGCCCAGCTCCAGAAGAGCTGGTACATGTTCTTCTTCCTGTCGCCGCTGGCGGAGCTGGCGCTCCCGCTCGACGACTACTCCTTCATCGACCACCTCTGGCGCGACTGGTCGCCCGGCTACGACGGGACGTGGGACGTCGCACGCGTGAAGGAGTCCATCGGCGACCCCGAGCGCATCGCCGCCGCGATCGGCTACTACCGCGCCCTCTACGACGCGACGCCGGAGACGCCCGCGTTCCCAGACGAGCAGGCCGCCATGACGCTCCCGACGCCGAAGCCGACGCTCTACATCCACGGCCGCGACGACGGCTGCATGCTGCTGTCGTCCATCGGGTCCCCGCTCGACTTCATGGCCGAGGGCTCCGAGTTCGAGATCGTCGACGGCGCCGGCCACTTCGCCCATCTGGAGCGGCCCGACGTCGTCAACCGGCGGATCATGGGGTTCCTGGAGTCCTCGTAGGTCAGGGCGCCGCGGCGGATGGCCGCCGCATCAGACGAGCCGGAGCACCGGTGCGGCGGCACCGGACCACCGCGCGAACCCCTCGGCCACCAGCGCAGCCGCGACCATCTCCGCGCGGGCCGGGTCGTCGGGCCAGCCGCAGGCGCCGGCCAACGCGGCCCGCTCCACACCGCCGGCCCGGAGCGCGTGCAGCAGCCGGCCCCTCCCCTGGCGGTCCGAGCCCGCGAACGGGCTTTGACGCCGCACGGTCGGGCCGGATCGCCACGGGTCCGCACCGATGGCGCCGTCGCGTCGCCACGCGCACTGGTGGCGCAGGGGGCAGCGTGCGCAGCCGGGGCGCGTGCCCGTGCACACCGTCGCCCCCAGGTCGAACATGGTCTGGTTGAACTCCCACGACAGCCCGGCCGGGACGAGGCGGTCGCCCAAGCGGGTCGCCGCCGCCGCCGAGAGCGGCGCGCCCGACACACAGCGCGAGAGCACCCGCACCGCGTTGGTGTCCACCGCCGCCACGTCCTCCCCGAAGGCGAACGAACGGACGGCGCGCGCCGTGTAGGGCCCGACGCCGGCCAGGGCGCGCAGCGCGCCGTCCCGCCGGGGCAGGGCACCCCCGTGTTCGGTCACGACGGTGGCGGCGGCCCGGTGCAGGTTGAGCGCGCGCCGGTTGTACCCCAGGCCCGACCACAGCCGCACGACCTCGGCGGGGCGCGCCCGGGCGCAGTCCGCCGGCGTGCCGAACGCGGCGACGAACCGCTCGTAGTGCGGCACCACACGGTCCACCTGCGTCTGCTGCAGCATCACCTCGGACACGAGAATGCGCCACGCATCGCGCGTGCGGCGCCAGGGCAGGTCCCGTCGGTGCTCGTCTCCCCACTCCAGCAGGCGCCCGCGGAAGCGCCGGACCCGGTCGGCCCGGAGCGGCGCCGCCTCAGTCCCAGACGTAGTCGCCGTAGGGCCGCCGCCGCGCCGGTGCGCTGGCGACCTTCCACACCATCAGCTTGCGTCGGAAGTAGCAGACCTCCTCGCCGCGCTGGTTGAACGCCTTGGTCTCGACCGTCACGATGCCCCGGTCGTCCTTCGACCTGGACGGCGTCGCGTCGAGCACCCGCGTCTCCGCGTAAATGGTGTCGCCGTGGAACGTGGGCGAGCGGTGGAGCAGCGACTCGACCTCGAGGTTGGCGATGCACGAGCCGCTCACGTCGGGCACGCTCATGCCGAGCGCGAGCGAGTAGACGAGGTTGCCCACCACGACGTTCTTGCCCTGCACCGTCTCGTTCTCCGCGAACCAGGCGTTCGTGTGCAGCGGGTGGTGGTTCATCGTGATCATGCAGAACAGGTGGTCGTCGGACTCGGTGATCGTCTTGCCCGGCCAGTGCCGGTAGACGTCACCGGGGACGAAGTCCTCCAGGTACCGGCCGAAGGGCCGGTCGTAGACCGTCACTCGTCGGCCGCCGTGGGGCGGGGTCGTGTCGTGAAGCCGAGGGACGCACCGGGGAGGGCCTCGCCGTCGATGGTCAACCGCCAGGCGAACCGGGTACCGGGTGCGAGCGGAATGGGTCCGAGGTTGACGGCCAGGGCCACGTCGATGGGCGATCCCTCCGGGATCCCCTGCGGCTGGCTCACCGTGAACTCACCGCGTACCTCGACCGGCTGGGACCCCTCGGCGGTCTCCATGAGCACCGGCTGGCCGTCCGCATCCTCGAGGAAGAGCTCCCAGTGGTGCGACGCCTCGGCCTCGTGCCAGTCCACGTCGATCTTCAGTGCGACGGCGGAGGGGACGGGGTCGGGGCCCGTCATGCTCCAGCCGCCACCGAGGATGTAGAGCTTCCCGTCGGCCACCTGGGCCGCGTCGCAGAGCAACATCGTCACTTTCACGCTGAGGGAGGTTATCGGTCCGCCGCGGTGAGCCGATATATGGGGGCGAGGGGCCAGGACCGGTCTGCGCGGGAGGGGTCAGTGGAACGGATGTCGGCATGGGCCGAGAAGAGGACCCCGCCGATCGTCGCCACGATGGCGATGCTCGTCGGCGTCATGGCCTACAGCCTGCTCGGCCGCCTGGTGATCCACACCGGCCGTTCGGGCCTCGTCGCGCCGGGTGACCTGCTGAGCATGGCCAACAGCACGTGGGCCGTCCTGCACGGCCAGTTCTCCCATGTGTACGTGCCGGACGGCGCGCTGACGTCGCCCCCGGCCCTCGAGCTGCTGCTGATCCCGGTCATGGCCCTCGGGCAGCAGGTGGGGCTGGCCCCCCACCTGCACGCCGCCGGCGAGCCCCTGAGCATGTGGCTCCTGCTGGGCCCGAGCGCCGTCGTCGTGGCGTCGACCGCGTTGTTCGCCCTGGACGCGGTGGCGCGCCACTGGCGGCTCTCGGAACGCCGCCGCCTCGCGCTCGCGCTGGTGGGCGGGCTCGGCGTCGCCAATGTCGTCGGCGGCTGGGGGCACCCCGAGGACTGCGTCGCCGTGGCGCTCGTCATCTGGGCCGCGTTGACGATGGAGCGCGACGGCGCGCCGGGCGCGCCGCGCGCCGCCCTCCTGCTCGGGCTGGGCATCGCGTTCCAGCCCCTCGCGCTGCTCGGCGTTGCGCCCGTGTTGGCCCGGCTCACCTGGCGTGCCGCGGCGCGCCTCTCCTGGCGACTGGTGCTGCCGAGCCTGGTCGTCCTCGGGCTGCCGCTCGTCGCCGAGACCCACCGCACGCTGTCCGTGCTCGTCCGCCAGCCATTCCAGCCACAATCGATCTCGTTCACGCCGCTGACCCACTTCGCGCCGGCGATCGGCCCCGATCTCGCCGGCGGAGGGCCGACCAGGTTGGTGGCCCTCGTGCTCGGTGCCGCCCTGGCGGTGACGGTCTGCCACCGGCGCCACGACCTCCCGACCGTGCTCGCCGTGACGGCCGTCGCCTTCTCCTTGCGCGTCGTCCTCGAGACCGAGCTCAACTGGTACTACCTGTGGCCGGTACCGGCGCTGTGCCTGCTGCTCGCGGCGCGCCGGAGCACGACGCGGTTCGGGCTCTGTGGCGCCGCCCTCGTCGCCAGCATCGTGCTCGGGGACCGCAGGGTCCATCACATCGTGCTGTGGTGGCCGGCCCTGATGGCCACGCTCGTCGTCATGCTGCTGTCCGCCGGTCCGTCGCCCCGTCGATGGGTCGCGCTCGTCACGGCTCCCGGGGACAGGACGGGAGCCGGTGGCCCCGTAGAGTGCGATGTCATGGTGCCGGAAGCTGCAGGGATTCTCAGTGAGTGAGCTCAAGGGGCTGCGCGACGACGTCTACCGCCGCCCGCTGGCCACGGCGCTGCAGCGCTTGGGGCTCGGCGCCGGTTGGCGCTGCGTCGACGTCGGCGCGGGTGGCGGCGACGTCACGGTGGCGCTCGCCGAGATGGTCGGCCGTGACGGTCGCGTCTACGCGGTCGACAGCGACCCACTCGCCCGCGACGAGGTCGCACGGGCCGCGGCGGCGCACGCACAGGTCATCGCGCTGACGCAGGCCGGCGAGGACCTCTCCTTGCCCGAGGAGGTCGACCTGGCGTTCTGCCGTTTCCTGCTGCTCCACGTGCTCGAGCCGCTCGCCGTGGTGCGCATGATGGCCGGCGCGGTACGCAGCGGCGGCTGGGTCGTCGCCCAGGAGCCCGTCACCACGGCGGGGCGCATCGCGGGATCGCCCCTCTCCATGCCCGATGCGCTCCACCCCGACGTCGGCGCGCTGCTCCCCGCCCTCGTGCGCGACGCCGGCCTCGAGGTCGTCGACGCCTGGGCGGAGGCACCCGCCGGCGTCGGCCCCGGCCCCGTGGCGCGCTACCTCGAGTCCCTCACGGGGGTTGACCCGGGCGACGACCCGATCGTCCTGCCACCGCTCGTGACCGTCATCGGCCGCCGGGCCTGAGCAGCGACCCCCTCGGAGGGGGTCGCTGCGCGAGCCATTAGGGTCGCGCCCCGTGACGAAGCCCACCGCCACCGTGCTCGCCGCCGCCGCCGACGCGGTCGACCTGGCCCAACACCTCGTCGACCAGGCGTGTGCCGCGGTCCGTGACGGCGGCGGGATCGACGCCAACCAGGTGGTCGCCTACGACGTGGCGCACGCCGCGGCTGCGGTGGCCACCGCCCGGGCCGCACTGGCGTACGGCGAGCACGGCGAGGTGGAGGCCCGCATCGCCGCCGCCTTCGTGGCCGACGTCGTCGCCGAGCTGGTGGGCCGGGTGGCGGGGCGGGAGCGGCTCTGGGGCGTGGAGGCCGGGTGGGCCGATCCGGCGGCGGCGTTCCTCGGCGAGCAGCGCGACCCCGCCGTCCTGGCGGGCCTGGCCGCGACGGAGGGCCCCCGACACCTGGGCGAGGACTTCGAGCTGGTCCGCGAGACGTTCCACCGCTTCGCACAGGACAAGGTCCGCCCGCACGCCGAGCACGTGCACCGCGCGAATGCCGACATCCCCGAGGAGGTCATCGAGGGCCTGGCCGAACTGGGTGGCTTCGGCCTCTCGGTGCCCGAGGAGTACGGCGGCTTCGCGTCGGGCGGGGAGAGCGACTACATGGGCATGGTCGTCGCCACCGAGGAGCTGAGCTGGGGCTCGTTGGGCGTCGGCGGCTCCCTCATCACCAGGCCCGAGATCCTCACCCGCGCCCTGGTCTACGGGGGCACCGAGGAGCAGAAGAAGCACTGGCTCCCCAAGCTCGCCTCGGCGGAGATCCTGGCCGCGGTCGCCGTGACCGAGCCCGACTACGGCTCGGACGTGGCCAACATCGTGACCTCGGCCACGCCGGTCGACGGGGTCGGCTGGGTGGTCAACGGGGTGAAGACCTGGTGCACCTTCGCCGCCCGCGCCGACGCGTTGATGCTGCTGGCCCGCACGGACCCGGACCGCTCCCTCGCCCACCGTGGCATCTCCATGTTCATCGTCGAGAAGCCGCGCGGTGACGGGCACGGGTTCGTGTTCACCCAAGGTGCCGACGACGTGGCGGAGCGCCCGGCCGACCTGGCGCCGGGCAAGTTGGAAGGCCGCCCCATCGACACGATCGGTTACCGCGGCATGCACTCCTACGAGCTGGCTTTCGAGAACTGGTTCGTGCCCGAAGCCAACCTGGTCGGTGGCGCCGCGGGACTGGGCAAGGGCTTCTACCTCCAGATGCAGGGCTTCGAGAACGGCCGGCTGCAGACGGCGGCGCGTGCGCTGGGCGTCATGCAGGCGGCGTACGAGGCCGCGGCCTCCTACGCCGCCGAGCGCAAGGTGTTCGGATCACCGATCGGCGACTACCAGTTGACCCAGGCGAAGCTCGGACGGATGGCGGTCATCATCCAGGCCACGCGCCAGAGCTCGTATCACGTGGCCCGTCTCATGGCGCGCGGTGAGGGTGCCCTCGAGGCGTCCATGGTCAAGGCCTACGTGTGCCGGGCCGCAGAATGGGTGACGCGTGAAGCCATGCAGATCCACGGCGGCATGGGCTACGCCGAGGAGTTCTCGGTGAGCCGCTACTTCGTCGACGCGCGGGTGCTCTCCATCTTCGAGGGTGCCGACGAGACCCTCGCCCTCAAGGTCATCGCCCGCCGGCTGACCGGCTGATCGGCTGATCGGCTCAGCCGGGGGTGCGGGCCAGCCCGGCGCGCTCGCCACGGCTGACGAACTTGATCGCCATCTTGCGGCTCGCCTCGTCGATCATCTCGTCGCCGAACATGACGGCACCCCTGCGGTCCTCCTCGGTGGCCTTCTGGTAGGCGTCGAGGAGGTCGAAGGCGTGGTCGAACTGCTCCTGGGTCGGCGAGTACACCTCGTTGAGGACCCCGGCCTGATCGGGCGTCAGGGCCCACTTGCCGTCGTAGCCCAGCATGCGCGTGCGCATGGAGTAGTCGCGGAGCGCGTCGAGCTCGCGCACCTTGAGGAACGGGCCGTCGATCACCTGGAGGCCGTTGGCCCGGCCGGCCATCAGAATGCGGCTGAAGACGTAGTTGAAGTGATCGCCGGGGTACTCGGGGATGTCGATCCCTCCGGTGAGGACGGGCATCTCGATGCTGGCGGCGAAGTCCGCCGGCCCGAAGATGATCGTCTCGAGGCGGGGCGAGGCCGCGCAGATCTCGTCGACGTTGATGAGCCCGCGTGCCGTCTCGATCTGCGCCTCGATCCCGGTGTGCCCGACCGGCAGGCCCGACTTCTTCTCCACCTGCGTGAGCAGGAGGTCGAGCGCGACGACCTCGGCGGCGGACTGCACCTTGGGCAGCATGATCTCGTCCAGGCGCTCTCCCGCGTTCCCGACCACCTCGATCACGTCGCCGTAGGTCCACTCGGTGTCCCAGGCGTTCACCCGCACGCAGAGCACGCGGTCGTCCCAGGGCAGGTTCTTGATGGCATCGACCACCTTGGGCCGTGCGCCCTCCTTCTCGAGCGGCGCCACGGCGTCCTCGAGGTCCAAGAAGGTCATGTCGGCGGGGACCGTTGGCGCCTTGGTCAGGAACTTCTCGTTCGAACCCGGGGTGGAGAGGCAGGAACGGCGGGGCAGGTCACGTGAGCGTGCGGACATGGTCCGATGGTAACAAACGGGTTGCGGGGCCCTTCCGGGCGCCCCCTCCGACGGGCCTTCCCGCCGGAGCTGGCTCAACCGGGCGCACCGCCGTACAGAACGACGTCGCCGGGCGCACCGCCGTACGGAACGACGTCGCCGGGCGCACCGCCCGGCGAGGGACTCACGACAGATGTGAGGAGAAGAACTCCAACGTCCGGTCCCACAACGCGCGCGACGCGTCCGCGTCGTAGACCTCAGGTCGCGTGTCGTTGAAGAAGGCGTGGTCGGCACCGGGGTAGATCACGATCTCGACCGACTTGCCCAGGGCGCGCAATTCGTCGGCCAGCGCGTTCGCCGCGTCCGGGGTGAAGAAGCTGTCCTTCTCCGCGTAGTGGCCGAGCACCGCCGCGGACATCGACGAGTAGTCCGGCTGCGCGTCGGGCCACGGGATGATGCCGTAGCACGGGACCACGGCCGCCACCGCGTCCGGGCGCTGCGTCGCCAGGACGAGCGCGAGCCCCCCGCCCATGCAGAAGCCGATGACCCCGACCTTGTCGCCCGAGCTCCGCCGCCGTACCTCGTCGACAGCGCCGCTCATGTCGCGGGCGGCCCGGTCCATCTTCATGGCCATCATCGCCTTGCCCGCTTCGTCGGGCTCTCCCGGCTGCACCTTCTGGCCGTGGTAGAGGTCCGGGGCCAGCGCCACGAAACCCGCCGCGGCGAAGCGGTCGCACACGTCCTCGATGTGGTCGACCAGGCCCCACCACTCCTGGATCACGATCACGCCGGGCCCGCTCCCCCGCGCGGGAACCGCCAGATACCCACCCGCCGTCGATCCGTTGCTCGCGAATTCGATCATCTCACCCATGCCCACCGACCGTAATAGGTCAGAACCCATTTCGTTCTCACGAAGAGGTCCGCGAAACGCTGGAATTCTCCGTTTTGGTAATGGACCTGCACTTTCGCACTATTGGTACGACCCCACACAGCTGTTTCTCACTGAGGGTGTTTGTATCGCCCAAGGGATTCCTATAAGAATGTCCACCATCGTGACTGACGTAGAGCGGCATCACAACCACTCCACGCCGCGGTCTCCACGGAGCGCACGAGTGCTCCAGCGGGTCGGAATCCCCGCGTTGACCGTTGTCACAGTGTTGGCGAGCACTGTGGTTGGTTTGGCGCGCCCCGCGGCCGGCGACGCCATCTCCGACGCCAAGGCCAAGGCCGCCGCCATCGAGTCCCAGCTGACCCAGGCGCAGAACGAGATGTCCGCACTGAGCCAGCAGTACGACGCGGCCCAGGTCCAGTTGTCGCAGATCAACTCGAGCATCGCGTCGACCAAGGCCAACATCACCACCGACCAGCAGAAGGTGGGGAACGACAAGGCCACGCTCGCCAAGGCGGCGGTGGCCAACTACATCTCCGACGGCACGGCGGCGGCGCAGAACCCGATCTTCAGCGGCAACGAGCAGACCCTCGGTGCCACCACCGAGTACAACAAGATCGCCGAAGGCGACATCTCCCTCGCCGTCGACAACCTGCACACGGCCGAGAACTCACTCAACGCACAGGTCTCCCAACTGCAGGGTGAGCAGTCGCAGGCGCAGACCGAGGTCGCGGCCAAGCAGAGCGCCGTGACGCAGAACGCCCAGGCCGTGCAGGAGCAGAAGGACGCGCTGGCACAGGAGCAGGGCCAGATCGCCCAGCTCGTCCAGCAGCAGCAGCAAGCCGAGGCGGCCGCCGCAGCCCAGGCCGCTGCCGCACGTCAGGCTGCCGCAGCCCAGGCCGCCGCCGCCGCCGCCGCTGCTGCCGCCGCGGCAGCGGCAACGACCGCCTCTCCCTCTTCGTCCTCCTCCGGGACCGTCGCCGCCGTCGCAACCGCAGGACTGAGCGCAGCAGCGCCGCCCCCGACCTCCCCCGGCGGCGCGGGTGCCGTCCAGGCGGCCGAGAGCCAGATCGGCGTGCCCTACGTCTGGGGCGGTGAATCCCCCAAGGGCTCGGCGAGCCCCGGCTTCGACTGCTCCGGGCTGACGGCCTGGTCGTGGGGCCAGGTGGGCGTCGGCCTTCCGCACTACTCGGGTGCCCAGATGGCCGACTCGACCCCGGTGCCCATCAGTGACCTGCAGCCCGGCGACCTCCTCTTCTACGGGGCGGGCGGGTCGCAGCACGTCGCCATGTACGTCGGCCCCGGGACGATGATCGAGGCGCCCTACACCGGGGCGTCCGTGTGGCTGACCTCCCTGCGTCTCGGGGACGGCTTCGTCGGCGCCGGCCGGCCCTAGCCGCACCCGGCTCCGCCCGACCACGAGCCCCGGAACCACCACCCCGCGTTGCGGTCGTAACCTGGCGCCAGCCGCGCCATGAAACCGATCCCCGTCGCCTTCCACATCGGACCGCTGGAGGTCCACACCTACGGCATCGGCCTCGCGCTCACGTTCTGGTTCGGGTTCACGTACTTCGAGCGGCGCCTGCGGCGCAACGGCTATCCCACCGACTGGTTCGTCCCCGTCTTCCTCTGGATCATCCTGGCCGCGGTCGTCGGCGCCCGGGCGATGCACGTGCTCTCGAACCTGAGCTCCTACACGCAACACCCCGGCGACATCCTCGCCATCTGGCAGGGCGGCCTCTCCTCCTTCGGCGGGCTGCTCCTCGCCGTGCCCGTCGGCATCATCCTCACCAGGCGCCGCTGCCCCGAGCTCCCGCTCGGCCGCGCGCTCGATCTGGCCGTCCCCGTGCTCCTGGCGTGCTGGGCCATGGGCCGGCTGCTGGGCCCGCAACTCATGGTGGCGGGTGGCGGGCACCCGACGCATCAGTGGTTCGGGATGTACTACGCGGACCAGGTCGGCCGCCGGCTCCCGGTGCCCATCTTCCAGGCCATGGAGGACTTCACCGTCTACCTCGTGCTCATCGCGATAGAGCGCCGACTCGACCGTTGGCCCGACGGCACGCGCCGCGCCGGCTACCCCTCGGGGCTCGTGCTCGGGACCGGCATGGTGCTCTGGGGCATTGAGCGCTCCCTCGACGAGCGCCTGTGGCTCGGCGAGGACGGGCGGCTCGGCTCGGACCTCGTCCAGTTGGCGGGCGTCCTCCTCGTCGTCGGCGGCCTGGTGATCCTCGTGCGCACGAGGTCACGCTGGAAGGAATGGCTCAGGACCCACCACTCGCCCGGCAGCACCGAGCCATTGCGCGAGGCGGAACAGCCCGCCTGACCCCTGGGCCCGCGCGGGACGGGCACGTGAGCCGGTCTCTGGCGCGCGCGCTGCTCTTGGCGCTCGATGGCGAGCACGTCGCCCTCCCTGAAGATCCAGCCCGCCTCGCGCCAAGGGCGTAGCTCCCGAATGGCGTCCGCGCGCTCCGCTCCTGCCTCCTCGATTCCCGTCTTCATCAGTCCGTTCCCCTTTTCACCCGGCGTTCCGACCTGCCCTCGTGAGGGGAACCGCGCCCGATGGCCGTTCCTTGCGCGGCACCAGGCAAGGGAACGCCGGCCCTCGGGGGGCCGATCGGCCCGGAGTGGTCCCTCGGTTGCAACGATGTTGCGGCGTCATACGCACGGCCCACGCGACGTGCGTGCGTATGACGCCGTGGAACCCCCGATCGTCCGCCAGTCGCGCAAGACCGTGCGCTCTCAAGGCTTCCCGAATTGTTGCCGATACGGCGGGGGAAAAGGGGGTGAGCGAGCGATGGCCAAAGTCCAACGGCGTTCACCGACGACACACGAGAAGCTTTGGACGGAGGAGGAGAAGGAGGAGTGGCTGGCTGCCAACGGAGGCGCCTCCACCCATGTCGTGACCTTCGAGCCGATGTACCAGATTGAGGTCTGCGTCCCACCGTGGGAGCACCCCGACCGCCTCATTGCGCGCTCCGCCGTCGCGTGGGGCAAGAACATGGCCCGCGTCTTCGACGGCGACCAATTCGGAGCGGCGGCGGTCGTCGCCGCCCATCACGAGGGGAATTCGCTCGAGGTCTACGCCGCGGCGAAGACCTGGCCCCGCCTGCGGCGCGTCACCTGATCAGGCGTTCGGCTTCTCGCCTGACGCCGCCGCCTGGCGCATCTGCTCCAAGCGGTCGATCATCCCCATCCGCTCCTGCCCGACGGTGCTGTCGAGCCGCTCCGCGATCTGCTCGGGCGTCCAGCGGCCATCGGCCCACATCGCACGCACCTCGGTCGGCTGGTTCCACACGGCGATCTTCGATCCCACGACCGTGTACACCTGACCGGTGACGTGCTTCGCCTGGTCGCTCAACAGGTACACCACCATCGGCGCAACATCTTCGGGTTCACCCATCTCGGCGAGCTCGGACGGGACGTTGGCCGACATGCGCGTGCGGGCCACCGGCGCGATGGCGTTGGCGGTGATGCCGTAGCGGTACAGCCCGACGGCGGCGGACCGCACCAGCGACACGATGCCGCCCTTGGCAGACGCGTAGTTCGCCTGCGCCACGCTGCCGACGAACGCCCCCGAGGTGAAGCCGATCAGGGCGCCACCTCCCTCCTGCTTGCGCATGACCGCCGCGGCGGCGCGGAACACGGTGAAGTGGCCCTTCAGGTGCGTCGCGATCACGGCGTCCCACTCGTCCTCGGACATGTTGAAGAGCATGCGCTCGCGGAGAATGCCGGCCACCGCCACCACGCCGTCGATACGCCCCCACGTCTCGACCGCGGTGGCGATGAGTCGCTCGCCGGACTCCATCCTGGAGATGTCGTCGGCCACGGCGATCGCCTCGCCCCCGGCCTTGGTGATCTCGGCCACCACGGCGTCGGCCACCTCGCTGCTCGGGTCCTCGCCCGCCATGCCGACTCCGTAGTCGGCCACCAGCACCTTGGCCCCCTGGGCGGCCGCGGCCAGCGCCACCGCCCGCCCGATGCCGCCGCCGCCGCCGGTGACGGCGACGACCTTGCCTGCGAGGAACCCTGCCATCGTCGAATCTCCTGATTCTCTCGGTCCGGCCGGGCCGGCCAGGCTCGCAAATTGCCGTGAGGTAGAACACGTTCTAGCCTGCGGGCGGCGGGGACCGCACATCTGCCCCGCACCCGCGAGCCCCAAGGAGAACTGCTGATGGGCGACTTCGGTTTCTGGGCGATGGCCCAGGAAGACCCCGACCACCTGGCGCTCGTCACGCCCGAGGGCGACGAGGTCACGGCGGGTGAGCTGCTGGGCCACGCCAACCAGTTGGTGCACGCCCTGCGGGCGCAGGGGTTCGGCACGGGCGACGTCGTGGCCACGCTGCTGCCGAACTGCGCCGAGATGCTCGAGGTCTACCTTGCCGCGCTGCAGGCGGGCTGGTACCTGGTGCCCATCAATCACCACCTGGTGGCGCCGGAGGTGGCGTACATCCTGAAGGACTCGGGTGCCAAGGCGTTCATCGCCCACGAGCGCTTCGCCGACGTCGCCCTCGCCGCGGCGGACGAGGTGGGCCTGGACGAGACCGGCCGGCTGGCCGTGGGCGAGGTGCCCGGGTTCGCCTCCTACGCCGCGGCGCGCGACGCCCAGCCGGCGACGCTCCCCGAGGACCGCACGATCGGCGACGTCATGAACTACACGTCCGGGACGACCGGGAACCCCAAGGGGATCTACCGCAAGCTCCTCGGCGTCACCCCGGAGCAGGCGGCCCTCGGCCTCTCGGGCATCCTCTTCCTGTTCGGGATCCAGCCCCAGGACGACAACGTGCACATCATCGGCTCACCGCTGTACCACACGGCGGTGCTCCGATTCGGCAGCGCCTCCCTGCACCTGGGCCACACGGTCGTGCTGATGGACAAGTGGCTGCCCGAGGACATGCTCCGGCTCATTGAGGAGCGGCGGGTGACCACGTCGCACATGGTGCCCACCCAGTTCCACCGCCTGCTGGCGCTGCCCGACGATGTGCGGAGCAAATACGACGTGACGTCCCTGCGCCACATGATCCACGCCGCGGCGCCGTGTCCCGTTGACGTCAAGCACCGAATGATCGCCTGGTGGGGCAACGCCGTCGACGAGTACTACGCGGCGAGCGAGGGCGGGGGCACGCTGGTCAGCGCGGAGGAATGGCTGCTCAAGCCGGGCACGGTCGGGAAGCCGTGGCCGATCAGCGAGATCGCCGTCTTCGACGACGAGGGCAACAGGATCTCCGAGCCCAACGTCATCGGCACCGTGTACATGGCCATGCAGTCGGCCGACTTCGAGTACCACGGCGACAAGGAGAAGACCCAGAAGAACCGCATCGGCCCCTTCTTCACCGTGGGCGACGTGGGCCTGATCGACGAGGACGGTTACCTCTTCCTGCGGGACCGCAAGATCGACATGATCATTTCGGGCGGCGCGAACATCTACCCGGCCGAGATCGAGAGTGTCCTGCTCTCGCATCCGAAGGTGGGCGATGCCGCCGTCTTCGGCATCCCGAACGAGGACTGGGGCGAGGAGGTCAAGGCGGTGATCGAGCCCGCCGAGGGCGTCGAGGCGAACGACGAGCTGGCCCGGGAGATCCTGGCCTACTGTGCCGACAAGCTGGCCCGGTTCAAGACGCCGAAGTCCATCGACTTCACCGACGAGATGCCGCGGGACCCCAACGGGAAGCTCTACAAGCGCAAGCTGCGCGACCCCTACTGGGAAGGGGTGCAGCGGGCCCTCTGAGCCCGCCGACCCGGGGTCGGTGACCGGTCACGATCTGGGTCGGCACACGGTCCTTGGTGCCTACCATTGGCCCATGACGCGCCGGGAAGGCCTGGGTCTCGACCAGGAGTACCTGCGGGAGCACCAGTACAGGGACCCGACGAACCTCAACGCGAGGATCGCCCTGCACGCCAAGTACTCCAGGGCGGACGAGCCCTGGTACCCGTGGCTCGCCGGTCGCATCGAGTGGCCGGAGGGCGGCCATGTGCTCGAGGTCGGCTGCGGGTCCGGTGCGCTGTGGGTCGACATCGCGCCCCTGCTCCCCGACCTCCGGCTCACGCTGACCGACCTGTCCCCCGGCATGGTGGAGGCGGCCGCGGCCGCCGTGGCCGCGCTGGACGGCATCGAGCTCTCCGACGCCCGCACGTGCGACGTGCAGGAGTTGCCGTTCGCGGACGAGGCGTTCGACGTCGTGGTGGCGAACCACATGCTGTACCACGTCCCCGATCCGGCGCGGGCCGCCGCAGAAATCGCCCGCGTGCTGCGGCCCGACGGTGTGCTCATGGCTGCGACCAACGGGCCCCGACATCTCGATGCCGTGGCCGACCTGTCGCGTCAGGTGCTGGGCTGGTCGTCGCTGGACTCCGTGGACCGCCGGTTCGGCAGTACGAACGGCGCGTCGGTCCTCGGCACCGCCTTCCGTTCCGTCGCGTGGCAGCACCACCCCGCCACCATGGTCTGCACCGATCCCGACGATGTGTTCGCCTTCATCGCGTCCTCGGCGGCGGGCCAGGAGGCCTCACCCGGGCAGCGCCGGGCGCTGCAAGGCGCCGTTGCGGCGCGCTTTCGCGACGGCGGAGGGGTTCTCCCCGTGACGACCGAATCGGGCTGCTTCCAGGCACGGGAGCCTCGCGGCGGTCAGGTGGCGGGGTAGCCGACCGAGTCCTCGGGCTCCGTGATCGTCTCGGCGTCACGGCGCTTCCACAGCGTCGCGTTGGTTGCGATGGAGGCAGTGAGCAGTCGACCGGCGAAATAGGTCCAGAGCAGCAACGCCAGGGCGATGCCGATGGCCCCGTAGAGGGACGACTTGCGCGACACCTCGTGCGCGACGTAGGTGAGGGTGAGGAGGTGCAGCACGCCGAACCCGAGGCCGACGATGACGGCGCCGGGCAGCAGCGCCCACCATTCACAGTCCTCGCGTGGCATCCACCACGAGGCCAGGTACCAGGCGCCGCCCGACGCCACGACGGTGAGGAGGAGAGCGACCAGACGCAGCCCGATCGATTGCGCACCGAGCCAGGCGACGAGGTCGGCGAGGCCGAAGAGCACGGTGACGATTCCGACGAGGATCAGCGCCGACCACAACGACGGGCTCCGGGAAGGCCGGACCCCCCAGATCAGGCGGTGGACGACCCAGAGCACCCTGATCAGCGAGCGGGCGGTGAAGGCCAGCGCGACGCCTCCGAGCACGAGAGCGACGATGCGATTGGCCAGGGACATGGTGCTGGTGCTGGTGATCGCGCTGGCCAGCAGACCGCTGATGCCGGCCGACCGGGCTGCGTCCTTCGGGCTCTGGCTGGCCGCCGTCGACGCCAGGCCGAAGCCGGTGACCATGACGAAGGCATAGGGGACGAGGAACATGAAGAGCCGGAACGCCACCGCCGCCGCGAGCACGCCTCCCCCGCTCTGCGCATCACGCTCCACCGCTTCGAAGGCGGTGTCGATGGACGCGGAATCGGCGCGCCGGGCCTCGATGGCCGCCCGGGTGTGCTGCGCCGTGCTGCGGAGACGCTCCAACCGGCCGGCGGTGACGGGGCCGGCGGACGCACCGTCGTCCTCCGACGACACCGGACCTATCTCCCGTCGCTCCCCGGGTTCGCCGTCCGTTGCCATGCCGCATTCTGGACCGGATCGCCACGAAGGCAGTGACACGAGCACCGGCCGGGCGCAGATTGAGGCCCGTTGCACCGGAACGTTAGGGTCCAGGCCATGAACTACTGGGTCACGTACCCGCTGACGACGCATCCGTACAACCCCGAATTCGTCACCAAGGCGGGCCTCACGCGTTTCTGCAAGGCGGCCGAGGCGGCCGGCATCGCCGGCATCGGGTTCACGGACCACCCGGCACCCACGGAGCGATGGCTGAAGGCGGGCGGGCACGATGCTCTCGATCCCTTCGCCGCGCTCTCGTTCTGTGCCGCGGTGACCGACACCCTGCGCCTCATCCCCAACATCCTGGTGCTGCCCTACCGCAACCCGTTCCTGGTGGCCAAATCGGTGGCGACCATTGACGCGCTCTCCGGGGGCCGGTTCACGCTCTCCGTCGCCACCGGGTACCTACGCGGCGAGTACCGGGCGCTGGGCGTCGACTTCGATCAGCGCAATGCGCGCTTCGACGAGGCGATCGAGGTCATCCTGGGCGTCTGGAGCGAGGACGACTTCGCCTACGAGGGGTCGACGTTCACCGCCAGGGGTCAGACCGCCAACCCCAAGCCCCACCGGCATCCGCCCATCTGGATCGGGGGGAACAGCCGGCAGTCGCGCCGCAGGGTCGCTCGCTACGGCAACGGCTGGAACCCCTTCCCCGCCCCGAGGGTCCTGTCGCAGACGACCAAGACGCCACCCCTCGAGACGGTGGACGACCTCCGCCTGATGCTCGACGAGCTGTGGCAGTTCGTCGACGAGGCGGGCCGGGATCGAGCCGAGATCGACGTGTCGTTCGGCACCAGCGCCGGCGGCGATCCGGGGAGCGACCGCTTCGACGCCGACGCCCAACTGGCCGCGGTGGACGAGTTGGCCGGGCTCGGGGTCACGTGGTGCGGCGTCGGCACGCCCGGCGACTCACTCGATCATGCCGTCGAGGCGCTCGAGCGCTTCGGTGCGTCGGTGATCCGACCGGGTCAGTGACGCTTGCGCCTGTCGTGCCGTGACTGCGCCCGCTGCGCCTTGCGGTTGCGCCGGGCCGAGCTGCTCGTCGGCGAGTGATGCGCCGAGTGGTTGGCCGAGCCGGCGTGGTGCACCGGCTCCTCCTCGTAGGCCATCGTCCTCCGTCTCTTCGTCACCATTGAGGCGAACGCGACGACGAGGACGACGGCGAGCAGGCTGAAGATCAGGACGTAGAACACCGGCCCATTAGAGCACGGACGCTCAGGACGCACCCGGAGGGGAGAGGCTCTCCACGCCCTCGGCGATCATGCGCCGCCACGCCCGGTCGACCAGTGGCGCCTCGGCGCCGCCGCCGGCGTTGCCCGCCACGATGTCGAGCATCTGGCCCGGCAACACCTCAATGAAGATCCCGTCGGCCTCCGCCGTCAGCTCACCCTCGTGGTAGATGCCGCCCCAGGTGTAGACCTTGCGGCCCTCCCGGCCCGTGACGCACGCAGCGAGGTCCAGGGGCGCCAGGAGCGGGGTCGGCCGGTTGTAGCGCACCTTCAGCGTGCCCGTCATGCCCGGCTGCGCCGCGACGATGTTGGCCAGCCCGAGCAGCTCGTCGAAGAGCTCGGCGATGATGCCGCCGTGCACGCACGTCGGCGGGCCCTCGTACTGGAGGCCGAAGGTGACCCTGCCCCTGACTTCGCGCAGGCCGCTCTCGCCCTCCACCGCCCACACGTCGACCGGCGGCGCGACGGGGTTCGCGAAGCCGACCATCGGGCTGGTGGGAAAGTGGTCCTGCGGGTTCCCGATCGGGCCCGGTTGGGGCCGGGAACGCTTCTCGCCCGGCGCGGCGGACTCCAGGCGGTCGGCCAGCGCGGCCAGCTCCGCTGCGGCATCGGCGAGGTCGCCGTCGTTGATCGGCTGGCCGACGACAACCGAGCTGATGCGGCGCATGGCCGCCGCCAGGCGGTTCAGCGGCTCGTCGCCCGTCGATTCGGCGGGGCCGTCGATCCCCGGGAACCCTTCGCCGGGGCCGATGCCGGCCGCGGCGTTGCTCACGTACGCGTGTACTTCGGCGTGCGCTTCTCGGCGAAGGCCTTCTGCCCCTCGGTGGCGTCGTTCGAGGAGAACACGGGCCAGCCGATCTCGAGCTCGCGAGCCAGGCCGTCGACCTCGGACATGCCCTCGGTCTCGCGCACGCTCCGCTTGATCGCCTCCACCGCCAGCGGTCCGTTCGCCCCGATGACGGCGGCGATCTCGAGCGCCCTCTCCAACGCTTTGCCGTCGGGCACGACGTGGCCGATCAGGCCGATGCGCAGGGCCTCGGCCGCCGGCACCTCGCGGGCCGTCAGGAGGAGCTCCATGGCCAGCGTGTAGGGGATCTGCCGGCGCAGCCGCACTGTCGACCCGCCGAGGGGGAACAGGCCGCGCTTGGCCTCGAAGACGCCGAAGACGGCACTCTCCCCCGCCACCCGGATGTCGGTGGCCTGCAGGATCTCGGTCCCACCGGCCACGGCCCAGCCCTCCACCGCGGCGATCAGCGGCTTGCGCAGGTCGTAGTGCCGCAGCAGCGCCTTCCAGTGCAGGTCGGGGTCCTCGGCCATGCGGGGCTGGTACTTCTCGGCGTCGCTGCCGCCCATGGCCTTGAGGTCCATGCCGGCACAGAACGTCCCGCCGGCGCCGGTGAGGATGGCGCAGCGGATGTCGTCGTTGTTGTCGATCTCCTCCCAAGCGTCCTTCATGCCGACCAGCATGGGCAGGCTCAGCGCGTTCTTCGCCTCGGGCCGGTTCATCGTCACGATGGCCGTCGCGCCGTCGCGCTCGAAGGTCAGGTGCTCAGTCGAAACCACGGTCCCCTCCAGAGGTAGGCGCCGAAATCGGATTGGATGGTGAAGCGGAGGTGCCTAGAGCCGCTCGATGATGGTGCCGGTCGCCAGCGCGCCGCCGCAGCACATCGACACGAGGCCGTAGGTGGCGTCGCGCCGCTCGAGCTCGTGCAGAATCGTGGTGATCAGCCGGCTCCCCGTCGCCCCGACCGGGTGGCCAATGGCGATGGCCCCGCCGTTGACGTTCACCTTGTCCATGTCGGCGTCGTGCTCCTTGGCCCAGCTCATGACGACCGACGCGAAGGCCTCGTTGACCTCGAACAGGTCGATGTCCTTCATGGTCATGCCGGCCTTGGCCAGCACCTTGGTCGTCGCCGCGATGGGGCCGTCGAGGTGGTAGTAGGGGTCGGAGCCCACGAGCACCTGGGCCACCACGCGGGCCCGGGGCTTGAAGCCCTCGGCCTTGGCGCGGTCCTCCGACATCCACAGCACTGCGGCCGCGCCGTCGGAGATCTGCGAGGAGTTGCCCGCCGTGTGCATGCCGTCGGGCAGCACCGGCTTCAGCTTGGCCAGCCCCTCGGCGGTCGTGTCGCGGGGCCCCTGGTCCTTCGACACCACGATCTTCTCGCCGGTGTGCTCGCCACGCGGGCCTTCCTCGCCGACGATCGGCGCCTCGATGGAGACGATCTCGCGGGCGAACCGGTCCTCGGCCACCGCCACCGCCGCCTTCTTCTGCGACTCGAGGCCGAGCCAGTCGACGTCCTCGCGGGTGATGCCGTACTTCTTGGCGATCCGCTCCGCCGCGGTGAACTGGTCGGGCATGTCGTAGGGCAGGTCCGAGGGGATGGCGCGCCCGACACCGGCGGCAGCGTTGGCGCCCAGCGGCACCCGGCTCATCACCTCGACGCCGCAGCCGATGGCGGTGTCGACGGCGCCGGCGGCGATCAGGTTGTTCACGAAGTGGTTGGCCTGCTGCGACGACCCGCACTGGCAGTCGACCGTCGTGGCCGCGACCTCGTAGGGCATGCCGCTCAGTAGCCAGGCCGTGCGGGTCACGTTGAACCCCTGCTCGCCGGCCTGGGTCACGCACCCCCCGACCACCTGCTCGACGGACGCCGGGTCGATGCCCGCCCGCTTGACGACTTCCACCTGCACCGCGCCGAGGACGTCCGGGGAGCGGAGGCCCGAGAGCCACCCGTTGCGCTTCCCGATGGGGGTGCGGACCGCCTCGATGATTACCGGCTGCGCCATGACGGACACTCCTCCTGCTGCCACTCCCGGCCCTTGGCCGGATGCCCTCGTTGGGCAAAATATAGAACCTGTTCTAACTTTATCATCGGCCCCCCGCAGTCTGCCCGGGCCTGGTCGCCGGGCGCCAACGTCGCCCCGCCGGGCCGCGCCGCGCTAGTAGTGCTTGAGCAGCTCCCGGGCGATGACCACCTTCTGCACCTGGTTGGTGCCCTCGTAAATCTGCGTCACCTTGGCGTCGCGCAGGAACCGCTCGACCGGGAAGTCCTTGGTGTAGCCGTAACCACCGAGGAGCTGCACCGCGTCGATCGTGATCGACATGGAGGCGTCGGAGGCGAAGGCCTTGGCCATGGCGCCGAAGCTCGTGAGCTCGCCGCCCGGGTCGTCGTCGGCCATGGCGCAGGCGCGGTAGACGAGCGCGCGGGCGGCCTCGTTGCGCATCGCCATCTCGGCCAGCATGAAGCGCAGACCCTGCAGGTCGGCGATGGGACCGCCGAAGGCGTGCCGCTGTTTCATGTAGGCGGCCGAGTAGTCGATGGCCCCCTGCGCGATGCCGACCGCCTGCGCGCCGATGGTCGGGCGGCTGCGATCCAGTGTGTGCATGGCGACGGTGAAGCCCTGCCCCTCCTCGCCGATGCGGTGCGATGCCGGGACGCGCACCTCGTCCAGGACCACTTCGCCCGTCGGGCTGCCCCGCATCCCGAGCTTGTCCTCGTGCTTGGCGATGCGGATCCCCCATTCCTTCTCCACCAGGAAGCACGAGATGCCGCGCCCGCCGGCGTCCGGGTCCGTCTTGGCGAAGACGATGTAGAGGTCGGAGATCCCGGCATTGGTGATCCAGTACTTCGAGCCGGTCAGGACGTAGTCGTCACCGTCGCGCACCGCCCGTGTGCGCATGGAGGCCACGTCACTCCCGGCGTCGGCCTCGGACAAGCAGTAGCTGGCCTGGATCTCGCCCGAGGCCACCCGCGGCACGTACTCCCTCTTGAGCTCCTCGCTGCCCCAATTCATGACCGGGAGCATCCCGAGCTTGGAGATCAGGATGGTCAGCGATGTCGACGCGCAGACGCGGGACAGTTCCTCGACGGCGATGGCCTGGGTGACCATGTCGGCCCCCGCGCCCCCGTAGGCCTCGGGGATGCCGAGGGCCGGCAGCTCCATCTCCTTGCAGGCCTCGAACGACTTCCACGGAAACTCGGCATTGCGGTCGACCTCGGCGGCATGGGGCGCCACCTTCTCCTCGCAGAACGTGCGGAGGGTCTCGCGGAAGTCCCGTTGGACGTCGGTCAGGGCGAAGCTCGATGCGCTCACGCGCCCATTCTCGCAGAGCGGACCCAACGCCTGTTCACGCTCTTCAGTATCGGGACAGGTGGCGGATCAGAAGATCGGAGAGCTCGACCGGCGCCATCTCGGGGATCCAGTGCGACACGTTCTCCAGGACCTCGAACGTATAGGGGCCGCTCACCCGCTCGGCGGTCTCCTCCGCCGCCCTCCGCGCGAACGCCCCGTCGCCGGTGGACCAGACGTAGAGCGTCGGGACCGTCACCGGCTGCAGGTCGACCAGCGCGGCGCGGTCCATGGCCCGGTACCAATTCAGCGCAGCGGTCATGGCGCCGGGTTCGGTCAACGCCGCCACGTAGACGCGGGCGTCCTCGTCGTCGAGACCCGTCTCGGCCAGGAGGGTGGCCAGCCCGCTGCCCGAGCCGTCGGCACCGAGGAGCAGCCGCTCGGGGACCTCGGGCGTGCGGAACGCATCCGTGGCCTCCCCGTGAGCGGCCTGGTCCGGGTCGCCCCCGAGAAGGGCGTGCTGCAGGGCGAGGGGGTGGGGCGTCGACACGACGCTCAGCGAACGGACCCTCGCGGGATGGTACGACGCCACGAGCCAGGCCAGCATGCCGCCCCAGTCGTGTCCCACGAGGTCGAAGGTCTCCATCTCCATGGAGTCGGCGAGGGCGAGGACATCACCCACGAGGCGCTCGGTCGCGTAGTCACCCACCTCCGCCGGGCGGGCGCCGCAGCAGTAGCCGCGCAAATCGGGAGCGATGGCTCGGTATCCCTCCCGCCCCAGCGCCCACAGCTCGTCCCGCCAGGCCCAGGACGTCTGGGGGAACCCGTGCAGCAAAATCACCCGCCGGCCCTCATGCGGGCCGGCCGCCCTGCCGGTGAAGGTCAGGCCGCCGGCCTCTATCTCGAGCCGGTCGATGGCCCCCGTTGCGTCCACCACAGTGAGGCCCGCCGCGCCTATGCCGCGGTGGCACCGCCCCGGCCGTGGGCCTCCTCGGGGCTGAGCCGGAGGATCTCCTCGGGAATGGAGTCGACGAGTCGCCGCTGCGCGACATAGTCGTGGGAGATGGAGGAGAACAGGGCGCGCCGGGTCTCCCTCAGCTCGGGCGGCGTGTCCTCGAGGAACCCCCACAGGTCGAGTGCGAACCGGACGTCGTAGATGCAGGGGGCACGCCCGAACAGGGCCGCCCGCTTGGCCCCGACGAGCGCCACGCCAAGGAGGACGTCGTGCTCCGACTCGTCCTCCCCCAGCTTGAGCTCGTGCTCGAAACGCTTGGCCAACCGAAGAGCGAACCCCGAGTCGGGCCCCGGTGTGCCGACGCTGCGCCCCCTGGCCACGGACGGTGTGACGAGCTCCGCGGGACGCGACGTGGTCCACGATCCCGGGACGTGCAGGTGCCGGGCCGGTCGGACCTGGTCGGCCTCGGCGATGGGCACGAACGTGGGCTGCGTCATGCGCGGGAGGTTAGCCGAGGGTCTCCTCGGAACCCATTCCGGCGCCGTGCCCGAGCGGCTCGTCTGCCAGCAGCCGCACGACCGGCAAAGAGATCGATGACGGCCGGGAGGCGTCGTGGAAGACCTCCTGGTCCGCCGAGCGCATCGTGGTCGCCGTGGCGAGGGGCTCGCCGGTGCCCGTGTTGCGGCAGAACAGCGGGTGGGCCCCGCTGGAGACCTGGAGCCGGATGCGGTGGCCGGCGCGGAAGGTATTGGCCGTCGGCCACATGGCGACGTCCAGCTTGAAGACGCCGTCCTCCCGCGTGTGCACCGACCCAGGCGTCAGCCGCACGATTCCGTCACTGAGGTTGAACGACCTGCCCTTCTCCGACACGTCGCAGAGCCGCACGAAGAAGTCCGTGTGCTCGAGTGACGAGCGCAGGTACAGCTCCGCCGTCAGCGGCCCGATGACGGTGAGGTCCTCGGCCAGTACCGGACTGGTGTACGTCAGCACATCGTTGCGGTGCTCACGCCTGCGCTGGTCCTTCCGTCCCGCGGTGCGGACGTTGAGCGAGGCTCCGCCCACGGCCGGTGTCGGGTCGTGCGGGTTGTAGTGGAAGCGGTCGGGCGCGCTCTCCGCCGGTGGCTCGGTGCTCAGCGTGCCCCAGCGTCCGAGGTACCACCGCTGCGCCTCCCCCGCCGGCGGCCACAGCGAGAACTCCTGCCAGGTGCGCGAACCCATGACGAACAGACGTACCGGCGCCCGTGGCTCCCGGCCCGCTCGCTCGCCGAGCTGCTCCTCGTACCATTCGGGCCCGTCACGCACCGTCTCGCCGAAGAGGCCCGGGCTCGAGTGCGTCCACGGGCCGACGGTGAGGCGGGCCGGTCGGCCCGCTCGGCGCAGCGCCTCGTAGTCGGCCACCTGGGCCGCCAGGAACAGGTCGTACCACCCGCCGACCAGGCTGGCGGGGGGCACCTTCTCGAGCCGCCGCCCGAAGTCGACGCCGTCCCACCACGGGTCCCCCGGAGTGCTGTGCTCGAGCCAGTCCTGGTACGGGGGCGCGGTCTGCCCGATGGCCGCCACGTCACACTTCCCGAGGGGGAGGACGTCGGTGGCGGCCGTCAGGACCTTGGTGCCCCCCAGCTGGGTGCGCAGGACGGTGCGCCAACCGAGCTCCTGGTGCTGAAGCTGGTAGATCCAGGCCAGTGCCATCTCGAGCGCGAAGCATCCGCCCGGGTACACGATGGCGTCACGGATGTTGGACGCGGTGATCTGCAGGCCCAGCGCCTTGACGAAGTCGGGCGCGTCCTGCGCGATGGCCCACTGCGTGACGCCGAGGTAGCTCCCGCCCCACATGACGAGACGGCCGTCGAACCACGGCTGGGCCGCCACCCACTCGAGGGTCGCGTGGCCGTCGGCCTGCTCGTTGCGGACGGGATCCCACTGCCCCTCCGAGCCGAACGTCCCGCGGCAGCTCTGGATGACCGTCTGGTAGCCGCGCTCGGCGTACAGCCGGCCGAGCGGACCGATGATGCGCCGCCCGTACGGGGTTCGGATCAGCACCGTCGGCAGGTCACCCGACGTCGTCGTCGGGAACCAGCGGTCGGCCAGGAGGACGGCGCCGTCGGGCATCTTGGCCGCCAGGTCGCGTTCGACCGAGATGCTCTTCGTCCGCGCCGGCGGGAGGCCGACCAACGACGCTGCCATCCGGCTCCACACGGTCATGACCGACCCCCTGTCCCCCCTGGTGACGCGGGGCTGCCTCGTCCCCCGCTAGGTCGCGTGGAGCAGCCCGAAGACGATCGAATCGTAGAGGGCCTGCCAGCTCGCCTCAATAATGTTCTCCGACACCCCGATCGTGGTCCAGGTGCGCTGCCCGTCCGTCGTGTCCACCAGGACACGGGTGACCGCGCCGGTGCCCCGGCCCGTGTCGAGGACGCGCACCCGGTAATCGGTCAGGTGGATGTGGTCGAGTGCCGGGAACTTGGGCCCGATGGCGCCCCGCAGCGCTCCGTCGAGGGCGTTGACCGGGCCGTTGCCCTCCGCCACGGCCACGATGCGCTCGGACCCCACGTGGACCTTGACCGTCGCCTCGGTCATCACACCGGACATGGAGCCGGTGACGGACGGCGTCGCCTCGTCGGCGTCGGCCCTCTCGCCGTGGTCGGTGATGACGCGGAACGACTCCACCGTGAAGTAGTCCGACACCCACCCGGTCGCCCGGCGGAGCAGGAGCTCGAGGGAGCCGTCGGCCACCTCGAAGTGGTAGCCCTCGTGCTCCAGGTGCTTGAGCTCGTCCAGGACCCTTCCGATGACCTCGCCGTCGAGCTCGAGGCCGAGCTCGGCCGCCTTCATGGCCAGCGTCGAGCGGCCCGCCATCTCCGAGACCACCACGCGGGTCCCGTTGCCGACGAGGTTCGGCTCGACGTGCTCGTAGAGGTCGGCGCTGCGCGCCACCGCGCTGGCGTGCAGGCCGCCCTTGTGGGCGAACACCGAGTTCCCGACGTAGGGCTGCTGGGGGTTCGGCGCGATGTTGACCAGCTCGGCGATGTGGTGCGCGACGGGCGTCAGCCGCTCCAGGCGGTCGGCGGGGATGGTGCGGATGTTCAGCTTGAGTGACAGGTTGGGGATGGCGGCCGACAGGTCCGTGTTGCCCGCCCTCTCGCCGTAGCCGTTGATGCAGCCCTGCACCTGGGTCGCGCCCGCCTGCACGGCCACCAGGGAGTTGGCGACGGCGCACCCGGTGTCGTTGTGGCAGTGGATGCCCAGCTGCGCGCTGGTGCGGGCGCGTACGTCGGCCACGGCCTGGCCCACGTCGTCGGGCAGCGAGCCGCCGTTCGTGTCACACAGCACCAGCGCCTCGGCACCGGCCTCTTCCGCGGCGGCCAGCACCGACAGCGCGAACTCCGGATTGCCGCGGTAGCCGTCGAAGAAGTGCTCCGCGTCGAGGAACACGCGCAGGTCGTGCTCCCTCAGGTAGCGCACCGAGTCGGCCACCATGGCGACCGCCTCGTCGAGGGACGTGCGCAGCGCCTCGGCGACATGGCGGTCCCACGACTTGGCCACGATGCAGGCGACAGGCGCGCCGGCGTCCCTCAGGTCGGCAAGGACGGCGTCGTGCTCGGGCTTGACCCCGGCCCGCCGGGTGGAGCCGAACGCCACCAGCGTCGCTGTGCCGAGCGTGAGCTCCTTCTTGGCCCGCTCGAAGAACTCGATGTCCTTTGGGTTCGCCCCGGGCCAGCCGCCCTCGATGTAGGTCACCCCGAGGTGGTCGAGCTGCTCGGCCACTCGGAGCTTGTCGTCGACCGTGAGCGACAGGCCCTCCTGCTGGCTGCCGTCCCGCAGGATCGTGTCGAAGATGTCGACCGACTCGGGCAGGTCCGGTACGTAGTAATCGTGCGCGTGGGCGCGGTGGCCGTGTGCGTGGGTGTGATGCACGGCGCCGTGAGTGTGCGCGTCGGTGCCACCGCCGTCAGTCGACATGGTCCAGCCATTCCTTGTACCGGTCTACCTCGCCGCGCACGGTGGCGAAGTAGGTCTGCTGGATCTCCTTGGTGATCCGCCCCGGGTGCCCCGGGCCCACCGGACGGTCGTCAACGGCGCGGATGGGCACGACCTCGGCCGCCGTCCCGGTGAGGAAGGCCTCGTCGGCCAGGTAGAGGTCCGTACGGATGATGTGCTCGTGGCGCACCTCGAACCCCAGGTCGCGCGCGATCGTCTCGACGGAATCTTGCGTGATCCCCTCGAGCGCCCCGGCGTCGGACGTGGGGGGCGTGATGATGACGCCGTCACGCACGATGAAGATGTTCTCGCCGGTGCACTCGCTGACCCGGCCGTTGGGTGCGAGCAGGATGGCCTCGTCATAGCCGGCCTTGATCGCCTCGACCTTGGCCAGTGACGAGTTCACGTACATCCCGGTTCCCTTGGCCGCCGTCGGCACCGCGTTGGGGTCGTGGCGCTGCCACGAGCTGATCTTGCATGACACGCCGTTGGCGATGCCCTCGTCGCCCAGGTAGGTGCCCCAGGGCCAGGCGGCCACCGAGACGTTCACCGGGCAGGGTAGGGGGTTGAGGCCCATTTCTCCGTAGCCGAGGTAGACGAGCGGCCGGATGTAGCAGCCGTCGTGCATCCCGTTCGCGCGCACCACGAGCCGTGTGGCCTCAATGATCTCGTCCACCGTGAAGGGGACGTCGATCATGAAGATCTTGGCCGAGTCGAACAGCCGGCGGATGTGGTCGCCCAGCCGGAACACCGCAACGCCCCGGCTGGTCGGGTAGGCGCGGATGCCCTCGAAGACTCCGGAGCCGTAGTGCATGGTGTGGGTGAGCACGTGCACCCTGGCGTCGGCCCAGTCGACCAGCTCGCCGTCCATCCAGATCTTCTCGGTCGGGGTGATGGGCATTGCGGCTACAGCCTTTCTGCGATGGCGTCGCCCACGGCGGTCGTGGACAGCTGCTCGTTGGAGGTGGGGATGTCGGGGTTGGACATGGCGTCGGTCTGCTCGGCGACCGCCTTCGCGATGCGGTTGGCGGCGTCGCTCTCCCCGAGGTGCTCGAGCATGAGCGCGGCCGAGTGGATGGCGGCCAGCGGGTTGGCGATGCCCCGGCCCGCGATGTCGTGCGCGGCGCCGTGCACGGGCTCGAAGAGCGACGGCCCGGTCCGGGCGGGGTTCAGGTTGGCCGAGGCCGCGAAGCCGATCCCGCCGCTGACCGCGCCGGCCAGGTCGGTCAGGATGTCGCCGAACAGGTTGTCGGTGACGATGACGTCGTAGCGCTTCGGGTTCTCCACCAGGTAGATGCAGGCGGCATCGACGTGGTTGTAGTCCCAGTCGACGTCGGGGTACTCGGCTGAGACCTCGCTGACGGTGCGGTGCCACAGGTCGCCGGCGAAGGTGAGCACGTTGGTCTTGTGCACGAGGGTGAGATGGCGGCCCGGCCGGCGCGCCGCCAGGTCGAACGCGAAGCGCACGCAGCGCTCGGCGCCGTGACGGGTGTTGACCGAGCCCTGGGTGGCCACCTCGTGCGGGGTCCCCTTGCGCAGGAAGCCCCCCTCGCCCGCGTAGGTGCCCTCGGTGTTCTCCCGGATAACCACGAAGTCCGCCCCCGCGGCGACCGATCCGGGAACGCCGGCGAAGGGGCGCAGGTTGACGAAGAGGTCGAGGTCGAAGCGGAGCCGGAGCAGCATGCCGCGCTCCAGGGTCCCGGGCGGGACGGCGGTGTCACCGACCGGCGGGCCTATGGCGCCCAGGAGGATGGCGTCGAAGCCCCGCAACTCGGTGAGGGTCTCGTCGGGAAGGACGACGCCGTCACGCAGGTAGCGCGCCGCTCCGAGGTCGAAGTGGGTGGTGTCGAGGTCGACGCCCGCCGCTGCCACGACCTTGAGGGCCTCGGCGCAGACCTCCGGCCCGATGCCGTCTCCGCCGATGACGGCCACCCGATGCCTGGTGCTGCCGCTGCTCACAGTCCCCATTCTCCCTTGTCTTGTGTTCGTCCCGGTGCGCCCGGACCTTGAACCGGGCCGGAAATTGAAAAACCGCCCACTCGGTGGACGGTTCGAAGGCGCGCGGGGGGTGGTGCGCGCCTAGTGAATAATGCCTACGAAGTGCTCGAAACGGTGCATAGTTCTCTTAGTCTCCCGCAGCCGGGCCGCCCCGTCAACATCGGGTGCGGCGGCGACCGGCGGCCCTTGCGGGGCCGATTAGCCTTGTCGCTGCCGGCGCGGTGCACCGCCCCGCCGCCCGCACACACGCCTCCCGGAGGACACGCCGTGACGAACGCATCCGCCAACCAGACCGAGACGACCAAGCTGACGCAGGCCACCTACGACCGGCTGGTGGCCGAGCTCGAGGACCTGACCACCCGCGGCCGGGTGGAGATCGCCCAGCACATCGAAGCGGCCCGGGCACTCGGCGACCTGAGCGAGAACGGCGACTACCACGCGGCCAAGGACGCCCAGGGCAAGATGGAATCGCGCATCCGTCAGCTCCAGGCCATGCTCAAGGAGGTCGAGATCGTCGACGAGGCCGGTGCCGACGACGGGTCCGTCTCCCTGGGCAGCACGGTGGAGCTGCGCTACGAGGGTGACGACGAGGACGACACCCAGAAGTTCTTCGTGGGCTCCATCGAGGAGCGCCAGGGAGACCTGCCCGTGGTCTCACCCAGCTCGCCGCTGGGCCAGATGCTGGTGGGGCGCGGCGCCGGGGACACGGTCGAGTACAAGGCGCCCGGCGGCATGCTGAAGGTCCACATCGTCGCCGTCACGCGCTGATGGCACCCCGCACGCTCAGCGAGAAGATCTGGGACGCGCACGTCGTCCATGCGACCGAGGGCGAGCCCGACCTGCTGTTCATCGACCTGCACCTGGTGCATGAGGTCACCTCGCCGCAGGCCTTCGACGGGTTGCGCCTGGCCGGGCGCACCGTGCGGCGACCCGACCTGACCGTGGCGACGGCGGACCACAACGTCCCCACCACCGACATCGACAAGCCGGTCGCCGATCCGGTCTCCGCCCAGCAGCTCAAGGTCCTCAACGACAACACGGCCGAGTTCGGCATCACCTGCTACCCGATGGGCGACGCCAACCAGGGCATCGTCCACATCATCGGGCCCGAGCAGGGCTGGACGCAGCCCGGCATGACGATCGTCTGCGGCGACAGCCACACCTCCACGCACGGAGCCTTCGGCGCGCTCGCCTTCGGCATCGGCACCAGCGAGGTGGAGCACGTGCTCGCCACCCAGACGCTGCCCCAGGTGCGGCCGGAGACGATGGCGGTAACGGTCGAGGGCGAGCTCGCTCCCGGCGTGACGGCCAAGGACGTCGCGTTGGCGGTGATCGGCACCATCGGCACCGGTGGCGGCATGGGTCACGTGATCGAGTACCGCGGCTCGGCTATCCGGGGCCTCTCCATGGAGGGCCGGATGACGCTGTGCAACATGTCGATCGAGGGCGGGGCGCGGGCCGGCCTGGTGGCGCCGGACGAGACGACGTTCGAGTACGTCAAGGGCCGCGACCACGCGCCGGCGGGTGTGGCCTGGGACGCCGCCGTGTCCTACTGGCGCACCCTGCCCACCGACGAGGGGGCGACCTTCGACCAGGAGGTCGTGCTGGACGCGGCGGCCATCACGCCACACGTCACCTGGGGCACGAACCCGGCGCAGGTGGCGCCCATCGCGGGGTCGGTGCCCGACCCCGCCTCCATGGCCGACCCCGGGGACCGGGAGGCGGCCGAGCGCGCGCTCGCCTACATGGGGCTCCGGGCCGGGACGCCGCTGCGGGAGATCCCGGTTGACACGGTGTTCCTGGGCAGCTGCACGAACTCGCGCATCGAGGACTTCCGCGCCGCAGCCGCCGTGCTCGAGGGCCGGACGATCCGCCCCGGCCTGCGCGCCCTCGCCGTGCCCGGCTCGCACCGGGTCAAGGCGCAGGCAGAGAACGAGGGCCTGGACAAGGTGTTCATGGCGGCCGGCTTCGAGTGGCGCGAGCCGGGCTGCTCCATGTGCCTGGCCATGAACCCGGACAAGCTCGCCGTGGGTGAGCGCTGCGCGTCGACCTCGAACCGCAACTTCGAGGGCCGTCAGGGGCGTGGCGGGCGCACCCACCTCGTCTCCCCCGCCGTCGCCGCCGCCACCGCGGTCGCCGGGACGTTCGCTCTACCGGAGGATCTGGACTGATGGAAGCCGTCGTCGTCGTCACCGGCCGTGCCGTGCCCCTCGACCGCACGGACGTCGACACCGATCAGATCATCCCCTCGGACTGGCTCAAGCGTGTGGAGCGGACCGGCTTCGGCGCCGGGCTCTTCTCGGAGTGGCGCGACGACCGTGACTTCGTGCTCAACAACCCCGACTTCGTGGGGGCCACGATCCTGGTGGCCGGGCACAATTTCGGCACCGGCTCCTCCCGCGAGCACGCCGTGTGGGCGCTCATGGACTTCGGGTTCCAGGCCGTGGTCTCGTCGCGCTTCGCCGACATCTTCCGCAACAACTGCACAAAGCAGGGGCTGCTCCCCGTGCAGGTGACCGAGGACCTCGACCGCGCACTGCTCGACGCGGTTGAGAAGGACCCCTCGCTCGAGATCACGATCGACGTGGCGCGCGGGACGATCGAGGCACCGGCGGCCGGGCTGGCCGGCACGTTCCCCCTCGACGAGTTCACCCGCGAGCGCCTGCTGAACGGGTGGGACGACATCGGCCTCTCGCTGCGCTACGCCGACGACATCACGGCCTACGAGCGCCGGCGCCCCGCCTTCCTGCCCTCGGCCTGACCCGCCATGGTCACGTTCCGACCGATGTCGGAGGCCGACGTGCCGGCCGCCGTCGCGGCCTTCGACAGCGGGCTGCTCGCCATGCTGGCCCGCCACCAGCTCCCGGTGACTGGCAGTTCCATTCAGGACGAGCGCCGGCGCCAGGACCGCACGCGCCACTTCCTGGGGACGGACCCGGCCGGGTCCTGGGTGGCCGAGGACGCAGGCACCGTCATCGGCATGTCGCAGTCCTTCGTCCGGGAGGACTACTGGATGCTGTCGCAGCTCGGCACCGTGCCCGGCCGACAGGGCCACGGCGTGGGGCGTGAGCTGCTGCGCCTGGCGCTGTCGCACGGCGACCCCCGGAGCCCCGGGACGATCCAGTGCTCGCGCGACCCCAAGGCGATGGCGCTGTACGCCAGCTTCGGTTTCGTCCTCCACCCGGTGGTGGCGGCCTGGGGCGTCATGCGCCCCGGATCCGTGGCGCGCCCGGCGGAGGTCCGCCGTCTGGAGCCGGACGCGGTCACGGCGCGGGAGCTCGACGCGGTGACCGCCATCGACCGCGAGGTCCGCCGCTCGTCGCGCACGGTGGACATCGTGTCCATGCTCGCCCAGCCGGGGAACCGGTTGCTCCTCCACGCGGACCGGGGCTACGCCGTGGCGAGGGACGAGCGGATCGTCACCCTCGGGGCCCGCGACGAGGAGTCGGCCTCGTTGGTCCTGCGGACCATGCTGGCGGAGGCGCCGGTCGGCGAGACGATCGAGATCAACTGGCTGACCTCGGCACAGCAGTGGGCCATCCGGGTGGTGGTCGAGGCCGGCATCGCGCTCCAGCCCTACGGGCCGGTCATGGTGCGCGGCATGGACGGGCCGCCGACCCCCTACATCCCGAGCGGCGGGTACGGGTAGTTACGCAGTCAGGCGGAACGAGCCGAGCGTCGTGGCGTCCGCCGGGACCGGGCCCTCCGCGCACCGCTGCGCGATGCCGCCTGGAACGCGGCGAACGCCGGTACGGGTTCACGTCGGCGGGCAGCGGAGCCGACGGGTGCCTCCGTGCCTCCCTACCCGTCGAACCAGCGGTAGCGCGTCCAGCCGGCCATGGGGCGGGCGCC
>JBKQUM010000171.1:0-9143 GCA_052140165.1 Acidimicrobiales bacterium
GATCGACCTCCTTTCTGGCGATCGCGTTGACGAAGTACTCGAGATTGCGTCGCTCCGTCCACCGGACGTAGCCCGGCGGGTAGTCGACGCCGTCCACTTCATACCTGGGGTCGTAGCGACCCGGTCCATACGATCGGGAGAACCGGAAGTCGAGTTCCTTCTCGTAGTAGTCGTTCCATGGCAAGTCGAGCTTGCACTTGCCGATGTCCACGACTGTGGCCCGGTCGCGGGCCAAACGCGCTGCCAGCTCCACCGGCTGGTTGGAGGAGCCGCCTGCCACCAAGAACACCCGGTCCGCACCAAGGCCACCGGATGCCCTCGACAGCGCCTGCTCGGCCGCGACGACTCCATCGTCGTCTGGGGCCGCGCAGAGCACGGCCCCGGCCTTCTCGGCGAGTCGGCAACGGTCCTGGTCGAGATCGAGGCCGACCACCAGCGCCCCCGAGGCCACGAGAAGTTGGACCACCAGCTGGCCGACCAGGCCCAGTCCGATGACACATGCGGTGTCTCCGATCTGCACGTCACCCTGACGCACCCCTTGGAGGGCGATCGCACCGACGGTGGCAAAGGCGGCCAACTGGGGAGAGACGCCGTCGGGCAGGGCCACACAGAGATTCGTCGGCACCCAATTGACCTCAGCGTGGAGCGCGTACTCGTTGCCGGCGCACGCCACCAGTTGACCGGGAGAAAACTGCTCGGCCCCTTCGCCGACCTCCTCGACGACACCTGCGAGCGAATAGCCCAGCGGCGAATAGGAGTCAAGACGGCTCATCGCCTTCTTGTAAGCAGTGATCGCTCCCTGTTGTTGGACGGTATCGAGCACCTTCTTCACCTGGTCGGGGCGGGCGCGTGCTTTGCCCACCAGTGACATCTTCGACTCTCCGACCTTCATCAATTCGGTGCCCGTGGAGATCAGGGAATACAGCGATCGCACCAGCACCCCGCCCCGAGAGCAGGAAGGTACTGGTGCGTCAACGACGGCCAGTTCGCCGGAGCGGTAGTTCTGCGCCACTTGTTTCACTGGTTGTCCGAATCCCTAAACCGGAGTCACAGGCCCACTCCGGCCCGGCGAGCTTGGCGGTACCAGAACTCGAGGGTGAGTAGCTGCCACAGCTGTTTCGACCGGTCTTCCCTGCCCGACCGGTCGTCTTGGACGAGGGCGGCAACGGCTGGCCGGTGCAAGAATCCCGTACCCACCAGTTCGCCTCCGAGCAACGCTTCATCGATGACGTCTCGAAGATCTCGAGTCACCCAGGCGCGGAGCGGCGCCGAGAAGGACGCCTTGGGCCGGTAGACGATCTCGTTAGGGAGCCAGGCTTCGGCGGCCCGCTTTAATGCGATCTTTCCGCTTCTGCCGGAGATCTTCTCCTTGCCGGCGAGGGAGAAGGCAGCCCGAAAGACCTCTACGTCCACGAAGGGGACCCGCACTTCGGTTGACGCGGCCATGCTGGCTCGGTCCGTATAGGCGAGGTTGAGGCCGGGAAGAAACAACCTGGTATCGGCCAGGCACATGCGGTTGACCTGATCTGACAGACCATTGTCCTCGTAGACCTGGTGGTGCTGGGTTACGACGTCATCAATGTCGCCTCGCAACTCGGGGCTGAGCAGCTGCGCCAGCTCAGCGGGAGCGTACAGGCTGTAGCTCCGGCGGAAGGCTGCCTCTTCGGGAAGTTCGGCGAACGTCAAGAATCGTTTGGCCCAGCGGGCGTAGCGGAGGCCGCGACCTGCAGCGGTCACCGGCAGTCGGTCCACGATGCCGGTCGCCGAGCGATGTACGTAGCCGGGAAGCTGGCGATACCGACCGGCCAGAAGACAGGCCACGTGCTTTCGGTAACCGCCGAACAACTCGTCTGCACCCATCCCTGACAGAAGGACCTTCACGCCCGCCTCGCGCGCTCCGTCCGACATGAGGAGCGTGTTGATGGCAGCCGGATCGCCCGTGGGTTCGTCGAGGATGTCGACCATCCTCGGCAGGAGCTCAACCACGTCTGGCTTGATCTCAATCTCGTGCAGTTCGATCCCATGACGCCGGGCGATCTTCCGAGCGTACAGGGCGTCGTCCGGCATTGCCTCGAGCCGATGGTCCTCGGCTCGGAACGTAATGGTGTATGCGTCGATCTGGGGATTTGCCCGCTTCGCCAGAACCGTCACGATGCTCGAGTCAAGCCCGCCAGAGAGAAAGCTCGATACCGGGACATCTGCAACCAGGTGGGCGGTGACCGATGCTTCGATGACCTCGCGGAGGTCGTAGTCGGCCTCCAGCGCCGCAGCGGCCTCCTCGACGACGTCCCAATACCGCTCGACACGACAGGTGCCGTCGGGACGGAACTCGGCGCAGGTACCGGGCTGGAGCTTCTCTACACCCTGCACTGCGCACATCTGGTCGGGCACCCAGTAGTAGAGCATGGACGCGACAAGCGCCTGTGGAAGCATGCGCAGCTCGGTACCGAAGGCTCTCACCAGCGCCTTCAGCTCGGAAGCGAACACGACCCCGTCCTTGCGCCGGATGTAGTGCAGGGGTTTGATCCCAAAGTGGTCACGGGCGAGGAAGAGCGAGCCGGTCGTTTGGTCGAGCACGGCGAATGCAAACATGCCCCGAAACCTTCGTAGACATCCGGGTCCCCAGCGTCGCCAGGCTTCGAGGACGACCTCCGTGTCGGACGTGGTGGCGAAGCTGGCGCCGCCAGCGATCAGCTCGGACCTGATTTCGCGGTAGTTGTACAGTTCGCCGTTGTAGCAGAGCGCGAACGGTCGCTTGACCAACGGCTGTTGACCATGCCGGAGATCGATGATCGAGAGACGGCGGTGGGCAAACTGCACGTGGACTCGTTCGTCGGCATAGGAGAACGAGCCCTGCTCGTCCGGGCCGCGATGCTCGAGGCATCGACCCATGATCTCCGTGGCCTCCACACCATCTACCTGCTGGTAGGCCCCTGCAATCCCGCACATGGGTCAGGCTCCAGTCGGCACGGGGACGCGACGTCGCGGAGTCGCGGCGAGCTGCTCGTAGACGCCAACGTAGCGAGGGGCCTGATGGTCCCATGCCAGTTCCTGTTCGATCCGCGCGCGCCCAGCCGCACCCATTGCACACCGCAAGGATTCATCATCCATCAGTTCGACCAGGAGCTTCGCGAGCTCACCGACGTCATTCGGTGTCGCGTAGACCCCGGCATTTCCCGCTGAGACCCGCGTCTCGCGCAGATCGAAGGCGACGACGGGCAGTCCAAACGCCATATATTCCATCGTCTTGTTCATTGTGGAAAGATCGTTCAACGGGTTCTTGGGGTCTGGCGAAATCCCCAGGTCCGCTGTCGACAGGATTGCGGCTACCTCTGCATCGGGAATGCGCCCCGTGAACGTGACCCACTCTGAGAGATCGAGACGATCTCGCAGAGCGACGAGATCGTCGAAGCAGTCGCCGGATCCGATGAGCGTAAAACTGATGTCACGACGACCGAACTGGTGCACGACGAGATCAGCCAGCTCCAAGACGAGATCGACGCCATCCTGTGGCCCCATCACGCCGATGTACGCAGCCAGATGAGGCCTGCCTCGTCGCAGGCTTGGATCGGCCGTCGTCCGATGCATCCTCGCAGTGTCGGGGCCGGTGCGGACAACGGTGACGTTCGCCGCGTCGACGCCGTCGCGCCCCATGACGATCTGTCGATAGGAGTCGTTGGTGGAGATCACGTGGTCTGCCGTTCTCATCGTGCATCGCTCCATGAGCCGCAGGGCCTGGTAGATGAGTTGACTGCCGTTCGGGAATCTCGATTGGTACAACTCGGGGCAGAGATCGTGGTGGTCGAAGACGAAAGAAGAATTGTGAAGCAGCCGGAACAGGAGTCCGATGGGCCAGAAGAGATCCGGTGGATTGCAGCTTTGGACGATGGCGAAGCGACCCCGCAGGCTTGCTTTGAGGCTGAGCGCGAGGGTAGCGAAAAAGGAGTAGAGATATTCGACGACGAAGGACGTCCGTGAGCCGCCGGGGGCATACGGTTGATACTTGTAGAGTTCGACTCCGTTGAGCCTCGCATACGACGGATCGCCCGGAGCCTTTGGGCAGACGACGGCCACGCTGAACCCGGCGTCGGTCAGCGACAGGCACTCGAGCCAGACTCGACGGTCGAACGGTACGGACAGATTCTGCACGATGATGAGAACCCGTCCTCTGGCGCGCCGTGGCCCGCCTGTCGGGGGCTGATCTCGAGTGTTCCGTTCGGCATGCGGGTGCTCGACCGTCTCCGCGGGACGGTTATCGATCACCACGACATCCCTTCGTAGCAGTCCAGAGCCTCGAGTTCGGGGCCGAGTCGGCCGTCGAGGTCGATGATTCGGGACGGCGTGAGCTCGAGCAGCGCCTCGACGATGTCCGGGGTCGAGAAGGAGACCAGCGCGACGTCGGCGCCGGCAATGGCTTCTCTGGGACTAGCGGTGAGGATGCGCTTGAGGTGCGGAAGTTTGGACTCCACATACTGGCGGTTGGTGCCGATCAGGGACGAGGGGTTGAGAATGGGATCGTGAATGCGGACCTCATATCCCTTCCCCAACAGCGCTTCTGCCAGTTCGACGTACGGGCTCTCGCGGAGGTCGTCGCTGCCCGGCTTGAAGCTCAGTCCGAGGAGGGCGACCCGACGGCCTTCGCCCGCGACGACTCGATCGATCGCTTCGTTGATCGACAGCCGGTTGCTTGCCAGCGTTCCGGAGAGCAGCGGGATGTCAATGCTTTCGGTGCGCGCCAAGTAAAGGAGCGAGCGGAGGTCCTTCGGAAGGCAGGATCCGCCGAATGCAAAACCCGGCCGCAAGTACTTGGGTGAGATATTCAGGAAGCTGTCCTCGCAGAAGAGCGCCATCACCTCCCGAGTGTCGACGCTGAGCCGACCAAAGATCCGTCCAAGTTCATTGGCGAACGAGATCTTTGTTGCGTGAAATGCATTGCATGCGTACTTGAGCGCTTCGGCAGTACGCGGGTGTACCACCCGGAGCGGACTGTCGAGAAAGGCAAAGAGACTGGAGACCGATTCGACCGCCCTTGGGTCCGTGGAGCCGATCACGGTGTAGGGCGGGGAGTAGAAGTCGGCAATTCCGGTGCCTTCCCGGAGGAACTCTGGGCACATCGCAACGCCCACGTCCAGCCTCAAGTCCTGGAATGGGGCCTGCAGCCTGTTTGTGATGCTCTCGACCGTTCCCGGTGGAACAGTGCTACGAATTACGACCGCGTGAAATGCCGGAGTGTCTTCCACCACTGCAAATGATTGGATGAGATCCTCCACCACGCGGTTCATGAATGTGAGGTTCGTTTCGCCACCCGCACCCGACGGGGTACCGACGCAGAGGATCGACACATCGGCGCGGTCCAGCGCTTGGGTCGGGTTGCAGGTCGCGTGAAGCGCCCCCGAAGCGACCGATTGTGTGAGGAGGGCGTCCAGACCTGGCTCAACGACCGGGCTGTGCCCAGCCGAGACGGCCGCCACCTTCGACTCATCAGGGTCGATTCCCCAGACATCGTGGCCGTTGGCGGCCAGACAGGCCGCGGTGACAGTGCCGACATAGCCGAGCCCGAAGACTGCGACCTTCATTTCGTTCCTGGTAGGTGGCGCGGCGGACAGTCGCCACGTAACGTCGCCATACTCACAACTGAGCCGCGGAATGCCTGGTAGATACATACCAGCAGCGTCCGCCCTGGGTGGGGTGGTGTTCGATCCAGTCCTTCCCCGCTATGAGCGAGCGTGCTGCCGGCTGGCGGTCGAGCCGATTGACCGGCCCCGGCACGATGTCGCGAGTCTGGCCACCTCGCGGGCATGGAGAGCACGTCCGCATTTCCGTGACCAAACAGGTCAACCGGTCACGGTGTCAGTCCAAAATCGGTATCAATCGTCGACCTTGCCTCCTCGTTTGTCGCGGAAAGGTACTCAGTGTGACTGGAGGTACTCCGTGTGACGAAGGAGAGCGGTGACGTCGTTGATGACATTCGCAGCATCGTTGCTGCCCATGGGCGGCTCTCGGTCGACATAGCAACGCTCGGCAATGATGAGGATCTCTTTCATAAGGGCATGACCTCGACCGCCAGTGTCGGCGTCATGTTCGCCCTCCAGGCGCATTTCGGTCTTGAGTTTCCTGACAGCATGCTTCGTCGAAGCACTTTCGAATCGGTGTCAGCGATTCAGGCCGCAGTAAGCGAGATGCTGGCGGCACCGCGAGTGGAGTAGCGGCCAGCTCACTGGACAACCTTTTCCATGGCAGTCACGGCAGCGAGAAGCGAGAGACGATCCTCAGGCTGATATCTGCTGATGTCCGCGCTGTGGGTCAAACGCAATGCGTTCAATGTTCGTTAGTGCGACAACCACTGCGATGGCCATGTCACTTTCATGGCTCAGAGTCACCAACAGGCTGTCTATCCCCTTCTCCAAGGCGAATCGGGCCGCCGTTCCGGTCAAATGCAGCGTGGAGCCACCGGAGGGTTCCCGCTTCAACTCCATCGAGGTCCATGGTGGTATCACGTCATCGACGGACAGCACCTTGATGGTGGCCTCCTTGGCGGCAAACCGGGCCGCGAGGTGCGGGGTCGGATCCGATGATTCTGCGCATTGGGCTTGCTCTCCAGGGGTGAAGATGCGATCGAGGTATTGCGCCCCGAAGAGGTCGATGGACCTTTGCACTTCGGACACCTCGGCAAGATCGACGCCAACGGCTACGACATTTCCTATAGGCGGCGAACACAGAAGCGACTCCACCATCGCACTCAGGCGAGCTGCCTGGCGCTGAACCAGGCGAGGAGATTGCCGTCCGGCCACGGAGTCAATTCACGCGAGCACGTCGGTTGCCCGACGCTCAGGGAGAGTATCCCGGTGGTTCTCTAGGGACCAGCCGGCACGCCGTGCCTGCGCGACCGCAGCGAGCTGGGAGTTGACGCCGAGCTTCTGCAGGATTGCCTTGATCTGTGAGCGCACGGTAGAGATTGAGACATAGGCAGCGTTCGCGATCTCCTCGGCGCAGTGGCCCTCTATGAGCTCAGCCAAGACGACCTGTTCACGATCGGTGAGCACTACGAACGGCTGCAAACGGAATTCCGGCGGCCGCTCGGCGACTGCCAGCGCGCGTGGGGGAGACGACCTTGGTTCGGTATCCGCAGCCCGTCCCCTCCGAAGAAGTCGAATGATGGTCCGGAACAGTTGGTCGAACGGTTCACTGCGATCAATCACCGCAGAAGCTCCGGCGACCCTCCAGAGGTTCTCCCGCTCACCGTCATTTGCCGAGTCGATGACACAGAACGGGAGACCTGATCGGCTCAACTCGCCGACGATGGCAAAGCCGGACGTGACGTCCAGAGATCGGACTCCGACGAGTACGAGGTTCGGCCGCCATTCGATTCCATATCCGATCTCTGGCTCCCTGGGGAGCACAATCCTCGTGGCGAAGCCGTATGTCTGGAGGGCACTCGCCAGGGCCCCAGCCAAGAGGTCGTTGCCTGCAACCAAAATCCGGGCGGGAATTCCAGACGGTTCGGGTTGGCCCTGGACGAAGTTGTTCATGAGCAGTGACCGTCCGTGGCACTCGTGTTACGGACGTGTTTCGACGTGCACCGCTGGGGTGGGGTGACCGAATGGATACGACGATGCGCCGAGAGCGACGCCGACCCGTCAAAACTTGTGCGCAGCTGCTTCGAAACCATGATTTTCCCTGGAGTCCCCGTCACCGCCTGATGCCGTGACAGCGGGAAAGTCGGTTTCGCCCTCGCTCCCTATGGACACGGCGACCAACTCAGCCCATAGCTCTAAGCTCCAACCCGCGTAGCAGATGCTACCGATGCCCCCGCGGACTGTCAAAGAAAATTGGCAGACTGGGAGGCCTTTTTCGACAACGCAGCCACAACTCTTGGCGCCTGCCACCCTTGTCAAGAGTGTTTCGTAGCGGCGCGGCGGCCCGGAGAGGGTACTGGCCGCCCGACCCCCGTCTACTCGCCCGAAAGGGCGCGAGAAGGTGACTCTGTGCCGATGCTTGGCCTCCTCTGCCGGTGATGGGGACGCAGGTCGAGATCTTGCTCATGTTGTCAATTCGGATGCGACGAGCCGGCTCGTCCCACCGATTTCGACGCCACCCGAGGGACGCCCGTCAGCGTCTCGGAGGCAACGGTGTACCCATCCTCCTCGGGTCCTTTGGCCACTACCTGAAAGCAGACGTGCCCCTTTGATGAAGGTAAGGCGGTCAGAGCGACGATCCTCGCTGCGGAACCCGGATTCCGTTCCTGCAGCGACTGCGTGACACGTCGGAGGGTTGCCAGGATAAATGCACGATGGGCAGCGGGCATGTCCTCGAGGCCGCCGATGTGTCGGCGCGGAACGACCACCAACCCGTCGAGTCCGGAACCGCTGATCATCACGACGTAACGGTCGACGTCCTCGGAGACCTCGAGTGTCGTACCGAAGTCGGTTACGAGCTGCGCGATGACGCAGCAATGGCAGTCGCTGGCCAGTGAGCCCTGGCCGGAGACCAACGACCACCCGTTCACTTCATCCGAGGTCGTAATGCCCCCCTTTTCCGTCAGAACCCTTTGTTACAAGAGCTGGAAATGGACGTGACGATACGGCAAAACCTCGAAACAGCGTCCCCTCCGGAGTGTTGCCGCGTATCAGGACCAAGGGGTCTCCTCTCAAAAGAACACGCACAGGAAAAAAGTGTTCTCAGGCGAGCTGGCGCAAGACGTCTTGGCGATAAGTATTTCCCCCATCGGCGGCACGAGCGGAGCCACGGAAGGGCATAACTCCATCCTAGGGAGCCGATATCTCAAGGAACTGTCTCGGCAAGGGATCGAATGGCACAATCCGACAGGTTGGCTCGGGGCCCACGCGCAGATATGACTGAGTTCAGCGCGGACTGGCTGGCCCCAGCGATAAATCCAATGCTCACGCGTCTCCAGGATCGGTTGCCCGACGATGGGGTCGATATGCGCCCTCCCGCCATCACGCCGATTCCGCAGGCCGAGCAAGACACCTCCGCTGGACAGGAGTTCGTACAAAAAAGGAGTGGCCTGAGGATTCGGCTCCTGATCGTTGACGTCATCGCAGTGGCCGGGACGTGGCTCTTGTTGGGAGCCATGCTCATGCCGGCCACCTCGGCCAATCGTCGGTGGGTAGCGCTGTTTGCGG
>JBKQUM010000172.1:0-23147 GCA_052140165.1 Acidimicrobiales bacterium
CGACTCATGATGATGTTGGTAGACGACAGTGATGCCGGTGTCGGGGACCTTCACACTTCTGATCTCCGTCGGTTGACCCTCGGCAGGGAGCATCGGCGTGGATGGAGCAACCCACGGCCTGTCGGCCAACTCGGACGAGATCCAGTCGGCAACCTGTTTCCACAAGCGAAATCCGGGATCGTCACGCTCTCCCCAGTCGTACAGCGCACCGACGTCGCCGAGCGGCACGACTCAGGCAGATCGGCGGTGGTCAGCCTTCTCGGCGACCGATCGCCGGCGGTCTTCAATCATCTCGAGCATCGCTGGGTCGTTCCGGATCTGCTCGGCGCGCTCGTCGGACTGCTTGTACCAGCCGGCAATCACACGCATTACACCGTCGTGATCTCCGGCCAGCCAAGCCTCCGTGGGCGTTCGACCACCGAGCTCTTCGTGCGTACTGGCGTTCCACCATTCGTCCGAGTCGCCCGAAGAGGTCGCAATCCGGTTCACGAGTTCGTCGATCGCAGCTTGGCGGCGGGCCTGCTCGATCTGACTCAGCGCCGACGGACTCACGAAATCAGGCTACTGGGAGGGTGTCTCTCGCGATGGACAAACTGGCGAGAAGTGCACTCTCGACCATCGGGGTGTCGAAGGTCGGAGAGTGCTTCCTCACATCGCCATCCCCGCGCTATCCCCGCGCGGCACCGAAGAACAGGGGATGACAGCGGATGCCAACGGCGACCAAGAAATATGGCCCAACCAGGAGATTTACCGGAACTCGCAGATCAGCGACTCTTTCAAAATTCCGCCCTTAGGCGACTGGGGGTCAAGAGGGCGCGGGTACCCCGACCGTGTCCGAACTGCCCCCGTCCAACTGAACGGGTAGTCCCGAACCGTCTCCGGTGCAGTCGCTCAGTTATTCACGGTTGTGGATCACCGAACGCACATTCAGGTCATGGAAGATCTGCGGGCCGTTCAGCATGGCGCTGATCTTCTCGGCGTACTCACTCGTGACGGGATCGTTTGAGTTCTTCATCGCTTCCTCGTAGGAGTTGAACTCGACGATGACCAAGTAGTGGTTCGGTCGGGTTCGGTCCTCCGTGATCGTGGCTTTGGTCGCAAGCAGAGCATCCCCACGTTCCTCCTGAAACGTCTTCATCAGCGCCTCTAGTTCGTCGATATGAGACGTCTCAAACTCCATGATTTGGATAAAACCTGGCATTGGATACCTCCATCGCTCCGTCCTTGACAACGCTACTTCGCCCGTATCTGCCGTTCCTGGCCGCCGGCGACAGTGAGATCCCCCTGTTCTCTGCTGCTGCCCGCTCACGAGGATCCGCCCGACCACGTCGCCGGTCCCGCATAACGATCACCTTTCTCCGCACGGCATGCTCTCTCACCCGGCACGGGTGGAGAGGTGGGGTGGTGGTTGGCGAGCGGTGAGGAGACCTTCGGGGGTTCTCGTTGAGACGCCCTTCCGTCCCTTTTCCTGGCCAGCTACGCTGTGGACACGTTCTACGGCCATACTTCCTCGATCGCCCTGGTGGTCTTTTTCGGCCTGTTCGCTATGCGGGCGTTCTCCTCCTCTCAACGACGCCGCCGAGGTCAGCCCGGGAATTCACCTCCCACGAGCTGGTTCACCGGCCCGACTCATCCAATCCAAAGATCCGATGCCGTCGACGAATCGCCTGGCGAGATCACATTCACCGGGATCGCTCCCGGTTGGCTGACCGACCCCTCGGGCCGACATGAGCGGCGGTACTGGTCGGGGTCTGAATGGACGGAGCACGTGACAGACCGTGGTGTCCCGGGCATCGACCCACCTCCACCCAACGCCGGTCGCGAGGCGTCGTCGTAGCCAAAGGACCCGTGCGCGTGAAGAGCTGCGGTGATGAGGGAGGGGCGGTGACGACAACTCCTCCCCCGATCACCGCCCCTCGGTGGTGATGTTGACAGCGCGGCGGGAGCCGAAATAGAGCCGACCGGACCATCCGGGACAACGCTGCATCAAAAGTGCTCCCGGGACCTCGCGGCGTGTAAGGAGCCAGGGGACCCGAGCGGTGGGGGAGCGCCTCAACCGGCGGACAATTCGATTCCATCCCGCTCGAGCCGGATGACGAAAATGTTACGGTGCCCGCGCTGATCCATTCCCGCGCACGAGGGGGGCGAACGGAAGCGTGAGACGGCACCGACTCGGCGCACGCGCCGTGCCGACAACGGTGGCGCGGGCCGCGCTGGCCGTTGCGGCGGGCATCGTGTCCGCGGTCGTCGCCGTCGGTGGGGTAAACCTCGACGCCGGGGCAACGGTGATCGTGCCGCCGGACAACCCGGCGGTCAGCGTGCCGCCGCAGGTCATGCCGGCGTGCACGTTCGTGACGGTGGACGACCACAGCGCGGGATGCATCGACTCGGTCCTGCACAACATCAACTATGCGCGCTCGCTCGAAGGCCTCGGGCCCCTCGTGCTGCCGAGCGACTACCCGAGCGAGTCCGTCGCCGAGCAGCAACTCGTCCTCACCGACGAGGAGCGCGGCGACCGAGGGCTCTCGGAGTACTCGGGGCTCGATGCCACGCTCGACGCCGCCGCGCTGACCGGTGCGCAGACGAGCACCGACCCCACCCTCCCCTCGGGCTTCGAGGGTCCCGGCGGGTCCATCTTCGCCCAGGACGACACCCCGCTCGGGGCGGACTTCGCCTGGATGTACGACGACGGGTACGGCGGGACCAACCTCGACTGCACCTCGCCCGGTGCCGGCGGTTGCTGGGGCCACCGGGACAACATCCTCGGCAGCGTGACGACGAGCGACAGCGAGACGGCGATGATGGGGGACGCCAACACGCCGACCGGCCAGTACGCCGAGATCTTCGCCACGCAGCAGGACCCGGCCGACTCGCTGATCGACACCATCGCGCCGAGCTCGCTGCCCACCCCCTCGACACCCAGCACCCCCGACGTCGTGCAGGTGCTACCGGCCTCGTCGCCGAGCACCGCTGCCGGCACAGCAGTGACCATCGAAGGCAACTACTTCGGCACATCGCCCCAGGTGTCCTTCGGAGGTGTGCCCGCCACTGCCGTCCAGGTGAATTGGGACGGGGAGCTGACTGCCGATGCACCGGCGGACCCGGCCGGCACCGAGCCGGACCAGGTCGTCGTGACCGTGAGCACCGGTGCGGGCTCGTCGAGCCCCACCGGCACCCCGGCGGTCAACGAGTTCACGTACTCGCCGACCGCCGCGCCCACCATCGCGTCGGTCTCACCCACATCGGGATCGGAGATCCCCTCGGGCAGCGTCACGATCCATGGCTCCAACTTCAACGACGCGGGCGTCACGCCGATCGTGGACTTCGGGTCCGTCGCGAGCATCGGCTCCATCAGCTACAGCTCGAGCCAGATCACGACGACCATCCCGCCGTCGGTCAACCCGGGCACCGTGGACATCACGGTGACCACACCGGCCGGGACGAGCCCGGTCTCGGCGGCCGACCGGTACACGTACACGGGGAGCCGCACGCCCACGGCTCCCGCCATCACGAGCGGTGACCAGGCCACCTTCTCGGCCGGCGTCGCCGGAGTGTTCGACGTCACGACGACCGGGACACCCGACGCCAACTCCGTGACGGATGCTCCCTTCAGCGGCTGCAACCCCTCCACGCTCCCGGCCAGCATCACGCTCCAGTACGCCGGCGGCACGAACGCCGTCCTGGAGGGAACGCCCCACGCGGGTGACGGCGGCATCTACACGGTGTGTCTGCAGGCCTCGAACGGCGTCGCCCCCACCGCCACCCAGGTCTTCACCTTGACGGTCAACGCGCCGGCTGCGACCAACCCCCAACCGCCTCCCACGTCGCCCGCGCCGCCACCGGCTCCGTCGCACGGCTACTGGCTGGTGGGGTCCGACGGGGGCATCTTCAACTTCGGATCCGCCCAGTTCCATGGTTCGACCGGCTCCATGCACCTCCAACGGCCCGTGGTCGGCATCACCCCGACGGCCGACCGGGACGGATACTGGCTCGTCGCCTCCGACGGCGGCATCTTCGCCTTCGGCGATGCGGGCTTCCACGGCTCCATCCCCGGCAGCGGATTGAGCCCCGCCGGCTCGGGCCTGCCCCACAGCCTCAACGCGCCGATCGTCGGCATGGTGCCGTCCACCGACGGTGGCGGGTACTTCATGGTGGCGTCCGACGGCGGCGTGTTCGCCTTCGGCGACGCCAGGTTCGAGGGATCCTGCCCCGGGATCGGCGGCTGCAGCGGCGCAGCGGTCGCCGTCGTGCCCGACGCCTCGGGCAGCGGCTACTGGGTCGTCACGAGCACCGGCTCCGTCTACCCGTTCGGCAACGCGGTCGACTACGGAGCACCCGGCCGCCAGAGCACGGCCATCACCTCTGCCGTCGCCGCGCCCAACGGCGGCGGCTATTGGATCCTCGACGGCGCCGGGCAGGTCTTCCCCTTCGGCGACGCGGCCGGCCTGGGCAGCCTGCCGGCCGGGTCTGCCGGTGGCCTCGATCCGGCGTCCGCCATCTTCGCCACGTCCGACGGCGGCGGCTACTGGGTGGTGACCGCACTGGGCAAGGTCTCGAATTTCGGTGACGCGCCCAACGACGGGGACATGTCGGGCACCCACCTCAACGGCCCGATCATCGCCGCCTCAGGGTCCTGACCGCCGCCCCGGCCCGCTGGCTACATTCGCATCCCGTGGGGCGGGCGTTCTGATGAGCGGCCGGGACGCGGAGCCGTCCGCGGGCGACGGCCTGGGCCTGGACCGGTCGGAGGTCCGGCTCTGCGCGCACGATCCCGACTGGGTGACCCTGGGCCAGCGGGAGTGTGCCACCGTGGCGGCCCTGCTCGGCCCGCTCGCGGTCGACGTGGTCCACGCCGGGAGCACCGCCGTGCCCGGGCTGGAGGTCAAGCCCATCCTCGACATCGTGGGTGCCGTCGGGAACCAGGTCCCGACCGACGACGTCGTGGCGTGCCTCTGCGCGGGCGACGCCTACGCCTACGAGGGGAACAAACACGACGACGGGGGGCTCCTGTTCGTGCGGGGCGAGGGAGCATTCCGCACGGTGCACGTCCACGTCGTGGGGCGGGCGAGCCGCGCCTGGGCTGACTACCTGCGCTTTTACGCGCTGCTGTGCGACGACCCCGACGCCCGTGCCACGTACCAGTCGGCCAAGCGCGAGCTTGCCCGCTCGTTCGCACGGGACCGTCCGGGATACACGAGGGCCAAGGGTGCCGTCGTCGAGGAGCTGCTGGCGTCCGACGAGCGCTCCCCGCGGCCGCATGCGGGCTGAGCGGAACCTATGGTGGGGTCACGGACCGACCCCTCAGGGAGGGACACATGGGCATCTTCCAGCGGGCACACGACATCGTGCAGGCCAAGACGAACAAGGCGCTCGACGCCGCCGAGAAGCCGGACGAGATGCTCGACCTCTCCTACGAGAAGATGCTCGAGCAGATCACCCAGGTCCGCCGGGCCCTCGTCGACCTCGCGGCATCGAAGAAGCGGCTCGAACTGCAAGAGGAGCAGTTTCAGCACACCATCGACCACCTGCAGGACCAGGCCAAGCAGGCCCTGGCGGCAAACCGCGAGGACCTGGCCAAAGAGGCGCTGTCCCGCAAGGCCGCGGCCCAGCAGCAGATCGACGAGATGGAGCCGCAGCGCCAGCAGCTCGACGAGGAGGAGACCAAGCTGACGGCGACGCTCGACGCCCTGCAGAAGCGGGTGAACGACTTCCGGACGCAAAAGGAGACGCTCAAGGCCCAGTACACGGCGGCCAAGGCGATCTCGACCGTCGACGAGAGCGCGGCCGGGATCTCCAAGTCGTTCAATGATTCGGGTGCGAGCCTGCAGCGGGCGCAGGACAAGATCGCCACGATGCAGGCCCGTTCGGGCGCGCTCGACGAGCTGCTCGAGTCCGGTGTCCTCGAAGACGTCGGAGGGAGCACCGACGACATTCAGAAGGAGCTCGACCAGGTCGGCAAGGATGCCCAGGTCGACCAGGAGCTGGCTGCGCTGAAGGCCGAGGTCGGCACGGGCGCGCCGGAGCCCGAGGCGCTGGCGGCGGCTCCCGAGGAGTCGTCCTCCACCTCGTAGCTCAGTCGGGGGGAGCGTCCCCCACGAGCTCCGCCACGACGTCTGCGAGGACCTCGCCGCGATCTTCTTGCAGGAAGTGCCCAGCGCCACGGATCGCGACATGCTCCCGCCCGGCCGCGCCCGGCACCAGCTCGCGGAGCACCTCGGCCCAACCGCGCGTCGCCGGGTCCCCGTCGGAGAACGCGGTCAGGAAGGGGCCGTCGAAAGCGGCGAGCGCCTCCATGGTGCGCCGGTTCAGGCGCGCGCACGCGCTCGAGGGCGTGATGCCCATGAGCAGCGGCAGCTGGCGCGGTCCGGCGCAGTAGGCCTCGTCGGGGAACGGCGCGTCGTAGGCCGCCAACACCGGGTCCGGGACCTCGGACTCGGTGGCCCCCTGCACGAACAAGCTGGGTTGGAAGGGCGTGACCTCCTGCGTGAGGCGCTGGTAGTCGAGCAGCAACTGCGCCACCGTGACGGTCCCGTCCGCGCCGGCATGGCACGGCCACTCCAGCCGGCCCGCGAGGTCGGCGTCTGCGGTGTGCAGCACGGTGTTGGCCGCGACGACGCGGCGCACGAGCCCGGGGCGCGCGGTCAGCAGGCCCAGCCCGAACGGGCCGCCCCAGTCCTGGACCACGAGCGTGATCCCCCCCAGCCCGACGGCGTCGGCGAACTGGGCGACCCAGCCGACATGCGCGCGGACCGTGTGCACCGTCCGAGCCAGCGGCTTGTCGGAGCGACCGAACCCGATGAGGTCGGGCGCAACGGCACGCAACCCGTGCGCCGCGAGCCGGCTCACGACCGTGCGGTAGAGGTACGACCACGTCGGCTGACCGTGTAGCAGCAGGACGGTCTCGGCGCCGGCCGGCCCTTCGTCGACGTAGTGCATGCGCACCCCGTCGGCCAGGGTGACGAAGTGCGGCGCGAAGGGGTAGCCGGGGAGATCGGTGAAGCGCTCGTCGGGCGTCCGCACGATGTGCACGGCGCCCATAGTGCCCCACGGCTGGCACGGCAGCGCTGGGACTGGTGGACTCGGTGCTCGTGAACGGGGAACGCCGCGATGTCGCAGTGCTCGGGGCCGGGCTGGTGGGCCTGGCGCTGGCGTACGAGCTCGCCTGTCTCGGGGCGAGCGTCACCGTGATCGACACGCACCATCCGGGCCGGGCGACCGACGCCGGCGCGGGCATCCTCTCGCCGGTCACGAGCGCGGAGACCGACGCCGCGCTGTGGCCCTTCCTGCGCCAGGCGGGGGCCCACTACCCGGCCCTGCTCGCACGACTCGCGGGCGACGGGGCCGACGTGTCCGCCGCCGGCTACGGCGCCTGCGGGATCCTCTCGGTGGGTCTACGCCCCCACGAAGACGGATGGTTCAGCCCCTTCGCCGACCTGGTGCTCCAGCGCTCCCCGGGAGAGGTGTCCGAGATCCCGGCCGCGGAGGCCGCGGCGCTGTTCCCGCCGCTCGGCCCGGTCCACCGCGCCCTGCACGCCCCCGGCTCCGCCCGCGTCGACGGCCGTGGCATGGCGGCCGCCCTGCGGCAGGGGGCCGAGGCGAAAGGGGTGGTGTTCGTAGAGGGCGCGGCATACGGGGTCGTCGCCGGCGCTGCGGGCGGGCCCCACGTCGAATCCGTCCGCGTGGAGGGACACGGCGACGTCGAGTGCTCCGCCCTGGCGGTGGCAGGCGGGGCCTGGACGGCAGCGGCGGGGGAGTGGTTCGCGAAGGACCTCCCGGTCGGGCCCACCAAGGGCCAGATCGTGCATCTCGGGGTCGAGGCCGAGACCGGCCGCTGGCCCATCGTGCAGCCGCTGCTCACCCACTATCTCGTGCCCTGGCCGGGGGGGCGGGTGGCCTGCGGGGGCACCTTCGAGACCGGAGCCGGGTTCTCCGTCTCGGTCACGGCCGCCGGCCTGCACGAGCTGTTGCGTGAGTGCCTGCTGGTGGCGCCGGGTCTCCAGGGGGCGGCCTACCTCGAGACCAGAGTCGGTCTGCGTCCCACCTCGTCGGACGACCGCGCCCTGGTGGGGTCCTTGCCGGGCTGGGGCAACGTGTGGGTGGCCACCGGCCACGGGGCCAACGGCCTGCTGCAGGGGCCCTACTCGGCCCGGGTGCTGGCTCACGCCATGGCCGGGGTGGCGCTCCCACCGGACGAGGCGCCGCTGCCGGATGCCCTCGATCCCGCGCGCTTCGGCTGACCCCGGCGCCGGGGCCCCATCCCACCGCGGCGGCACGGCCGACGTGAGACTGGGGGCATGCTGAAGGGCACCCTGCGCCGCGACGCCCGTGACGAGGCGGCCACACCGGAGAACGTGCTGGCCGCGCTGGCGGGGACGGGCTTCTTCTGGCTCGACCTCGACGACGAGGCGGTCGACGGGACGGTCGCCGAGCTGCTGAGCGTCCATTTCAAATTCCATCCCCTCGCCGTCCAGGCGGCGGAGCGCTTCGGGCAGCGGCCCCGCATCGACGACTACTCGGACTTCGTCTACCTGGTGGCCCGCGGTGCCGACCCCGAACAGACGGGCAAGGCGGAGGTGCACATCTTCTGGACCGACCGCTACGTGGTCACGGTGCACCGTGGCGACTGCCCGGCCATCGCCAAGGTGCACGAACGGATCGAGCGGCACCCGGTCGCCCAGGTCGCCTCCCCTCAGATCGTCATCGTGTATCTCATCGTCGGCTCGCTGGTGGACAGCTTCTTCCCCTACCTCTCGGACTTCGACGACCAGATCGACGCGTTGGAGGACGACATCCTCAAGGCACCCACCGAGGCCCAGCTCGGGGAGCTCTTCGACATGAAGCGCCGGCTGATGGAGATGCGCAAGGTGATCGCGCCCCAGCGCGACATGATGGCGAGCATCAATGCCGGGGTGACGGACGTGCCCGGCATGACCGACGAGGCGACCCGCTACTTCCGCGACCTCTACGACCATCTCATCCGCCTGGCGGACCTCGTCGACAGCTACCGGGACCTGCTGTCCAGCGTGATGGACACCCACCTGTCGACCGTGTCGAACCGGCTGAACGTCGTGATGAAGCAGCTCACCATCATCGCCACCATCTTCCTCCCGCTCAGCTTCCTCACCGGCTTCTTCGGGCAGAACTTCGCCTACATGGTCCGGGTGTGGCTGTCGCCGACGTGGAGCTTCTACGTGATCGGGATCGGGCTCGAGCTCGTGACCGCCGTCGCCCTGGTCATGGTGTTCCGCAAGCGGGGCTGGCTGGGGGGCCCCACCGTCTGAGCGACGCGACCGGCCGGGCGGGGAGCCCCGCCCCGAGGGAGCTGTCAGTCGCGCGGGAGGGTCGACGGGCTCGCCGGGAGGTCGCCCGGGCGGCTCCTCGTGTGGGCCTCGTACTCGCTCCACCAGGTCTCGCACCCTTCCGGGACGGGGAAGCCGAGCTGCTTGCGCCGGTCGACGAACCCGCGCACCAGCTCCTTCTGCTCGCGTACCAGAGCGAGCGTCCCGGCCACGCTCCCGTCCACCCGGGCGGCCCAGAGCGACTCCTCGAGGCGCCACGCCTCGCGCCGGGCCTCGACGATGGCATGGGTCCCGTCCACCATGGCGGCCACGATGGCGGCGTCGCCGTCAGCCAGGACGTCGGCCGCTCGCAGCCAGCCGTAGTCCTTGTTGATGCGCAGCAGGCCGGGCTGCACCTCGAAGAGACCCACCACGTCGACCACCGGGTCGATCGTGGTCAGCGTCACGCCCTCGGGGAGGCTGGCGTTGAGGTTCGAGATCTGACGCTCGGCCACGCCGATCATCCCCATGGACCGCAGTCCGATGTAGCCGGCCGGTGCGGCCGCGTAGTCGCGCTCGTCGCGGGCAAGCGTCAGCGGCACGGCCACCACCGCAAAGATGCGTGTCGCGCCCAGGTCGGCTGCCGCCCGGACGGGGACGATCTCGATGACCCCGCCGTCGACGTAGTCGTCGTCCGCCATGGAGCGGGGCGGGAAGACCATGGGCACGCTGGCCGAGGCGATGGCGCCGTCGACGAGATCCACCGGGCCGGCGGCGGCGCCCGGCGCGGGGGTGCGCGCATCGGACTCCACGATCGTCCCGTCCTCGGTGACGAAGCGGAGGACGCCGGCACGCAGCGCGGTGACGGCCAGACGCAGCTGCAGGCCCGGACGCTGGACCAAGGCGGGGTCGACGGGGCGGACGCCGTGACCGGTGCCGTGGCGGAGGGCGTCGGCCAGGGGCTCGAGATTGAGGACCGAGCTGCCGCTGGTGCGCAGGTGGCGCCGCACCCGGGGGAGCCGGAGACCTGCACCGGCGGCCAGCCGCAACAGGTGGCGCTGTCGCTTCCGGCGGGCCCGGCGCGCCTGACGCCGCGCGCGGCGTCCGGGGGCGGCGGGCGGCACCACCCCGCTCTCGGCCTGGGCGCCGACGGGGCTGAGCGGGAACGGGGGGCGGGTGCCCTCGATGATCTCGCTGTGGATCTCGCGTCCGAGCGCGGTCCCCTCGAGAGCGCCCAACCAGGCCTGCTTCCCGAAGACGTGCTCGGTCTGCGTCCAGGCCAGCACGTCCCCTTCGATCTCGTCGACCCGCTCCGCGAACTCGGGCAGCGTGCGGGCCTGCGCCAGCACGGTGGCCGCGATGGCGCCGGCGGAGGTGGCGGTGACGATGTCCGGTGTGATCCCCTCCACGCCGACGAGGTACTGCAGCACGCCGACCTCGAACGACCCCTTGGTGCCTCCGCCGGCGAGGACGAACGCGGTGGGGCCGGTGCGCAGGGTGGGGGTCATCGTCCGATTCTGACACCGCCCCCGTCGGCCCACAACGACGGTCAGCCGCCCGCGGCGGCGGTCACCACCTCGACCAGCGACCCGGCGCGGGCGGGTGTCGAGGCCCACTCCGAACGCGGGATCACGCAGCGGTCGACGGCGACGGCCACCCCCTTCGGGTCGCCCCCCTCCAGGAGGCCGGCCACCAGGTCGGCGACCGTGGTCCCCGGTGGTACCTGGACGGCCTCGCCGTTGACGCGGAGATCGAGGCGGGTCACGCGGGCGCCAGCGGCTGAATGAACGGTGCCACCGGACGCCGGGCGAACAGGTCGACCACCGCGGCGGCGGTGAGGGGCGACAGGAGGATGCCGTTGCGGTAGTGGCCGATGGCGGCCGCGACACCCTCCATGGCGGTCCAGCCGATGCGCGGCATGTTGTCGGGCGTGGCCGGCCGCAGCCCCGTGGCGGTCTCGCGTAGCTCGAGCTCGTCGACGCCCGGCACGATCGCCCGGGCGTCACAGAGGAGCTCGTGCACGGCCCCGGCACGCACGGCCGTGTCGTCGCCGCGCTCCTCGACGGTCGCCCCGACGACCACGGAGCCGTCGCGCCGCGGCACGAGGTAGACCGAACGCCCGTGCACGAGGCCGCGCACGGTGCGGCGCAGCAGGGGTGCCGGCGCGCCGTGCCCGGCGGCCGCCGGGCCGAGGCGCAGGATGTGCCCCTTGACCGGGCGCACGGCGGGCAGCCTGGCACCCTCGAGGCCCTCGATCGCCGGCAGCCCGGTCCCGGCAGCCAGGAGGACATGCTCGGGACGCAGGCGCCGGCCGTCCGCCAGGAAGAGCTCGGGCCCGCCGGCCACCGCGGCGACCGCGGCCTCCGTGAAGGACACGCCGGCAGCGCGGCAGGCCGCGGCGAGAGCGCCGAGCAGGGCCCGGTTGTCGACCTGGTGATCGCCAGGGACCTCGATGCCGCCGCGCAGGGCCGGGTTGAGCGCGGGCACGAGGCTGCGGCACTCGGAGGCGCTGCGGCGGTGCGCACTGAGCCCCAGCGAGTGCTGGTACGAAAGCAGGTCGTCGAGGCTGGCTCGGTCCGACGCATCGAGCGCCACCGTCACCGTGCCCGTGGTGTCGTAGCCGACGGTCCGCCCGGTGGCGTCCTCGAGCGCGGCGGCGAAGCCGGGCCACAGCCGCGAGCCCTCGAGGAGCAGTTCGGTGAGCGCTGACTCACCGAACTGTGCCTCGGTGACCGGGGCGAGCATGCCGGCGGCGACCCACGACGCGCCGTCACGCCCCGGCGCGGGCGCGACGACCGTCACATCATGGCCGTTGCGTGACAATTCCCACGCGCAGCTGAGGCCGATGACCCCGCCACCCACGATGTGCACGGACGACGCCACGGTGCCAAGCCTAGGAGCGCCACCGTGTAACCTGTTCTTTCGACTTTCGGGCCAACGTCGTCCCGGTATCCGTTCAACTTCTCCCCACTCGGAAGGACGCCGATGGCCACTGGCCTCTACGACCCGGCATACGAGCACGACGCCTGTGGTGTCGGCATGGTGGCCGATCTGCACGGCCGGCCCGACCACGACATCGTCGACCGCGGCCTCACCGTGCTGGAGCGCCTGGCGCACCGCGGCGCCTCCGGGGCCGAGGTGGAGACCGGGGACGGCGCCGGCATCCTCGTCCAGATCCCGCACCGCTTCCTCTCCGCGGCCGTCGCCGAGGCCGGCTTCTCGCTACCCGACGCGGGCGGCTACGCCGTGGGCCTCGCCTTCCTGCCGACCGATCGGGACGATGCCCTGAAGGCCCGGACCGTCGTGGAGCAGACGGCGGCCGAGGAGGGGCTCGCGGTGCTCGGTTGGCGCAGGGTGCCGACCGAGCCCGAAGGCCTGGGCAAGACCGCGCTGGGCGCGATGCCGATCATCGAGCAGGTCTTCCTGGCGCCGGCCACGGACGGCCTGGACACGATGGCGCTCGAACGGCGGGCCTTCGTGGTGCGCAAGCGCGCGGAGCACACGGTCGACGGCCTGTACTTTCCCTCGCTCTCGGCCCGGACCATCGTCTACAAGGGCATGCTGACCTCGGAGCAGCTGCGCGAGTTCTTCCCCGACCTGCGCGACCCCCGCTTCGAGTCCGGCCTGGCGCTCGTGCACTCGCGCTTCTCGACGAACACGTTCCCGAGCTGGCCGCTCGCCCACCCCTACCGCTACCTGGCGCACAACGGCGAGATCAACACCCTGGCGGGCAACCGCAACTGGATGCGGGCCCGCGAGGCGCTGCTCGACACAACGCTGATCGACGGCGACCTGGCACGCATCTTCCCCGTCTGCACCCCGGGAGCGAGCGACTCCGCCAGCTTCGACGAGGTCCTGGAATTGCTCCACCTGGGCGGCCGGCCGCTGCCGCACGCCGTGCTGATGATGATCCCCGAGGCGTGGGAGAACCACACCACGATGGACCGCGGCCGGCGCGCCTTCTACCGCTACCACGCGTCGCTGATGGAGCCGTGGGACGGACCGGCCGCGGTCTGCTTCACCGACGGGACGATCGTCGGCGCGGTGCTCGACCGCAACGGTCTGCGACCGGCCCGCTACTGGGTCACCGACGACGGTCTGGTGGTGCTCGCCAGCGAGGTCGGGGTCCTCGACATCGCCCCGGAGCGCGTCGTGCGCAAGGGCCGCCTGCAGCCGGGGCGCATGTTCCTCGTCGACACCGGCAAGGGCCGGCTCGTCGAGGACGAGGAGATCAAGGCCGAGCTGGCGGCCGAGCACCCCTACGAGGAGTGGCTGGCGGCCGACCAGATCCGGCTCGACGAGCTGCCGGCGCGGACCATGCTCACGCCCCAGCACGGGAGCGTCGTCACCCAGCAGCGCCTCTTCGGCTACACGACCGAGGAGTCCCGCGTGATCCTGGCGCCCATGGCCCGCTCGGGCGCCGAGCCGATCGGCTCCATGGGATCGGACACGTCCATCGCCGTCCTCTCCGATCGCTCCCGGCTCCTCTACGACTACTTCACCCAGCTGTTCGCCCAGGTGACCAACCCGCCGCTCGATGCCATCCGCGAGGAGCTGGTGACGTCGCTGGCCGCCACCATCGGACCGGAGGCCAACCTGCTCGAGGCGTGCCAGGGCTCGTGCCGCCAGATCCTGCTGCCGCTCCCGGTCATCGACCGCGACGACCTGGCGAAGCTCATGTACGTCAACGAGCACGGCGAGACGCCGGGGTTCAAGGCTTTCGCCATCGACGGGCTCTTCGACGTGCGCGAGGCGGGGCAGGCCGGTGCGCCGACCGCCGCGGGCGGTGAGGCGCTCCGGGGCGCCCTTCAGGTCGTGCGCCAACGTGTCTCGGCGGCCATCGCGGAAGGGGCCAACATCATCGTCCTCTCCGACCGCAACTCGACGGCCGACTGGGCGCCGATCCCTTCGCTGCTGCTGACGGCCGCCGTCCACCACCACCTCGTGCGCGACAAGACCCGGACCAAGGTGGGCCTGGTGGTCGAGACCGGCGACGCCCGTGAGGTGCACCACATGGCGCTGCTCATCGGCTTCGGCGCCGCGGCCGTGAACCCGTATCTCGCCCTGGACGCCATCGACGACATGATCTCCGAGGGCCTCCTCGAAGGCGTCTCCCCGCGCCAGGCGCGCCGGAACTACATGAAGGCTGCGTGCAAGGGAGTCCTCAAGGTGATGTCCAAGATGGGCATCTCGACGGTGGCCTCCTACACCGGTGCCCAGGTCTTCGAGGCGATCGGCCTCGACGGGGCCCTGATCGACGAGTACTTCACCGGCACCGCCAGCCGCATCGGGGGCGTCGGCCTGTCGGTGCTGGCGGCCGAGGTCGCCACGCGCCACCGCAGGGCGCACGACCCGCGGCCGACCGAGCGCGCCCATCGCGAGCTCGAGGTGGGCGGTGAGTACCAGTGGCGGCGCGAGGGCGAGTTCCACCTGTTCAACCCGAAGACGGTGTTCAAGCTCCAGCACGCGACGAGGGCGAAGCGCTACGAGATCTTCAAGGAGTACAGCAGCGCGGTCGACAACCAGTCCGAGAAGCTGGGCACCCTGCGCGGCCTGCTGCGGCTCAAGCCGGCGCCGGGTGGTCCGATCCCCATCGAGGACGTGGAGCCGATCTCGGCCATCATGGCGCGCTTCTCCACCGGCGCCATGTCCTACGGCTCCATCTCGGCCGAGTCACACGAGACCCTCGCCATCGCCATGAACCGGATCGGCGGACGCTCCAACACCGGCGAGGGCGGCGAGGATGCCGACCGCTTCACGCCGGACGAGAACGGCGACTTGCGGCGCAGTGCGATCAAGCAGGTGGCATCGGGCCGCTTCGGGGTGACGAGCGAGTACCTCGTCAACGCGGACGACCTCCAGATCAAGATCTCGCAGGGGGCCAAGCCCGGCGAGGGCGGGCAGCTGGCGGGCATCAAGATCTACCCGTGGATCGCCCGGACCCGGAAGTCGACGCCGGGCGTCGGGCTGATTTCGCCACCGCCGCACCACGACATCTACTCCATTGAGGACATCGCCCAGCTCATCCACGACCTCAAGTCCTCCAACCCCCGCGCCCGGGTGCACGTGAAGCTCGTGGCCGAGGTCGGCGTCGGCACGGTGGCGGCCGGGGTGGCCAAGGCGCACTCCGACGTGGTGCTGATCTCGGGCCACGACGGCGGCACCGGCGCTGCACCCCTGACCTCGCTGAAGCACGCCGGCATCCCCTGGGAGATCGGGCTCGCCGAGACCCAGCAGACCCTGCTGGCCAACGGTCTGCGCGACCGGATCGTGGTGCAGGTGGACGGGCAGCTCAAGACCGGTCGCGATGTCGTCATCGGTGCCCTCCTCGGCGCTGAGGAGTACGGCTTCGCCACCGCCCCGCTCGTGGTCTCGGGCTGCATCATGATGCGGGTCTGTCACCTCGACACCTGCCCCGTCGGCATCGCCACCCAGAACCCGGCGCTGCGGGCCAAGTACAGCGGTAAACCCGAGTTCGTCGAGACCTTCTTCGAGTACGTGGCGGAGGAGGTGCGCGAGGTGCTGGCCTCCCTGGGCCTGCGGACGCTCGACGAGGCCATCGGGCGGGTCGACCTGCTCGAGACAGAAGCGGCGGTGACCCACTGGAAGGCGGCCGGCATCGACCTGACCACGGTCCTCGCCCAGCCCGACATCCCCGACACGGTCGGCCGGCGCCAGACGCGCCTGCAGGACCACGGCCTGGAGAAGGCGCTGGACCACGCCTTCATGGACGACTGCGCGCCCGCGCTGGCGGACGCCACCCCGGTGTCGGTCGAGCTGCCGATCACGAACGTGGACCGCACCGTGGGGACGCTGCTCGGTTCCGAGATCAGCCGGCGGTACGGCGGCGCCGGGCTGCCCGACGACACGATCTCGCTGACCTTCACTGGATCGGCCGGCCAGAGCTTCGGAGCCTTCGTGCCCAGGGGCATGACCATGCGCCTGTACGGCGACGCCAACGACTACTTCGGCAAGGGCCTCTCGGGGGGACGCCTCGTCGTGCGGCCGCCGGAGGGCTCCCCGTTCACCGCCGAGGAGGAGATCATCGCGGGCAACGTGATCCTCTACGGCGCCACCGACGGCGAGGCGTTCATCCGCGGGCAGGTGGGGGAGCGCTTCTGCGTCCGGAACTCCGGGGCGACCGCCGTCGTCGAGGGGGTGGGCGACCACGGGTGCGAGTACATGACCGGTGGGATCGTGGTGGTGCTCGGGCCGACGGGTCGCAACTTCGCGGCGGGCATGTCGGGGGGCATCGCCTACGTCTACGACCCCGAGCGCACGTTCGGACAGCGGGTCAACCTCGAGCTGGTCGACGTGGAGCCACTCGATCCCGAGGACAGTTTCATGGTGCGCACCCTGGTCGAGCGCCACGGGGTGGAGACCGAGTCGGCCGTGGCGGCGCGCCTGCTCCAGAACTGGGACACCGACGTCCTCGAGTTCGTGAAGGTGATGCCCCGCGACTACCGCCGCGTCCTCGAGGCGACCCGCCAGGCCGAGGCGGAGGGGCGCCCCGTGGACGAGGCAGTCATGGAGGCCGCGCATGGGTAAGACGACCGGCTTCATGGAATTCGGACGCCACCTGCCTCGGCGGCGCCCCGTCTCGGTCCGGCTGCGCGACTGGAGGGAGGTCTACGAGCCCTTCGGCGAGGAGGCCACCAAGGAGCAGGGGGCTCGCTGCATGGACTGCGGCATCCCCTTCTGCCACGAGGGCTGTCCGCTCGGCAACCTGATCCCCGAATGGAACGATCTCGTCTACCGCGACGACTGGCCGGAGGCCATGGAGCGCCTGCACGCCACCAACAACTTCCCCGAGTTCACGGGGCGGCTGTGCCCGGCCCCGTGCGAGGCGGCGTGCGTGCTCGGGATCAACGACGACCCGGTCACGATCGAGCGGATTGAGTACGAGATCGTCGAGCGCGCCTGGGACGAGGGATGGGTGACGCCGCAGATGCCCACGGTGCGTACCGGCAAGGCGGTGGCGGTGGTGGGCTCGGGCCCGGCCGGCCTGGCGGCCGCCCAGCAGCTGGTGCGGGCCGGGCACGCGGTCACGGTCTTCGAACGGGCGGAGAAACCCGGAGGGCTGCTGCGCTACGGGATCCCCGAGTTCAAGATGGAGAAGGCGGTGCTGGACCGCCGGCTGGCCCAGATGGAGGCCGAGGGCGTCACGTTCGTGTGCTCGACGTCGGTGGGCGGCGGCTCGGGCGGCACCGAGGCGGGCGGGCCGGCCGAACCGGGCGAGGAGCGCGGGTTGGGAACGGCGTGCGCACCGGACGTGCAGGTGCGCCCGGCGGCCGAGGTGCGGGCCGAGTTCGACGCCGTGGTGCTGGCCGGAGGGGCCACGCTGCCCCGGGACCTGCCGGTGCCCGGACGTGAGCTGTCGGGCATCCACCTGGCCCTCGAGTACCTGAAGCCTTCCAACCTGGTCCAGGAGGGCGAGCTGCGAACCCCGCCCATCAGCGCCAAGGGGAAGCACGTCGTGATCATCGGGGGCGGTGACACGGGGGCGGACTGCCTGGGCACCGCGCACCGCCAGGGCGCGGCTTCGGTCCACCAGCTGGAGATCATGGCCGAGCCCCCGAGCGACCGCCTGGCCGAGAACCCGTGGCCCCTGTGGCCGCTGATCCTGCGCACGTCCTCGGCCCACGAGGAAGGGGGAAGGCGCCTCTTCTCCGTGACGACCACCGAGTTCGTCGACGACGGCTCGGGCACCGTGCGCGCCCTGCGCGGCCACACGGTGGAGATGCGCACCGAGGACGGCCGCCCGGTGTTCGAGCCGGTGCCGGGCACCGGATTCGAGCTCGAGTGCGAGCTCGTGCTGCTGGCGATGGGCTTCGTGGGGACCGAGCGCCGGAACGCGGTGGACGAGCTGGGCGTCGAGGTCGGGCCGCGGGGGACCGTCGTGGCCGACGAGACCTGGGCCACCAACGTCGGCGGCGTCTTCGTGTGCGGGGACCAGACGCGGGGCCAGAGCCTCATCGTCTGGGCCATCGCCGAGGGCCGTTCTTGCGCCTCGGCGGTCGACCGCTGGCTCATGGGGACGACCTCGCTGCCGTCGCCGCTCGTGCCCGGGCAACTCGCGATGCGCTGACGGGCATGCCCACCCGCGTCGCCAACGGTGTATAGCTCTACTGCGAGCTGACGGGCACCGGCGAGCGACTCCTGAGCATCTCGGGCACGGGCGGCGACCTGCGGCAGGGGCCCGGGTTGGCCGAGAGCCCCCTCGGGCAGGCGTTCGAGCTGCTCTCCTACGACCAGCGCGGCCTCGGCCGGTCGAGCGTGCCACCGTGGCCCTACGCCATGGCCGACTTCGCCGCCGACGCGGCCGCGCTCATCGACGCCGTCGGCTGGGACGACTGCCTCGTCATCGGTCTGTCCTTCGGCGGCATGGTCGCCCAGGAGGTGGCCATCAGGCACCCCGAGCGGGTGACCCGCCAGGTCGGGCTGCTCGACACGCGGTGGGACGAGGCGTGGCGCCGGGACCATCCCGACATGGTCGCCCTGATCGCCCAGCGCATGCCGGCGGCCGAGCAGCCGCCCGAGGGCTTGACCAACCAGCTGGCCGCCCGGGCCCAGCACGACACCACGGCCCGGCTGGGCCGCATCGCGTGCCCGACCCTGGTGTGCGGTGGCCGCTACGACGGCATCGCGCCGCCGGCCAACAGCGAACGGCTGGCCCAGGAGATCCCCGACGCGCGGCTCGCCCTGTTCGACGGGGGCCACGCGTTCATGCTCCAGGACCCCGCTGCGTGGCCGGCGATCCTGGAGTTCCAGGGAGGGGGCACGGCCGGCTGAGCGGACCCGTAGATTGCCCTTCATGGACGTGACGGCGACACCCGAGTGGAAGGCCCTGGCGGCCCACTACGACCAGATCTCGACCCTGCACCTGCGTGAGGTCTTCGCCGAGGATCCCGAGCGGGCCACCCGTCTGACGGTGGAAGCGGCCGACCTCCTTCTCGACTACTCCAAGCAGCGTGTCACCGACGAGACGCTGCGACTGCTGATGGACGTCGCCCGGGCGGCGGGGGTCGAGGAGCACCGGGATGCCATGTTCGCCGGCGCGCACATCAACACGACGGAGGACCGCGCCGTCCTCCACGTCGCCCTGCGGATGCCTCCCGGCACCGATCTCACCATCGACGGGCAGGACGTGACGGGCGACGTGCACGCGGTGCTGGGGAAGATGGGTGAGCTCTCCGAACGCATCCGCAACGGGTCGTGGACGGGGGCCACAGGGAAGCGGATCAACGCGGTCGTGAACATCGGCATCGGCGGCTCCGACCTCGGGCCGGCCATGTCGACGATCGCGCTCGCCGACTACGCGCAGCCGGGGCTGGTGAGCCGGTTCGTGTCGAACGTCGACCCCGTCGACCTCTACGCGGCCACGCACGACCTGGACCCGGCCACGACGCTCTTCGTCGTCAGCTCCAAGACGTTCACCACGCTCGAGACGCTGACCAACGCGGCGGCGGCGCGGCAGTGGCTGCTCGACGGGCTGGGCCCCGCCGCGGGCGACGATGCGGTGGCGAAGCACTTCGTGGCCGTCTCGACCAATGCCGAGGCCGTGGCCGAATTCGGCATCGACACCGACAACATGCTCGAGTTCTGGGACTGGGTCGGCGGGCGCTACTCCTACGACTCCGCCATCGGCTTCTCGCTCATGGTGGCCATCGGGCGCCAGGCCTTCGGCGAGATGCTCTTCGGGTTCTACTCCATCGACGAGCACTTCCGGACGGCGCCCCTGCACGAGAACCTCCCGGTCATTCAGGGCATGCTCAACGTCTGGTACAACAACTTCTTCGGCGCGCAGACCCATGCCGTGCTGCCCTACAGCCACCGCTTGGCCCGCTTCCCCGCCTACCTGCAGCAGCTGACCATGGAATCGAACGGGAAGTCGGTCCGCCTCGACGGGACACCGGTGGCAGGGCAGACGGGCGAGATCTTCTGGGGCGAGCCGGGCACGAACGGGCAGCACGCCTTCTACCAGCTGATCCACCAGGGGACGAAGCTGATCCCGTGCGACTTCATCGCGTTCGCCGAGGGCACCCACGAGACGGGGGAGCAGCAGGACCTGCTCATGGCGAATTGCCTGGCGCAGACCAAGGCGCTGGCCTTCGGCAAGACCGCGGAGGAGATCGCGGCCGAGGGGACGCCGCCCGAGCTCGTGCCCCACAAGGTGATGCCGGGCAACCGGCCCAGCTCGACCATCGTGGCCCCGAAGCTCACGCCCTCGGTCCTGGGGCAGCTGGTGGCCCTCTACGAGCACACGGTGTTCGTCGAGGGCACCATCTGGGGGATCGACTCCTTCGACCAGTGGGGCGTCGAGCTGGGCAAGGTGATGGCCAAGGAGCTGGCGCCGATCCTGACGGATGTGGCCGCTCCCGACCTCTCGGGCCAGGACCCCTCGACCGCGTCCCTCGTGCGCATCTACCGGGACTTGCGCGGGCGAGCCGTCTAGACCGTCAGGGCCGGACGTCGATGCCGTGCAGGGGCTGGCGCGGCATCAAGCCCCGCCAGGCGCTCGGCAGCTTGAGCGACAGCCGCTCGAGCTCGGCCATGTGCAGCTCTGAGAGCGACTCCAGTCGCTTGCCCCCCTTCGCCGTGAGCTGAAGCCGCACGACCCGGTGGTCCTGCGGGTCACGGACCCGCTTGACCAGGCCCGCCGCAACGGCCCGGTCCACCAGACCGACCGCGCTGTGGTGCCGGAGGAGCAGGTAGTCGGCCACCTCGCCGACCGTGGGGCCGCGGCGGTCGCTGTGCCCGCGGATGGCGAGGAGCAGCTGGTGCTGTGTCGGCGTCAGCCCGGACGCCTCCGTCTGCTGCTCGCTCCACCGCAGAAACCGGCGGAGCCCGGTGCGCAGTGTCAACAGGTCCTCGTAGTCGGCATCTCGCAGCTGCATCGTGACACGATAGCATCGTACTGCGATGGATATGGACCATGGCCCCGAGGGCGTGAACGCCGTGGAGCCCCCATCGTGGGCTTCGCGTGCCACGTGAACGACGGCGTGGGGGCGTCACGGTCTCGTCGCCCCCACGAAGAGCAGGCTGCCGAAGTCCGCGCCCGGGGTGGCCGGGAAGGCCTCGGCCCGCACGTCCGCCCCCGTGTAGGGCGCGTCGACCATGACGTCGTCACCGTCCACGATCCCGACGTAGATGCCCACGTGGTCGATGGCGGACGGCCCGGCGCCGAAGAACACGAGGTCGCCGGGCGCGAGTGGCTGACCGGCGGCCAGCTTCGGCGTCCCGTCGTATTGGTCCTGAGCCACCCGGGGCAGCACGACGCCGGCCACCCGGTAGGCGGCTTGGACGAGCCCCGAGCAGTCGAAGCCCACACCCGGCGTCTCGCCGCCCCAGACGTAGGGCGTGCCGATCTGGGACAGCGCCCACTCGGCCGCCACCGCACCGGCATCGGAGACCGGCGTGCCCGCCGGCGTGGGCGCGGCCAGCGACTGAGCCAGCGCCAGCACCTGGGTCACGTAAGAGGCCGAATGGTTGTAGGCGTAGACGGCACCGGCGAGGTCGGTCCCGCCCGCGCCGCCGTTGGCGCACAGGAGGCGTGCGGCCGCGTACACGGCGTCGGTCGGGTCGTAGGGGCTGGGCGGGTCCGCCCCGCCCGGGGGGATCGGCTCGTCGTACTCTGCGAAGGTTCCCGGCTCGAACTGCATGGGCCCTTCGGCGCCCGCCGCGTTGGAGCCGCTGTGGACGCCGGGGAGGGTGGACTGCCCGTTGTCCGACTCGACAGTGCCGATGGCGGCCAGGACGGTCCACGGCAGGCCGGGGCAGGTGGCCGCCGCCTCCTGGTAGAGCGCCAGCATGGCAGGCGGGATCTTGGAGGTGGCTGCCGACGTCGCCGTGGGCTCGACGTCGATCCCGAACATGGCCATGGCGGAGCCAACCACGGCTGTCCCCAGCAGCCCGACCACGAGGCCGAGCGCTACCAGCCCAATGACGGCCCACCTCATCAGATGATTCCGTTGCCGGCCTCGACTGTAGGAGCCACGCCGGGGAACGGTCGGCCTGCCGTGGCCACCGGCACATCGAAGGCTCGAGGGTCATAAGTGAGTCACGAAGGGGATGTCAAGAACGTTCCTACCTCGAACATCGTCCGGTTCGGCTCCCCGTTCTGGTGTTCGGAGGCTCTCAGCGAGGTTGAGTGGGTTCAACATCGATTCGGAAACCTTGGCCCGTGAGCGACCATGAACCTAAGCGTCCTGAGTACATGGACGGCTGGAGATGGGACGATCCTCGTTGGCGAGAATGGACGGGGAACGACGCTTCCAAGATCCTCAATGAGGCACTCAGGCGGGCCGTCGACATCCGAGACACGAACGCGCAGCGGATCCCACTCGGGGCTCGACACCGATCCTGGTAGACGTTTTGAATGCCCTGAGCGCGTCACTCAAGATGAGCGGATCGGACATATGGGATGGATCCGACCTATGGGACGCTCCTCGATTGACGGAGAACGATGACGAGGCTGCGTTCTGGAAACGCCACAACCAAACGTAGAGGCGCCCGTCTCCGGCGACTGGGTCATACCTCCGATTGCGGCCCGTCAGGAACTTTCCCGCTCACCGATGCGGCGCAAACCACGAGGTAGCCCTCCGTGATAAACCGCTCCAGTTCCGGTGGCTCCAGCACCCAACCATTTTGATGCATCGCACTCAGCTGGCAGCATCGTACGGGACAGTCTCGGGATTCTGGAGCGTAGAACGTTCCGGGACAGCCTCTCTTGCCCGTGAGTCCTAGGACGCCCCTGAAATAATCGCACCGAAAGGCTCGCGATTTGTGCCCGGGTCGGCAAGAATTTGAGCCATGGCACTTGGTCGGGCAAAGGTCCAGCAGCGCTTCGAGAGCCCGAGGGAGATCCTT
>JBKQUM010000173.1:0-19280 GCA_052140165.1 Acidimicrobiales bacterium
CCCCGTCGAGCCGTAGAACTGCGCGTCGCCGTAGCTGAAGATGCCGCCGTCGGAGGCGACGAGCCAGTAGCCCTTGCCGTCGGGCGTGGCCGCCATGCCGACGATGGGCTTGTTGAGGGTGATCGCCCCGGTGGAGCCGTAGAACTGCGCGTCCCCGTAGCTGAAGATGCCGCCGTCGCTGGCGACCAGCCAGTAGCCCCCGCCGTCGGGGGTCGCGGCCATGCCGACGATGGGCTTGTTGAGGTGGAGTGCCCCCGTCGAGCCGTAGAACTGCGCGTCGCCGTAGCTGAAGATGCCGCCGTCGGAGGCGACGAGCCAGTAGCCCTTGCCGTCGGGCGTGGCCGCCATGCCGACGATGGGCTTGTTGAGGTGGAGTGCCCCCGTCGAGCCGTAGAACTGCGCGTCGCCGTAGCTGAAGATGCCGCCATCGGAAGCGACCAACCGGTAGCCGTTACCTGGCAGTGCGATGGCGAAGATGGTTCCGTACAGTTGGGACAGGCTCGGGCTGGTGGTGGAACCGATTGTCACGGTCGAGCAACCGGCGAGGTTCACGGCTGTGGCGTCGGAGACGAGTTGCCATCGTTGGGCTGAGGGGTTCCACCACGAGACGCCGGCGCCGGAGAGTAGCCCGCACACGGTGAAGGTCACCGTGGAGAAGTCGCTTCCAGGTTTGATGGACACGTCGAAGTAGGTCGAGTCGACTTCGAAGCCTGCCTCCGGGTCAGAGGCGTAGGTGGCAACCGTGACAGCCCCGGTTCCGGTGGCGGCGGCAGTGACCGTCGTCGTCCCGGTGGGCGACGTGCTCGAAGCTGTCGATGTGGTCGCCGACGGGTTCGTGCCAGAAGTGGTCTGGGAGCCCTGAGGGGCCACCGCCGTTGGCACGATCGCGTTGGAAGGAGCCGACGGCGATGAGTCACCGCCGGAGTCGACTGCTGCCACGGTGAACGTGTAGGAAACCCCGGCGGTCAGCCCGCTCATCGTTGCCGAGATGGAAGTCGTGGTGACGTCAGTCGATGCGGGGGTCGAGGAGACGACGTATGAAGTCGGGGTGGCCCCGGTGGAGGGAGGGCTCCACGTCACGTTCGCCGAGTCGACGCCTGCTGTCGCCGTGACGTCTGTTGGAGGTGCCGGTGGCGTGACGGCGACGGAGATGGTTCCGGTGAGGGTGAGGGTGGTGCCCGTCGGTGACTCGAGTGCGCCGTCGGAGTTGGAGGCGGTGAGGGTCCAGGTGTAGTTGCCCGGGCTCACGAGCGTGTGAGAGGTGTTCTGCCCGTTCCACGAGACCACCGCCTCGCCCAGGGACATGTCGGTGGGGTCGCAGGGCAGGGTGGCGACGGTGGTGGCGCTCTGGGAGATGGTGACGCTGCAGGCGCTGAAGGCGGCCGAGGCGTCCCACTCGGCGTCCCACGTTCCGGGCAGGGTGGCGCTGGTGGGGGCGGAGCCGTTGCCCAGGTAGCGGGGCTGGTCGGGCAGGGCGGGCAGGGCCTCGGCTTGGACGTCGCCGTTTTGGTCGACCCACGCAATGGTGGAGCCGTCGAGGCTGACTGGGCCCGAAGCGGTCCCCACCGCTGCCGGAGTGGTGGTGCCCAGCGGAAGATCGCTCAAGGCGATGGGGTTGTCGGGACTGGGACCCGGGTAGGACGGGCTGCCCGGCGGGACGAGCGCGAGGTAGGAGCCGGACATGGCGACCGGGTCGCCAATTGAGGTCAGGTCGACCGGTGAGGGGCTCGGGGCGTTGACGTCCTCGTAGCCGATCACCGGGCCGGCGGAGTCCGCGCCACTGCAGCTCTCGGACCATGCCACGTAGTCCCCGGCCACCCAGAGAGGTGTTTGGAGAAAACCGTTGGGACCACAGGAGATCCCGCTCCCGGCCGGCCCCAGCACCTGCACCGGTGTGTTCGACAGGTTGGAGATGTCCCAGCGGTAGACCGCCCCGTTCGTCTCCTCATAGGCCACGTAGTCACCCCAGAGGGCCGCTGAGGTGCCAGAGGGGATGGTGGCGCTGAGATCGGAGTCGACGCCGGTCACCGCGTTGTACAGATGCCAGTTCCCGCTGTTGTCGCTGTACAGCACCCGCGAACCCGAAACGGCTGCTGTCCCTGGGGCCCCCGGGGATGGTGAAACGGTCGTCTCTGGGGTTGGTGCCGACGGGTCGTCCAGGATCAGGCTGTTGGTCGCGCTGGCATACAGGGTGCGGCGCCCCGAGATGTTCTTTGACGTTCCCGACGGCTGGCTGAAGCCGCTGGCGTCGGTGACGACCAGGTTGGCCGAGGCCCCGGCGTCGAGGGTCCCCGCGTTGTCGGTGAGCGAGCGGTCCCACAGTGGCCCGGCGTCGGGCGAAAGCGTCGCAGTCGACGGAGAGTCGTCGCTCCACGCCACCCGCCCCGGGGTCAACGCCACCCCGGTGGCCTCGGTCGGGGCGGTCGACTCGGTAAGCAGGGTGCTCTGCGACGTCGACGGCGGCGTGAGAGAGGCGATCCCTGCGGTGGCTGCGGCATCGCCGCTGAAGATCAGATTGGTGCCGTCACTGGTCACGGTATTGACCGGTATCGCGGTGCCGGTGGAGATCGTGGTCACCGAACCACCGCCCCAGGGCTCGTAGGAGACGGTCCCGTCGAGGGTGTCAATCCAGGCCGCATCCGAGACCGTCCCGAGCAGGCCGGCGTCGTATTGGCTCGACGGCACCGTCACAACCTTGGTGGCCGACCCGTCCAGGGGTACCAGCACGGCGGAGAGGCCACCGGAGTAGGACCCAACGCAGATGGCATCCGACGACAGCACCTGCACACAAGTGTTGGCGGAGCTGGTGTCGGAGGCCAGGCTGACGGGAGAGCCCGGCGTGGCGTAGGGCACGTAGGTCCAGGCGGTTGGAGTAGCGGACTGCATTTGGTACACCACGCCGTCGGGACCTGCGGTGAACGAGTAGGAAGCACCCGAGCCAGCGGGCAGGCTACCCAGGTCGGTCACGGTGCCGCTGGTAGAGACCATGAGCAGATGTGGAGAGCCCCCGCCGTTGGGGGTCCCGAGGGTCACCCAGCCTCCGGGGGCAGCCGACGACAGAAACTGCCCGAACTGCGCGGGATACGGAGTGTAAGAAGCGGCGGCGGGGATCACCGGACCTGAGCCGGACCCCGTGCCGTTGAGGTTCTCCCAGACGACCCCGGGGCCACCCTCGATCACAACCAGGCTGCCCCGCACCCCCGCCATCTGGCCGCCGCCGGGCAGGCCCGACAGCGCAACCGGCGTCGTGGTGCCCGAGGCCAACCCGTACCAGGCGGGCGTACGACCCGCCGGCGTGGAGTGTTCGTAGGCGACACCCGCCGAGGACGCACCCAACTGGCTGTCCAGGTAGCCGTTGCTGCTGGGACCGGTATTGCCCACCTCGACGGGCGACCCCGCGGAGCTGGTGTACTCGAAGGCACCTGCGTCGCAGCGCGCGCCTGGCCCAGGAACTCCGGGGCGGGGCGCGCCGCGCTCGTCGGTGGTGACGGTGCAGTTGGCGATGGGCACCTCCGCGTAGGCCGAGCTGTTGGTCCCAATGGCGAGGGTCTCGGGTCCGCTCGAGCCGTTGGCCGCCAGCGAGGTGGCGAGGTCGATGTTCGAACTGTTGACGACACTGGTGGAACCAAAACCGCACGAGTCGTCGGACTCGACGTTGTAGCCGCCATCGGTAATGCTGCCCTCACAGGGGGCTCCGTCGAGGACCGAGTCGGAGATGGTCGGTGCATTGCCATCGTTGTAGATCCCGCCAGGGCCGGTGGTCCCCGTATCGTTCGAAAGGGTGTCGTCGGTCAGGGTTGCGTTGGCAGGGGACAGATAGTTGTAGAGAGCGCCGCCCCAGACCGCCGAGTCCGACGAGAGCGTGTCGTTGGTCAGGATGGCGGTACCTTCTTTGTTGTAGATCCCGCCACCCCCGAAGGCCGAGTTCCCCACGAGGGTGTCGTCGGTCAGGGTGACCGTGGCGCCGACGCCGTTAGAGACCGCGCCGCCGTAGTCGAGCACCGCATTGTTCGAAAGGGTGTCGCCCGTCAGGGTGACCGTGCCGCCGGTGTTGTCGACACCGCCACCGTTGACCTCTCCGGGCGCCCCCGCTCCGGACCCATCGGTGATGCTCAGGTCATCGATGGCCGCTGTCCCCGAGGAGACGGTGAAGACCGGACCTGCCCCGCCGCCGTCTGCCGTCGTGACGGAAGCACCTGCTCCCTGGAGCGTGAGCGTGTCACCCGAGGGAACGTCGATCGTGTCGTTCTCGTCGTAGGTGCCAGCTGCCACCATGACCGTGACAGCCGATGAGCTGTAGGCCTCGGCGGCGGTCACCCCTTCTTGGATGGTCTTGCATGCCCCAGCCCCTGAGGCCGTGCAGCCGCTGGTGGACGACCCTGCCGTGCTCACGTACAACGTGACCGATGCATTGGCGCTCGCTGCCGGCGCGCCCAGCACGAGACCGGTTGCCGAGAGCAGGAGTCCGAGGCTGATGACGAGGGCGCGACGGAAAGGACCCGGGTCCTGAGGAGTATCTCGTTGCAGCCTGGCGACCGTCGACCTCATCTCAGTGGCACTTCCCTTCGACGCGTCACGCTACGAGTCGATCGATGCGCGCAGTAGAGGAGAAGGTCCCTGCTGCCGATCGGACGTACCCGCTCTCGGAGGCGATGGAGAGGTGTTAGTGTGAGCGGGAGCAGCGGTCACCCGCCCCGGAGTCAACGCCACCCCGGTGGCCTCGGTCGGGGCGGTCGGCTCGGTAACGAGGGTGCTCTGCGACGTCGACGGCGGCGTGAGAGTGGCGATCCCCGCGGTGGCAGCGGCATCGCCGCTGAAGATCAGATTGGTGCCGTCACTGGTGACGGTATTCACCGGAATCGCGGTGCCGGTGGAGATCGTGGTCACCGACCCACCCCCCCCAAGGCTCGCAGGAGACGGTCCCGTCGAGGGTGTCCATCCAGACCGCATCCGAGATCGTTCCGAGTAGGCCGGCGTCGTATTGGTCCGACGGCACCGTCAACGTGGAGACGGCGGAGCCGTTCAGCGGGATGAGCACGTCGGCCAGGCCGGCGCCGTTGTCCTGGATGCAGACGGCGTCCGACGTGAACACCTGAATGAAGACGTCGGCGCTCGACGCCAGGGTGACGGGATAGCCCGGAGAGGCGTGGGGCACGTAGGTCCAGGCGGCTGGGGTAGCGGACTGCATTTGGTACACCACGCTGTCGGGCCCTGCCGTGAAGGTGTAGCGCCATCTGCCCGCCGCCGGGCAGGCCCGACAGCGCAACCGGCGTCAATCAAGGGGCGCGCAGGCGGTTGGCGGTGGCCTGAGCCTGAGCGGCGCGCACCGGATCATCTTCTAGTCGGTAGACGATGGCCAGGTCGGTCCAGGGGTCCGGGCTGGCCGGGTCGATGCGGACGACCTCCAAGAGAGTCGCGGCGGCCGTCTGGAGTTGCCCGTTCTCGCCCTGGACAACCCCGAGACGCAGAAGGACGGCTGGGTCGAGGGGGTCGCGGGCCAGAACGCCGCGCAACAGGCCGGCCGCCGCTCGGTAGTGACCCCGCAACTCCCTTACCGACGCCTCGTCCAACGCCACCTGCTCACTATCGGGTATCCGAGCCCGAGCTTTCGATACCCACGACGCGGCCAGGTTGGTGGCGAGCCGTTGTTGGTCTCCCTGATCGGACTGGGCGATGACCACAAATGCGTGGCCCGCTGTGGCGGCGACCGCTGGGTCCCACGCCCGGAGTGATTGAGCGGTGTGGAAATGCGATTGAGCAGCCGCAAGATCACCGGAGGCCGCCAAAGTCAACGCGTCGCGGATTTGGATCTCCGCGAAGGCCGCCATAATCGACAACACCAGAAGCACCGCAGCGCCGGCGCCGACCATCAGACGGACGACGGCGCGCACACCCTCGAGTGCACCCTCACTCGCGGCGGCCAACGGTGCCTCGGCCAGGACCGCGCCGCCAAGCGCGGCAGCCAGTGGTGTCGTCCCAGGGGTGGAGAAGCCGAAGAGCAGGGCTACGCCGTATCCCACCAACCCCGCGAAAGCTCCGGTGACGAAGCTGGCTCGGGCTGCGGGGGGGTCCTTTGTCTTTACGGTGGGGTCGTTCTTCTTTAGCAGTCGCCAACCGGCTCGCCCCGTAAGGAAGCAGATTGCGCCGACGATGGCGAGGAGCGGCAGCCCGCCCACCGATGCAACCTGCAGGATCCAGTTGTGAGCCGAGTCGGGGGGGTTGGCAGGTCCAACCTCTTGCTGCCAGCGAAGATCATGCTCGGCGGTGATGGCGTCCAGAAAGTTCCCCGGCCCGATTCCGATCAAAGGGTGGTGGCCGATCAATGCCAGCGTCTCCTGCCAAAGAAGCAGCCTGCCGTGGACGGTCGCGGTGGCCAGTGGGCTGCTTCCTGTCACTCTGGCCCTTGTGCCCGGAGCCACCAGCGTCACCACCGAGACCGCGATCACCGCACCTACGACAGCCACCCGACGACCGGTAGGAGAGGCCAACCCGAGGATCACCGCGGCCACCACGAAACCGACAAGCGCCGCCCGCGAGGCAGAAAGGGCCACGGTCAAAGAGGCGGCCCCGACGCCGATCGTCGCCACCACGGCCGCCCGGCCTGTCCGTGAAAGCGCCATGGATCCCAACGTCCCGGCGATCAGCACGCCCAGCGCCCCCTCGTCGCTGGCATTGCCAAGCAGCGAGCCGGGGCGCGCCACGTCTGATGAGAGCGGATGCAACCCGGCGGTCTCCAAGGCCGCGATCACCGCTACCGCCACGGCCGTAATGCTCAGGGCCCACTCTGCGGTGGTGATGGATTCGGGCGGGGTCCCCGGGCCCAGCAGGCGCGCTCCGGCCCACCCGGCACCCGCATACAGTGCCAGCACCGGCAGTCCCTCGTAGCGGGGTGCGGCGCCCACGATGGCCGTGAAAGGATCCGCTCCCAATGCCGCGCTCAACGCAGTCACGGCGAAGCCGGCCACCAGCAGCCAAGTCACGGCACGGGGCAACCGCCCCCGAGCCCGCGCCAAGGCGGCGACACCGACCGCGGCCGAGTACACCGCCAGCTTCGCGAAGACGAATCGGTTCTCGCCTCCAGGGATCACCGCCACAGGAGCAAGGCACAGAAGGATCAAAGCAACCAGCAGTGGCCAGTCGGTCCTCCCAAGAGCCGTCGATCGACTCCGTGAGGCGACCGTCCGGCCTGGGTGCACCACCCCTGTCGTCTTCCCCCGCCCACCACGGTCTGGCTTGCTCACGGGCGTAGAACCTAGCCATGGTGTTCGGCTGAAACCGAACGGACGACACCATCCGCACCCTGGAACCCGTCACCGCCCAACTCAATGTGTCGGGGCCGAGTGCCGACGCCAGGTATCCCCCGTGCCGCACGAACCGGCTCGCCCAACACGCACGTGCGGCCAGAACGACCACCCTGCCGATCTCTTGCCGTTGCCATCGGTCGACCAGAATTGCCGGCGGCGGGCGGCCACAGTGTCAACGGACTGCAGGCCTCGGCCGACCCATGCGTTGATCGGAGCTGGCAAAGGAGCGGTAGTCATCGTTGCGGCCGGTTTCGTTGGATTCTCTTGGCTCCCCAGACGGCCGCGTCGGGGACGAGAGGCGGTTGAACTCTTCCCTGTACCGAAATGATGAGAGTCTGGGTTCAGTTGACGGTCCGGTCGGCGCCCCAAGCCGCCGAACCGATCGGAGTAGAAGCCGCTGAGTGGCGAACAAGCGCAGAGCGCATGATCAACAAAGTGCCCCTATCGGACCGTTCCGGGCGCATGCAACATTCGCGAACGCCGGTGCCGTGGATGAAAAGGTATTGATCCAATTCCTCGGAGCGGCCACTGTGCCGTGGGCCATCCTCCGTCGCCATCCCCCTGGGTCCAGAAGTTCCTCAGCATTCAGTTACCCCATGTCTCGTGGGCGGGGTAGGAAACATGGCTTTCGGAGCGTGAAACCGCAGATCAGAGTGTTGAGACAGAAGGGCGGCGGGCTTTCGGCGGGGGCTCCAGTCCGTCTAGCCGATGATACTTGTCTCACGTCGTCGGTATGTCCGGGACGGTCCAGATCATGTCGAATCCGTGCGGGTCAAGTGGGAGGAGCCAGCAGGAGGAAATCTCATCGCCGACAACGTCGTACAGCCCCACCGTCGACCAGCGATGTTGGACGTTGCCGATGGTTGGCAGCACCGTCGACAAGCGCAGCGATTTTGTCGTCGTCGCCGACGAGAACATCGCGTCGGTGCGGCTGAAAGGTGCGGTCCGACAACTCTCGTCGCCGGCGGAAGTAGTCGAGAACTTCCTCCAGGCCGTGGTGGGTGCCGGCAATGTCGCTGTTTCCCGGAATGGTCCAGGTGATGCTCGGAGCCAGGATCTGGGAAAAGGAGGAGCCGGACCCGCCGGCGTAGAACTGGTTCTGCGCCAGGTGCAGACGGTCGAGCAGCTCGATGGCGGCGCCTCGGTTCACTGGTGGCGCAGATAGCGTACGGCGGCTTGCCCGAGGAGCTGGCGCACGACGCCACGATGATGGCGGGCGATGCAGCGCCAAATGGCGTGTGTAGCGGGGTTGTCAAGGTGCACGAATGTCGCGAACAGCAGCGAGTCCCGTCGAGATTCGAAGAGCAGTTCGCCAGACAGACCGAACCGGCCCGTCGATCCGAGCAAGACCAGATCGGGAGTACTGCGGCGCACTTCCCAACCCAAAACGAACTCCTCGGACCGAATCGGACCGAGCCGCAGCCCGAGCGCCCGCCACCCTCGCACGAGTCCGGCCCGGGTCACCTCTGGAGCCCCCTCTAGGACCGCCCGAGCCCATCCTTCGCCCGTCCAGCCGCGGACGGCCCCCGTGTCGACCAGGAAGGCGTCCTCGTAGTTCACATGGGCCAGCGTGCTGCGGTTGCGTGCCCCCGACGGGCATGGGATCTGACGCACAATTCCTTCCGATCCCACTCCCGTGTCGCTTGGATCACTCTCCGCGTCGACAGTCAACTTGTGCTTTCACCTCGAATGGCTCAAAGGACCCGTAGGACCAATACATACGGTAGCGTATGTATCATGTTGAGAGTCCCCTTCATCGCTGTCAATCCCCTGATGGCGACCAACACATAGACGATGGCCCCACCGACCCGTACGCCTCGAACCAAGTGGATCGATGAGGGTCTGCGCGCCCTCGCCGCCGGCGGTCCAGACGCTGTCCGCATCGAAGCGCTGGCCAAGTCACTCGGGGTCTCAAAGGGTGGCTTCTACGGACACTTCCAGGACCGCAAGGCATTGCTCGACGCCATGCTCGATACCTGGGAACGCCGAACGACCGACGACGTATTGGCCCGCATCGAGCGTGAGGGCGGCGACGCCCGGACCAACATACGGCGCGCGGGGGAGCTGACCTTTTCGGTGGGTGGCGGCCTACGAGGGATCGATTTAGCCGTCCGGGACTGGTCCCGACGCGATCCCTCCGTCGCCGAGCGGCTGCGCCACGTCGACAACCGACGGATGGACTACCTGCGCGCGCAGTTCGGGACCTTCTGCCAGGACGCAGACGACGTAGAGGTGCGCTGCATGCTCGCCTTCTCGCTCCTGATCGGTAACCACTTCATCGCCTCCGGTCACGACCGCCACAGCCGCCCCGAGGTGCTGGCACTCACCATGAGTCGGATCCTGGCCTAAAGGACCCGGCGAACGACCAGCACCCAGAATCATCCCGAGACGCCGTGTGTGGCAAAGCGTGACTCCAGGTGATCCGCGTTCCGCCCTCGGCAGCGCGAAAGGCCGGACGTCGGAGCGATAGTCATCCAATGGGGTTGGGCCATCTCCTTTGTGATGGTTCGGCTTCAGCTGATGTTCGGGTGCGCTGAGAGGGCGGTGAGCTTTTCGTCATTCAGTAGGAAGAAGATGCGGGTGACCTTCCCCTCGCGCTGCTCAGCGGTGATGACGAAAGGCATAGTGCCGTCGATCTCGAGCACCAGTGCCGGCGAACCGTTGATCTCCGTCGCCTGAAAACTGGTCACCTCGCCGCGGCGGGCGACGTTGATGGCGAAGCGAGCGACCCGATCCGCACCCACGACGGGATGGCGTGCGGCCTTGTGTCCGGGACCGCCGTCGCTCAGGAGCACGACGTCGGCATCGAGCAACTCGAGCGTCTGGGTGAGGTCGCCCGCCGCCACGGCAGCCATCAGTTGCCCCAACAGTGCAGCGTCGAGCCGCTCCGGCGTCGCCGGTCGCTCCTCGCGCAGGCGGCGTCGAGCCCTGGTGGCGATCTGGCGGCACGCCGGCTCGCTCTTGCCGGTTGCCTCGGAGATGAGTGCGTAGGGCGTGGCGAAGACGTCCGCCAGAAGCCACACGGCTCGCTCCGTGGGGTTGAGCCGGTCCAAGAGCATCAAGAACCCCAGGGTCAACGACTGCGCCATCTCGCTGTGTTCTTCGGGCCCCCGCTCGATGGCGATCGGCTCGGGGAGCCACGGGCCGAGGTACTCCTCCCGCCGTCGTGCGATCGTGCGCGTCCTGTCCAGCGCCAGACGGGTCACGACCGTCGTGAGGTAGGCCGCAGGGCTCTCGATGCTGTCGTGGTCGACGCCCTGCCAGCGGATCCAGGCCTCCTGCACGACGTCCTCGGCATCGCCGTAGCTGGACAGGATGCGATAGGCCAGGCCGAGGAGGCGGGGCCGCTCGGCGGCGAAGTCCTCGTCCGAACCTGTCACCGCCCCACCATGCCACCCATCGGCGACGCGACACTCTTCGCTCGTTCCGCTGCAGCACGTCCGGCTGCCTCCCCGCTCGAAAGGGCGGCGTCCGCCAGCAGCCCAACTGGTCCCACCCAGTCGCCGGCGAGGAACACGCCCGGAAGGTCGGTCGCGTCGATGCCGGGGCGGCCCGCGAGGCCTGCGCCGGGCCGTGGCAGCGCGTGGCACACCGTCATCTCGTGGAGGAATCGCTGGACCACCACGTCCCCTTCGGTGACGCCGCAGCGCTCGGCGAGCGCCCAGAGCTGAGCCCGGTCCTCTCCCGACGTCCGTGCTCCGTAGCGCATGACGTGCACGAGTGCCCCGCCGGCGGGCGCAAGGCGCGCGCTCGGGCTGTGGGTCGAAAGGTAGAGCGGCTCGTCGAGGCCGAAAGCGACCTTCGTCACGGGCGGGCTGCGCAGACCGAGGTCGAGGCAGGCCGCCGTCGCCGGAGACCCGAGCTCCCACGTGGGCGTGCGCGGGAGCAATGCCCGCGCCGCGTCCGGACCGCCCGGAGCGATCACAAGCGACGCGGCTCGCACGGTCCTCGCCGGCGTCGTCACCTCCCAGGTCCCGCCCTCTCCCGCAGCGACGGCCAGTGCCCGTTCGCCCACCATGAGTCGGGTGCCAGCTGTCGATGAGGCGGCAACCAAACCGTCGACGAGCGTCTGCCAGCCCCCGTCGAGGTAGACCACGTTCCCCTCGAGGACCAGCTGGAGTTGCCCAACGGCGGCATCCGCGGAGATAGAACGGAGATCTCCCGCATAGGTGGCAACTCTCATCAGCGTCGTCAGGACGGCGGCACCATTGGGCTTGAGACCGAGTGAGTCGATCCAGCTGGCGGCGCTCTGCGAGGCGAGCGAGGAGGCATCGACCTTTGGCAGGGTGGTCAAGAGCCGTCCGAGTCGGACCTTGTCGCCGATGCCCACCAGCGGCGAGCGGAGCAATGACGCGGCCGAGGTGGGCAGCACGGCCAAGTCGCCCGTTGCCCCCCGGTAACCGGCGACGGCCGGGTGCGGAGGTGCTCCCTGCAGCGCGACACCGACCCGGCTGAGCACGCCGGAGCCCGCACCCGTGCGATAGACCGCGTGCGGCCCCTGGTTCAGCACGTAGTCGTCACGCTCGTCACTGCGCGCGCGACCACCTGCAGAACGGACATCGAGCAGGGCGACCGAGATTCCCTGCCTGGCGGCCACCGTGGCGGCAGCGAGCCCGGCCAGTCCTGCCCCGACAACCGCCACCTCGACCCCGAGGTTCTCGCCATCGCTCATGTGTGGCTCCTTCGTGAGTTTGATCCACCTCGACTACATGACGCCGGAGTCCGGCACTTTGTGACATGCGGGGGGGGCACGGAGGAGCCGGATCAGGACGGGACCGCCCAGCTGTCACTCCCAACCGACGCGACGGCGCGGTTCTTGCCGTGCTCGGCTCGAGTGAACCAGGGCAGGCAACTACCCTTTTGTTGGATGACGTGGATTCCCATCGTCGTGCTGCTCGTCATCATCGGGACAGATCTCTGGGTCTACACCGATGCACGGAAGCGAACCGAAGGGGGAACTCCCGTCGCCCTTTCCATCGGCGCCCTTGAGGTCAACACGCCCACCGTGTGGTTCGTTGCGTGCCTCATCTTGTGGATTCTGTTCTTCCCGGCGTACATCGTCACAAGAAATCAGAACTCTTAGCCCTTCTGCGACCGGATGAACCTCATCGCTGTTTCTCGACAATCGAACAGTTCGGGATCCACCTATTCCGGTGGGCCGGACCAACGTCGGTCCACACAATTGCGGTGCCCCAATCGGGCCGTTGCCTGGCAGGCAACAGCCGCGCGCAATCCCATGAGTGGCGCTACGAAGATCAGATACTGAAACCAGCGATGCCGGACTCTGTCCCAACTCTGTCCCAACTCTGTCCCAACAATTGGGTCCCAGCCTGTCCCGGTTAATCCCGTCCGGTCCTGCCTTCCCGACTCCGGCACCCTGTGACCAGGACGGAGAGAGACCGAGCGAGACGGAGCGGGATTGGAAGAGAGGAGTTCGACCTGTCTCGTAATGCGCAGGTCAGGAGTTCGAATCTCCTCTCAGGCTCTAGTTCAGAGGCACTTTTTGACTTCGGTACCCGTCTGGATAGGGGGCCGTCACGTAGTCGGCACCGGCGTCGATCCGGTGACCCCACGCTTATCAGCTCCGGACCCCACGGCGGGCGTGGCCCCTGCGGCCTGGCCTCGACGCAGTCAACTCAAGTTATGCCCAAGGAACTGTAGCGATGGTGGTTCCTCCGCATTGAAGAAATCCCCCGTGTGGCACCCCTGCGAGAACTCCACAGTCGCCGACGGCGGTAGAGCCCGAGCTAGGGCAACGACGCCCGCATGGAAGGGATCGTCCAAGCCCGAGGCGATCCGCACGGGCGTGTTCACGAGCGAACGAGCGTGGGTGACGGCATCGTTGGCCGCGAAAGCCGACGCGGACGCGTAGGCGCCGGTGTTCACGGCGCTCGCCTGGCTGTAGCTCGTCCAGATCGCCGGGCTGATCGCGGCGACCGCACCGATCAATGTCGGGTACTTCTCGGCTAACAGCAGTGCTCCGTATCCGCCCATGGAGATCCCCATGGTGCCGATGGTTCGCCGACCTTGTCCCAGGCCAAGGCCTTGGCACATTGGAATGAGCTCGTCGACCACCATGGCCATGGGGTCGTCCCCGGGGTGAGGGTTCCAGTAGCCGGGACCACCGTCAACCGTGACCATCGCCATCGGCGGCAGTGGCTTGCCACCGACTTCAAGGGCGACGGCCTGGGCCGGAGTCATCCCGGTGAGTGCGTTCGTATGCTTGGCACCTTCGCCATGGAGCATCACGATCAGCGGAAGGTCGATCCCAGGTCCGTGGCCTGGTGGCCAGGCGATCGTGTAGCCCACCCGCCGCCGACGCGCCTTCGAGTAGAAGCTCCCAGATCTCGAGTTGCCCGCACCCGAGAAACGAAACGGAGGGGTCGCTACCGAGCATGCGCCGTCGATCTGGTCTAGCTCCTGTCGACCCGGAAGGACACCGTGGGAAACGAGCTCGACTCCCAAGGCTCCGGCCGCAACCAAGGCGGCGATCCCGCCGACGCCCATGGCGAGGATGCGCCGCCGCGAGAACTTTCGCTCAGGTGGACTATCGCCATCGTGAAGCTTGGCATCCCCTCGTTCCTCAGACCCATTTGAAGCGCTCACCGGGACGACACGACTTCCACGTGGTCCCTCCCTTCCCCCGAAGTTGGCTTAGCGGGGAGCGAGAACCCGCACCGCGTTCCCGGTGCGCTCGACCGCTCGGCCGGCCAGGGCCAGTGAGGCGGCCAATGCAATCAGCTCGATGATGTCGATCGAACCGATGTGGAAGAGGCCCCGCGGACCTGGACCCCCGTCGACGACCCACAACGCGGCACCGGTCAGGAACACGGCCATCGTGCCGGCGACGACGAATCCCATGATCCTCTCGAAACGGAGAACTCGATAAGAGAGGTGTTGCCGTCTGACGAGCTTGGCCGCGCCGACCACGACTGCACCCAACGCGAGCGGGCTGGCGAGCATCCAGACCACCTCGGCCGCGGGGAAGCCGCCCAGGGCAGCCGGATGGAGCCAGTACGAGGTCATGAACAGGGTCGAGGCCCATGCGTACGCCGCTACGCCCCCGGGGACGATGCCCTGGTGAGCCCACGGGTGTCCGCCCGTCCCGGGCCATCCGTTTGCGAAGTGGTGGGTGCCCACGATCAGCACCGCCAGGCCCACAACGACGAGGCACAACGGGCGAAATATCTCCCATGAGCGCTGCCTGACGAGCATGCGCACCGCAGACCACGCGACGGGCACCATGCACACGAGACACGCTGCTCCGATCGCCACGACTGTGGCCGTCATGACGACCATGGCCAAAGCGGTCGCGACCGTGTCGGGGGCGGACCATTGCCAGCCGATCGTCAGCTGCGCCCAGATGGCGAAGCCGACCGTGAGGAACATCGAGACTGCGCAGGCAAACGCTGCCAGCGATCGACGCCCGTGATCGTCCGGATCGAGCGATCGACCCCCGAGTCCGGCGGCGGCGAGGCGCGCCACGAGGCCACTTCGCGCCACGTCGAGGAGACGATCGATCGAGTGGGGTCGCTCCTCGAGGTCGTCCACCAGGAGTTCGAGGAACTCGTCCCCGTATCGCTCTCGCCAATCCCGGGGATACCAGCGCAGGAGTCGCGCTGCCCGCCGTCGGCCGTCCGCCCCCAGCGCCTTCATGCGGCGCCCCAGGTACCAGCGAGGCGCCGGAGCCCCACATCGGCGATCTTGCGCTGGGCCGCCAGGTGGGTGCGAAGAGCTTCCGCTCCCACCACGGTCAGTCGGTACGGACGCCGCCTGTCGTCACTCTCGACAGACTCGATGAGGCCCTGACCTTCGAGTCGGCTCAGGGCCTCATAGAGGGTTCCCGGAGCCAGTCGCACGTCGGCGAAACGCTCGATGTCCTTGGTCAGCGCATAGCCGTGCTTCGGGCCTTCGGCCAGACTCGAGAGGATCAGGGTCGCCGGCCCTGCGTATCGGCCGAATCCGCTAAAGCCCGGAGGGTCGGCCGGCTTCTGCTCAGCGCGCTTGGGGCGGACCATGCGGGGCACTCTATATCGGGACCCGATCTATCGGCAACCGGGTGACGGGCTGAAAGGTCCGACAGACCAAGAAGGGAATTCGCGACCCCAGGAAGGCCCTCGGGAAGGGCTGACTCAGTCGCCACAGACGCGCGTCGACGATGAAATGGGCGCAGACCAATCCGACGTACAAGCCGAACACGCCCCGGAGCAGCGCAGCGTTGGACAAATGGAGGTGTGAGGCCATGCTGAGCGCGGCACCGCCGACCAAGGCAATGCCGCACAGCGATGCGATCTCGCGGCCTCTCGAGCGACCGGCCCCATTTCCCCGCGCCACCAGCGCCATGAGGATCAGATACTGCAGTCCGTGCCCGATGGTCATGCCGCCGACCGCGGCATACGGCGACCGGAAGATGAAGATTGGAAGCGGAAGCCCGTCAGTGCTTGCTGATGTTCACCTGTTGCAAGTCGGCACATCGGAGCTACCTGTCGGCCCGAAGTCGGACGCGCGTTCGGACGCCCCTGACTGAGCGGCAGCGGTCAAACCGACGCGACCGGCATCGTGTCCTCGGTCGCCATTTGGTATCCACGTCTCGATGCCCGGCACCTCCGCGCGCGCTGGACGGAACCAGATGCTTGCACCTGTGGCTCTGCCCCGGGGACCGCCCCGTTCTGGGCACTTGGGCGGTGGCGCGACCATGCATTTTGGTGAGGCTTCGCTTAGCCTGTGCGCGGCACCCCTGCTTCGGTTGGGGTCATAGTTGAACGATCCGATCACAAGGGGAGGGTGTGAGGATGTTCTGTACGGGGTTAATCAAGCTTCGAAAGTCGGCGCTGCCGATGGCTATGGCGACAATAATTTTCGCCGGGACTTCCGCCGCACTCTCATCGACGACTGCTGCCGCTGCGAGTCGGACGTTGTCGTCGAGCGTTACCACCAATGGCGTCTGGCCCGGGGTCGGCAAGATATGCGAACCAGGATCCGGCGATGCCTCCTCGGTCCGCGGTGTGGGCTCCAAGACCATCAACATCGCCGTGTTCAACGACGCCGCCAACACCATTACTCCGGGACTCGAGGTGGAGTTCGTCCAGCAGGCCACCGCGTTCGCGGACTGGTGCAACGCCGCGGGTGGCATCAACGGGCGCAAGATCGTGATCGATAACCGAGACGCCGCGCTGTTCAACGCAGCGCAGGAAGCGACAGCGGCATGCCAGAGCGACTTCATGGCGGTCGGCGGCGGCATGGCCCTCGATCAGCCATCCGTCCCGATCCGTGAGAAGTGCGGGCTGGGACAGATCAGCGGCTACGTCGTATCGAACGCGTCCGAAATTGCCACCGACCAGGTCGACCCGAGCGGCACTAATACGGACTCGATTTCCTCGGGGTGGTTCGGGGCGCTGGCCAAGGCCTACCCGAAGGCGGTCAAGGTGGCTGGCATGGGCGCGGGCGACACCCCCTCCGTCCTCCAACCCGAAACGAAGGACGAGTTCGGCGCCGAGGCGCAGGGTTGGAAGGTCGTCGATTTCCTCGAGCCCCCGGTTTCGGTGGAGAACTGGGCACCCTACGTCGAGGACTACCAGAGCAAAGGGGTCCAGGCGCTATGGCCCGCCGACGATTCCAACTTCACTCCCTTCGCCCAGGCGATGACGACTGCCGGCTACCACCCCGCCTTCGTCATATTGGGGACCCAGTTCGACAACTCCCAGACGCAGCAAACCGTGGCCGCGAACCCCAGTCTGCCCCCGGTCTACGTCGAGACGCAGTGGTGGCCGCTCTCGATGGCCTCGCAGAACCCCTCGACCGAGCAGCTCGTCAACACCATGCACACCTACGCCAAGGGCGACAGCATCGACTTCGACGACGAGGAGGGGGCCGAGGCGTGGCTCCTATGGGCGAAGTCGGCCTCGGCCTGTGGCGCCAGCCTGACGGTGAGCTGCGTGCTGAACCACGCCGCAACCACAAAGAACTGGGACGCCGGAGGCATTCAGGCGCCCATTGCAAAATTGACGCTCTCCAACGAGAACCCCCAGCCCTCCCCGTGTTTCGCCATGCTCAGGTTGACAGCCAAGGGGATCATCTACGACAAGGCGCTCACCGATCCCACGCAGTCCATCTGGAACTGCAACCCCAAGAACGTCGTCCAGCTGACCGCGCAGCAGCAGCAACAACTGAATTCCCTGTGAGCATGAAGTCTGCGATTGGATTCCGAACTCGACCAGAAGGTGCAGCGTGCCGCCGCGATCAAAGGCGAATCGGTGTCCGAGTTCATCCGTCAGGCCGCAGAATAACGCGCCGATCACACCCTGGGGACTCGCCCGAGCGAACGCTTCTCTGACGTTGCAGGCGTGGTCCATGGACACGGCGGTCGTGCTCGCCGCACCGGAAAGGCCTTCTCTGATGCCTTGGCGGAAGGCCAGAAGAGACGGTGACCCTCACCGATGCCGGACCGCTCATCGCGATCATTGACGCGGACGAGCCCGATCACGATCGTTGCCTCCATGCGCTCGATGAACTGACCCTTCCCCTGGTCAGCACCTGGCCTGCGTTCACCGACGCGATGTACCTCCTGGCCCGAGCTGGAGGCATGCATGCCCAGCGGGCGCTCTGGAAACTCGTCCATACCGACCGCTTGGTCGTCGTCGACCTCTCAGCATCAGCTGTCGAACACAGTGCTCGTCTGATGGACAGGTACGCCGATCTGCCGATGGATCTTGCCGATGCCACCCTGGTGGCATACGCCGAGGAGCAAGGGCATCGGACCGTCTTCACGCTCGATTCGGACTTCGGCGTGTACCGAATCCGCGGACGCCTCCCATTCCGGGTGATTCCACAGGCCTAATCGACCTGGTCCATCAATCATTGGCGGCGAGGTCAACTGCCCCCGAATGCCGCCTGGGTGGCGGGCCGTGGGGTCGCCCCGTTCGCCGGGACACGGGCGCATCTCTTAGGTCGACGAGCGCTCCTGACCCGGCGAACTCCCGCCACTAGTCGTCAGCCCAGAACTCGTCGAACTGGTACGTGTCGGTCTGGTATACGGTGACCTCGGTGATCTTCCCGTGGTGAATCTCGAATTCGACCGCCACGATCACGTTCAATTCTTTACCGTTTCTTGTCGCCGTCTCACGCTGAAAGACGACTGCCCGCTCCGGTTCACTGAGCACGTCCAAGATCTCGATCTTGAACGTTCCGCCACTGAGTGCTTTCAGCTGCCCCAAAAAACCAAGTACTGCCTCTGGGCCCTTGTAGTCACCCCCAAAGCTACTGCGCCCCGGCTCATGCCATACCACGTCAGACGCCATGACCACCCCGAGGAGGTCCAAGTCACCGGACTCGAAATCCTCATACGCCCGTCGGATCAACGCCCCGTAGGTATCCTCCACCATCAGATTCGCCCCCCCTCAGTGCCGGGCCGTTAGGACTGTCGGCTGCTCAAACCGCTCGAAGCAGGCGGTCGTAGCCAGATCGCATCCCGGGCACGTCTCACGGTCAACTCTGTGCAACTCCCCGAACTCAGAATGCCAGCACATCGTGCAGTCCCGGCAGAAATAGTTCCACTGCTGCTGATGGTCAATAGCCACCAGCAGCTTTGTGCTGAGGCAGTTGGGGCAATGTTCTGGCATCACTCTCCTCGACAACCCCCCGAACGCATCGAATCCAGATGTGGCTTCCCGCCCGGCACGGGAGAGTTCGGTCAGAATGTCATCGATGCCATCGTCAGATGGTGCCGACTCGCTAATACGGAAGTCCTCAGGCATCTCGCACCTCCCTGCTGGACTCCCCCCTCTTCTTGTCGGGATAGCCCTCTATCGACCAATCGCATAGGGCCGAATTGCTCTTTAGGGTCCACGCCGGATTAATACGCGCGTAGTAGCGTAGCCATGTGGAGGTTACCGACGACGGCCTCGCGCGATTCTTCGACGTGGTGTTGCCCCACATGAACGAGGTGCAGCGCCGGGTCGTCGCCGGAGCCGCGGCAGA
>JBKQUM010000174.1:0-16869 GCA_052140165.1 Acidimicrobiales bacterium
TCGAGATGAAATCTCCCACAGGGTTAACCTGGTAAGGCCCGTGGCTAGACGACCACGTTGATAGGCCGGAGGTGTAAGTGCAGCAATGCATTCAGCCGACCGGTACTAATCGGCCGAGGGCTTGGAGGCATCTTCGTGCTCGTGCTCGCTTTGGAACGCTCAGGGGCTGCGGCAACGCAGCCACAGGCGCCGCTCCCTACCCGCTGAAGGGCAGGTGAGCCGCCGAGCGCACGGTTTCCGGTGACCATGGCGGCGGGGAAACACCCGTTCCCATTCCGAACACGGCAGTTAAGCCCGCCCGCGCCGATGGTACTTGGGGGGAGGCCCCCTGGGAGAGTAGGTCGTCGCCGGGATTTCTATGACGAGATCCCCTCTGAGCTCCGGCTCGAGGGGATCTCGTCGCGTCGGCACCGAGACGAGTGTGTCGAGCCCGGCCACGTACAATCGACGGATGCCTCCGAATTCCCCCCGGCCGAATCGTCGCGCCCCGTCGGCACGCCCGGCGCGACCGGCGGGTTCGGGCAAGCCCGGAGGTCGCCCATCCGCAGCGGGAGGTGGCGCCAGCCGGGGGAGCGCGGCACGGGGCCGACCGGGAGGGGGGCAGGGGCGGCCTGCGGCCCGATCGGGTGGCGCGGGAGGCGACGCGGGAACGACGCGGGGCAAGGGTTCGGGACCGGCCCGGCCCCGGACCGGCGGGGGGGCCGGGACAGGCGTAACCAGGACCGGGGGGACACGGGCCGGGACGCCACGCACGGGAGCACCCCGCAAGGCCGGCTCGAGCAGCGGCAGCTCCCGCAGTGCAGCTGCCCGCCCCGCTGCCCGCCCCGCTGCCCGCCCCGCCCGCGGCACGGGGTCGTCCTCGGGCAGGGGTCCCGCCCAGAGGGCGGGAGGCGCTGGAAGCCGCCGCCCACCGGGGACCACCACCGGGAGGTCGAGCGGCGAGGGTGCTCGCGAGAGGCCGTACCCGCCTCGGACCCGCGACGACGAGCGCCCCCTGCCGAGCCAGGCCAGCAAGTGGGGCAACGTGGCCCGTCGCGGTGCACGCGAGGTGACGCGGCGCGACGACGATCTCGATCCGGGCCGCGGCGCGCGCGACCCCGACGAGCGGGAACGCCGCCGGGGCGCGCCGCGTCCGGGCCGTCCGGCGCCGTGGGTCCGGGCGGACGGGGCACGAGACGAGTGGGAGGACTCGGCGCCACGGCGCCGCGGGGCCCGCAGGCCCGTCGAGGACGGGGGAGCGGGCGGCCGGACCGGGGCACGAGCCACCGCGAGGACCAGGCCCGCGGCGGGTGCCTCCGCCGGTGAGGCCCTCGCCGCCCTCTCCCCGCGCCACACCCTCCCGCCGGAGATCGCGACGGACATCCGCAACGCGGCCGATGTCGCCACCGCCCTGCAGAAGGAGCGGCTGGTCGAGCGGGCCGAGTCGGCCTACGGCGCCTACAAGCGGGGCCGCTACCAAGATGCGCTGCGGGCCATCAAGCCGGTGGCCGACGTCGCCCCCGGCGTGGCCGCCGTGCGAGAGCTGGCAGGGTTGGCCGCCTACAGGAGCGGCCGGTGGCGCGATGCGAGCCGGCATCTGCAGGCGTTCGGGGCCCTCAGCGACTCGACGGAGCACCTGCCGGTGCTGATGGACTGCCAACGGGCGCTGCACAAGCCGAAGAAGGTGGCCGAGCTGTGGAGCGAGCTCCGGCAGAGCTCGCCCGACCCCGACGTGCTGGCCGAAGGGAGGATCGTGGCGGCGGCATCCCTGGCCGACACGGGCGACCTCAACGGCGCCATCTCCATGCTGGCGACCGCGGGCGCGTCGAAGGCGCTGCGGAATCCCTCCGACCGCCACATCCGGCAGTGGTACCTCCTGGCCGACCTGTACGAGCGCGCCGGCGACGTCCCCCGGGCGCGGGAGTACTTCGAGCGGGTGCTGCGGGCCGACGACCAGGCCTACGACGTGGCGGATCGCCTGCGCGGCCTCGGCCCCGAGCGCCGGGCCCGGGCCAAGAGGCCCAAGGCGGTCAAACAGCCCCCGCAGGGCCGCTAGCCGCGGGGCATCGGCGGGATCGGCGGCGGGGGGTCACCCCGCCGGTGGCGGCGCGGTGGTGGTCGTGGTCGTGGTCGGGGCCGGAGGTGGGGCGGAGGCGGTCGTGGTGGTCGCCGGTGGCGGCGCGGTGGTGGTCGTCGTCGTGGTCGGAGGTGGCGCCGAGCCGTAGTTCGGCCCCTCGACGGTGACGAGGGTGCCGATGGGTGTCAGTGGCCAGACGAGCGCGGCGTCGGCGTAGCTCATCTCGACGCACCCGTTGCTCTGGGGGGACCCGTAGGTGGCGCGGATGAAGCCGTGCAGCGCGTCGCCTCCGTCGAAGTAGCTGGCGTAGGGGACGTTGGGGTCGTTGTAGGTGCTGCCGTCGGGGTTGGTGCCCTTCATGTCCGAGTACCGCACGTGCTCGAAGACGGCGTAGGTGCCATCGGTGGTGTCGGCCCCCGGCGCGCCCGTGTTGACGGCGATGCCCACGTACTGGGCCACGCCGTTGTTCCACAGGGTCAGGTTCTCGGGCTCCACCTTGTTCACGAGCACGTACACGTACGGCGAGGCGTCGGCCTTGTCGTTGATGGTGTCGTTGATCAGTGCCGTCCACACGGCGGGCCCGGCGATGCCGTCGACTCCGAGACCGTTCTGCGTCTCGAACGCCTCGATGGCGGCCTTGGTGATCATGTTCTCGGTGCCCTGGGTCCACTGCGAGGTCAACGCCGTCGGCAGGCCCGGCCAGCGCCAGGAGAAGGTGCCGGTCTGGTCCTGGGCGAGATCGGCCCGGTCGGGCGCCGGGCCGGTCGGGGTGAAGCCCACCGGCAGGAAATTGAGGCCGGCGAGGAGCTGCTGTAGGCGCAGGGTGTCACCGGCGGCGATGTCGAACGTCACCGAATGCGATGTCGCCAGGGTCGCGCCGTCGGTGCCGCGGACGCCCGAAGACCCGCCCGGGACGGTCAGCACCTCCTGGGAGGAGGGGATCAGCGGCGAGTCGAGTTCGTAGGAGAGGGTGATGGCGCTCGACTGGATCCACCTGCCCGCGATGGCCGGCGACAGGACCGGCGTGGCCTTCTGGAGCGAGACCGGGCGCGAGAACGTGACCGAGATGGTCGCGTTGGCCGGGACTCCCTGTGCACCCGAGGTCGGGTACGTCGCCTTGAGCACGAGATCCGACGCCGAGGACGCACCGGAACCCGACCCGCGCGAGGCGGACCGGGACGCTCCGCTGGAGGTGTCGGCCGAGTCCGGGTGCGTCGGGGGTGACGATCCGCCGGTCAGGAGCAGTACGGCCGCGACGATCACGGCGGCGCCCGCAAGGAGCACCCAAGGACGCAGGCGCAACGGCCTGCCCGCCCTGGTCTCGAGAACGTTCATGGCCTCCGCTCGCTCAAGACGTGTTCGCCGACTCGGACCCGACGTCTTCCAGCGTATGGGTCCGATCCCGCGGAAATGCGTCAGGGGAGAGCGGAATTCCGGACGCCGGGTCGTCCTGAGGATCCCCGGTGACCCTCCGGTAGGCTGACGACATGAGCACGAGCCCCGACCTTCACGCGCTCCTCGGCGAGGATGCGGACGCCCTCCTCGGCTACACGGCCAAGGCCTTCCCGGCGGAGAACCTGGTGCTCCCCGGCCCCGACTACATGAGCCGCGTCTTCACCGGCAGCGACCGCAGCCCGACGGTGCTGCGCAACCTCGGCACGCTGTTCAACCATGGTCGGCTCGGCGGCACTGGATACGTCTCCATCCTCCCGGTCGACCAGGGCATCGAGCACTCCGCGGCGGCGAGCTTCTCGAAGAACCCCGCCTACTTCGATCCGCTGAACATCATCGAGCTGGCCCTCGCCGGCGATTGCAATGCCGTCGCCACCACGCTGGGCACGCTGGGCCTGGCCTCGCGCAAGTACGTGCACCGCATTCCCTTCATCTGCAAGCTGAACCACAACGCGTTCCTGCACGTACCCAACACCTACGACCAGATCATGTTCGGCTCCGCGAGCCAGGCCTTCGACCTCGGGGCCGTCGGGGTGGGCGCCACCATCTACTTCGGCTCCGACGACATGGACCGGGAGCTGCAGCAGGTGTCCGAAGCCTTCGCCGAGGCCCACCAGCTCGGCATGTTCACCGTGCTCTGGTGCTACCTGCGCAACCCGGCCTTCACCAAGGACGGCGTCAACTACGAGGTCTCGGCCGACCTGACCGGCCAGGCCAACCACCTCGGCGTCACGATCGAGGCGGACATCATCAAGCAGAAGCAGCCGGAGAACAACGGCGGCTACACCGCCGTCGGCTTCGGCCGGACCGACCCGCTCGTCTACGACGAGCTCACCACCGACAACCCGATCGACCTGACGCGCTGGCAGGTCGTGAACTGTTACGCCGGGCGCATCGGCCTCATCAACTCCGGCGGCGAGTCCAAGGGTGACGGCGACCTCGCCCAGGCCGTCCGCACGGCGGTGATCAACAAGCGCGCCGGGGGTATGGGCCTCATCGTGGGCCGCAAGGCCTTCCAGCGCCCGATGGGCGAGGGTGCGGCGCTGATCCAGGCCATCCAGGACGTCTACCTCAGCGACGAGGTCACCATCGCCTAGCCCCCAGGGGGCCGGCCTCGCCGGTCCTCCGCCCATCGTTCCCGAGGCCGGACCGGCCCGGGAGCCGGACACTTCCGGCGGGCGTGGAGCGATGTGACCAGGCATGAGAGGGTCGCCCCGCGCACCGGGGGTAGGATTGCCCGAACGAGGAATTCGGACGGAGAGTGCCGCGCGCCGTGCCGGTGGGGGTGCAAGAAGGCCCGCCGCAGTGAGCCAGGAGTCTCGGACGTCCACGACATGAGACGAGGCAGCCCGTGGCATCGGGAACGCAACACGTAACGGAGCAGTTGGACCAGGTCATCGTGCGCTTCGCCGGCGACTCGGGCGACGGCATGCAGCTCACCGGGGACCGGTTCACGACGAGCAGCGCCCTGCTGGGTAACGACATGTCCACCTTCCCGGACTTCCCGGCGGAGATCCGCGCCCCGGCCGGGACCCTCAACGGCGTGTCGGCCTTCCAGGTTCACATCTCCGACCACGACATTCTCACGCCGGGCGACTCGCCCAACGTGCTGGTGGCGATGAACCCGGCCGCCCTCAAGGCCAACATCGACCTGATGGCCAAGGGGACGATCCTGCTCGTCAACAGCGACGCGTTCGACGAGCGCAACCTCGCCAAGGCGGGCTACGAGACCAACCCCCTGACCGACGGGTCGCTCAGTCCCTACAGCGTCTACGAGGTCCCGATGACCTCCATCACGCAGGAGGTCTGCAAGGAGGCCGGGGTCAAGCCCCGCGACGCGGAGCGTTCCAAGAACTTCTTCGCTCTCGGTCTGGTGAGCTGGCTCTACACGAGGCCGATCGAGCCCACCATCAATTGGATCACCGAGCGCTTCGCCGCCAAGCCCCAGGTGGTGGAGGCCAACACCCGCGCCTTTCGGGCGGGCTACGACTTCGGCGAGACCGCCGAGTTGTTCGAGTCCAATTACGAGATCCGCCCGGCGACCTTCGAGAAGGGCGAGTACGTCCAGGTGACCGGCAACCAGGCGCTCGCCTGGGGCCTGATCACCGCCTCCCGCCTGGCCGGTTTGCCCATCTTCCTCGGTAGCTACCCGATCACCCCGGCGTCGGACATCCTCCACGAGCTCAGCCGGCGCAAGGAGTTCGGCATCCGGACCTTCCAGGCCGAGGACGAGATCGCCGGGATCGGCGCCGCCCTCGGCGCGTCGTTCGGGGGCGCCATCGGGGTCACCACGACCAGCGGGCCGGGCCTCGACCTCAAGTCCGAGGCCATCGGCCTCGCCATCAACCTCGAGCTGCCCCTCGTCATCGTCGACGTCCAGCGCGGTGGTCCCTCGACGGGGCTGCCGACCAAGACCGAGCAGGCCGACCTGCTCCATGCCATGTACGGCCGCCACGGCGAGGCGCCGCTGCCGATCCTGGCGCCCATGACGCCGAGCGACTGCTTCGCCGCCGCGATCGAGGCCACCCGGCTGGCCGTGAAGTACCGGACACCAGTGATCCTCCTCTCCGACGGCTACCTGGCCAATGGGGCCGAGCCGTGGCGCCTGCCCGACCTCGACGCCCTCGAGCCCATCGATCCGGGCTTCGCGTCCGAGCCGAACCACGTCGACGACGACGGGAACCCCGCCTTCTGGCCCTATGTCCGTGACCCCGAGACACTGGCCCGACCCTGGGCCCCTCCCGGTCTGCCCGGGCTCGAGCACCGCATCGGCGGCCTGGAGAAGGCCGACGGCAGCGGCAACGTGTCCTACGAGGGCGTCAACCACGAGCGCATGGTCCATCTGCGCCGGGACAAGATCGCCGGGATCGCCGCCGACACCCCTCTCGTGGAGGTGAACGACGAGACCGGCGACGCCCAGTTGCTCCTCGTCAGTTGGGGGTCCACGTACGCCGCCGTCGCGGCCGGCGTGAAGCGGGTGCGTGCCCGCGGCATGAAGGCGGCCCACGTCCATCTGCGCCACCTCAACCCGCTGCCGGCCAACCTGGGTGAGGTGCTGGACAGCTACGCGCAGGTGCTCGTGCCCGAGATCAACCTCGGCCAGCTCAGCCGCATCCTGCGCGCCGAGTACCTGGTCGATGCACAGACCATGTCCAAGATGCAGGGCGTGCCGTTCCGCGTCGGAGAGATAGAGGCGGCCATCACCGCGCTGCTCGGAGGGAAGTCATGAGCGAGTCCAACGGCGCCACCGCCACTGCAGTCCCCGTCACCAGCCGTAAGGACTGGAGCAGCGACCAGGAGGTGCGCTGGTGTCCGGGCTGCGGCGACTACTCCATTCTGGCCGCCGTCCAGATGCTGATGCCCGAGCTCGGAGTGCGCCGTGAGAACACGGTGTTCCTCTCGGGCATCGGCTGCGCGGCGCGGTTCCCGTACTACATGAACACGTACGGCATGCACTCGATCCACGGCCGGGCTCCCGCCATCGCCACCGGGCTCGCCACGACGCGCCCCGATCTCGACGTCTGGGTGATCTCGGGCGACGGCGACGCATTGTCCATCGGCGGCAACCACCTCATCCACGCGCTGCGCCGCAACGTGCGGCTGAACATCTTGATGTTCAACAACCAGATTTACGGGCTCACCAAGGGTCAGTACTCCCCGACCTCCGAGGTGGCGAAGGTCACGAAGTCGACCCCGTTCGGCTCGGTCGACACGCCGTTCAACCCCGTCTCCCTCGCGCTGGGCGCCGAGGCCACCTTCGTGGCCCGGACCCACGACATGGACCGGGCGCACATGCAGGAGACGTTCCGCCGGGCCCACCAGCACGACGGCGCCGCCTTCGTCGAGGTCCTCCAGAACTGCAACGTGTTCAACGATGGGGCCTTCGAGAAGATCACCAGCCGGGACGCCCGGGCGAGCATGCTCATCCCGCTCGAGCACGGCCAGCCGATCGTGTTCGGGGCCGAAGGATCCGAACGTGGCGTGATCCAGCGCGCCGACGGCAGCCTCGAGATCGTGTCGGTGGCCGACGTCGGGCTCGACGCCCTGCTCGTCCACGACGAGAAGCGTGACGATCCCGGCCTTGCGTTCGCGCTGTCGCGCCTGGCCCGTGGCCCTTACGAGCCGACGCCGATCGGTGTCTTCCGCGCCGTGGAGCGCCCCGAGTACGGGACGCAGATGTCCGAGCAGATCACCGAGGCCCAGGCCAAGCGCGGCCTCGGCGACGTGGCGGCGCTGCTGCGCTCGGGCTCGAGCTGGACGGTCGACTGACCTGGCCGGCACGGGTGCGGACCGACTTCGTCCGCCGTGACCGCCGTGACCTAGGCGCTGTTCGAGCTCCCGGCCCACTCGTCCCTCCGGTAGTCGGTGTCCGCCGCCCGCTCCTGGAGACGTCGCCATCGGCGGTGGCCGAATGAGATCCAGGACCAGAGAGCGAGCGCCCCGCCGGTGGAGACCACCACCGCGCCGAAGAGTCCGTTCGGACGGCTGTGTGGGGGCGTGAGCGACACGACGGTGGCGATGGCCGGGTTGGCAGGGTTGTAGCGCACCACCACGGCCTGGCCGACGGCGGCGGTGGGGGAGGTCCCGATCGCGACTCCCGAGAAGTCGGGGTTGCTGGGGAGGCTGTAGGACGCGAGGTAGCCCTGCGGCGTGAGCTGGACGACCTGACCGATGATCTCGTCGCGACCCAGGGGCGTCGGCCGGATCAGCGGGTGGCCGAACACGTACGCGAGGGTGACCAAGGCGGAGATGCAGGTGAGAGCCACGGCGGCTGCGACCCGCCAACGTGGCGGCTTGGGCGCGGGGTACGGGGGAGGCAAACGGTTGAGCGGCCACGGGAGCGGCTCCCGCCCGCCCGTTCGCGGAAGACGATCGACGTCGATCCAGTGTGGACGTGGTGGGGGAGCGGACGGTGGGGATTCCACGGGCGGATCGCGTTCCACCGGCGGATCGCGTCCCTCCAGCCGGCCGTCACGCACCAGTTCCGTCGGGCGGCCGGCGGACAACCACCGCTCCTCGTGACGGTCGAGAGGGTCGGGTTGCCAACCCTCCGCGGCTGCGTCCACGGCACCGATGTTGCCGCGGCATGACCCCCGTGCCCACGATGTTCAGCGAACGGTCACGGACCCTCAGGTGCTGTCGCCGCGCTCCACCTCGGCCTTGATCCGCTCGAGGGTCGTCTGCATGCCCTTGCGGTTGACCTTGCCGCGGGACCATCCCCAGAGCGCCCAGTAGATCCGCAGGCCCAGAGTGGGGGTCAGGGTGAACGACTCGGTGACGTCGGCCCCGTCGCCGGCCGGCACGATCTCGTAGCCCCAGATGGCGAGCGGCCTCTCCGTCGAGACCGTGCCGAAGGCGAAGCTCCGCCCCGGCTCGCATTCGGTGACCATGCACGAGGTCCAGTAGGTCGGCCCGATCCCATTGCGCTTGACGTGGCCGCGGAACTTGGCCCCGACCTCCGGGCCGGTGGCCCCGTCGACCCACTCCGCCTCGAAGGTCTCGGGGCTGTAGCTCCCGATGCGGGTGACGTCGCTCACCAGCTCCCAGATGCGTTCGGGTGGGGCCGCCATGTGGACCGTGACGTCCACGTGCATCGACGGCATGTCAGTCGATGTCGAGGGAACGGAACACCATGCCCGTCCGCGGCTTGGGGCTGAAGTACGTGGTCTTGGGCGGCATGCGCCGGCGCTCGTTGGCCCACTCCTCTATCTGCTTGACCGTGACCGGCCGGAGCAGGAAGGCCGCCTGGCCCTCTCCCTGCTCCAGCGCCTCCATCACCTCGGCGATGCTGTGGCGGTGCATCACCTCGTGCGGCGGCAGGGCCGCCAGCACGGTCGCGATGAGGTCGGAGTCGAGGTCGTTGCCGACCTGCTCCAGCTCGTCGCCATGGGGGAGGAGGAGGTAGGCCCGGCCGCCGGTCACCAGGGCCAGCGAGCTGGAGTCGGCCAGTGCGCCCAGGGTGCGGCGGTCGGCGGCACCCGCCTGGACGACGTCGAACCACTGGGCGAGCGCGCCGACGAGGTCGAAGTCCTCCGGCAGCCCGCTGATGGTCCGGTGGATGGCACCGACGGTGAGCTGGTCCTCGGACAGCTCGACCACCAGGGCCATGACCAGGTCGTAGGGACCCGGGAGCCCACCGTCGGCCGCACGGCACTCGGCCTGGTAGGCGCGGGCCGTCTCGTAGCGGTGGTGCCCGTCGGCCAGGACGACGGGTGCGGTCGCCACGGCCGCGCCGACGGCGGCCACGGCGTCGGGGTCGCTCAGGACCCAGAGCTGATGGCGGACCCCGTCGTCGTCGTAGGTGTCGGCCACCGGCTCGTCGTCGGTGGGGTCGAAGGTGGCCGTGACCCCTGCCGCCATGGACAGGCCCCAGATGGGCGACAGGTTGGCCCGGGTGGCCCGCAGCAGGTCCAGACGGTCGCTCTTGGGCTTGGGCAGGGTCTGCTCGTGGGGGAGGATGTCGCCCTCCTCACCGGGCTCGGCCAGCCCGAGGACCCCGATGACGCCGGTGGTGGCACGCCCCGAGGTGTCCGTCATCCGGTAGGGGTAGAGGCTCGGCTCGGGGTCGACCCCGATGATCCCCTCGGCCTGCCAACGGGCGAACAGATCGCTCGCCACGGCATAGCGGTCACGACCGGCCCTGAGATCGGCCTCGGGCAACTCCACGAGGACGGCGTTGGCCTGATGGCGGGAAGCCAGGTGTACCCGCTCGGTCGCCGAGATCACGTCGTAGGGCGGAGCGATGACCTGGGCGATGGGCGCCAGATCGGCCCGGTAGCGGAGTCCTCGGAATGGTTCGAATCGAGGCATCGGAACCACTCTGACACACCCCGGACGGGGCAGTCGCGGGCCACTCCCTAAACTCGGTGCGTGGACGACGACGGGTTGGACCGGATCCTCACGGCGCCCAACGTCATCACGCTGGTGCGGCTGTTGTGCATTCCCCTCTTCTTGTGGTTGCTCTTCGGGGCGCACCGCCAGACGGCGGCCGCGGTGCTGCTGGCCGTGCTGGGCGCGACGGATTGGGTGGACGGCTACGTGGCTCGCCGCTACGGCCAGGTGTCCACCTTCGGCAAGGTGCTGGACCCGACGGCGGACCGCATCCTGGTCGGCACCGCGGTCATCTCGATCATGGTCTACGGCGCCGTCCCTCTCTGGTTCGGACTGGCCACCATCGCCCGTGAGGTCCTGGTATCGGCCATGGTCGTGCTGCTGGCCGCGCTCGGCGCGGCGCGTATCGACGTGCTGTGGGTGGGCAAGGCGGGCACGTTCGGCTTGATGTTCGCGTACCCGACGTTCCTCCTCGGCGATGGGACCGACGGCTGGCAGGAGCCCATCAGGATCATCGGGTGGATGACGGGCCTGGTCGGCCTGGCGCTCGCATGGTGGGCCGCGGGCAGCTACATCGGACCGGCGCGGCGCGCCCTGCGCGAGGGCAGGGCGGCGCGCCGGAGCACCGTATGAAGGCCGTGATCATGGCCGGCGGGGAGGGCACCCGGCTGCGCCCGCAGACATCGAACCTGCCCAAGCCGATGCTGCCGCTGGTCGGGCGGCCGATGATGGAGCACATCGTGTCGTTGCTGCGGCGCCACGGGATCACCGACATCGTCGTCACGGTGGCCTTCCTCCCCAATGCGATCCGCAGCTACTTCGGTGACGGCAGCGAGCTGGGCGTGCGCATGGCCTACGCGACCGAGGAGTCGCCGCTCGGCACGGCGGGCTCGGTGCGAAACGCCCGTGAGCAGCTGACGGAGCGTTTCCTCGTCATCTCCGGCGACGTGCTCACCGACATCGACCTCACGTCGGTGATCGCGTTCCACGAGAAGAACCAGGCGTTGGCCACCATCGCCCTGTGCTCGGTGGAGAACCCGCTGGAATTCGGCATCGTGATCACGCGCGAGGACGGGACGATCGAGCGCTTTCTCGAGAAGCCCGGTTGGGGCCAGGTGTTCAGCGACACCATCAACACGGGCATCTACGTGCTGGAGCCCGGGATCTTCGATCTGATCCCCGAGGGACGCTCGGTCGACTTCTCGGCTGAGGTGTTCCCCGCCGTGCTCGAGGCGGGAGATCCTCTCTACGGCTACGTGGCCGACGGGTACTGGGAGGACGTCGGTACGACCGCGGCATACCTGAAGGCCCACGAGGACATCCTCGCCGGGAAGGTCCAGGTCGACGTGTCCGGCTTCGAGCTGCGCCCGGGCGTGTGGGTCGGCAAGGGCTCCTCCATCGACCCGAGCGTGCGGATCGACCCGCCGTCGTTCATCGGGGAGAACTGCACCATCGACCGGGACGCGGTGCTCGGGGCCTACACCACGATCGGAGCGAACACCCAGGTGGAGCAGCGGGCCGAGCTCCAGCGCTCGGTGATCGGCGAGAACTCCTACCTCGGACCGGCTGTCAGGGTCGAGGGCGCCGTGCTCGGGCGGTCGTGCGACCTGCGGGTCGGGGCCCGCGTGGAGCCCGGGGCGGTCGTCGGCGAAGGCTGCCTGATCGGCGCCCACGCCGAGGTGCGCGGCGACGTCAAGGTCTACCCCTACAAGGTCGTGGAGGCCGGCGCCCAGGTCAACGCCTCCATCGTGTGGGAGTCGGGCGGGTCGCGCACCCTGTTCGGGCGGGAGGGGGTGCAGGGCATCGCCAACGTGGACATCAGCCCCGAGCTGGCGGTCCGACTGGCCAAGGCCTGGGCGTCGGGCTTCGAGAAGGGCTCCTCCATCACCGCCTCGCGTGACACGAGCCGGGTGGCGCGCGTGCTCAAGCGCGCCCTCATGGTGGGGTGCAACTCCGTCGGGGTGAACGTCTACGATCTCGAACTGGCCACGGTCCCGGTGACCCGTCACCACGTGCGCATGCGCGGCAACCGGGCGGGCCTCACGGTGCGGCTCAGCCCCGATGATCCGCAATCGGTGGTGATCCGCTTCTTCGACGAGCGCGGCATCGACCTCTCCGAGGCGGACCAGCGGCGGGTCGAGCGCATGTACCACCGCGAGGAATTCCGCCGGGTGACCGCGGGGGACATCGGCGACATCGACTTTTCCCCGCGCACCATCGAGCTGTATACCGCGGACATGGTCGAGGCGTTCGGGTTGCGACGCGACGCGGGACGGGAAGTCAAGCTGGTGCTGGACCTGTCCTACGGTGCGGCGAGCTTCGTGATGCCGAATCTCCTCTCGAAGGTGCGGGCCGACGTGCTGAGCATCAACTCCTATGCGCAGACGCCGGGCATGATCTCGGTCGATCACATGGAGAGCGAAGCGAGGGTGGCCGACACGGTGCGCACATCGGGGGCGGACCTCGGCGCGGTCATCGACGCGGGTGGGGAGCGGCTCACGCTGATCGACGGCACCGGGCACGTGTTGAGCGACGACGAGGCGATCATGGTCTTCATCGAGCTGTCGACGATCGCCGGTGACGCGGACCACGTCGCGCTCCCGGTGACCGCGAGCGACCATGCGGTGCGTCTGTGCGCGACGCGCGGCGTCGACCTGTCGCTCACACCGCTGTCGCCGTCCGGGCTCCTCGAGACGGCGGCGTCCGGCGGCGTCTCTTTCGCGTCGGACCGGCGCGGCGGGTACGTGTTCCCGAAGTTCCTGCCCGCCTTCGACGCCGCCGCGGCCCTGGCCCGGCTGGTGTCCCTGCTGGGCCAGGGTGCCACCTCCGTGGCCGAGGTGGTCGCCGCCACGCCGGCCATGCCCATCCTGCACGAGGAGGTGGCGACGCCGCTGGAGCAGAAGGGCCTGATCATGCGGACCCTGATGGAGCAGCTGGCCGAGGAGGACGCCGAACTCGTGCTGGTCGACGGCATCAAGGTGGTGTCCGAGCAGGGGTGGGCCCTGGTCGTCCCCGACCCCGAGGACCCGGTCACCCACGTCTGGGCCGAGGGGTCCGACCTGCCGGCGTCCGAGTCGCTGGCAGCAGCCTTCGTGGAGCGGATCCGCGGGATGCTTCCCTAGCCCCGCGGGCGCTGCAGATCGGGTCGGTCGTCCGGTATGGTCGCCCCTCATGAACATCCCGGAGGATCTGCGCTACTCGCCAGAGCACGAATGGGTGCGCGTCGAGGGGACGCGCGTCCGCGTGGGGATCACCGACTACGCGCAGGATGCGCTGGGCGACATCGTGTTCGTCGACCTACCGGCGGTCGGATCCGAGGTCGAGGCCGGCGGGCAGCTCGGTGAGCTGGAATCCACCAAGTCGGTGTCGGAGATCTACGCACCGGTTGCGGGCACGGTCACGGCCGTGAACGACGCGCTGGCCGAAGGTCCGGAGCGGATTAATCAGGATCCCTACGGTGAGGGGTGGATCTGCGAGCTCGAGCTCTCGGCGGACGCGGATCCGGGCAGCCTGCTGGACGCCGCCTCCTACGGTGAGCTGACCGCCGACTGAGCCATCGTTCGTGCCTCCGATGACGGCAGGAGAAGCGGGCTGTGAGGTGGGGTACCGTGGTCGCCGTGTTCTGTCACAACTGTGGGCATCGGAACCCCGAGGGCGTCAACTTCTGCTCCTCGTGCGGACACCCTCTGCTCGCTGATGGCGATGACGCCACCATCACCCTGCACCCGACCGATGAAGGGGAGACGGCGGAGGAGCACCCTGACGTCACCCTGGTGGAGGTTCCGCACGGTGCCGGGGTCCTCGTGGTCACCCGAGGCCCGAACATCGGGACCCGCTACCTCCTGGGCGACACCGTGGTCCGGGCGGGCCGGCACCCAGAGAGCGACATCTTCCTCGACGACATCACCGTGTCGCGCCGCCACGTGGAGATCTCTCCCGCACACGGGGGCGCCTACTCCCTGCGGGACGTGGGCTCGTTGAACGGGACCTACGTGAACCGGGAGCGGATCGACGAGGTGCAGCTCTCCCCGGGCGACGAAGTGCAGATCGGCAAGTTCAAACTCGTCTACCTGGTGGCTGGGAACGAGTGACCAACCGCACGTACCTGTCCATAGGTGACGTCCTGACCCTCCTCCGGGAGGAATTCCCGGACGTCACCATCTCGAAGATCCGGTTCCTCGAGAGCCAGGGCCTGGTCAACCCCGAGCGATCGCCCTCGGGATACAGGAAATTCTTCGAGCACGACGTCGAGCGCCTGCGCTGGGTGCTCCGCCAGCAGCGGGAGCACTTCCTGCCCCTGAAGGTCATCCGGGACCGGCTGGCCGATGGTGACCTCGACGATGTCGGACCCGATGCCCTGAACGGAAAACCGGCCCACGCCGCCCGCCCGCCGGCGGCCGTCGCCGCCCCGGCCGCGGCCGGGGAGCAGCCGACCAAGGCGGACGAGGAGGCCATGGCCCGCATCCTCGCGGACGCCTCACGGCGGACGGCTCGGATGCCCGAGGCGCCTCCGACCCGCCGCGGCCTGCAGGTGGTCGGCGAGTCCGAGGTGCCGGTGCCGGTGGGTGCCGAGCCGGCCCGGGAACGCGTCACCGCGTCGACCGGGCAGGAGGTCGGCGGACGCGCCGGCTCGTCGTCGGCGGGCGCCGGTGACCCGGCCGGCACGCCGAGCGCCGCGCAGCGGACACCGGCGGGAGGCCGCGGTGCCGGAAACGGGGTGTCCGTGCCCCGCCCCGCAGAGACGGTCGCGGCGGCACCCCGGACCGGCCCTGCGTCCAAAGAGCCGGCGCCGCCGAAGGCCCCGGCACCGGCCGGCGCCGGTGCGGGTGCAGGTGCACCGGGCACCGCGGCGGGCATCGTCACCGGCGCGAGCCTGACGAGGGACGAGCTCTGCGCGGCCAGCGGCCTGTCGGTCGAAGCGGTGGCGGGGCTCGAGGGCTTCGGTCTGATCGAGCCCGTCACCGTGGCGGGGATCCAGACCTACGACGAGGACGCCTTCACCCTGGCGAACCTGGCCGCTGCCTTCGGAGCCTTCGGGATCGAGGCGCGCCATCTGCGTCTCTACCGGAACGCGGTGGACCGGGAAATGGGCCTGATTGAGCAGGTCGTCATCCCGCTTCTGCGCCAGCGGAACCCCGAGGCCCGCCAGCGGGCGCTCGAGGGGGCAGAGCAACTGGCGGCGCTCGGCCAGTCCATGCGAGCCACGTTGCTCCGCCAGGCGCTCCGACGACATCTGGGGGGGTGACGCAAGGCCGGAATACGGCGCTACATTTCTCTCATGGTCCGTGTGCTACTCCGAGCCGTCAGGGTGGACCTGCAGTCCAATACGCCGGTCTTGCTCCTGCAGGAGACCGAGGGAGAGGGACGGACGCTGCCGATCTTCATCGGGAGCCCCGAGGCCACGGCGATCGCATATGCCCTGCAGGGCGTGACCATGCCCCGGCCGTTGACGCACGACCTCATGAAGGACATGCTCGGAGCCCTGGACATCAGCGTGGAGCGCGTGATCATCACGGAGCTGCGGGCGTCGACCTACTACGCCGAAATGCACCTCGTGCGCGGTGAGGAACGGACGATCGTCTCGAGCCGGCCCTCCGACGCGGTCGCGGTGGCGGTGCGCACGGAGACCCCGCTCTTCGTCTCCGACGAGTTGATGGAGTCCGAGGGCATCATCCTCGCGCTCGACGCGGAGGACGACGAGGAGGACACGCCGGACGAGCTGGTGGGCCAATTCCGCCAGTTCCTCGACTCCGTGCGCCCCGAGGACTTCGAGGCGTGACGTCGTCTCGTTGGGTGCTCGCCCTGCTGGCGGGCGCCGCACTCGTCATGGCCGCGTGCAGCAGCAGCCCCAGCACGCCGCAGGCGCGCTCCACCACGACCACCCGTGCGTCGGCCCCGACGACGGCGGCGACGACCACGAGCACCTCAGCGCCCACCACGACCTCCACGGCTGCTGCAGCTTCGGCGGCCTGCAACCACGTCACTGCCTCGGCCGGCCAGTCACAAGGGGCGGCCGGCACGATCACCGGGGTCATCACGGTGACCAACGCGGGCCCGTCGGCGTGCACGGCCAACGGCTACGCGAGTGTGGCCCTGTTCTCCGGAAGTGGCGCGCCGTTGACGGTCACGATGGTGAACGGCCTGTCGGTCGACCTGTCGGGTCCGGCCAATGCGGCGCCGTCGCCGGTCTCCGTGGCACCGTCGTCCACCGCGCAATTCGCCTACCAGTACTCCGACGTCCCTGTGGGCTCCGAGACTTCGTGCCCCACGTCCGAGATGGCGAGCGTGACCATGCCCGGCGCCACGACGGCCTCACCGACGTTTGCCCTGGCCATCGGCCCCTGCGGCAACGGGACCGTCCGGGTCTCGCCCGTCTACAACCCGTCCTGACGGGCTAGTCAACCACTCCCCTGGCGGGGTCGCCCACAACGCGTGAAAACTGTGGCGGGGTCGCCCGGGCGACGTCGGTACCTCTATGGTGCGCGCGAACCCGTGGACTAGTCGGACGCGGGAGCTTCGGGAGCACTGAA
>JBKQUM010000175.1:0-38572 GCA_052140165.1 Acidimicrobiales bacterium
GTCCCCGTCTCGCGCCTCCTGGAGGGCGAGGTCCAGAAGCTGGTGCGGTTGGAGTCCACCCTCCACGAGCGCGTGGTGGGGCAGGACGAGGCGGTCTCCGCCGTCTCCAACGCGATCCGGCGCAGCCGGGCGGGGTTGAGCGACCCCAACCGGCCCATCGGGTCGTTCCTCTTCCTCGGGCCGACGGGCGTCGGGAAGACCGAGCTGGCCCGGGCGCTGGCCGAGTTCCTCTTCGACGACGAGCGGGCCATGATCCGCATCGACATGAGCGAGTACATGGAGAGGCACGCCGTATCACGGCTTGTGGGCGCGCCGCCCGGGTACGTCGGCTACGACGAAGGCGGGCAGCTCACCGAGGCGGTGCGCCGGCGGCCCTACTCCGTCGTGCTGCTCGACGAGCTGGAGAAGGCGCACCCCGACGTCTTCAACATTCTCCTGCAGGTGCTCGAGGACGGGCGCCTGACCGACGGGCAGGGTCGCACGGTCGACTTCACCAACACCGTGCTGATCATGACGTCGAACCTCAAGGGCGAGCCGGTGGACTACTTCAAGCCGGAGTTCATCAACCGGATCGACGAGATCGTCCGCTTCCGGGCGCTGCGGGAGGAGGACCTGGCGATCATCGTCGGGATCCAGATCGACCGCCTGCGCTCGCGGCTGGCCGAGCGGCGGCTGTCGCTCGTCGTCACGCCCGAGGCCGAGCAGTGGCTGGCCCACGCCGGGTACGACCCCGACTACGGGGCGCGCCCGCTGCGCCGGGTGCTGCAGCGCCAGATCGAGGACCCGCTGGCCCTGGCGCTGCTCGAGGGCAAGTACCTCGAGGGCGCGACGGTCACCGTCGACGTGGACGACGACAAGATCGTCCTGCGCTAGAGGCGCTCAGTCGACGGTCAGGGGCCGGCGAAGTGGCGCCCGGGCGGGAGTCCGGCGGTCGCCACCGAAGACCGGGGCGGCGCCAGGTGGGCCTGGCGGGCGGCGGGGAGGTTGGCTAACGCCTGCAGCGTCGGCGCGCCGACCGTGGCCATGGCCACGACGGTTCCCAGGCCCAGGTTGGCGCCGCTGCCGAGGAACGGTGCCGTGCCGTAGTTGAAGAGACCGCCGTCGGCCGCGGTGAACCAGTACCCGCCGCCGTCGGGCATGGCCGCCATTGCGACGATGGGCTGGTTCAGGGTGATGTTCCCGGTCGAGCCTTGGAACTGCGCGTCGCCGTAGCTGAAGACGCCCCCATCGGAGGCCACCAGCCAGTACCCGCCGCCGTCGGGCGTCGATGCCATTCCGACGATCGGCTTGTTGAGGGGGAGGGATCCAGCCGAGCCGAAGAAGCCGGCGTCGCCGTAGTTGAAGATCCCGCCGTCGGAGGCGACCAGCCAGTAGCCACCACCGTCGGGGGTGGCGGTGATGCCGACGATCGGCTTGTTGAGGCGCACCGAGCCGGCCGAGCCGTCGAAACCGGCGTCGCCGTAGTTGAAGACACCGCCGTCGGAGGCGACGAGCCAGTAGCCACCGCCGTCGTGCGTGGCGGTGACGCCCACGATGGGCTTGTTGAGCTGTAGCGACCCTGCGGAGCCGAAGAAGCCCGCGTCGCCGTAGTTGAAGATCCCGCCGTCGGACGCCACGAGCCAGTAGCCACCACCGTCGAGCGTGGCGGTGACGCCCACGATGGGCTTGTTGAGCTGTAGCGACCCTGCGGAGCCGAAGAAGCCCGCGTCGCCGTAGTTGAAGATCCCGCCGTCCGACGCCACGAGCCAGTAGCCCTTGCCGTCGGGGGTCGCGGCGATGCCCACGATGGGCTTGTTGAGGTGCAGGGACCCGGCCGAGCCGTAGAACCCGGCGTCGCCGTAGTTGAAGACCCCGCCGTCGGAGGCCACCAACCAGTAGCCGCCGCCGTCGGGGGTGGTGGCGATCCCGACGATCGGCTTGTTGAGGTGGATCGACCCGGCCGAGCCGAAGAAGCCGGCGCCGCCGTAGTCGAAGACCCCACCGTCCGAGGCGACCAGGGTGTAACCGGCGGACTTCTGCACAACGGCCACGACGGTGCCGGTCAGCTGGGCCAACGTGGGCGAGGTCGTCGAGTTCACCGTGCCCACCAGGCAGCCGCCAACGGTCGTGACATTCGAGAAGGGCTCCCAGGTCGACCCGTTCAGCCAGGACAGCGAATTGCCGGATCCGGGGTTGCAGATGGTGACGGTCAGCGAGGTGAAGTTGGAACCACTTGCGACCTGTGCGTCGTAGTAGGCGCCGGTGCCGTCACTGATGGCCACCCCGCTCGGGTTGGATGCGTAGGTCGCGACCGTGAGAGCGCCTTCTCCGGAAGCAGTCACGGTCTCCTGGGTGGAGCTCGCCGTGGCCGTGCCGCTGGACGATGACGACGTCGCACCCTGGGAATTGGTCGAGCCGCTCGGAGCAGGCGGCGGGGTCGGCACCACCGTGAACGAAGCGGAGCCGCTCGACCCCACGTACGCGGTACCGGCGGACGGTGTGTACACCGCGGTCAGGGAGTCAATGCCTGCGGGCAAATCCGACGTGACATAGGTCGCAGTCCCACCGCTCACGGTCACCGTGCTGCCGATGTCGGAGCCGTTGGCCTCGAATTGCACGGATCCTGTCGCTTGAGACGGCGATACCGTCGCGGTCAATGTCTCCGACGTGCCCGCCGACTGCGGCCCGGGAGGGCTGACACCGAGGCCAGTGGTGGTCGGGATGAGCGGGTTCACCGTGAAGCTCTGCGTCGGGCTCGAGGTTGACGCCGTGTAGCTGAAGTCCGGGTTCGACGACGAGGTACCCGCCGGGGTGAAGACGGCATCGACGCTGCTGTACGTGTTCGCTGCCAGCTGGCTCGCGCTCAGTGAGCAGCTGAAATCGGCGCTGTCACCGGAGCCGGCCGGAAGGGTCTCGCTGCAGAGTTCGACCGGGCTCGCCCCGTAGTAGACGGTGACCGTCCCCTCGGGGTAGCCGTCGCCGCTCTGGCCCGTCACCGTGCCGGTGAACGTCTCGGCGGTCTCGGAGCCGAACAGGATCGGTGAGGTCACGGCGTTGAGCGATGTCGTGGTGCCCTCGGACACCGGGTCCACCGTGAAGCTCTGGGTCGGGGTCGAGGTCGATCCCGTGTAGCTGATGTCCGGGTTCGACGACGAGCTGACCCCGGGCGCGTAGACGGCGTCGACGCTGCCATAGGCGCCCGCCGCCAGCTGGCTCGCCGTCAGCGAGCAGCTGAAGCCGGCGCTGTCACCGGAGCCGGCCGGCAGGGTCTCGTTGCACAGGGCGACCGGGGTCGACCCGTAGTCGAGGGTGACCGACCCCTCGGGGTAGCCGTCGCCGGCCTGGCCCGTCACCGTGCCGGTGAACGTCTCGGCGGTCTCGGAGCCGTAGGTGATGGGCGTCGTCACGGCGTTGAGCGACGTGGTGGTGCCCACGGATCCGAGGCTCACCGTGAAGCCCTGGGTCGGGGTCGAGGTCGACGTCGTGTAGGTGAAGTCCGCGTTCGACGACGAGGTGCCCGCCGGGGTGAAGACGGCGTCGACGCTGGTGTAGGGGCCCGTCGGCAGCTGGCTCGCGGTCAGCGAGCAGCTGAAGCTGGCACTGTCACCGGAGCCCGCGGGCAGGGTCTCGCTGCACAGCGAGACCGGTGTCGACCCGTAGGAGACGGTCACCGTCCCCTCGGGGTAGCCGTCGCCGGTCGCTCCCGTCACCGTGCCGGTGAAGGTCTCGGAGGTCTCGGCGCCGTAGGTGATGGGCGTGGTCACCGCGTTGAGCGATGTGGTGGTGCCCACGGACAGGGGATCCACCGTGATGCTCTGCGTCGGGGTCGAGGTCGACGTCGTGTAGGTGAAGTCCGGGTTCGACGACGAGGTGCCCGCCGGGGTGAAGACGGCATCGACGCTGCCGTAGCTGTTCGGTGTCAGCTGGCTCGCCGTCAGCGCGCAGCTGAAGTTGGCACTGTCACCGGAGCCCGCCGGAAGGGCCTCGTTGCACAACACGGTCGGGCTCGCCCCGTAGTACACGGTCACGCTGCCCTTCGGGTAGCCGTCGCCGCTCTGGCCCGTCACCGTACCGGTGAAGGTCTCGGCGGTCTCGGAGCCGTAGGTGATGGGCGTCGTCACCGCGTTGAGCGATGTCGTGGTGCCCTCGGATGCGGTGCTGACGGTGAACCGTGCCAGGGCGTTCGACACCGAGTAGCCGCTGCTCGTCGTCGGCGTGAAGACTGCGTCGAGCGTGTCGGCGCCCACCGGCAGGGCTGAGGTCGTGGTCTGGGCGCTGCCCGAGGTGACTGTCACGGGAGTTCCGATGTCAGTCGTACCCACCTCGAACTGCACCGTGCCCGCGGCGGCCGAGGGGCTGACCGTGGCGGTCAGGGTCTCGGAGGTCCCGAACTGCTCGGGGCTCGCCGGGAGGACGCCCAGCGAAGAAAACGTCGGCGTGGTGGGGTAGACCACGGACCACGTGGCGGTGTCGCCGGTGCCGCTGATCGAGATGTCCGCCGAGTCGTAGGTCGTGGTCTGCGACTTGCCGGCCGCATTCGTGTAGAGCCGGAGCTGGTATGTGTCCGCGTAGCTGCCGGTCCCGAGGTTGGGGTAGACCGTTTCCAGGTCCAATATCGTGTCGTCGCCACTCGCGCCGGTCTCGACGGGCAGCGTCGCCGTGTTCAGGGGTGCCGGTGCGCCGGCGTTCGGGAAGGACGTGGACCCGCCGAGCTGGAGGCCCGACCACTCGCTCGTCGGCTCGCCGGAGATGGGTAGGTAGCCGTAGAGAGTGGCGACGGTGTCACCAGAGCGGACGGTCGAGGTGCCCTCGACGTACGCCGCGATGGGTGCGTCGGTCACGTTGCCGCCGGTGATCTGGGTCCCGGCGGCGTTGTAGAACACCAGCCCGCCTACCGAGCCTGGGTCCGGCTCCCACGGGGGCACGGTGACGGCCGACGCCGGCGTGGCGTCGAAGGCCGCGAGCAGACCGCTCGCCAGCGTGCTGCCACCGACCAGTATGACGGTGACGACGACTGCCGTGGTCGCTCGGGACGCGAACCGGCGGAGGACGTTGTTCATGGGGAGGTGCCTTTCGTGGACGAGGCGCCGACGGTGGTCGGTGCTTCTGGATGGGACGGAGAACGCGAGTCAGGGTCGGACGGGGGTTCGGACCGGCGGCGGCGCCGGACGAGGAGGAGGACGAGGACGACCGCTGCGAGCGCGAGCAGGGCACCGACGACCACCCAGGGACTGACGCCGGACCCGCCCGGCGAGGTCGAGCTCGCCGGCGTTGCACCGAGGTGGGTCGCAGGCGAGTCGGCAGCAGCGTGCTGCGCCTGCGCCTGCGCGGCGTGGGTCGGTGGCGAGCCCGGGGTATCAGACCCACCACCGGCGCCCGCGGCCCCGGTGCCCGCCGCGACCGATGCTCCTGGTGGCGTGGTCGTGGTCGTGCTCGTGGTCGTGCTCGGAAGGAGGATGCTCTCGATCGATTCGGCGGTACCGGCGGCGCAGTCGACCGGTCCTCCGCCCACCGCCTGCCACGTTTGGCCGGTGACCTCGATGTTCAGCGCGGGGTAGTGCACCGTGTACGCCTGTTCGTTGGCTGCACCCAGGTAAATCCGCAGTTCGAGGAAGCCGTCCCAGTCGGGCTTGTACCCGATCATGTACTGGGCCAGCGATGGGTCGGCGGACGTCGCCGCCGCCATGGGTGCACCGGGGTTCGAGTAGCGCGACGAGGCGGTGAGCTGGCCGCCGCTCCAGTCGCTTGCCGCGAGCCCCATGAGAGGCTGGTAGGCCAGCAGCTGCGCCGTCCGGCTCGCGCCGTTGTACGGCGCTGGGGCCGGTTGTGACGACACCGCACGCCAGGCGAACGGTGCGGTGTTGATGTTGCCGCTGGTGATCTGCTGGCCCGCCTGGTTGCAGAGGCCGATGGAGCCCACCGCGTCGGGGTCGCTGTAGGGGACCGCGGACGCGGCGCTCACCGGCGTCCCGCCACGCACGAGGGGAATTGACGCCAGGGAGAGGCCCAGGCCGACCAACCCGAGGATCACGGCCCGTCGGACGACGAGGGTCCTCATGCGGGGACCTCCTCCTTCGCCCGCTGGGTGGCCGCCACGGCTCCCTTGGCACGCCGTGGCGAGTGGGCCGGGGCCCGGCGGGGATGGCGCCTGCGGTGACGCCGAAACAGGACGAGGCCCACGATCAGAGCCACGACGATGATGATGAGCACCCACGGGATCGCCCACACCGTGGCGGTGACGGTGACCGGTGCGAAAAAGACGCTCTTCTTACTTGTCTGGGTTCGTGGAGTTCCGGTCACTGAGGCGTGGGACAGGAATTGGGGCCACACTCCCCGCACCTCGGCCGATCGGGTCACGGACGCGCCGGGCAGCAGGAACGTCTCACCCGGGATCTTGGTGTGGGCGCTGGCACCCACGAGGCCCGAAACCGTCGCTCCCTGCGTGACGGTCAAGTCGACGTTGCCGCTGTTCCGCAGGACATACGACAGGTGGACCTCGCCGCGGCCGACCGGGTCGAGGGAGCCCGTATACGAGGCGTGCAGGTCGGTCACCGTCAGCCGGGGCGACAGGGTTCCCGCCACCGTCATCAGGACCCGGGTCCCGGTTCGTTGCACCAGGGTGATCGCCTCGCCGCTCCGGTTCCGCCCGGTGGTGGAGAGCGAGACCAGGACACCTCCGGCGTGGTCTCCCGGAGAGGCATTGACGGGAACGCGGACGGTGATGGGAACCACCACCGTCCCGGGTCCGAGCGCAGATCGCGCCGGCACGACAACGGTGGCGTCCTGCGCAGGGACGGATACCCAGCTCCCGACCCCCGTCTGTTGCGATCCTGGAAGAGTCAGCGCGAAGCCGCCCTGTGTGGTTTCGTCCGCGTCGACGGCGTAGAGCTGGAGCGTGAGCGGTTGGCCGGAGTAGTTGAGGGCGGCCACGTGATCGAAGAGCACTTCTCCGGGGCTGACGGCGTAGTCGAGGTTGGGGCGCCCGTCAGGTCCGGTGGCCGAGGCTGGTGCCAGGCCGAAGGTGGCTCGGCCGGCCGCTGTCGCTCCGGCCGCCGCGGCGGGTGCCGGCCCGGCAGCTCCGGCCGCCAGGGGGTATGTCAGCCCGAGAGCAGCCGTGGCCGCGAGTGCCACCACCAGGAGTCCGGTCGTTCCCCGGTGCCCGCGTGCGATGGGTCGCGCAGCCGTAGACCAAGGGGGGTTTCTCATAGTTGACTAAAACTATCAAATATCTGGTTCCACTCGTAATCGGTGACTTTGTGGGGTCCATGGTCCCGTGGCGACGTTTCCTGAGCTGGGACGCGGACCGGGGGGAGGGGCTCAGCCCCTCCCCCCGGGGGTCCGTGCGTGCCTAGGGGCGTCGAGCCCCTGCGCACGGGAGGTTCGCGTGTGCTGTGATGCTCAGGCCACGGTGAGCGTCAGGGTCGCGCCGTACAGCCCAGCCGGCGTCGACGTCGGTGCGATCAGGTTGACCGTCCCCGTGATGCTGACGGACCCGACACTGCTCTTCCCCGAAATGGCAGCGAACGTGTGTTGCGAGCCTCCATTCCCGCCGGCACCACCACCTGAGAGGCCGTCCGTCCCGGCCACGCCGGGCGCGTAGGGAGACGTCGCGGTGGTGGGCACGTTGCTCGGCGTCACGCTGCTCGACGACAGAGTGTTGCCCTGAATTTGTACTGCTGCCACGTTGTTCAGCGAGAGGTTCTGGGCATTGATGCTCTTCCCGCTGTTCGAGGTCGAATCCCCGGTGAAGTCCGTCGCGGTCGCGGTCGCCGTCCAGCCAGTGGCGCCGCCCCTGGTGTCGGTGATCGTCACTGGCGCGTTCGAACCACCGAACGCTGCGCTGGCCGTGAACTGCGAGTCGGCACCGTTCAGGACAGCCGTGCCCAGGTCGAGCGGGGATCCCTGGGTATAGGGGGTCGTGATGGTGAGAGTCCCGGCCTGCACGGACGTCTCGACGTTCTGCCCGCTCTCCAATGAGCTTGCGTTCACGGTCAGCGAGGAAGTCGACGAGGTCGATCCGGTGTAGGACGCGTAGGAGAGACCGCCGTTGGCTGGCGTGAACACCGCAAAGATGTACTGCGGGCCTGAGGTACCGAAGCCGCCGCTGTACGTCGCCGAGGCCTGTCCTCCGCTTCCCACCGGGGCCGTGCCGAGAGTGGCGGTCGTGCCCGTGACGGTCGTGCTGTTGGTTGGGTTCGCGTAGAACACGACCGAACCGAAGCCCGAATTGATCGGAGTGTTGTTGCCGATGGTCGAGTCGTACACCGTCGCGGTCAGCGTGACGCTCTGGAACTCGTTGACCGATGATCCCGAGGTGGGGGCGCTGACGCTCGTGCCGGTGCTGTCCGATGCCGGCGGGTTGACCGTGACCGAGACCGGCGTCGCCGTCGAACCGCTGTACCCCAGGAATGTTCCCGGCGTGAATACGGCGCCGACCGAGTCGGATCCGATCGCCAGGGTCTGGCTCGGCAGCGAAGCGGTACCGGTCGTCTCAGAGACCGGGCTGCCGACGTTGGTCCCGTTGACGGTGAACTGCACCGTGCCGGCGACCGCGGGGTTCACGCTGGCGCTCAGCGTCGCCGTGGCTCCCGACCCGTTGGACGCCGACAGCGTCCCTGTCGGCCCCGTCACCGTCGTCGTCGTGGAGGTCAACGTCGGCGCCGGGTACTCCACGGACCACGTAGAGCCACTGATCGAGATGTCGGCCGAGTCGTAGGCCGTGGTCTGCGACTTGCCGGACGCACCCGTATAGAGCCGGAGCTCGTACGTGCCCGCGTAGCTGCCGGTCCCGTTGTTGGGGTAGACCGTCTCGAGGTTCGCTATCGTGTCGTTGCCGCTCGCGCCGGTCTCGACGGGCAGTGTCGCCGTGTTCAGTGGTGCCGGTGCAGCGCTGTTCGGGAAGGTCGGGGACCCGCCGAGCTGCAGGCCCGACCACTCGCTCGTTGGCTCGCCGGACACGGGCAGGTAGCCGTAGAGAGTGGCGGTGGTGTCACCGGAGCGCAAGGTCGTCGTGCCCTCGACGTAGGCGGCGATCGGTGAATCGGTGAGATTGCCACCGGTGATCTGCTGCCCGGCGGCGTTGTAGAACACCAGCCCACCTACCGAACCGGGATCCGGTTCCCAGGGGGGAGCCGCCGCAGAGGCGGTGCCGCCGAGGCCGATGGTCAGGAGCCCTGTGGCCAGGGCGGCCAGCACGACCGCCGAGGCGGCGTTGAACAGGCCATTCTTCATTGTTAGCCTTCACTTTCCCCTCGATTGAGGTTGATTGAGTTGATCGTCTTGGTCAGGGGAGTTGCCGCGTGATGGCGTCGTAACCGCAACCACGCGGCGTTGCCGTGGCCGGGCGGAGGTTCACCTCCGCCCGGCCCGGCGTCGTCTCTTCTTCAGGGCCCTTTACGATTCGGCGTCCCCGAGGTCGTCATAGGCCGGCGTCACGCCCGATGCAGCCACGAGCGCCTGGCCCGCGCCTGAGTCGAACCAGGCAATGCTCGGCGCGGCGGGATAGGAGAACAGCGCCTGCACCCAGTTGAGCGCGCTACCAGGCTCGAAGGGGGTGGTGGAGGCCGCGTCACTCTGGCGGAAGATCACGTAGTCGGTGATCAGGCTGTCGTACACGGTGCCACCACCGGGCACCGCCCCAGCGAGCAGGCTCACGCCCGGGGTCAGTGGGCTGCTGGTCGCGGGGGGCAACGGGAAAGGGCTCCCAGCCTGGCCGAAGCTGTCGGCGGGGTTGTAGAAGTAGCCGCTGTTCCAGAGCGACAATCGCGCCGCGGAGAACGGAACGATCGCATTCGCGGAACTCGACGACCCTGTGATAACAGATGGGTCGTTCTGCTCCACCGTCTTGACGGACGTCGAGAGGGTCGGCGCGGTGCCGCCGTTCGCCGTGGTGAGGTCGGCGATGAAGGTCTTGTAGATGGAGGAGCCCGACGGCGGGATCAGTGGGACGATGGTTGCGGTCGACCCACCCGAGTTGCCGGGCAGCTCGTTCCACGTCGTGTCCGCCCCCGTGTAGATGTCGAGCAGGTCCTGTGCCGACAGACCGGCCGGGGCGTTGGTGCTGGCGCCGTCCGCCGCGATCTCTACGGCGTCATTGCCGATCTCCACCACGTGCAGGTAGCCCCAGCCGTTGCTGGCAGCCGTAGCCTGCTGGGTTGGCGTCGGGAGGCTGGCGCTGAACACGTAGTTGATGACCTCGGGTGAGTTGGTGTCGTCGAGGAGTGCGGTGATGGCGGACCCGCTGCTCGACACTCGCTGCACCGGGTGGGTGCCGGCCCGTAGGACGTCGGTGGGGTTGAGGGCCACGGACGCCGCACCCGTGGTCACGCTGTTCGTGTAGGCCGAACGCCCGTTGGCGTCAGGCGTGGCGCTGAAGGCCACCAGGCGGTTCTTGTTGCCCGCCCCGTTGAAGCCCGCCGCCCCTGCGGTGTCGCCGTCGGCGGCGAATTGCAGCGCGTACTGCGGGGTGTCACCACCCACCCCGACGATGTCCCCCGGCTGGGGCGCGTAGTCGGCGGAGGCAGAGCCAACCCCCAGGATCGGCAGCACGGTGGCCGTCAGCCCCACCACCCCGAGGGCGAAAACTCCTCGTCTGTATCGCATGTACTTTCCCTTCCGTCGATGGAGCCGCAGCGCCCGTTGGCAACGGCGGCGATCGAAATATAACTAAACCGCTCAGCTTTAGCAAGATTGTTGGAATTGTGTCCTCCTGGGCCTTCCGGGGCTCGTTGACCGACGTCGCCGTCTGCCGTACCGAAACCGCGCTCATGCCGATGTGTCTCCCTGCCGAGGTCATGTCCATGAGCGCGATGGGGGGGTTGGCGGCCTTCGGTGCGGCGACGCTGCTGACTCTTGGGAGCGTCGGCCAGGGAGGTCCTCGGTCGGGCCGGGGCGCCGCGGTCACGATGTCCTCGCACCGCGGGGCGGGGACGTCCCCGAGCGCTGACGTGTGCTCCCTCACGGCGGACGGCGGGGCACGATGGGATCCAGCGAACCCGGGCGGTCGCGGCACCGCTCCGATGCGGCAAGGTGCCCATTCCGGCGATCTCACGGTCGCCATACCGCCGGTCGTCTTCATCCGGGCGGACGCCAGGCGCCTGATCGTCACGACGAATACGGGGGAGCCGCCGCGAGAAGGCGATTCCTTCTATTACGTCGCGTCCGGCAGGGCCGTGGTGGCCGGCGCCCGCCTAGGGCACGAGGTGCTGTCGCGTTGTGCTGCTGGTGTCCACTTGAGCCCGCCTCGCTGACGCTGTCGGCGGTCGGTGGCTACGACGCGCCGAGCCGGCTGTTGTAGCTCGAGATGGTGCTGTTGACGTTGGACTCAGCGCTCTTCACCGCGTTGCTCGGCGACACGCCGCCGGTGTACATGGAGATCTCGGCGTTCAGGATGTCGGTGCGCACGTCCGCGTAGGGGCCGATGATCGAGCCCGAGGTCGCCGGGCTGTTGGTCCCGTTGTTGATCTCGTTGTAGGCGACCTTGTACCCGGGGTCCGTCGTCCACAGGTGCTGGACCGTCGCTGTCTGCGCCGAGGACTTGCGCACCGGGATGTAGCCCGTGCCGGCGGCCCAGGTCGCCTGCGACTGCGTGTTGCAGATGTAGGACAGGTACTCCCACGCGGCGGCCTGGTTGATGGCCGGGACCTTGTTCGAAATGTAGACACCCGAGCCTCCGGGCTCCACGCCGCCCTGCACCGACGAGCTGTACACCGGGAACGCGCCGATCCCCAGCTTGACGCTGGAGTACTGGCCGCTGCTGAGCAACTGCGTCACCGTGCCCAGCGCAGCCGACGTCTCGATCGTCATGCCGTACTTGCCGCTGCCCATGCCGAGGAGGTTGTCGTACTCGTCGGGTCCGGTCGAGGGGTTCGTGGTGGCGTCGCCCGACGTCACGAGCTGCTTGAGCTGGCTGAAGATCGACACGGCCGTCGGCGTGTCGAACGCGCCCGCCGTCGCCCGGGCGCTGCGCCCGTTCTTGTTGTTCACGAAGAGCTGGTTCGCTGTGGACAGCCAGGTCTCGAGGTGCCACGGGTCGAGGACCAGGCCCATGCCCGACCCCGAGGCCTTGAGGGCCTTGGCGTCCGACACCATCTGGGAGAGCGTCGTCGGCGGGTCGGCGGGGTTGAGCCCGGCCTTCGTGAACGCGGCCTCGTTGTAGTAGAGGATCGGTGCCGACACCGCGAAGGGGAGCGCCCACTGCACACCGTTCACCTTCCAGTAGGCCAACGGCCGGGGCAGGTAGTCGCTCGTCGAGTACTTGGCGGCGTTCATGCAGGACTGGACCGGCAGGAAGGAGCCGGTGTCGATGGCCGCCTGGGTGCGCTGGTCCTCCAGCTGGACCGCGTCGGGCAGCTGCCCGTTGGAGAGGCCGGCCAGGTACTTCTGCCAGGTGTCGTCGTAGCCCGCCTGGGTGACCAGCGTCACGTGCACCTTGGACTGTGACGAGTTGAAGGCGTTGGTGATCGACTGCAGCGTCGTCAGGTTGGCCTCCGAGGCGGACTCCCAGAAGGTGATATCGACCACACCCTGGTGGTTGGCCAGAGCCTTGAGGTTGCAACTGGGCAATTTGGCTGCGGCACCGGCCGGGGGCGCGCCGGCCGCGGTGACGACGACGGCGGCCGTGGTGGCGGTCGTGGCCGACGCCAGGAACAGTGCCGCGGCGGTGAGTCGGGAGAGTCGAGCGGTCCGCATGTCTATTGCCTAGCACCGGAGCCACCCGGGGGGTCGGCCGCCCCCTATTTCACCGCGCCGGCCGTGAGGCTCCGCACCAGCTGCTTCTGGAAGATGATGAGGAGGATCACCAGCGGCACGAAAGCGAGGACGGCGCCGGCGAGCGACACGGGGATCTGCGAGACCTCGGTGCCGAGGAGCTGCTTCAGGCCGATCTGCACCGTGTAGAGGGGTGAGGTCCCGCCCGTCGCCACCAGCGGCCACAGGTACTGGTTCCACGCCCCGAGGAAGGAGAAGACGGCGAGCGCGGCGAGCGCGGGGCGGGCCAGCGGCACGGCGACCCGGGTCATGAAGCGCAGGTGCCCGTAGCCGTCGAGCTGCGCCGCCTCCTGGAGGTCGCGTGGGATCTGCAGGAAGGCCTGGCGGAGCAGGAAGATGCCGAAGCCGGTGGCCAGGAACGGGATGGCCAGGCCGGCGTAGGTGTTGAACCAGTGCAGCGACGTGACCGTGTCGAGATTGGTGATGAAGGTGACCTCGAACGGGATCATCAGCGTGATCAGGCAGATCACGAAGAGCGTCCGCTTGAAGGGGAAGCGCAGGAAGGCGAAGGCGTAGGCGGCCAGGATGGAGGTGACCAGCTGGCCCCCCACGATGATGGCGGTCATGATCGCTGATGTCGCCACGTACTTGGACATCTGCCCGGTCGTCCACGCGGCGTTGTAGTCGTGCCACTGCGGGTTGCTCGGGAAGAGCGGCGGGGGCTGCTGCACCAGTTGCTGGGGCGGCAGCAGCGAGTTCACGATCGTGATGTAGATCGGGAAGATCACCACGATGGCCGCCGCCGTCAGCAGCGTATAGCTGCCGATCGTCCGCAGCCGCCGCCGCGGCCTGCGCCGGGCCGGGATCTCGCGACCGACCTCAGCCGCCTCCGGCACCGCCGCCGTCGCGTCAGCGGGCATAGTTCACCCGCCGTTCCAGGAAGCGCAGCTGCAGGAGGGTCAGCCCCAGGATGATGAGGAACAGCACCGTGGCCATGATGGCGGCGGCCCCCGGGTTGCTCTCGATCTGCAGTGTGTTGAGGATGTTGTAGATCAGCACGTTGGTGTGCAGGCGCACCGCGTTCTGGTTCCCGATGAGGATGTCGACCGCGCCGAAGGCCTGGAAGGCGTAAATCGTGCTCACGACGACCGCGAAGAAGATGGTGGGGGAGAGCAGCGGCACCGTCATGCGCCAGAACCTCGTCCACGAGCCCGCCCCGTCGATCCGGGCCGCCTCGAGGAGCTCGTCGGGGACCGACTGCAGCCCCGCCGACATGATGATGAACGAGAGCCCGAGGAACTGCCAGATGGTGATCAACGCGACGGAGGGCAGGGCCCAGGTCGTGTTCTCGAGCGCGGGCGGCGTCGGGTTGATGCCGAGCCAGGGCAGCAGCCCGACGACCGGGTTCAGCAGCGTCCCGAAGACGACGGAGGCGACGGCGACGGAGCTGACGACCGTCGAGGAGAAGATCACCCGGTAGACCGCCATGCCCTTGAGCTTGCGGTGGGCCGCCACCGCCAGGGCCAGCCCGAGCAGGAGGCTGATCGGCACCACCAGGATCACGAAGATGATCGTGGTGACGAGGCTCTGGGTGAACTGCGTCGAGGTGATCGTCGGGAGGATCTGGTGCAGGCCCACGTAGTGCGCCGGGAGGCCGGGCACCGGCGGCGTCTCGTAGAGCATCAGCTTGAAGTTGCGCAGGAAGGGATAGAAGGAGAAGACCCCGAAGAGCACCAGGGCGGGGACCAGCAGGACGTAGGCCAGCGCAGCTTCCTTGCGCAGGCGGGTCCGCAGGCCGCGGCTGTCGCGTGGCGCCGGTCTCGGTGCCGGCGCCGGCTCGACCGGCGCGCTCGTGGCCGTCACGGTCCCGCCAGGCGGTCGCCGGTGGTGGCGTCGAAGAGGTGGTAGGTCTGCGGGTCGGGGTCGACCGCGATGCGCACCGCCGCGCCGATCCCAGGTTTGGCCGCCCCGGCGCCCTGGCGCACGATGATGCGGGCGCCGGTCTCGGTGTGGCAGATCACGTGCGTCTCGGCGCCGAGCAGCTCCACGATGATCACCGAGGCGGCGATCACGCCGTCGGGGCTGAGGTGCAGCGCCTCGGGCCGCAGGCCGAGCACGACGTCGGGCCCGCTGCCGCGGACCGCGTCCGCCACCTCGGGCGGCAACGGCACCGACGCGCCGGCGAAGGCGACGCACAGCGTGCCGCTCCCGCTCCCGCCACCGCCCGAAGCGTCGGGCGGCCCGTTCTCGACCAGCATCCCCTCGACCAGGTTCATGCCCGGGCTGCCGAGGAAGTGGGCCACGAACACGTTGGTGGGCTTCGCGTACAGGTCCTCGGGCGCGGCCACCTGTTGGAGCCTGCCCTCGCTCATGACCGCGATGCGGTGGCCCATCGTCATCGCCTCGACCTGGTCGTGGGTGACGTAGAGCGTGGTGGTCTTCAGCCGGCTCTGCAGCTCGACGATGTCGGCCCGGGTCTGCACGCGCAGCGCGGCATCGAGGTTCGACAGGGGCTCGTCCATCAGGAAGACCGTCGGCTCACGCACGATGGCCCGGGCCAGCGCGACGCGCTGGCGCTGCCCGCCCGAGAGCTGGGCCGGCTTGCGGCCGAGCAGCTGGCCCAGCCCCAGGGTCTCGGCCGCCCGCTTCACCTTGGCGGCGCGCTCGTCCTTGGCCACGCCGCGCTGGCGCAGCGGGAACTCGATGTTCTTGGCGACGCTCAGGTGCGGGTACAGCGCGTAGCTCTGGAAGACCATGGCCACGTCGCGATCCTTGGGGTCGACGTCGTTGACCACGCGCTCCCCGATGGAGACGGTCCCCTCGGTGATCTCCTCCAGCCCGGCCACCAGGCGCAGCGCCGTCGTCTTGCCGCACCCCGACGAGCCCAGCAGGACCAGGAGCTCGCCGTCGGGGATCCACAGCGTCAGGTCGTTGACCGCCGTGGTTTCACCGAAGCGCTTGGTCACGCCGTCGAAGCTGACCTGTGCCAACGTGCTCCTTCCCGGCGGAGGCCCTCCGGGGCCACGGTCGATCGGCTGGGCGCACGGTACCGGGCGCGGCGGCGGCGGTACAGAACCCGGGCCGCAGGGCCCGGTCGCCGGCTCAGGAGGAGGGGATCTTCCAGCCCATCGACTCGGCGATCTCCTTGCAGGTGGGGCACAGGCCGTAGCGTGCCGGGTCCCGGCCCGGGACCCATTCCTTGCCGCACAGGGCCCGCACGGCGGTCCGGTTCACGATGCCCTCGACCACGCTCGGTCCCATGGAGACGAAGTCGCCGTGCTTGGGGGTGTAGCCCTCCAGGACGATGTGGGCCATCCGGTCGTGGTCGCCCTCGTCGAGGTCCGGCGCCGGCCGCTGCGGAGCCAGCGTCGTCCCGCCGGCCTGCCCGGGGACGGGGGTCTCGGTGCTCCGGTCCACGGCCCCAGTCACGGCACCAGCGTAGGCAGACCCGGGGCCGGCCGCCCCGCCCTTCTGCTCCGGCCCTGGCCGGGGGCCGGACCGCTCGGGAATCAGTCCGTCACCCATATTGTTGACCAGTCAGAGGAATTTCCCCCCGAGAAAGTGATCCCATGACGAACGAAAATGTGACACTCCCATTGCTCCCCCTGAAGTCAGGGGTGGTGCTGCCCGGGATGGTCTTCACGATGGCCCTCGAGTCGGGTGAGGCCAAGGCGGCCGTCGAGGCGGCCCGCTCCGCCGGTGGGCGCCTGCTGCTCGTGCCCCACATCGAAGGCCGTTTCGCCGGCGTCGGCGTGATCGCCGAGGTCATGGAGGAGGGGGACCTGCCGGGCGGGCTCCCCGCCGTGGCCGTCCGCGGCGACCGCCGGGCCGTCATCGGCACCGGTGTCCCCGGCACCGGGGACGCGCTCTGGGTCGAGGCCGAGTCCCTGGACGAGCCCGAGCCGACGCCGGCCGTCAACGAGCTGGCCCGCGAGTACCGCGCCGTGCTCGAGAACATCCTGCACTCCCGCGGCGCCGGGCGCATCGCCGCGCAGCTGCGCGAGATCACCGAGCCGAGCCGCCTGGCGGACGTGTCGGGCTACTCGCCCGACCTCTCGCTGACGCAGAAGGTCGAGGTCCTCGAGACGCTCGACGTCGAGGCGCGGCTGCGCCTCGTCCTGGGCTGGGCGCGCGACACCCTGGCCGACCTCGCCCTGCGGGAGAAGATCAAGACCGACGTCGAGGAGGGCATGGAGAAGACGCAGCGCGAGTTCCTGCTGCGCCGCCAGCTCGACGCCATCCGCAAGGAGCTGGGCCAGATCAGCGGTGACGGCGACGACGCCGATCCCGACGACTACCGGGCCAAGCTCGAGGCGCGCGAGCTGCCCGAGCACGTCCGCAAGGCCGTGGAGCGCGAGGTCGACAAGCTGGAGCGCACCAGCGACCAGAGCCCAGAGACGGGCTGGATCCGCACGTGGCTCGACACCGTGCTCGAGGTCCCCTGGGGCGTCGAGTCCGAGGACCGCCTCGACATCGCCGAGGCGTCGCGCATCTTGGAGGCCGACCACGACGGGCTTGAGGACGTGAAGGAGCGCATCCTCGAGCACCTCGCCGTGCGCAAGCTGCAGGCCGAGCGCGGCCTCACGCCCGTGGACGGGCGCGGGTCGGGCGCGATCCTGACCCTCGTGGGCCCCCCGGGCGTCGGCAAGACGTCGCTCGGCGAGTCGGTGGCGAACGCCCTCGGGCGCAAGTTCGTCCGCATCTCGCTCGGTGGCGTGCGCGACGAGGCCGAGATCCGCGGCCACCGCCGTACCTACGTCGGTGCCCAGCCGGGCCGGCTGGTCCGCGCCCTGCGCGAGGCCGGCACCATGAACCCGGTCATCGTGCTCGACGAGGTCGACAAGATCGGCTCCGACTACCGGGGTGACCCCTCCTCGGCGTTGCTCGAGGTGCTCGACCCGGCGCAGAACCACACGTTCCGTGACCACTATCTCGAGGTCGACCTCGACCTGTCGCGGGTGCTGTTCATCGCCACGGCCAACGTGAGCGAGACGATCCCCGGGCCGCTGCTCGACCGCATGGAGGTCATCCGGATCGACGGCTACACCGAGTCGGAGAAGGTCTCCATCGCCAAGCACCACCTGGTGGAGCGTCAGCTCGCCCGGGCCGCGCTGCGTCCCGACGAGGTGCAGATCAGCGACGAGGCGCTGCGCGCCATCGTGGCCGACTACACCCGGGAGGCCGGAGTGCGGAACCTGGAGCGCGAGCTCGGCAAGATGCTGCGCAAGGTCGCGACGAAGCTCGCCTCCGGCGAGCGCCAGGCGCCCGTCGTGGTGGAAGCCGAGGACGTGCGGGGCTGGCTCGGACGGCCGCACTTCTTCTTCGAGGCGGCCGATCGCACGAGCGTGCCCGGCGTGGTCACCGGCCTCGCCGTCACGGGTGCGGGCGGCGACGTCCTCTTCGTGGAGGCCAGCGTGTCCGACGGCTCCGAGGGTCTCACCCTCACGGGCCAGCTGGGCGACGTCATGAAGGAGTCGGCCGAGATCGCACTGTCTTACGTGCGGTCGCACGCCGAGGAGCTCGGGATCGACCCGGGCGCCTTCAGCGGCAAGCGCTTCCACGTCCACGTCCCCGCCGGGGCCGTCCCGAAGGACGGGCCGTCGGCCGGGGTCACCATGACGACGGCGCTGGTCAGCCTGCTCCGGGGCGTCCCCGTGCGTTCCACGGTGGGGATGACCGGTGAGGTCACGCTGCAGGGACGCGTGCTGCCCATCGGCGGCGTCAAGCAGAAGGTGCTGGCCGCCCACCGGGCCGGGCTGACCGAAGTGGTCCTGCCCGAGCGCAACGGCAACGACCTCGAGGACGTCCCCGAGGAGGTCCGTGACGTCATGACGTTCCACCTGGCCGCCACCATCGCCGACGTGCTCGCCCCCGCATTGTCCGGGGCGGGCGCCGAGGGCGGTGCGGCCGACGACGGGAACGGGTTGGGCGCCGCGGCCTGAGTCCGGGCAGACTTGACCCTGCTCACCGTGGCACAGGTCACGGTGAGCAGGGTCACAGTGGGCAACGACCGGCGATGGGAGCACACATGGACGACAAGCAGATCGTGGCGCGGATCAGCGAGCTCGCCGCCGAGGAGCAACGCCTCGAGGAGGCGCACGTGGGCGAGGGGCTGAGCGACGAGGAGCAGGCGCGCAAGCGCGATCTCGAGGTCACCCTCGACGAAATGTGGGACCTCCTGCGCCAGCGCCGCGCCAAGCGCAACGCGGGCCAGGACCCCGACGCGGCCACGCAGCGGTCGGCCGACACGGTCGAGGGCTACCTGCAGTAGGAGTCCCGGTCCCGCCGCAGCCGCTGGCCCCTGCGTACGTGCGGGTCAGACGTCCTCGGTGCTCCCGGACGGGTCGCGCCTGACGCGCCGCCACACCAGCGGCACGACGGCGAGGATCACGAGGACGGCGAGCGCCAGCACGAACAGGGGGGCATAGGAGCCGTAGCCGGCGTAGCTGAACGTCACCGTGTGCACCCCGGGCCCGACGACGACGCCGACGAGGGCAGGTGCCACCATGACCGTCGGGGCCGGGTGCCCGTCCACGGTCGCGTGCCATCCCGGGTCGTAGGAGGCGCTCAGGACCACGGTCGCCTTCCGGTTCGTGCGCACCACCGCGTGCGCGACGCCGTTCTCGAGGTCCGCTCGCTCGGTGACCACCCGCCCCGGCGGGCCCCGCAGCGCCGCCGCGTCGGGCGCCGTGGGCTCGGCGCCGGGCTGCCCGTTGAACGCGACGGTCAGGTCTCGCGCCTTCAGCAGGAGCGGGGAGCCCAACAGGGCCTCGCTCTGCGAGCCGACGTCCGCCCGCGTGGCGCTCAGCACGCCGGTCGTGTCGTACACGTGGATGTAGCCCGGGTCGGGGAGCGCCCACAAGCAGTAGATGTCCGAGCACAGGACCCGGTCCGCCTCGACCGGTGGCTCCATGGTGGAGGGGGTGATCACGTACCCGATGCCGAAGAGCGGGTAGTCGCCCGGGTTGGTCTCGTCGAAGTGGTACTCGGGGTCTGTCATGAGCGACGCCGTGCGCAGCGTGTACCCGACCTCGTCGACGTCCTTGCTCTCGAGGTACTTGAACACGGGTACCGCGCCCACGAGGAAGTTGGCGCCCCAGTTGGTCGGCAGCCCGGCGTACACGCGGCCCCGTGGGTGCTCGCGCACGTACGCCAGCAGATCGTCGATGTGCGGGTCCTGCTGCGTGTCGGCCTCGGCCTGGAGGCCGATGTTGGTGGCGTTGTGAGCGTCGTAGCTGTCGAGCGAGCTCCAGGCCGGTGCGAGCACGATGACGAGCGCCACGATGCACAGCGCGGCGACGATGCCGCGCCCGGCCGGCTGGGAGATCCATCCCCGCCGGTCCTCTGGGAAGAGCAGCACAGCGGCGTCGAGCACGAACCGGCCCAGGAAGACGATGCCGATCCCGGCCAGCAGGATGCCCGAGAGCTGCACGCCCATTTGGAAGCGCCGGATGAAGATGTCGCTGCTGCCGGGCACGATGTCGTAGAGGGACCCGAAGGTGGTCCGCCCGAACGACATGAGCAGGGTCACCACCCAGATGCTCACGAGGGCCCGCCCCGCCAGGCTGGAGCGCCAGCGCCCGATGCAGACCCCGATACCGACGGCGACGAGCACGGTCACGACGGCCCAGCGCCCCTCGTCGAAGAGCTGGCCCGAGAACAACCACGACAGCATCTGACGGGCGCCGTACCCGTTCTCGAGCCCGGTGCCGCCGAGCACCTGGTTGCGCGCGGCCCAGTGTGACTGGTCGAGCAGCGGGACGATGACCCAGGCCGACGCCGCCACCGCGGCGGCGCCGAGCACGACGGCGCGCCCCAGCCGGCGCCACAGGTCCGAGGGCACCAGGAAGGGCCACACCACGAGGGGGACGAACGCGAGGTACCCGGTCTCGTAGTGCAGGGCGACCGTCAGCATGATGAAGAGGACGGCGAGCAGCGCGCCCCGCAGCGTCTTCAGTGCCCGGTAGGTGAAGCCCCACGCCAACGGCAGCGTCCACGACGCCCACAGCTGGGTCCACACCCCGTAGCCGACCCAGACGTAGGCCTTCGTCTCGTAGCCGATGCCGGCTGCCGAGGCCAGGAACGGCGAGACGGCCGCAGCCGAGGCGGCGGTCCACCGGCTGAGGCCGAAGAGCCGGCCGCTCCAGTACACGGCGAGTGGCCACAGCGCGAGCAGCAGGTATATCGACCAGCGGAACACGGTATCCGGGTCGACCACCGTGCCGATCGTCCCCGCGATCATGGACGGCAGGCTCTGGTAGTGCAGGAACTGGGGTGACCCCAGCCCGAGGTAGGGGAACCAGCTCGTGAGCGGCAGGTGGCCCTGGCGGATCCGGCTCGCGGCCACGCGGACCATCTGCTCGTGCAGGGAGCTGTCGTCGAGGTAGGGCACCGCCCGGAGCTCGGGGCGCAGCTCCCACAGGCCCCATGCCACCGCCAGGGCCACGAGCGTCCACGGGCCGATCCACGCCCCGGGAGCGACGGGCTCGGGAGGCGCGCCGGAATCGGGGGGTGCCTCCTCGACCGTGGTCACGGCGCACCATGATGCCGGGCCGCGTGGCTGCACGGGCGTCTGGTCGTGCCGGGGGACCCCGGGCAGCTGTTCATAGAGGCCTTGGGCGCTCCGGTGCCTCCGTCGGCTAGAACCCCACCTTGGGGCTGTAGCTCAGTGGTCAGAGCAGAGGACTCATAATCCTTGGGTCGTGGGTTCGATCCCCACCAGCCCTACGATTGCCGGCCGATGCACCGTGCCGGTGCACCGTGCCGGTGTGACGTACCGGTGTGACGTCCGGGAGGGAGCGCAGGCGGCGCTCCCCGGCCGGGCCCCGGTCGTGCTCCTCCGGTGGGACCTTGTGCCCTGTCTTCTGGGACCTTCTGCCCTGTGATCGCCCCGATGAACAGCGCATTGTCGTGGGAACGGCAGGCCACCGGGTGACGGAATGTGTTGGCAGCACAGGCGTCCCACTCGTGTGGCCCGAGGAGAGGGGACCTTCATGCACAGTTCGTGGTTGGCCGGCACACGCCGTGCGGGACGGGCGGCATGAGGCATTCGCCATCGCGCCGCCGGCGGCGCGTGGTGCTCGCCGCGGCCGTGATCGCCGCGGTCCTGCTCGGGTCCTGCTCCAACGGCCCGAGCACCCCGGGCACCACCTCGACCTCGTCCCCCGGCGCCGTGGGTCCGCTGCCGAAGCTGTACCCGGCGCGGGTCGCCCTCTTCGGTGATTCCCTGGCTCAGCAGGCCGAGCCGTATTTCAAGCGGCTCCTGGCCGCCGCGGACACGTTCAACACCACCTACTACTCGTCGCACGGGGGCGCGGCCATCTGTGACTGGCTGACCAGGATGCGAAGGATGGCGGCGACACTGCGGGTCGAGGCGATCATCCTCGAGTTCAGCGGGAACGCTCTCACGCCGTGCATGGCGGGGTTGAGCTACTACACGCCGGCGTACTACGCCAAGTACCGGGCCGACACCATGGCGGCGATCTCCACCTGGGTCCGCACGGGTGCGCACGTGTTCCTGATCGGCGCGCCCGTGACCCGTCAGCAGCAGGAGTCCGTTCCCCTTTGGGACGCCCTCAATCTGCAATACGCGCAGATCGCCGCGGCCGACCCCGTGCACGTGACGTACGTCGATGCCGGTGCGGCCGTCGAGGGGCCGGGCGGGGTGTACTCCCAGACGCTGCCCTGTCTCATCGGGGAACCGTGCACCGGACCGGTGGTCGACGGTGTGCCGTCGAACGTCGTCCGTGCCGCCGACGGCGTGCACTTCTGCCCGGTGGCCGAGGTGGCCGACGCGTGCCCGGTGTACGCGTCGGGAGCGTTCCGGTTCGCCGACGCCATGGTGCACGCCCTCGTGGCCTACCCCCCGATGGCGTCGCCGTCGGGGTGAGGAGGCCGGTGCGGATCCATCTCGCCACGCGATCGGCCCCCGGCGTACCCTTGGGGGAGTCCACCTCCACGTGGACGGGGGTCAGTGAGGAGCGGACGTGACGGGAGCGGGGGACGGGTCTGAGATCCTCGCCGCTGCCTCCATCATCACGATGGATCCGGCCGCGCCGCGGGCTGACGCGATCGCCTTCGACGTGCCCTCAGGGGTCATCACCGCGGTGGGCTCGCTCGAGGAGTGCACGGCCGCGTCCCCCCGCGCCAAGGTGACCCACCTGCCGGACACGATCCTGCTGCCCGGATTCATCGACCCTCACAGCCATCCGATCGTCTCCGGCGTCGTGACGCAGGCGCCCGCCATCTGGATCGCGCCCTATGTCGGGTTCCCCACCTGGGGCGACGTCACGCGGCTGTTCACGAAGCTCCATGCCGAGACCCCGGGCGGTCAGCCCCTGCTGTTCAACGGCGTGGACCGCTTGCTGCAGGCCGCGCCCATGCCGACCGCGGCCGTCCTGGACCGCTACTTCCCCGAACGGCCCGTCCTGGTCGCGGACAACTCGGGCCACCTGGCCTACTTCAACTCGGCCATCATTGCGATGCTCGGTTGGGACGAGCACCCGCCGGCCGATCCCGTGGGCGCGTCCTACGGCCGCACCGCCGACGGCGGGCTCGATGGCTGTGCCTTCGAGCTGCCGGCCGTCATGCAGGTCGCCCAACCCCTGATGGCCGAGGTGGTGACGCACCCGCTGCACTCCGCGGCCAAGTGGTACCGGCTGATGGCGTCGAACGGCATCACGTCGACCTCGGACATGACGTACGACAGCGCGTACCTGAAGGGGTACGAGGCGCTCGCCGAGGTGGCCGACTGCCCCTTGCGCGTCTCGCTGTACCACGTGTCGACATCGCCCGAGTGCGGGGAGAAGCTGGCGTCCGCCCGGCCCGACATGGTGCGCAAGCGGGGGATCAAGCTCTGGGCCGACGGGTCCCCGTGGATCGGCAACGCCGCCCTGTCGTTTCCCTACCTCTCCAACGACGTGGTCAACCGGGCCCAGATCCCCCTCGGTCCGGCGGGCACGTCGGCCATGAATTACACCCCCGAGGAGCTCACCGCCGTCATCGACGCCCACGCGCCCGAAGGATGGCAGATGTCCTTCCACTGCAACGGCGACGTCGGGTTCGACGTCGTCCTCGACGTCTACGAGCGCGCCCTCAAGGCGCACAAGATCCTGGGGACCGACCACCGGTGGCGGGTCGAGCACCTCGGTGCCTGCCGCAAGGAGCAGTTCCAGCGGGCCGCTGCGCTCGGCGTGGAGGCGTCCATGGGGCCGTTCCAGTTCCTCTTCTGGGGGGACCTCCTCGACGGGACGCTCTTCGCCCCGGCGATCGGGTCGCAATGGCAGGCCGTGGGGGACGCGTTCGACGCCGGGCTCGAGGTGTCGTTCCACAATGACGGATCCGTGACGCCTCCCGACGTCCTCCTCAACCTCCAGGGCACCGTCACCCGGACGACCCGGTCGGGGACCGTCCACGGCCCGGACCAGGCCATCACCTTGGACCAGGCGCTCCGGGCCGTGACCGTCAACGCGGCACGGCAGCTCTTCGTCGAGGACAAGGTCGGCTCGCTCCAGGTCGGCAAGCTGGCCGACCTCGTCGAGCTCTCCAAAGATCCCTACACGGTGGACCCGCGGCGGATCACCGAGGACGTGTCCGTCCTCGGGACGTGGCTCGGTGGACGGCGGATCGATCTCGACTCCTTCGAGTCCGAGGTGGCCGCCATGGACCCGAGGCCGCATCGGGCGCTGGCGAAGCCGAGGCAGCACGCCTGTTGTTGACGGAACACAGCGGTCACGAGCGGCGGATGCGAGGCTTTCATGGCCACGGAACTCGCAACCACCATCGCATTCTCTGTGACCGCGGTGTGAACTCCGCGACCTCGGTAAGTCCCGCTCCGACCAACGCCTCAAAGGGTGCGAAGATCTCCGTGAGGGAGAAGCGCTCGCCCTGTTCAACACACAATGGCCCAGGGGATTGCCATGTCGCAGGTGTGGGAAAGGTCCACGGTGCGCGCGCGAGTCAAGCGGGTCACGCGCTACGTGCTGGTCGCGGCGCTCGGCGCGGTACTTCTCGCAGCCGGGTTCTACGCCGTCAGATCCGCCTCTTCGGGAGCTTCGAATCCGCCGCCGCTCGGCATCTACACCGGCTACGACAACTCGGGAGGCGTGAGCTCGGTCGGCAGCGCCCTGGGGCAACAACCCGCCTACGCCATGGACTACCTCGATTCGACCTCCTGGTCGACCATGGAATCGAGCGCGGCCGACGCGGCGGCGTCGTGGAGCAAGTCGAACTATTCGATGACCTTCTCGATTCCGATGCTTCCCGACTCCGGGGCCACCTTGGCCGCGGGCGCCGCCGGCGACTACGACTCGTACTTCGAGACCATCGCCGAGGACATGGTGGCCAACGGCGAGGGCAGCTCCATTCAGCGCATCGGCTGGGAGTTCAACGGAGACTGGTTCAGCTGGGCCGCCCAGGCCGATGACGCGTCGCAGTTCGTCGCCTACTGGCAGCAGATCGTCACCACCATGCGATCGGTCCCCGGGGCCGACTTCAAGTTCGAGTGGTGCCCGAACATCGGCGACTCGGGAGTCGGCAACCTCGCCGACTACTACCCGGGGAATTCCTACGTCGACTACGTGGCCGAGGACGTCTACGACCAGGCGTGGGCCGACTACCCCGGGGCGACGGCGGAGTTCTCCGACCTCGAGACCGAGACCTACGGCCTCAATTGGCTCACCTCCTTCGCCAGCGCCCAGGGCAAGCCGGTCGCCCTCGGCGAGTGGGGAGAGGGCCCGGGGCCCGGCAATGCCGGGCAGTCCTACTCGGCGGCCAACGAGGAGGTCTCCGGCGGCGACGATCCGACCTTCATCGACGACATGGCGGGCTGGATCATGTCCAACCACGTCGAGGAGGCCACCTACTTCGACTATCTGACGTCGGCGCTGAGCCCGACGTCGAACCCGAATTCGTACGACGCGCTGCTCAAGGACTTCGGGTCGGGCGGTGTGGCGAGCGGCCCCGCGGGCGCACCTGCGACCCTGACGACTTCGACGGCACCGACGACGACCTCGCCGGTCGGGTGACGCTCACGACCGCGAAGGGGACCGGGTCCTGCGCCCTCACCGACAGCCAGCTCGCACCCGGCCTCTACGTCGTGGACGCCGTGACGCCGTCCGGCCCCGACTTCGTCGGATCCTTCTCCAACCTCGCCGGCCTGACCGTCACCGCCCCGAGCTCCGACGGGCCGCTGGGCGGCCTGCTCGGCCTCTTGTCGCTGTAGTCAGGCGCGTCGGCGGCGGCGTGCTCCCTACGCGTCGGGCTCCCCGGCCGCCCAGGCGACGGCGCCGCCGGTGAGGTTCTCGGCCGTCCACCCCGCCTCGCTGAGCGCCTTGGCCGCCGCGGCGGAGCGGCCCCCGACGTGGCAGGCCACCACGATCGTCACGTCCCTGGGGATCTCGTCGAGGCGGTCGCCCAACTGGCCGAGCGGGATGTTCACCCCGATGGGGTACGCCCAGGCCGCCACCTCGTCGGGCTCGCGCACGTCGAGGAGGAAGACGTCCTCGCCGCGGGCGATACGCGCCTTGACCACGTCGGGCTCCACCTCGGCATAGGGCATGGTCCCAGGCTAGGCCCCGGCGCGACGGTGCCCCTCGGCGGCGTGCACCGCCGGTACGCTGGAGCGATGGCCCTCCCTCGGAAATTCCTCAACGAGGACGAGGAGCTGCTGGCCGAGCTGCGCCCGCACTGGATCTTCCTCTTCGGCCCGCTCTTCTCGTCCATCGGGGTCTGGGCGGCGCTGATCGTGCTGGTCGTCCTGTGGCACAACCCGCCGGGGTGGACGAACTACCCGATCATCATCATCGCCCTCATCCCCGGACTGTGGCTGCTGGGCCGCTACGTCCGCTGGCGCTCCTACGACGTCGCGCTGACGTCGACCCGGATCCTCGTGCGCCAGGGCATCCTCGGCCGCGACACGGTGCAGCTGCGCCTGCAGCGCATCACCGAGGTCAACATCAGGCAGGCGCTCATCGAGCGGCTGCTCGGAACGGGCAGCCTCATCATCGACGTGCAGGGCGAGGACGACTCCATGACGCTCGAGTACATGCGCAAGCCGGCCATCGTGCAGCGCGTCATCAATTCGCAGATCAACGAGATCGTGGGCGGCGGGCAGCGCGAGCCCATCCCGCAGTACATGCTGCCCTTCGACGAGCGCCGCGGGGCACGCCACGAGCGGGTCGACGACACGGACCACGGCGACACCGACCACGGCGCCGGCCCCGGCGGCCGCGACGAGCACGACACGCCCCCGTTCGGGCTGGCCACACCGCCCACCGCGCCTCCCGCCGCAGCGACGGCACCCCCATCGGGCGCTCCGGCACCGGCGACCGCGCCGTTCGAGATACGGGACCGGCTCATCGAGCTCGACGACCTCCGCCGGCGCGGCATCCTCTCCGAGGAGGAGTTCGCCGTCAAGAAGAGCGAGCTGCTGAACCGCATTTAGCACCGGCGGCGCCCGGCCCAACGGCCGGTGCGCAGCGCCGCCCGCCGTGACAGAATTGCTGCACCTCTGAGTGAGGAGGAACGCCAATGCATGCAGTCGTGGTCGACGTCGAGATCACCGACCAGGATGCCGCGGTGCGGGGGCTCGAGCAGCTCGTCCCGGCCGTCAGGCAGGCACCGGGGTTCGTGGCCGCCTACTGGGTGCGCCTCGGTGACGGGACCGGCACGTCCATCGCCGTGTACGACACCGAGGAGCAGGCCCGCGCCGCTGCGCCGCCGGCATCCGGCGGCGCCCCCGGTGTCACGATGACCAGGGTCGTCTTCGGCGAGGTGCTCGCCAGCGCGTAGGGCAGCGCCGCAGGGTCGGGCCGTGCGGCCGGACCGCACGGCTGCAACGCCCGCGCCGGCCTCGGAGAGGGCGCCGGGGGCGCCGACTACCGTTGGGCGGGTGAGCCTCCCTCGATACCGCTGCGACGGTTGCGGCAACCTCACCCGCTTCGACGTCACCGTCTCGGAGACGACCAAGGCCTTCTACCACTACACCGTGGGCGGGGAGCTGGTGGTCGAGGACGAGGAGGTGCTCTCCCGTCACGTCGACGCCGTGGCGTGCCGCTGGTGCGGTCACGGTCGCAGCGTGGTCGAGATCACCGACGAGGAGCAGGAAGAGCCGGGCGCGCCCTCGAAGGCGTCGTGACCGAGCCGCCGGCGGAGATCCTGAGCCGGCTCCGCCCCATCCCCACCACCGTGGGGCCCCCGACGACGGCGCCGCGGGACGTGGTGGGGCTCGACCCCGCCGGCGCCCCCTGCCGCATTCAGGTGGTGGAGGCCGCCGCGCCGGTGCTGCTCCTGTTCCTCTCGGCGGGCTGCCTCGGCTGCCGCGACCTGTGGGAGGGCCTCGCCGGCCTGCACGCCGGCCTCGACGGCGCGGCCCGGCTGGCCGTGGTCACGCGCTCGGCGGGGGAGGAGGACCCGGCGGCCATCGCCGCGCTGGCCGCCGGCGCGGCGACAGGGCCCGAGGTCGCGGTCGTGATGAGCTCGTCCGCGTTCGCCCACTACCGCGTCGCGGGCCCACCGTTCCTGGTCGTCGCCGCGGCGGACGCCGTGCGCACCGAGAGCGTGGCCTGGGGGCTGGACCAGACCCTGCGCATCGCCCTGTCCGCCCTCTCCGGCGTCTAGCGCCATGGGCGCCGCTGTCACACCCCTTCGCCATGCTTGGCCCGAACAGAGAGGGCCATCGTCATGCCGACTTCCAGGGACACCGTCAGCGAGCCCGAGGGCGGGCTCACCATCGACTGCGACTGCTGCTCGCTGCGCGACAGCGCGGCCTGTGACGACTGCGTCGTCAGCTTCCTGCTCGGGCGCGAGCCCGAGGACGCGGTGGTCATCGACGCCGACGAGGCGCGCGCCATGCGCATGCTCGAGCGCGCCGGCCTGGTGCCCACGCTGCGGTTCCGCACCCGGGCCGGGTAGGCGGCGTCGGGCACCGTCCCGACACGGCCGCGGGCGGAGGGGCGTGCGGTGAAGCGCCACCTCCTCGTGACCAACGACTTCCCGCCCAAGGTGGGCGGCATCCAGAACTACCTCTGGGAGCTGTGGCGCCGGCTCAGCCCGGACTCCTACGTCGTGCTCACCGCGTCGTCGGACGACGGTGCCGCGGCGTTCGACGCCGAGCAGGCCGAACGGGGCATCCACATCGAGCGCGTGCCCGAGCCCATCCTCTTCTTCCCGACGCCCGGAGCGCTGGCCGCCGTGCGGCGGTGTGCCGACGAGCACGAGGTCGACCTGGTCCTGCTCGACCCTGCGCTCCCGCTCGGGCTGCTCGGACCCCGACTCGACATCCCCTACGGCGTCATCCTCCACGGCGCCGAGGTCACGGTGCCCGGCCGGCTCCCCGGCGCGCGCGCCGCGCTCGGGCACGTGCTGCGCGGGGCGTCGGTCGTCGTCTCGGCCGGCGGGTACCCGGCCGCGGAGGCACGCCACGCCGCGCCGGGCATGACGGCGCCGGTGGTCGAGATCCCGCCCGGCGTGGACGTCGGGGCCATCACCCCCCTCAAGGCCGCCGAGCGCCGGTCCGCCCGATCCCGGCTCGGCCTGCCCACCGCGGGCCCGCTCGTCGTGAGCGTCAGCCGGCTCGTGCCGCGCAAGGGCATGGACGTCCTCATCGGGGCCGCCGGCCGGCTGGCGGGCTCGTACCCCGACCTGGTGGTGGCGATCGGGGGGGACGGCCGCGAGCTCGGCCACCTGCAGCGCCTCGCCGCCGAGAGCCCGGCGGCGGTGCACGTGCTCGGGCGGGTGAGCGACGAGGACCGTGCCGCCCTCCTCGGAGCGGCCGACGTCTTCGTGATGGCCTGCCGCAACCGCTGGCTCGGCCTGGAGCAGGAGGGCTTCGGGATCGTGTTCCTCGAGGCGGCGGCGGCCGGCGTGCCCCAGATCGCCGGCGACAGCGGGGGGGCGGCCGAGGCCGTGCTCGACGGGGTGACGGGCCTGGTCGTCGAGTGCCCCGAGGATCCCGGGGCCGTGGCGCAGGCCCTGCGCAGCCTGCTGGCGGACCCGAGCCGCCGCCGCCGGATGGGCCGGGCGGCCCGTTCCAGGGTCCAGGAATCCTTCGACAACGACGTTCTCGCTTCTAGGCTGGCCGAGGCCCTGGCCGGAGTGGCAATCTGACTCACGCCGGCGGGCAACACCGGACAGGAAGGAACCACTGACCGTGGCCGACACAGCTACAGAGCACATCTCGGTGGCGGCACCCCCCGAGCTTTGCTTCGACGTCGCGGCCGATCTCGAGGCCTACCCCGAGTGGGCGGCCGACATCAAGGAGATCGAGGTCAAGGAGCGCGACGACCTCGGTCGCCCGACCCTGGTCACCTTCCGGGCCGCCGCCTTCGGCCGCAGCACGAGCTACACGCTGGCCTACGACTACGCCGAGGCGCCGCACGTCCTGGCCTGGAAGCTGACCCACGGCGACATCACCACCAAGCTCGACGGCATCTACGTCTTCGACCCCGCCGAGGGGGGCGGCACCGACGTCACGTACCACCTCGAGGCGGAGCTGCGCGTGCCCATCCCCGGTTTCATCAAGATGCGGGCCACGAGCCGCATCATGGCGACGGCCATGCGAGAGCTGAAGGCGCGGGTCGAGTCGACCTTGTGAGCCCTGACGGGGGCCCGCCCGCGCCCGCCGGCGTGACCTACGGCGTCGACATCGGCGGGACCAAGGTCCTCGGCGTCGCCCTCGGCCCCGATGACGGCATCGCGGCCGAGGCCCGGGTCCCCACGCCTCGGGGAAAGCGCGAGATCGTGGGCAGCCACGTCGCCGAGGCGGTGGCGCAGGTCGTAGTCGACCTCGACCGGGCGCTCGGCGCCACGGGCACCGCACCCGTGGGCGTGGGCGCGCCCGGCATGGTCGACCGCCGCGGCCGCCTGTGCTTCGCGCCGAACCTGCCCCAGGCCCACGGGGTCGACTGGACGGTGCTCATCGGCGACCGCCTCCCCGGGCGCGCCGTGCTCATTGAGAACGACGCCAACTTCGCGGTGCTGGCCGAGCACCGCCTGGGCGCGGCCCGCGGCTACCGCGACGTCGTGATGGTGACGCTCGGCACCGGCATCGGCGGCGGCATCGTGGTGGACGGGCGGGTGCAGGTCGGCTCGGCCGGCTTCGCCGGCGAGATCGGCCACATGGTGGTCGACCCGGCCGGGCCCGCCTGCCCGTGCGGGCGCCGCGGCTGCTGGGAGCGCTTCGCCTCGGGCGCCGGCCTCGGCGTCTTCGCCCGCCAGGCCGCGCTGGCGGGGAACCTCGGCGAGGTGGTGCGGATGGCCGGCGGCGATCCCGAGAGCGTCCGGGGCGAGGACGTGTCGGCTGCGGCCGCCGCGGGCGACCCGGCGGCGCGCCGGGTCATTGAGCAGGTCGGGTGGTGGATCGGCTTCGGCCTGGCCAACCTGGCCTGCGTGCTCGATCCGGAGTGCTTCGTGCTGGGCGGCGGCGTGGTGCAGGCCGGCGACCTCCTGGTCGACACCGCCCGTGCCACCTTCGCCGAGCTCGTCGAGGGTGGCGACCGCCGCCCCGCCGCGGCGGTCGTGCCGGCCGCCTTCGGGGAGCGGGCCGGCGCGGTGGGCGCCGCCCTCGCGGCGCGCCAGGGCGGGTTGTGGTGATGCGGACCGGCGTCGTCCTGCCGACGTTCCGCGACACGCCCGACGCGGCGTTCGACGCCGCCGCCGAGGCGGCCGCCGCCGGCGTCGACGGCCTGTTCTGCTACGACCACATCTGGCCCCTGGGCCAGCCCGAGCGCCCCGCCCTCGCCCCCTTCCCGGTCCTGGGCGCGTTGGCCGCGCGCCTCGGGCCGCCGCGCCGGCCCGGGGAGGGACCGTTCCTCGGCACGCTCGTGGCCCGTGTCGGCCTGGTGCCCAACGCGGTGCTGGCCGCGCAGTTCACGGCCCTGGACCGCCTGGCGCCCGGGCGGGTCATCGCGGGGCTCGGCACCGGCGACCGGCTGAGCGAGCAGGAGAACCGCGCCTACGGCATCCCCTTCCCGTCCGCGGCGGACCGGCGCGCCGAGCTGGTGGAGCTCGCCCGCGACCTGGTGGGCGCCGGGCTCACGGTCTGGGTGGCCGGCGGCCCGTCGGGCCGCACCGAGGAGGCCCGCGCCGCCGGGGCGGCGCTCAACGTGTGGGACGCCGATCCGGCGCTGGTGGCGGCGTGCGCCGGCGGTCCCGACGCCCTGGAGGTGACCTGGGCCGGCCCGCCCCCGACGGGCTCGCCGCCCGTGGACCACGTGCTGCAACGGCTGCAGCAGGCGGGCGCCAGCTGGGCCGTGTTCGGATGGCCGGTCGACGTCGAGGAGCTGGTGGCCGGTGCGCGCGCCCTCGGCGTGCGCCCATCGTCGGGAAGGGCGGGAGACGGGCCGTAGACTTCCGCGATGGAGTTCCGCCGGATCAACGGGTTGCCGCCCTACGTCTTCGCCACCATCAACGACCTCAAGGCGGCATCGCGGCGAGCCGGCCACGACGTCATCGACCTCGGCTTCGGGAACCCCGACCTGCCCTCGCCCGACGTGGCGGTCGGCAAGCTGGCCGAGGCCGCCTACAACCCGCGCAACCACCGGTACTCCGCCTCCCGCGGCATCCCGAAGCTCCGCAGCGCCATCACCGACCTCTACCAGCGCAAGTTCGGCGTCGAGCTCGACCCCGAGACCGAGGTGGTCACGACCATCGGCGCCAAGGAGGGGTTCTCGCACCTGATGTGGGTGCTGGTCGCCCCCGGGGACACCGCGCTGGTGCCCTCGCCGTCGTACCCGATCCACATCTGGGGCCCCCTGTTCGCGGGCGCCGACGTGCGGCAGGTCCCCCTGGCGGGCCCCGCCGTGCCGATCGGGGACGAGGGGGCGCCGGACCCGGGCGACGCGTTCTTCGACGGGCTGATGAGCGCCTGGGAGGAGTCGTGGCCCAAGCCGAGGGTCATCGTGCTCTCGTTCCCGCACAACCCCACGACCGCGTGCGTCGACCTCTCTTTCATGGAGCGCCTGGTGGCCTTCGCCCGCGAGCACGAGGTGGTCCTCGTGCACGACTTCGCCTACGCGGACCTCGGGTTCGACGGGTACGACCCGCCCTCCATCCTCCAGGTGCCCGGCGCCACCGACGTCGCCGTCGAGATCTACACCATGACCAAGTCGTTCTCCATGGCGGGGTGGCGGGTGGGCTTCGTCGTCGGCAACCGCGAGATCGTCCAGGCGCTCACGAAGCTCAAGACGTATCTCGACTACGGGACGTTCCAGCCCATTCAGATCGCCGCCATCGTGGCCATGAACGAGGCGCCGGACTACCCCAAGGAGATCAACGCCATCTACCGCTCGCGCCGCGACACCCTGTGCGACGGGCTCAACCGCATCGGGTGGCACCTGGTGCCCCCCAAGGGCACCATGTTCGTCTGGGCCCCGATCCCGGAGCCCTACCGCGAGATGGGCTCGCTCGAGTTCTCGAAGTACCTGGTCAACGAGGCGGACGTCGCCACGTCACCCGGTGTGGGGTTCGGTCCGGGCGGCGACGGCCACATCCGCTTCGCGCTGATCGAGAACGAGCAGCGCATCGGCCAGGCCGTGCGCCACCTGCGCAGCGCGCTGACCAAGCTGGGGTAGCCGCCCCTCAGGGGAGGCCGGCGCCCGGCACCGTCGTCCGCACCTTCTCGATGGCGCCGTTGCGGGCCGCCCGCGCCACGCCGGCGTTGCTGTCGGCCGCGACGATCATGTACAGGGTGCGCCGGTCGTCGTCCCCGAGCATGCAGGCGTAGCAATTCATGGAGGTGGCGACGCGCTCGAGCACCTCGCCGCCCTCGGCCACGCGGACGCACTCGTGCGCCCCCGCGTTGGACACCCAGATGGAACCGTCGGCGCACAGGCAGATGCCGTCGGGCGCGATGCCCGGCAGGACCGCCCACTCGCGCCGGTTCGCCAGCGTGCCGTCCGACGCGCGGTCGAACGCGGTCAGTTTGCCGCCGAAGCTCTCGGCGATGATGAGCGTCGCGCCGTCGTCGGTGATGACGGTGCCGTTGGGGAAGGCGATGTCCGCGGCGGCCTCGTAGCTGGTGCCGTCGGGGTCGACGCGCACGAGGGACGCCGACGCGATCGCACCCGACTGCACCGAGCCGTCGTAGAGGCCGTCGAGGTCGAACCCGAAGTTGCCCGCGTAGGCCCGCCCGTCGGCGGCGACCACCATGTCGTTGGCGTGCCAGGTGGCCCAGGGCGTGAGGTCGCCGTGGCGCACGAGCGTCCCGTCCTCCTCGCGGCGCAGGATGGCGCGGTCGAGCCGGGAGTTGATGAGCAGCCGGCCGTCGGGGAGCCAGCCCAGGCCCGCCGGCTCGCCGTCGAAGGACACCTCGACGCGGCGTCCCCCGTCGGGCGACACGGAGAACACGGCATGGTCGAAGAAGTCGGAGTACCACAGCCGGCCGTCGTGCCAGCGCGGGCACTCCCCGAAGAACAGACCGGACAGGAACGGCTCTGCGGTCAGCGTGTCACTCACGGTGTTCCTCCCCAGGGCTCGGGTGATCCGGCCCGCAGTTCAGCACAGCCCGGACTCCGGTGCGCCGCCGGCCACCGAGGGCTACCTTGGACCTGTGACGTACTGGGTGCTCAAGGCGGTGTTGACCCCGATCTTCTTCGTGCTCTACCGCGTGAAGGTGGAGGGCAGGGAGAACATTCCCAAGCACGGCCCCGCGGTGCTGGCCGCCAACCACCAGTCGTTCTGTGACTCGTTCTTCATCCCCCTGGTGGTGCGGCGCAAGGTGACGTTCCTCGCCAAGGCGGAGTACTTCGAGTCGTGGAAGACGGCCTGGTTCTTCCGGGCCGCCGGCCAGATCCCGATCCGGCGGACCGGGGGGAGCGTCTCGGAGCGGGCGCTCGAGACCGCCCGCAACGACGTGCTGGGGAAGGGGCGGATCCTGGGCCTCTACCCCGAGGGCACCCGGAGCCTCGACCAGTTCGTGCACAAGGGGCGGACCGGGGTGACGAGGCTGTCGCGTGAGTGCGGGGTGCCCGTGATCCCCGTGGGCGTGGTCGGGACGACCGACGTGCAGCCGGTCAACTCCAATTGGATGCGGCCCTTCAAGACGGTCATCATCCGCTTCGGGGTGCCCATGCAGATGGACCCGCCCGAGAACCCCGACGACCCGCTCGAGAACCACGACCACACCGAGTGCCGTGCCTTCACCGACCGGCTGATGCACGAGATCGCCCGGCTCTCCGAGCGCGAGTACGTCGACGAGTACGTGCCCGCACGCACGAGAGCGGCCGCCGCCTGAGCCGAATCCGCAGCCCAGGGGATTCGTAAACAATCTGAAACAGTCAGTTCACATTGACCGCCTAACGTTGGTTGCATGGCTGGCTATGTGGTGAGGATCGCACTGCCCGACCGGCCCGGCGCTCTCGGCCTGGTGGCCAGCCGAATCGGGGCCGTCGGGGGGGACATCGTGGCCATCAACATCTTGGAGCGCGACGGCGGGCAGGCGGTCGACGAGTTCGTCGTCGAGATCGGCGGCCACCACCTCATCGAGCTCCTCCAGAGCGAGATCCACGAGGTGGACGGCGCCTTGGTCCTGGAGATCCGGCCGGCCGACTCTACGACGCCGGCGGGCTGACAACGTAGGCGCACACGTGCGCCCCGTCCATGATGTGCGCCACCCGGCACACCGTGGCCCCCGGGAGCGCATCACGGATGAAGGCCAGCTCGCTCGTGCAGGCCTGCGAGAACCCGTGGGCGACGGGGCGGATGGCGCAGTGGTGCGCGGTGATCCGCCAGCTACCGTCTGCGAGCCGCTCCGCCTCCGCCAGGTAGCCGTCCTCGTCGAGGATCGCGGTGAGCGCGCCAACCTGTTCGTCGAAGGGCAGGTCGGCCGTGCGGGGCAGCGCGCCGGCGACGCGCCGGCGCCGGCGTTGCTCGAAGAGCTCGTCGACCTGGGCCGCGTCCGGGCCGCCCAGGTACCCGAGCAGCTCGGTGGTGAGGTCGCCGTAGCGCTTGGGGTAGAGGGACTCGGCCGCCGACGTCAGCTCGTACACGTGGCGGGGGCGGCCCCGGGCCGCACCGTCAGGCACATCGTCGTGGTGCGCCAGAAGCCCGTCCTCCTCCAGGTGGGCCAGCTGCAGCCGTATGGCGGCGGGGGTGAGGGAGAGGGCGCCGGCCACGGCGGACGCATCGAGCGGCCCCTCGCGCTTCAGCAGGTTGAGGATGGCCCGTCTCGTGGTGGGCAGCTGCTGCAGGGGCGACTCCGACGTCGCGCCTCCGGCCGTCAGCGCCCCCTCCGTCACGGCAGTATCAGGTGGACGTCGCCGAACTCGTGCCAGAGATAGCCCTCCGCCAGCGCGGCGGCGTACGACGCCTGGAGCAGCGGCCGCCCCGCGATCGCCTCGAGCATGGCGAGGTGTGAGGCCTCGGGCTCGTGCCAGCCGGTGAGGAACCCGTCGATGGAGCGGACGGGCCGCTCGGGCGACACGACCGTCTCGGTCCATCCCTCGCTCGGGTGCACGTGCCCATGTTCGTCGACCACGGACTCGAGCGCGCGCACGACCGTCGTGCCCACGGCGATGACACGGCCGCCGCAGCGGCGGGTGTCGTTGATGTGATGGGCGGTGGCCAGGGACACCCTGAAGTACTCGGCGTAGGGAGGCTCGCTCGCTTCCAGCGAGGCGACGCCGGTGTGCAGCAGGAGCGGGGCCACACCCACGCCCTTGGCGACCAGGCGCGTCAGGATCTCGGGCGTGAAGGGGCGCCCCGCGCTCGGCATCTCGGCCGACCCGGGCTCGGTGGCGTAGACGTTCTGGTACGCCGTGATCGGGTAGCTGCCGCGGACGTACCCGTAGCGGATGGGGCGCCCGTGACGGGCCAGGAAGCTGTGCAGGCGCTCGGGCGTCTCTATACGGGAGACCCACAGGCGCACGCCGGCCCCACCGGGACCGGGGGAGTAGCCGGCGAGCAGCGCGACGTGCCCGCCGCCGGGGAGGGCGATGGTGTCGCCCGGGGCGGCACCGAGGTGGGCCTCGCCGTCGCGGCGGACCTCCACCGTCCAGAGGCCGGCGGGCAGCCGGGTGGAGAGGTGCACCTGCACGGCCGATCCGTCCGGCCCGGTGCCGTCCAGCTCGGCGGCCAGCGTCCCCGACGTGTTGATGACCACCAGGTCGCCCTCGTCGAGGAAGCGGGGCAGCTCGGAGAAGTGCGAGTGCACGAGCGAGTTGTCTGGTTTTGATTTGGTGGCCACCAGCATGCGGACGGCGTCGCGGGTCATCCCCCGGTACTCGGGGGGCGACGGTGCCTCGAGCTCGGGAGGGAGCGAGAACGAGAGCGGGTGCAGCTCGGGCAGGCGGGCCGCGGCGTCGTGGTCCAGGGCGGGGGCCATGGCACTCATGCCACTGCCTCCGCGCTGACGAGCTCGGCGGCCCGGTAGCGGCCGCTGGGGCGGTCGCTGGCGATGAGCTCAATGAAGGGGGGCACGACGGTGGCCGGCTCGGGCCGGTCGGAGATGTCCTCGCCGGGGAAGGCGGCCTGGTGCATCACGGTGCGCAGGTCTCCGGGGTCGACGGACCACACGGTCACTGCGGGGAACTCGACGGCGAGCACCGCGCCGAGGTGCTCGAGCGCCGCCTTGCCGGCCCCGTAGCCGCCCCACCCCTCGTAGGCCTCAACCGCGGCGTCCGACGTCACGTTCAGCACGCGCGGGTGCGCCGCGTCGAGCAGGAGGGGGAGCGCGTCCTGGACGAGGCCGAGGGGGGCGACGACGTTGACCTCGAAGGCCACGCGCAGATCGCCCAGCGGGTAGTCGGCCAGGGATGGCAGCGGCGAGGCGCCGAGCGTCCCGGCGTTGTTGACGACGAGGTCGAGGCCGCCGAGCTCGAACGCGGCACCGGTGAGGTCGTGACGGTGGTCGGCGTCGGTGATGTCGCCGGACACGGCGACCACACGCGCTCCCGGCGTTGCGTGGGCGCGGATCAGGTCCGCCGACGCGTCGAGCGTCGCTCTGTCGCGCCCGTCGACCACCAGCGACCAGCCGGCTCTCGCCAGCCCCGTCGCCAACGCCTGCCCGAGTCCCCGGGATGCCCCTGTCACGATGGCCACGCTCATGGCTGCCCACCCTTCCGAGCGGCGGCCCGCTCCTCTAGAGGAATATAACAAGGATTCCCTTGCTTTATTTCTCCCCTCCGGCCGCCATCAGGACGAAGGGGGGTGCTGGGGCCTACCCCGGATCGAGGTCGGCCCACCCCATGGACTTGTCGACCGCGCGGCGCCAGGCGGCGTGGGCGGCGTCGGAGAGCTCGACCGGCAGCTGCGGCTCGAAGACGGCCTCGGCCTCCCAGAGCCCAGCCAGCTCGTCGAGCGAGGACCACACCCCCTCGGCCAGGCCGGCGACGGTGGCGGCGCCCAGCGCGGTCGACTCGAGCGAGCGCGGGCGGGCCACCGGCATGCGGCTCTGCTCGGTCTGCAGCTCGAGGAGGAGGTCCATCGTGGCGGCACCCCCGTCCGCCCGCAGTGCGGAGAGTGGATGGGAAGAGGCGGCGGCCATGGCATCGGTCATGTCGCGTACCTGGAACGCCATCGCCTCCACGCAGGCCCGGGCGATCTGGGCCCGGCCGGCGCCACGGGTGAGGCCGGTGATGATGCCGCGCGCCTGGGGATCCCACCACGGGCTGCCGAGTCCCGTGAGCGCCGGCACGAAGGTGACGCCGCCGCTGTCGGGGACCGACGCCGCCAGCGGGCCGACCTCGGCGGCTGACGCGATGATGCCGAGCCCGTCGCGCAACCACTGGATCGCCGCGCCCGACACGAACGTCGAGCCCTCGAGCGCGTAGGCGACACGGCCGTGGGACGCCGGTGCGTGCTCGCCGAGGTCCCACGCGCAGCTGGCGGTGAGGCCCTCGGGCGCGGGAGGGCGCTCCGGGCCGGCATTGGCGAGCGCGAAGCTGCCCGT
>JBKQUM010000176.1:0-16148 GCA_052140165.1 Acidimicrobiales bacterium
GCATGTCGTGCCGAAGCCCCTCCTCGACGTAACGCTGCGCCAGGGTCCGTTCTGGCAGATGGGCGCGGTGAGCCCGCTCGGTGAGCCGCTCTTTCGTGCCGGGTGCGAGCCGCAAGGTGTAGTGATCCGCCATATAACATAGTGTACCACCCTGTGCCACAGCGTGTCACCACGGCGAAGCCGCCCGGCGCCGCCAACGCCTCGGGGGCGGCCGGCGCAGGAAGCCGAGAGCCACAGTGGAGAGCTCGGGGCGACGGGGGCTTCTTGTAGGAGCATGGGCAGCGGTTGATTCAAGCTGGTGGGGAAGTGATCGGCGTCAGCCGTGATCGGCGTCAGCCGTGATCGGCGTCAGCCGTGATCGGCCGAGGCATCATCGGAGTCATCGACGGCCTCCCGCCCGCCGGCATCGAGACAGCGACAGACGAAGCCGACCGCAAGGCTCTCTTGCGGAAAATGGGCTACAAGCTCTAGGCCGGTGGTCGAGCATCTGAGCCTCTGGTGTGGGGCGAAAGGCCGGCCGTTAACTGATCGGTGAGCGCTCGCAGTCGCTCGGACAGCACCACCGGAGGGCAGGTCGGTTCGTGCAGGTCACGGGCGCTCGGAGACAGCCCGTCGAGGTCACGCTCGAGCCGCTGCCGGGCAGCCGCGAGAGTGTCGAGAAGCCCGACACGGAGGCCGCCACGCATCACAGGGACGAGCAACGGCTCGGTGCCGACGGGACCTGGCTCGTCCCGCGTCGCCAGGCACTCCTCCAGGATCGGGAAGCACCGCCACACCTGCTTGGCCCCTGGGAGTGTGGCCTTCCCGGTGGACAGCTTGAGCACAGGTCGTTCCCCAAACGCCACCAGCTTGTAGGCGCTGTCGAGCGAGGGGGCATCGCCCGACACGCCCATCTGGGTGCCGACGCCTGCGGCGTCAATTGGGATCGCGTCCATCCGGAACCGCTCCAGGTCGTACTCGTCCAGACCGCCGCTCACAAAGATCCGCACGTCGGGCAGACCGGCGCCGTCGAGTTGTTCGCGGGTCTCGCGGGCGAGCCGAGCGAGGTCGCCGCTGTCGAGACGGACTCCGAGGGGGCCGCTCAGTCCGAGCTGTCGGATGACCCCAATCGCGGCCTCCACGCCGGCTCGGGTGTCGTAGGTGTCGACCAGGAACGTGGTGCGCCCGGGCAGATCTTCAGCGAAAGCCCGGAAGGCCTTGGCCTCGGTCGGGAACGCCTCGATGTACGAGTGGGCCATCGTCCCCGCGGCCTCGAGCCCGAACCGCCGGGCAGCTTCCACGTTGCTCGTCGCCCCGAAGCCGGCAATCGCCGACACCCTGGCGACGGCCATGCCGGCCTCTGCGCCATGAGTGCGCCGCAGGGCGAAATCGACAAGTTCGATGCCCCCGGCCGCCAGCCGGCACCGGGTCGCCTTGGTGGCCAACGACGTCTGGTAGGTGATCTGGTTCAGCAAGTAGGTCTCGACCAGCTGTGCTTCGGCGATGGGAGCGGTGACTTCGAGCAATGGCTCGTCGGCGAATACGACGCGCCCCTCGGGCACAGCAATCACGTCTCCGCTGAAGTGCATGGCCTCGAACATATCGATGACGTCGGCGGGAAAGCCTGCTGTCCCGAGCCACGCCAGGTCATCCGGGCCGAAGGCGAACGATTCGAGGTACTTGAGGCAGTCCTCGAGCCCCGCGGCAACGAGAAACCCCCGACTCGGTGGAAGACGCCGCACGAACAGGCTGAAAGTGGCGGGACCGACCATGTCGCGACGCAGGTAGCTGGCCGCCATGTTGAGCTCGTAGAAATCTGTGATGAGGGCGTTACCCATCGGCCGCTCTCGTCCAAGTGCTGTCGGCTCGAGAGATGCCGACCTCGTTCGGTGCGGTCAGCGGTCCGGTGGATGATCCACTCTCCGCTGGTGATCGCTGGGTCAACATGTGAACGTCCTTGCCTCCGGGGGGTCCGTGCTCGCCGGCTGCCCTATTCACGATGCCCAACACGCTCGACCCGGCGATAGGGCCGTTGGTCCTCCGCGCTGGGGATCAGCTGCCCTCAGCAGGCAGACACAACGCGGCCCCCTGGAACGGTGGAGGACCGACCTTTAGCTACCCCTTGGAGCCACCCGATCCCGGGCGTGTCATGGCGACGCAGGCAAGGCGCCCGGGGCAATCCGTGACGCGCCGGTGGTCTAGCGCCAGCCGGACCAGGCCGGACTCGAGGTCACGCGCGTCGCAATGGGCCTCTTCGGCGAGCCGGGAAATGCGCCCCAGTTCGTCGCCGACCTGGGGAGGGAGAAGGCCCAGGTGGCGCGCCGTCTGGGCTGCTCGTGAGTCCAGTGGCGGTTGGGCGCCGGGCCACACGCCGCGGAGCTCCCGCAGAAAGAGCCCGGTGGTGACGGGGCCCCAGCCCGGCAGAGCCTCGAGCGCCGCGGCAAGGGCCGCTGGGCTGGTGCAGCGACGGCCGATTTCGCTGATCGCGCCCTCGTAGCGCTCCGTCACCACCTGGGCCAGCAGCTGCAGTCGTGTGGCGGTGCGGTAGTCGTAGCGGGCGTACCCGCCGGCATCGAGCAACGCCACCAGCTCCTGCCACTGCCGGCTGCCCGCATCAGTGATGCGCCGGATCCCCGCCTGCTCCAGTTGGGCATACGCCCGCTCCGCCACCCGCGCCGAAATACGGGTGCCGAACAGCGTCGACGCGACGAACCACCGCTCCACCTCGGCATCACCGGAGTCCAAGTCAATACCGAGCTCGCTCGAGTACCGGCCGCCGAAGCGCACGATGACTGCACGAGCAAGCTCCGCCGCCGCTGACCCCGTCACGGCACCTTCGGGACGTTCGTCCCTACCGCGACCGGGCCCGCCACGAGCAGACTGACGGCGTCGGGGGACAAGGTGCCGCCGACGGCCCGGGTGGGGTGCCGGGTGAACGACGAACCTAGGAAGACCGACATGATGCCCATTTCCCTTGTCATCATCACCGATAGGTTCCTGGACTGGGTCGCGCTTCCATTGTCCGCGGTTCGATCTTCCCGGCACAGCGCCAGCACGCGACGGCAGCACCCGATGAGCGGCTCGGCGCGGCGACTACACCCCGGCCCCCGCCAGCATGCACCCGAAGCACGAGAGACGTCTAACGAGCGCCGCCATCGGCTGCTGTACGAGACCGATACGGTCTTGGCGGCCATCGACGATCTCTTACCGCCACCAGGTGCCAACTCCGCCCTGACCAGGGCCCCAGCATTCGGACTGACGGCAGGGGTCGGTAGCGGGTTTATCGCTGGCCGAGAGGACAGAAGGCTATGCGGACCGCCCTGATCGTGATCGACATGCTGAACGACTTCATGGACGGGGTGCTCGGGAACCCAGCGGCGAAGCAGCTCGTCGGGCCTATCGCCTCGTTGGCCGAGCGGGCGAGGGGGAGCCACGAGTGGGTCGTCGTCTACACCAATGACGCCCACCAGCTCAACGACGTAGAGCTCCGGGTGTTTCCGCCCCATGCCTTGGCCGGAACGACGGGGGCTGCCGTGGTTGACGAGCTGCGACCGTGTGCCGACGACATAGTGGTCGGAAAGCGCTTCTACTCGGGGTTCACGGGGACCGACCTCGGGTCTCGCCTTCATTCGCAGGACGTGGGGAGGCTGGTGCTCGTCGGCCAGCACACCGATTGCTGTGTTCGCCACACGGCCTATGACGCCTTCGCCGGCGGCTACGAACTCATCGTCTGCTCTGACGCCACGACGGTGTTCGAGCCGGGATCGGACGAACCCGTGTCGCTTCGCCAAGCACGGGCCCTCGAGTACTTGAGCAGTTACTACGGCGCGAGGCTCGAGGACTCTGACGTCGTCGGATAGGAACCGCCCAGGGCTTGGTCGCCGAGTCAGGCTGTGGGCCAAACGATGACGTATCAGCCTCAAAGTCGTGCCGACGCACCCGACCTACATCAATATTCGGCTCTTGCGCACAACCGCGATCGGCTGGCCAAGGGCCGCTGCGAACCGCTCCGCCAGCTTGACCGCGCCGAGGTCTGGTGCCACCACGACAGAGCGACCCGGCTCGCGATTACGGAGTGCGGTGATGAGCACCGCCGTGCCGGTGAGCACCTCCACCGGGATCGAGCACGTCGCCTCGAACCCGGGCGTGTGAGGATCAACGACGATGATGCGATCGGCTCCCGCCGCGGCCAGTATGTCCGCTGCCACCCGTGCGCCGATCGCTTGGCCTGGTCGGCTGGACTCGATCATCGCGAACGCGACCTCGACTCTCTCCGAGTTCATCGGCTTCAGACTCGGTCGATAAGAACACGTAAAGACACGCGGCGCCCAGTCGCGCCTCCCACCGTGACGGGTATCCGGCTGTCAGCTTGTGACCTGGTCTGGGTAGTGCGACCAACCCGCATCTTCGACCTCTATGACGGCTCACGTTGCGCTCTTCGCGCTTCGCGAGCTGCTGGGGATCCCACTTTAGGCCTGTGACCTGGCCTTTCGTGGAGGTGAAGGGACTCGAACCCTCGGCCTCTACATTGCGAAAGTACGGTTCTCAGTGCGTGACGAGGACCTTTCCGTGGGCATCCCTGGCAGCAGTGCTGCGATCCCGGCAGATGCTCTCACGATGCCTCCCTTTGCCCCACGGTAAAGACACTTAAAGACACGCTCGGACAGACCCGTGGCGGGCCTGTTCACGGATCGCTCCTGACCTGTGATCTACGGGTCTCGCTATGCCACCTGACCTGCTACGCCCTATCCGACCCCGACCTGTCGCCGTCTACCGAACGGTTGTGGCGAGGGACTCCGAGCGCCACTATTAGGGAAATGGCGCTCGCCTACCCCCCACTGGAGCAGCACCCGGATCGGTTGCTTCCTCCCGATCCAGACGAGCGAGCGATCGCCCGGCGGCTGTACGGCGCGGTGCGGAACCTGCCGGTGCTCTCGCCACACGGCCATGTCGACCCCAAGCTCCTCCTCGACAACGAGCCGTTCACGGACCCGGCCGCCTTATTCGTGTCCCCGGATCACTACGTGACCCGGCTCCTGCACGCCGATGGTGTGGGTTTCGACGAGCTCGGGGTCGGCCAGGGAACGCTGCCGGAAGCGGCGGCGCGGCGGGTGTGGCGGCTCCTCTGCGAGCATTGGCCGCTCTTTCGGGGCACGCCGGTGCGCTTCTGGCTCGAGGCTGAGCTGGCGGAGATCTTCGGCGTAATACTTCGCCCCTCTGCTGAGACCGCAGATGCGATCTTCGACCAGATCGCGGGCCGTCTGGCCGAGGATGCCTATCGGCCGCGCGCCCTCTATGAGCGTTTCGGGATCAGTGTGCTCGCCACGACGTCCGACCCCAGCGACGATCTGACGGACCACGCCGCGCTGGCGGGGGACCCGACATGGTCAGGCCGTGTGATCCCGAGTTTCCGCCCCGACCGCTACCTTGAGCCAGCCCGCGCTGACTGGCCAGAGGCGGTGCGCTGCCTCGGTGAGGCCGCCGGTATAGATACCGGCGCTTATTCCGGCTTTCTCACAGCCCTGGAGCGCCGTCGCCATTATTTCGCCGAGCGTGGGGCGACCTCAGCAGATCACGCCCACCTCGACGCGCAGACCGACCCGCTGGAAGCTGTCGAGGCGCAGCGCATCTTCCGCGCCGCGCTCGCCAAGGAGGCCACGGCCGCGGAGGCCACCGCATTCCGCCGCCACATGCTGTGCGAGATGGCTCGCATGTCCTGCGACGATGGGTTGGTCATGTCACTTCACTGCGGCGTACGCCGCGACCATCACACCGCAACCGCCGCCCGCTTCGGCCCCGATGTGGGGGCGGACATCCCCGTCCAAATCGAGATCACCGAGGCGCTGCGCCCGTTGCTCGAGCGCTATGGCGGTCATCCGGGATTCCACCTGGTCGTCTTCACGGCCGACGAGACGGTCTGGTCCCGCGAGCTCGCACCCCTCGCTGGCTTCTACCCGTCAGTGTACGTCGGGGTGCCTTGGTGGTTCCTCGACGCCCCCGACGCGATCCGGCGCTTCCAGTCCGCAGTTACCGAAACGGTGGGGTTCTCGCGGACCTCTGGCTTCGTGGACGACACCCGCGCCTTCTGTTCGATTCCGGCCCGCCACGACATGTCCCGACGTCTCGATGCCGGGATGCTGGCCCGGCTGGTGGTCGAGCACCGTCTAGAGGAGGACGAGGCGGCCGACGTCGCTGCCGACCTGGTGACCGGCGTGCCCGCCCATGTTTTCAAACTGTGACCCGAAGACGACCGGTGCGGGCAGTCACGCGCCGGTGCGCCGAGCGATCGTGGGCAGCATCCACCGCGAGTACTTGGACCGGACGCTCGTCCTCGGATGGCACCACCTCGAAGTCGTTTTCGCCGGAGTACGTAGAGCGCTACAACTCGCACCGTCCTCCAGCCAGCGCGCACCGTCAAGTCCGACTCGACTCCCGCCCTCATCGGCGACGTCGACGCCCCGCAGCTCCGAGGAAGCGACGGCTTGCGCCGCCTCATCCACGAGTAGCGACTCGTCGCGAGGTGGGCGGATGGGTCCTCGGCACCCACAGGGTTCTCGCTCGTCGCCCCTGGACTGCGACTACGGGCCTGAGGGCCGGCAGTCGCATGTGGGCACCTCCTCAGTGGGATGACTCTCACCAAAGTGCATCTGCCCGCACTCAAAGCCCGGCGGTGGCACCTCTGCGGGCGAGTTCGATCCCACTCGACCACTGAGGCTTTCCAGGACCCGCTACGTCAAACCATGCACTTGTGGACTATTTCACAAGTTCGGGGCCGACGCGCCGACTAAGGACCTACAACGGCGAGGAGCCACAAAGGACCCACCCCATGCTTCGTGCCTTTCTAATGGTTGCCGAGGCCACTGAACGTCGCTACAGTCCGAACTGGCGATCGACGGGGCCGCAAGGGTCCTAGAAATGATTGCGTGGGGTGGAGGTGCCTCTGGGGTCAGGCAGGACCGCATTTCGCCAATCGCCTTGACCCACGATTCGAGCCATCCGCTTAACGAATTCGTGTCATTCAGACGAATAGGGACGAAATCCTCTATGCATTTCATCCACGCCTGGCCTGAATTCGATTGACAGCATTGATCCGTGTCAGTTAACCCCAGAAAGGGGGATGGCAACATGGCGAAATCCGAGCCATATGAGGTAGATCCGAGGCACTACGAGGTCTCCAGGCGTCGATTCCTGCAAGCCGGCGCGGCCGCAGCATCCATCCCCCTCCTCGGAGGGATGATGGAAGTGCTCACCGAGCGTGGAGCGGCGGCACAAGGCTTCCGAGATGAATCGATGGAACTGTTCGCCTCGCACCCCGCCTACAAGTTCACGTTCGTCAACCACGTGACGACGAACCCGTTTTTCACTGCCACCCAGTACGGCTTGGCGGACGCCGCCGCGCTCCTCGGAATCCCGAAGCCGGTGTGGACCGGATCGCAGGTTTCGGCGGTCTCGGATATGGTCAACGACATTGACATCGCGATCGCCGGAAAAGTGAACGGCATCGCCACGACCCTCATCGATCCGACGGCCTTCAACACCCCGGTCGACCGCGCGTTGGGCATCGGCATTCCGGTCGTCGCCTACAACGCCGACGAGCCCGGGAACAACCGGATGTGCTACATCGGGCAGAGCAACGAGACTGCGGGTGCTGCAGCCGCGCAGAGGATCGTGACGGCGATTCCGAAGGGAAGCCTCATCGGAATGGTCATCGCCACCCCGGGCACGGGCAACATTCAGCCCCGGATCAACGGCGCTCTGCCGGTCTTTCAGGCGGCAGGGATGGTTACCGAGACCATTGCCGGCGGCGCGTTGCTGGCACAAGAGACCACGGCGGTCCAGGCGTGGTGGGAGGGCCACAAGGACGTGAAGTTCCTGTACTCGGTCGACGACGGCGATTCGGTCGCCGTCGCCCAGTGCATCGCGAACAACCACCTGAAAGGGATTACCCTCGGCTCGGGATGGGACGTCGGCATCCCAGTACTCGACGGCGTCGCGAACGGCGAGATCGATTTCACGATCGACCAGCAGGCCTACCTCCAGGGCTTCGTACCGACGGTGCAGTTGTTCTTGTACAACATCTCGGCCGGCCTGATGAAGCCGTGCGACACCGACACCGGTCTCGGCTTTGTGACGAAGGCGAACGTGGCTCCCTACCTCGCGCACAAGACTCGATGGGAAGGGGACGGCACGAAGGAGACGGCGTACAAGCCTCCGGCGACAATCGGCGTCTAATCCGTGTTGCCCGCGGCCCCCGATGAGGAAGGGGCGGCCCCCGTTCCGTTTTACGCGGAACGGGGGCCGCTGCGTCGCATTTCCGACGCTATCTTTCGGCGACCCGAGACGACGATCTTCGTCGTCTGCGTCGTACTCATCGTCTACTTCTCGATCCGAAACACGGCTTTCTACTCCTATACGAACGTCGTCACGATGGCTCAGTACACCGCGCCCATCGCGGTCATCGGCGCTGGCGAGGTGATGCTGCTCGACCTCGCCGAGATCGATCTCTCCGCCGGGCAGGTCTACCTGACCGCGCCGTGGATCGTCGTGCTCCTTGCTCAGCGCGGCGTGCCGCTGGGTTGGGCGATCGTCGTCTCTTTGCTCTGCTGCATCGGAATCGGACTGTTCAACGGGACCGTTGTCGTCGGGCTTCGAGTCCCGTCGTTCGTCGCGACTCTCGGCGTGAACTACGTGCTCGCCGGATTCGTCCTCGTCGCCTCGAGTGACATCACAACCGAGATGATCGGCACCACGGGGAAGTTCGGCCAGTACTTCGGGATCGGCAACTGGGCCGAGGGGCTGTGGGGATTGGGGATCGTCCTCGTCATCTGGGCGCTGCTCAAGGGCACGCGATTCGGCCTCCACACGACGGCAACGGGCGGCAACGAGCTCGGTGCCGCCGAGGCCGGGGTCTCCGTGCGAAGCGTGAAGATCTGGTGCTTCGTCATCATGGCCCTCGTTGCCGGCTTCATCGGTATCATCGACGCGATCCGAATCGGGAGCCTCGACCCTGCGGCTCCGGGGTTGAACGAGATGCTGAGCGGCGTCTCGGCTGCGGTCATCGGCGGAACAGCCCTGACAGGTGGGAAGGCCACGGTGCTCGGGACCTTGATCGGAGCCGTTGTGCTTGGCGTTCTGGAAGATGGATTCAACCTCATCGGCATCAGTGCGAACTGGTTCATCCTCGTCGAAGGGGCCGTGATCCTTCTTGCAATGGGGATAAACGTCCAGCTGGGACGGGTGACCCAGCTGGGACGGTTTGCGAGGACCAGCACGTGACGGACGCACGGCCAGGCGACGGTCCCGAGACGGGCGGCAGCGCCGAGCGGGACGTGCCGGCGGGTGCTGCAGCCCTGCAGGTCGACGAGGGAAGGCACGCCGTCACGGGACCGGACAACATCATTCGGACAGAAGGGATAACGAAGCGGTTCGGCGCGCTCATCGTCCTGCGCGGCATCGACATTCACCTCGGGCGCGGCGAAGTGCTCGGGCTCGTCGGCGACAACGGCAGTGGCAAGAGCACTCTGGTGAAGATCCTCTGCGGCTTCCACCGCCAGGACTCCGGGCGGATCTTCGTCGAAGAGAAGGCGGTGGATTTCCACTCCGTGAAGGATGCTCGTGCGTGCGGCATTGAGACCGTGTACCAGGACTTGGCGCTCGTCCCCGCGCTCACCGTCTACCAGAACCTCTTTCTCAACCGTGAACTGACCCGATTCGGGCGGATCGGGTGGCTGAGGAACGGCGAGATGCGCAAGCGGGCTCGTGAGTACCTCAGCGACATCAAGGTCGACATTCCTAGCGTCGACGCGCTCGTCGAGACGCTCTCCGGTGGCCAGCGACAAGCCGTCGCGTTGGCGCGAGCGACGCGCCAGGAAGCGGCGGTTCTCCTCCTCGATGAGCCGCTCGCGGCGATGGGCGCGAAGGAGTCCGCTCTGGTGATCGACCTCGTCAAGGATCTCTCGCACAATCACGGCGTCTCGATGATTGTTATCGACCACAACTACACGCACCTGTTCGAGCTGTGCGACCGGCTGAACCTCCTGCAAGAAGGGCGCATCACCTTGGACCAGCGCGTCCAGGACACGTCGATCGAGGAGCTGACCGAACTCATGGTCGCGGAGTACCGACGCCGCGTCACGGCCGGCGAGAAGGAACTCGAGCGTTGACGCAGGGGCCAATCATCTCAGACGATTAAGGAACCACCGACATGGAGTACCGACAGCTCGGCTATACAGGGGTGCGTGTCTCGGCGCTCGCCCTCGGCACCATGACATTCGGCGGTCGCGGCAAGTTCGCGATGGTCGGAGAGGTCGACGTCGATGTCGCCCGGAGCATGGTCCAGAGATCGCTCGACGCCGGCGTCAACTTCATCGACACGGCGGATGTCTACTCGGATGGCCGGTCCGAGGAGATCGTCGGGGAGGTCATCAAGGGGCGCCGCGACGAGATCGTCCTCGCGACGAAGGCGCGCTATGCGATGGGGAATGGCCAGAACGACGCCGGGTTGTCGCGCCGGTACCTCCTGCGAGCCTGCGAGGCGAGTCTAAGGCGCCTCCAGACCGACTACATCGACTTGTACCAGGTGCACGAACGGGACGGCGTCACCCCCATGGACGAGACCCTCGACGCCCTCGACACCCTCGTCCACCAGGGGAAGGTTCGCTACATCGGGTGCTCAAACCATTCGGCGTGGCACGTCATGAAGGCGCTCGGCATCTCCGAGCGCCGCGGCTTACAGCGCTACGCGACCCAGCAGATCTACTACTCCCTGCTCGACCGGGACGCCGAGTACGAGCTCATCCCACTCGCCATCGACCAGCAGATGGGGATCCTGACCTGGAGCCCGCTTGCTGGTGGCCTGCTCTCCGGAAAGTACCGCAGAAACAAGGATCGTCCCGCGGGCGCGCGGCAAACGACGTCCTGGGGCGAACCACCTGTCTACGACGAGGATCGGATGTACGACATCATCGAGACCCTGGTTGAGGTGGCGACCGCTCGCGGAAAATCACCTGCCCAGACAGCGCTGGCGTACTTGCTCGGACGCCCGGCGGTCACTTCGGTGATCATCGGGGCGCGCACCGAGGAACAGCTCACCGACAATCTCGGTTCTGCGGAGTGGACGCTCACTGAAGACGAGCGTGCCACACTGGACAAGGCGACCGCACTACGTCTCATCTACCCCTATTGGCACCAGGCCAAAACCGCCCCGGAACGGCTCAGCCCCGCAGACGAGGCGCTCTTGGCGCCGTTCCATTGAACGCACCAGTGCCGGACGAAGGTCGCAATGAGAGAGAACATCGAGGAGCACCCTAGGTTGCCGAGCCCACCAGGACGTTGATGGGGTCGGCCCGTGACCGGGGGCACGTGAGGAGGAGGACTGATGACCGAACCGACTAAGCAGGACAGGTTCTCGTTCGGCTTGTGGACGGTCGGTTGGCAGGCGCGTGACACCTTCGGGGATGCCACACGCGCGCCCCTCGACCCTGTCGACTCGGTCTCTCATCTCGCTGAGCTCGGAGCATACGGCGTGTCCTTCCATGACGACGATCTCATCCCGTTCGGAACCGACGACGTCGCGCGCGAGCGACTCGTCACGCGCTTCCGCCAGGCGGTCGACGAGGCCGGCCTGACCGTCCCGATGATGACCACAAACCTGTTCACGCATCCGATGTTCAAGGAGGGTGCGTTCACGGCGAACGACCGGGGCGTCCGCCGATACGCCCTGGCGAAGGTGATGCGAAACCTCGATCTCGCTGCTGAGCTGGGTGCGGAGACGTACGTGTTCTGGGGAGGACGTGAGGGCTCGGAGACCGACGCCGCCAAGGACGTGCGTGCGGCGCTCGACCGGTACGGGGAGGGACTCGACTTTCTCGCCCAGTACGTCATCGACCAGGGCTATTCGATTCGCTTCGCGATCGAGCCGAAGCCGAATGAGCCGCGAGGTGACATCATCCTTCCTACGGTCGGGAGCGCGCTCGCCTTCATATCCACTCTCGAGCACCGTGACATGATGGGTGTCAATCCTGAGGTTGGTCACGAGCAAATGGCGGGACTGAACTTCGTCCACAGCATCTCTCAGGCCCTCTGGCACGGCAAGCTGTTCCACATCGACCTCAACGGCCAAAGAGGGGTCAAGTACGACCAGGATCTCGTCTTCGGCCATGGGGATCTCGTGAGCGCATTCTTCCTCGTCGATCTCCTGGAGAACGGCGGACTGAGTGGCGGGCCTTCGTACGAGGGACCGCGCCATTTCGACTTCAAGCCACTCCGGACGGAAGACGCCGCCGGCGTGTGGGAAGCCGCCGCATCGAACATGCGCACGTACCTCCTCCTCAGGGATCGAACGCGAGCATTCCGTGACGACCCCGAGGTACGCGAGGCGCTCACCACGAGCCAAGTCCCGGACCTCTCGGTCCCAACCCTGGCTGACGACGAGACACCAGCAGGATTGCGTGCCGACCCCGACACGTATGAACGCTTCGACGTCGACGCAGCCGGCGCACGAGGTTGTGGATTCGCCCGTCTCGACCAGCTTGCGATTGAGCACATCCTCGGCGAGCGCTGACCGACTCCCAAGTGCGACATACCGGCAACGCGGGATTCTGTCGCGTGATGAGCTGAACAGATGACGCTCGTCGCCGGGATCGATTCGTCCACGCAGTCCTGCAAGGTCGTCGTGTGCGTGGCCGAGACGGGAGCGGTCGTCCGATCGGGGACCGCTCCGCATCCCGAGGGAACCGAGATCGACCCAGTGCTCTGGTTGGCGGCCTTGCGCAAGGCCCTTCAAGAGGCAGGGGGGCTGGACGATGTCGCCGCGCTCGCCGTCGCCGCGCAGCAACACGGGATGGTCTGCCTGGACGAGCATGGGAGAGTCGTCCGACCGGCGATGCTCTGGAACGACACCCGCTCGGCGGCGGCGGCGGCCGAGCTCGTCGAGGAGCTCGGCGGCCCGGTCGAGGGTGGACGGGCGTGGGCCGAGGCGGTGGGAAGCGTCCCCGTCCCGTCGTTCACGATCACGAAGTTGCGGTGGCTTGCCGCACACGAACCGGAGAACGCCGCAAGGACAGTATCGGTATGCCTTCCGCACGACTGGCTCACCTGGCAACTCGGCGGCGCCCTCTCGGGGCGAGAGCTCGGAGCAAACGCCCTCGCCACAGACCGAAGCGACGCCAGCGGCACCGGCTACTTCTCGCCCGCCACGGGTGAGTACCGCCTCGATCTCCTTGACCGCGCCTTCGGACGAAGGGTGGAAGTCCCCGGAGTGCTCCATCCCGCACAAGGTGCCGGCCATACCCCGGAGGGCCAGGCGTTGGGTTGCGGCACGGGGGACAACGCAGCCGCTGCGCTCGGTGTTCTCGCACTGCCGGGAGACGTCGTCGTGTCGATCGGGACCTCGGGCACCGTCTTCGCCGTGTCTGACCACCCCTCGGCAGACCCGTCCGGGGTGATCGCGGGGTTTGCCGATGCGACGGGCCGTTTTCTCCCACTCGTGTGCACGCTCAACGCTGCTCGGGTGCTCGAAGCGGCGGCGCGGTTGCTCGGAGTCGACCAGGACCAGCTCTCCTCACTCGCGCTGGAGGCCCCCGCGGGTGCCGACGGCCTCGTTGTCGTTCCGTATCTGGAAGGAGAGCGGACACCGAACCGACCGTTCGCAACCGGCGCCATCCATGGTCTCCGCCTCAGCACATCGACGCCCGCACACCTCGCTCGGGCCGTCGTCGAGGGGATGCTGTGCGGCCTTGCCACCGGGCTCGACGCCCTGCTCGAGCAGGACGTTCGGGCCGACCGGGTCATCCTCATCGGAGGGGGCAGCCGCTCCGATGCGGTCCGCCGGATCGCCCCCGGGATCCTTGGTCGTCCGGTCATTGTGCCTGCGCCGGCGCAGCATGTTGCCATAGGCGCAGCGCGACAAGCGGCATGGCTGCTCAGTGGTGATGCCGAGCCTCCCGATTGGCCCGCAGGCACGAACGTCACCTATCGGGCCGATCCCCTCGAATTCGTCCGGGCTCGTTACGCCGAAGTATCGGAGTTGACGGCGAGCGTCCCCGGCGAAGGCCCGGGGACGCTGTGATCTCGGGACCCTTCCCGGCTGGCCGTCAGTGGGGCTCCTCGTTCGCGAGTCGAGTTCACACCTCCCGGTTCGACTGGTGCACGGGCGTGACACAATGACGAGGGTGGGCGTGCGCGAGACGTCAGGACGACGCTGCTTGGCGGGAGGCGCATGAGCACCTCGCCATCTCCAGGCGCTCGGAGCGTGACGGTCGGAGTCGACTTCGGAACAGAGTCTGGGCGCGTCCTGCTGCTCGACCTGCGTACTGGCGAGGAACTTGCGGTTGTGGAGGTCAGATACCCGCATGGCGTCATCGACTCGACCCTTCCTCACAACGACGAGGAGCTGCCTCCGGACACGGCGTTGCAAGACCCTGGCGACTATCTCGAGGTCCTCTACCAAGGGGTTTCCGACGCGCTCGCTGTCGGGAACGTCGCTCCGGAGGAGGTCATCGGCCTCGGCATCGACTTCACATCGTGCACCGTCTTGCCGGTGACCGCGGACGGCACCCCGCTCTGCCAGCTCGATCAGTGGCGGGCTCGCCCTCATGCGTGGGTCAAGCTCTGGAAGCACCACTCCGCGCAACCGATCGCCGATCGCCTAAATGCGATCGGGAGAGATCGCAACGAGGACTTCCTCTCCCGCTACGGGGGTCGCCTCTCCTCCGAGTGGTACTTCCCGAAGCTCATAGAAATCTGGCAGGAAGACCTTGCCATCTTCGACGCAATGAGCGCGTTCGTCGAGGCGACCGACTGGGTCATATGGCATCTCACGGGCACGCTCTTGCGTGCCAGCTGCTCCGCCGGTTACAAGGCATGTTGGTCGGCAAAGGAGGGACTTCCACCTCGGGCCTTCTTCGAGGCCGCCTATCCCGGCTTCCCAGACCCGAGCGAGAAGCTGGGGACGAGCTTTGCACCCCCCGGTCGCTGCGCGGGAACCCTCCGGCCGGAGGTTGCGGCCCGCCTCGGGTTGAACCCGACGGTAGCCGTGGCGGTCGGCAACGTGGATTCGTTCGTGTCGGTCCCCGGGGCCGGCGTCCAAGATCCCGGCGTGTTCTTGATGGTAGTCGGCACGTCCATCTGCGACCTGGTCATCGACCGGCGTGAGATCAGAATGGCAGGAATCACGGGAGTCGTTGAGAACGGAATTCTTCCCGGATACTTCGGCTACGAAGCGGGGCAAGCCGCCGTCGGCGACATGTTCGCATGGTTCGGGGACCGCCTCCTCAACCTCGGGAAGAGTGAAGTCGGCTCGGGCGCGAGTTGGTATGTGGATCTCGAGAGGGCGGCGGCAAACATCCCGCCGGGAGAGAGCGGGCTGGTCGCTCTCGATTGGTGGAACGGCAATCGGACGATCCTGGGAGACGCCGACCTCTCGGGCGTCATCGCCGGCCTCACCCTGGCGTCCACGCCAGTCGAGATCTACCGTGCGCTGTTCGAATCGGTGGCCTTCGGAACACGGCGGATCATCGAGAACTTCGTCGAGCACGACGTCCCTATCGCCGAAGTGGTCGCATGCGGCGGGATAGCCGAACGCAGCGAGCTGATGATGCAGTTGATCGCCGATGTGACCGGCCTGCCCGTAACCATTCCTGACTCAAGCCAGATACCGGCACGTGGCGCGGCGCTGTTCGGCGGCCTTGCCGCAGGCTCGGCACGAGGTGGCTTCGACGACATCGAGACGGCCGTCGCCAGGCTCAAGCCCGACATCGCACGTCGCTACGAGCCGTCTCAATCGCACATGGTGACGTACGGTGACCTCTATTCCGTCTTCTGCGCGCTCCATGACGAGTTCGGTCGTGAGCACGTGGAATGGCTCCACCGGTTGAGGCAGATCCGCCGCACTGCCATGGCATCACACACCTAGCATGACACTGACATACGTTGTTTACATCGGTGATCTCCTTGTGAGAGAAATCTTGATGGACAGACGAGAGCAGCGGCGAAAGATCCGACACCGAGCGCCCTCCCGTTCTTGGCACTAAGGTGAGAGGCACACGGACAGGCGTTGTCAACGCACATGGCCCACCAAGGAGGGAGGCGATGACGGCGAACGAGCGACCGCGCATCGGGATGCTTGGGATCATGCAAGAGCTCTACGACGAAATGATCCCTCGCATCAC
>JBKQUM010000177.1:0-6178 GCA_052140165.1 Acidimicrobiales bacterium
CTGGATGTCGGCCGGTGACAGGCCGGACGTGCCCCACAGCTGCCGGGCCACCACCGCCATCTCTCCCAGCCCGCAGAGGTCGTCCTGGTAGTAGGAGGTCATCATCTCTTGCCCGGGGCCTGCACCCTGGGCCGCCGCCTCGATGATGGCCGGCCGCCCGGGAAGATCCCTGGCCCGCTCACGGGAGGTGACCACCAGGGCCTGACCGCCGTCGGTCTCCTGGCAGCAGTCGAGCAGGTGGAGCGGCTCCACGATCCACCGGCTGGCCTGGTGCTCCGCGAGCGTGATGGGCTGCTCGTAGAACCAGGCCTTCGGGTTGGTGGCGGCGTGCCTGCGGTCGGCCACCGCGACATGCCCGAGGTCCTCGCTCGTGGCGCCGTTCACATGGAGGTAGCGCTGCGCCGCCATGGCCACCCACGAGGCGGGCGTCAGCAGCCCGACCGGGAGGTAGGAGGCCATGTGGGCGTTCTCCGCGGTCGGCACCGGGGCCCTGCCCTGCACGCCGGAGCCGAAGCGGCTCCCCGAGCGCTCGTTGAAGGCGCGGTAGCAGACGACGACGTCGGCGACGCCGGAAGAGACGGCCAGCGCCGCCTGCTGAATGGTCGCGCACGCCGCACCGCCGCCGTAGTGGATCCGACTGAAGAAGGTCAGTTCGCCGATGCCCAGACTGCGGGCGATGTCGATGTCGGGATTGGTGTCCGTGCTGAAGGTGACCATCCCCTGCACCTCGGAGGGGGCGATCCCGGCGTCGTGCAGCGCAGCGCCGACCGCCTCGACGGCCAGGCGCAATTCCGAGCGTCCCGAGTCCTTGGAGAACTCGGTCGCCCCGATACCGGCGATCGCCGTCCGTCCGGAGAAGGTGTGGGGCATCAGCTGCCGCCCTTCGCTGCGTCGTCTCCCAACGGGAGGACGACGTCGACCGTGCCCGTCACGTGGTCGCCGAGCTCGTTGGCACCCCGGATGGCGACGGTGACCATCCCGCTCCGGCCGTCGTCGCCCATGGGGCCCTTGGCCGTGACCGTCCCGGTCAGCGTCATGGTGCAGTCCGGGTAGTTCGGCGCGCCGAGCCTGATGTCGACCTCCGACAGCCGGCTGCGCGGCCCGGACCAGTCGGTGACGTAGCGGCCGACGAGCCCGTTGGTGGTCAGGATGTTCATGAAGATGTCCTTCGAGCCGCGGTCCTTGGCCTGCACCGGATCGTGGTGCACGTCCTGGTAGTCGCGGCTCGCGATGGCTCCCGACACGATCAGTGTCCGCGTCATGGGTAGGACGAGCGTCGGCAGCTCGTCGCCGACCGAGACGTCGAGGAAGGTCGGCCCCGACTCCGGCGCCGTCGTCACTGCTCCGCCTCCGCGTCCGCGAGGGCCCGCTCGGCGATGTCCGCGCCGAGCCGCGCCAGTTGCGCGCTCGGGCCGCCCAGGAGCAGCTCTATCTGCTTGCCCCACAGGAAGTAGCGGTGGATCGGGTAGGTGATGTCCGCACCCATGCCGCCGTGGAGGTGTTGGGTGGCGTGCACCGTCCGCTGCCCGCGCTCGGAGGCCTGCCATTTGGCCGCCCACGCCGCGTCGGCGGCGTCGCGCCCGCTGTCGAAGCGCCACGCGGCGTTCTGCCAGGTGACCCGCATCGCCTCGATGTCGATGGCGGCGTCCGCCGCCCGCAGCATCGTGCCCTGGAACGTGCTCAGCGGGCGCCCGAACTGATGACGGCCGTTCAGGTACGCCGCGGTCCGTGTGAGCGCCGCCTCGCACACGCCGACCTGCAGCGCGCACAACGCGATCGTGGCCGCCACCGACAGGAAGTCGAGCGTCGAACGGCCGACGTCGGCACCGACCAGGACCTCCTCGGCCACGACCGTCACCCCGGCGAGATGCAGGTGCGGATGGACTTCGCGGTTGGTGGTCAGGGCGCGCTCGAGCGAGACGCCGGGCGCCGCCGGGTCGACGAGCGCGAGCAGCACGCCGCCGCCCTCAGTACGGGCCGGCACCACGATCCGGGCCGCGAGGTGCGCCTGGGGCACCGCGAGCTCGGTGCCGTCGAGCACCCAACCGTCGCCTTGTGCCGTCGCCCGCACGGCCGGGGACGACGTCGGACTGGCGGCACTGCCGGTGAGGGCGGCGGTGAGGACCACGTCCCCCGAGACAACGCCGGGCAGCCAGCGGGCGCGCTGGGCCTCCGAGCCGAAGTGCGCGATGGGGAGGGCCCCGAGCACGAGGGTCGCCCAGAGCGGCACGGGCGCCACCGCGTTGCCCTGCGCCTCGAGCAGGAGGCACAGCTCCATGAGCCCCTGGCCGGCACCTCCCTCCGACTCGGGCACGGCAAGGCCCAGGAGGTCGGCATCCGCCAGCGCCCGCCAGAGCGCGCGGTCGATGCGGTCGTCCGTCTGCTCGACGGCCCCGACGCGCTCGGGGTCCACCAACCCCGAGAACAGCCCGGTCGCCGCCTCCGAGACGGCGAGCTGCTCCTCGCTGAAGTTGAAGTCCATCAGGCCCCCCCGCCTGATACGGACGACCCCGCCGGGACGAAGAGGGGCAGCGACAGCTCGTCGTCGTGGTCCACGAACTCGGCCCGCAGCTCCATGCCGACCACGATGGAGCCGGGCTCCACACCGCCGAGGTTCGCCACCACGCGCGTCCCCTCCTCGAGCTCGACCAGGCCGATCGGCAGCGGGTATTCGAACGCGGCGACCTGCGGGTAGTGCACCACGACGAAGGAGTAGAGGGTGCCCCGGCCACTCGCCTCGACGGGGTCCCACTCCAAGGAGCCGCACGTGCCGCAGGCCGGCAACGGCGGGTGGCGCAGCGTGCCGCACGACGTACAGCGCTGAATCAGCAGCTTGTGCTCACGGGCGCCCTCGTACCAGAAGGCGTTGTCCTGAGTGATGGCGGGCCGCGGCCGCGGCGGACGCGGCGGCGTACGGGTTGGCGGCAGGTACTTGAGGATCCGGAAGCGCTGGGTGGCGACCGGCTCGCCGGCGTCGAAGAGCGCCTGGAGCAGCTCGGCCGCCACGGGCTCGCCCTCCGGGACGTCGGCGTCGGGGACCGCGACGTAGTCCATCCGCGTCGTGATGAAGCGCCCGGTCCCCAGCCCGGTCCGCTTGGGGTCGGAGATCGACTCGATCACCGAGCGCACGAGCAACCGGTCTCCCGCCACGAGGGGCCGGCCGTAGTGCTGCTCGCAGTTGGTGGCGACCACCGAGGTGAGCCCCTCGTCGTCGAGCAGGCCCATCATCAGCTCGTTGGCCCCGCTCTCCTGCTCGCCCCCGGCCGCCCGGGCCTCCTCGGTCGCGATGGTGGCACGCAAGCCGCGCATGACCCAGGCCTGGAGCATGGTGGGTGGGGCGATCAGCCGGTCGTAGCCCGCCGCCCGCGCCGCCTCGTCGGAGACATAGACGGGGTTCTCGTCGCCCATCGCCTCGACCCAGTGCCGGATCATCGGCGCGTTCACCGCGTGGGGTGACAGGTTCGGGGCGCCGGCCGCCTGGCCGACCAGGGCTCCCAGCTGCACACTGTGATCCGGGTAGGGCGCCAGCTCCTCGAGCCGGTCCGCCCGATCCGAGCCGGCGACCGTGCTCACCGCGCCCCCCGTGTCATGCCCAGGCCCGCCGAGGCCACGATCTCACGCTGGACCTCGTTGACGCCACCGCCGAACGTGTTGACCTGCGCCTGGCGCGCCGTCGCCTCGAGCCGCCCCCGCAGCAGCGCCCCGGGAGAGCCCGGCGTCAGGTAGCCCGCCGGACCCACGACGCCGAGGAGGAGCCGGACGACCTCGAGGATCCGCTCGGTCCCGAACACCTTGATCGACGAGGACTCCGCGCCGGTGAGCTCGCCGTCGGCCACATGGACGGCCATGCGCCAATTGAGCAGCCACATCGCCTGCAGCTCGGCGTGGCACTTGGCGAGATCCATCTGCACCCAGCCCTGGTCGATCAGCGTCCTGCCGTCGTCGGTCGGCTGCCTCGCCACCCAGGCCACGATGCTCTCGTAGAGGGAGAGGGCCAGCCCGCTCCAGGCCGCCAGCCCCACCCGCTCGTGGTTGAGCTGGGTGGTGATCATGCGCCAGCCCTCGTTCTCCGCCCCGACGCGGTTCGCCACGGGGACCCGCACGTTGTCGTAGAAGGTCTGCGTCGTCGTGAGACCGCCGACGGTGTTGATGATGGACCACTCGAAGCCCGGCGTCGTGGTCGGCACGCACAGGATCGAGATGCCCTTGTGCTTGGGCACGTCAGGGTCGGTGCGCACGGCCAGCCAGATGAAGTCGGCCTGGTCGGCACCGCTGGTGAAGATCTTGGCCCCGTTGACCACGTACTCCTCCCCGTCGCGCACGGCGCGTGTGCGCAGCGACGCCAGGTCGGTGCCCGCCTCGGGCTCGGTGTAGCCGATGGCGAAGTTGACCTCACCGACCAGGATCCGGGGCAGGAAGAAGGACTTCTGTTCGTCGGTGCCGAACCGCATGAGCGTCGGCCCCACCGTGTTGATCGTGACGAAGGGGAACGGGGCACCGGCGCGCCGCGTCTCGTCGAAGAAGATGAATTGGTCGGTTGCCGGCCGCCCCTGCCCGCCGAACTCGGCCGGCCACCCGATGCCGAGCCACCCGTCCTTGCCGATCTGGCGCACCACCTGGCTCCAGGCCTCGCCCCCCTCGCCGCCCTCGGCGAGCCCGGCCCGCACATCCTCGGTCAGCAGATCGGCGTAGTAGCCGCGCAGCTCGGCGCGCAGCTGCTGCTGTTCGGGGCTCTCTTCGAGGAACATCGTGGGGCAGCCTCGCGTGCACTCCGCGGTCCCTGCCAGGTCAAGGCCGCGCTCGGTCGAAAACTGTAACACGTTCTCGTTTCGACCAGGTGCACGGCTCGTGCAGGGTTGCTTCGGTGCGCTCCTGATCCCACAGGGAATCAGCATCATCACTGCCACCTTCTCCCGGGCCCAGATCCCCCGGGCCGTCAGCGATGACTGCGAGCCTCGCCGTTGTCGGGTCCATCGCCCTCCTGTGCCTCGGCCTCGTGCGGCTCCTCCCCCGGCAGGCCGCCCCTGAGCCCGTCGTCTAGGCCCGGGGGGCCGAGGCGAACAGATTGAGCCCCAGCCCTTCCGAGAGGTACTTCGTGATGCGTTGGCCGCGCACGCTGTTGCCCGCCTCGTCGAGGCGTGGGGACCAGGTCCCCACGCCGCCCTTGCCCGGGGACACCGTGACCAGCCCCCCGCTGACCCCGCTCTTCCCGGGTAGGCCCACGTCGTAGAGCCAGTCGCCGGAGCGCTCGTAGAGCCCCGAGGTGGCCAGGACGGCCAGCACCCGTCTACTGCAGCCGGTCGCGACCGCCCGCTCGCGGGTCATGGGGTTGACCCCGCCGTCGGCCAGCGTGGCCCCCATGACGGCGAGATCTCGCGCGCTCACACGCAACGCGCACTGGCGGGTGTACACGTCGGTCGCGACCTCGGGATCGCAGTACATGCGCCCGTAGCCGTACAGGAGGTGCGCAATGCCCCGGTTGCGGAAGTTGGTCGCCGCCTCGGACTCGTACACCTCTTCGTCCATCTCGAGCGTGCGCCCGGCGAACACCGAGAGCCCGGCCACGATCCGCTCGAACTGCTCTTCAGCGGTCTCTCCGGGCACGAGGCTCGTGGTCGCGAGCGCGCCGGCATTCACCATGGGGTTCATGGTGCGGTCGGCGTTGAGCTCAATACCCATCACCGAGTCGAAGGGGAGGCCGGTGCTGTTCACGCCGAGCCTGCGCCGCGCCTCCTCGGGACCGATGACGTCGCAGACCAGGGCGAAGACGAAGACCTTGGAGATGCTCTGGATCGTGAACTCCTGCTCCGCGTCACCGACGGCGAACAGGCGGCCCTGCACCCCGGCGACGCACACGCCGAAGGCGTCCGGCGGGGCCTCGGCGAGGGCGGGGATGTAGTCGGACACGCTCCCCTCGTCGAGGTGGCGGAAGCGCTCGTAGCCCGCCGAGACGAGGGCCTGCACGTCGGGGTCGGCCGGGAGGTTTCCGGTCGAGACCCGCTCGGGAACGGGAAAGTCGCCGCGAAGGCTGTCGGTGTCCATGGGCAGCGTGGCTATGCCCCGGTCCTCACGTCCGTCACGTCGTCCTCGTTTTACTCGGCCGATCGGGTGCACGCGACTGCGCTCCGGGAACCTACCGCCCGCGCGCTCCTCCTCTGCCGGAGCGGCCGGTCACCGG
>JBKQUM010000178.1:0-51068 GCA_052140165.1 Acidimicrobiales bacterium
TCTTCGCCGCCCCGGCGCAGCTCAACTACGACGGTGTCAACGTGCCCCAGGGCCTCTCGCGCCCCGCGCTCGACACCTGGGCCGCCGCCCACGCCGACGAGGTCATCTGCAACTTCAACTACAACGGTGGCCAAGGGCAGAACAGCGGCCCGCCGCCGAACGTGCCTTGTGGAGGCGGGCAATCGAGCGGCCCGCCGCCGGGGACGGTGATCCAGACGAAGCGCGGGACGGTCACCGTCCCCGCCAGTGAATCGCCAGCCCAGATCCGGGCGTTCGCGGTCACGGTCGCCAACCAGGATTACACGGACTATCACTCGAACTTCTTGGTCCCCTCCACCTCACTGATGGTCGACGTCGGCCTGTGGATCGCGCTCGAGGCCACCATCGGGTTCATCGTCGGCCTCGGGCTGGCCTCGCTGATGGGTCAGCGGACGGTACCCGTGGTCCTGCTCATCGTGCTGGAGCTGATCTTGACGCCCATCTTCAGCCGCCACATCATCTCGCACCTGCTCAACGTCCAGCGGGGGATCGTGGGCGTGGCCATGGCCCACATCGAGCCGGGAGGTCTCCCGACGCCGTTCAGCGGGGGTGGCTCGGGTGGCGGACCCGGAGTAAACCCGCTGATCCCCGAGTCCACCTTGACGTCGTCGTTGGTGATCGTGGGCTGGATCGTGGTCTGGACCGCCATCGGCGCCTGGCGCATGAAGACGCGCGACGCCTGACCGCCGCCGAGTTCGGTGCTCCCGGCCACCGCCGGGATCATTGCTCCACGCCGCCCGGTCGCGATGCGGTCGAAACGGCCCCAAGAAGAACGACGCCCGTCCTGGACGGGTCCCTTCTAGCCTGGTCGAAGCGCAGAACTTCGCACACTGCGCCGGTGCTCCGCCACCGGGAACATGCGGAGGTGTGATCTGGTGGGGATGAGCCGTTGCCGCGCGTCTGCGTAACGTGACGACAGGTCGAGGAGAAGAGGTGGGTCCGTAGTCCATGTGGGTACGAAGACGCCGTCAGCCCCGGCTCACGGTTGCCGAGGGAGCCGTCTCCGATCACGGCCCGGCCCGCGTGGGCCTCGCGACGGCCAAGGCTCCCCCTCGGCGCTACATCTCCTGGACGGTGTTGGCGATGATGACGGTGGGATCCGTCGGTTATCTCGGGTCCACGCCGGCCACGTCGGTCTTTGGTCTCGCCTCGGTGTTCCTGTACGTCTTCCCTGCATTCGTGTTCCTGGTGCCCGTCTCCTTGGTCGCTGCGGAGTTGGCGTCCGGCTGGCAGGGTGGCGTCTACAACTGGGTGCGAGAGGGTGTGTCTGCCCCTATGGGGCTCCTGGCCATTTGGTGCGAGTTCGCCCAGACGATCTTCTATTACCCCGCCCTGCTCGCCTACGTCGCCGGCACGCTCGCCTACGTCATCGATCCGAGCCTCGCCGCCAATGGCGTCTACAACGCCGTCGTCATCATCGTTCTGTTCTGGGGTGGCGTGTTCATCTCCTCGCGGGGAGCTGGTCTCGTGGCCAAGCTCTCCTCGAGCGGGACGCTGATCGGGACCCTGATCCCGGGGGCAATACTCGTCGTTCTCGGCATCGCCTAGCTGCTGCAGGGACACCATTCGGCTGCACCGATCAACACGCACCATCTCTTGCCGGCTTGGACCGGTATCGCCAGTGTCGTCCTGGTCGTCAACAGCTTCTTCACCTATGCCGGTATCGAGGTGAATGCCGTGCATGTCGACGACCTCCGGAACCCCAGCCGGGAGTTCCCAAGGTCCATCTTCCTCGCCATGGCACTCGTCCTCGCCATCTTCATCCTTCCCACGTTGGCGATCGCGTGGGTGATCCCCGAGAACAAGATCAGCTTCACGGCCGGTGTGATGCAAGCCTTCAACAGCCTCTTTGTGCACTTCGGAATCAAGTTCGCTGTGCCGCTGATTGCGATCGCTCTTGCGATCGGGGCCCTTGCTGGAATGATGGCCTGGCTCGACGGTCCCTCCGAGGGACTGCTCAGGATCGGGCGCGAGCAGGGATTTCTCCCCCCCTTCTTCCAGAAGTTGAACCGCAAGGGCATCGAGGTACGCATCCTGACGGGACAGGCGATAGTTATCACTGTCATCGCCCTGCTCTACGCATTCATACCGGACGTCTCACGTGACTACTGGGTATTCGCCGTGATGGCCACGCAGATCTATCTCATCATGTACGTGCTGATGTTCATCGCCGCGGTCCGGTTGCGCCGGATGCAGCCGGACCACACCCGCGGGTACCGTGCACCGGTTCTCAGCCTGCTCTGTGGAGTCGGCGCCGTGTCGTCGGTGGCCGCGCTGGTCCTCGGCTTCATCGCCCCGTCTCAGTTCGGCCACTCGAATCGTCTGCTCTACGCCCTGTTCATCCTGGGAGGGATACTCGTGATCGGGATCGTGCCGCCGGTCCTCATGGATCGGCTTCGGAAGCCGAACTGGAGGGTCGCCGGCAGCGCGCCGACCCCCGAGCTCTGACCTCGTCCGCTCACCTTGGCGGGTAGCCCGACAACACGCCCCCACCAGGCCGACGGGCAGTCGAAATGACTCCTGAGCCAGGAGTGTCCGGTGGTCGGGACCGGCGTCGGTCCGGTGACCTCACGCTCTTCGGATCGGATCAGCACGACCAGCCAATAACCCGCTGCACCAGCAAAGTGGCTCGAAAATCCTGGTCAAGAGCACAAAGGTCACCGTACGGTCGTCATCGCTGAACCACGTTCTCCTGGCCCTGTTGCGCGCTCGTGTGGGCACGCTGTGGACACGAAACTTGAGTCATTCGAAGTACCGGGAACGGCCGGTCCAGCGGATTGGGCATCTCCTACGGGGATTCTGGCGTTTGGTTATGGGCCTTCTTCGGTGGTCCGCGTAACCGCTGCGGGCATGCTTTCCGTGCGGGCTCGTTCCGCTGGGATACAGGACGTTTGACCCTGCAAGAACCAACACGTCAGGTTTACCCTCGATCCGTGGAGGAGTCTTCGGAAGGCCTGACCGTGCTCGCGAGGTCGAGCATGGAGACACAAGAGGAACCAGAGCGCCGATCAGAGGACGAGCGCACTCGTCGACGTCATGTCCGAATCGAAATTGCCGCCGCGGCGGTACTGGTCGCCGCGGCCGTCGGTGTACTGGTCGGGCATGAGGTCTCGTCGTCTTCATCGACGACTTCGAGCGCCCCGAAGACCTCGCCCACCTCGACCGCTCCGAGCAGCGGGCGGGCCTCAAGCGCTGCGGGCGCACCGTCGAACGCGGCGGCCCTCGCGGCGGCCACCGATCCCGCACTGGTCGACATCAACGTCGCCGACAGCTACCAAGCGGTCGAAGGTGCGGGGACCGGCATGGTGCTCAGCTCCCACGGCGAAGTCATGACCAACAACCACGTCGTTGAGGGTGCCACCATGATCAGCGTTGTCGACGTGGGCAACCACAAGACCTACGGCGCAACCGTCGTCGGGTACGACCCCTCACAAGATGTTGCGGTCCTGCGGCTCAGCGGCGCATCCGGGCTGCACACAGTCAAACTGGGAAACTCGTCCACGGTCAAAGAAGGCGATGGTGTCGTCGTCGTCGGAAACGCCGAAGGCGCCGGGGGAACCCCGAGCTACGCCGGGGGGTCGGTCACCGCCCTCGGGCAATCCATCACTGCCCAAGACCAGGTCAGCGGTGCCACCGAGCAGCTGACCGGGATGATCGAGACCAACGCCGAGGTCATCCCCGGCGACTCCGGTGGTGCCATGGTCAATAGCGCAGGCTTGGTGATCGGCACGACGTCTGCCGCCTCCCAGTCCTATCAGTTCCGGTCCTCGAGTACTCAGGGCTACGCGATCCCCATCAACCAGGCATTGGCCGTCGCCGCGCAGATCGAATCAGGACAGGCATCGAATACCGTCCACATCGGTCCGACGGCCTTCTTGGGTGTCTCCGTCCAAAGTCCCTTCTTCGGATACTCAGGTGCCCAGATCGCCGAGGTCGTCCCAGGCAGCGCAGCAGCACAGGCTGGACTCACTCCGGGCGACGTGATCACCTCGGTCAATGGGCAAGCCGTCTCCTCACCGGAGTCCCTTACCGACCTGCTTCTTGCCGAGGCACCCGGTGCGTCTGTGCAGATTGGGTACCTCGATGCCTCTGGCCAGCAGCTCAGCGTGACCGTCACGCTCGGGACCGGACCCGCACAGTGATCACTACTAGCTGTGCCGATGGTCCCAGCGCGGCTTGCCCGGCCTGCCAGTGCAAACTGCTTGGCGCTGAATCATGACTGGGCCGTACGACACGGGCATGGACCTTCTCATCGAATCTGCCACTGAGCTCGGTACAGCTGCCGGTGTCTGTAAGAGCACAGAAGATGCGGCGCGCTTCTCTGCACTGGCGGAGCGGATCCGTAGCTACCTAGCAGTGAGCCGCGCCACAACGAATCTAGGAATGCCCCGGATCGTCTCCGATGAGGCTCGACTCACGGATGAAAACGTGATTCATCGGACCGCAGAGTTCAACTGGTCCCACATACACATCCTGCCAGAGTGACTTTCATGTGGCATGCGCGCCATATCAACCCTGCTCCGACCTGCCGGGAGTCGGGTATCCCGGCTCCCGGGACGCGGTGGAGATCGAGTCACCCAGAGACGAGACAACCCCATGGCCTCCTGCCTCAGCTCCTCCAGGAACGTCATTTGGCCAGATAGCAGCGCGCGTACGTGATCGCTGGCACTTCTCTCTCAGGTCGGCAATCGCCTCAGACGAAAGTGGATATGGCTTGCGGCGTACCGCCGATGATGCCGCGCCATGACGTTCATCTCGGCGACTGCCTCGGAGGCGGAATGCTTCTGATGCCGTAGGATTCGCTACGTGTACAACGAGATCGCCCGCAACAAGCGGCGGAGCGTCGTCTTCATCATCGTGTTCTTTCTCATCTGGATGGGGGTCGGCGCGGTCTGCGGGCTCCTGTTCGCCGCCTTCTACCATCCGGTCAACCCCAATACCGGCGCAGTGACGAGGACGGGCGCCTCGCCGATCTTCGTCGGCATCGCCATTTTCGCCGTCCTGGCCTTCTTCGGTTTCTTGTACTCGATCAGGTCGGGTGCTTCTCTGGTCCTGCGCGTGTCCGGTGCCAAGCCGGCGAACCCGACCCAGTATCGGCAGCTCTATGACCTTGTCTCGGCGCTCGCCATCGGCGAAGGAATCCCGGCGCCGGCCATCTACGTCATAGACGACCCGTCCCCGAACGCCTTCGCCACGGGGGTGAGCCCCGACAAGGCCTCCATTACGTTCACGACCGGCCTGCTCCAGATCATGAACCGAGAGGAGCTGGAGGGCGTCATCGGCCACGAGATGAGCCACATCAAGAACCACGACATCCGCCTGCTGCTCGTGGTCGGCACGATGATCGGAATGGCCGCCCTGCTGGCAAGCGTCCTGTGGAGGAGCGCATTTTTCGCTGGCATGGGACGGGGCGGGAGGAACTCGGGCGTCCTGCTCCTCGTCGTCTTTTTCGCGGGAGCCCTGCTGGCCATCGTCGGCTTCCTGGTGGGTCCGCTGATCCGCTTGGCCCTTTCACGACGCCGGGAATCGCTGGCCGATGTCAGCGGGGTGGAACTGACCCGCAACCCCGCCGGCCTCCTCAGTGCTTTGCGAAAGCTGCAGCAAAACGACAAGCCGTTCGCTAATTTCAATCACGCCACGGCCGCCATGTGCATCGACGACCCGTTGCAGCATCACGAGACCTGGTACCACCACCTCTACGACACCCACCCTCCCATCGAGGAGCGGATCGCTGAGCTCGAGAAGATCGCCTCGGGTCAGTCGGTCTGACTGAACTCGAAGCCAACTAGATGATCTCAGCCGGCCGGCGACGATCCTCCGGGGGCAGCTGCAGGCGGCAACCCTTCGGCACCACCGGCCAGTGGAGGTCCCGAGTTCGCAGGGCCCGCCGCAGCTGGCCCAGTACCGGAGAAGTTCACCTGAGGTACGGCGCGATCCTCTTCGTCGGTAGCGAAGAAAGCCACCGCTTTGAAGCCGAAGGGCCCGGCGATGAGGTTGCGCGGAAATGTCTGTAGCGCGATGTTGAAGTCGCGGGCGCTGGTGTTGTAGTAGCGGCGGGCGTACTCAATCTTGTCCTCGGTGGCGGTCAGGGTTTCTTGCAGTTGGAGGAAACTCTCAACCGCGCGCAGCTGCGGGTAGTTCTCGGCGACTGCGAACAATGACCGCAGCGCGCCGGACAGAGCGTTCTCCGCTGGTGCAATTTGGGTTGGGTCGCCCGTCGCGCCGGCGGCAACTGCGTCGGCCCGAGCCTTGGTCACTGCCTCAAAGGTCCCCCGCTCGTGAGCGGCGTAGCCCTGGACCGTCGACACAAGATTGGGGATGAGATCGTGGCGACGCTTTAGCTCGACGTCGATCTCGGACCACGCCTCTTGAGTCCGGTTCCGCTTCTTGACGAGACCGTTGTAAGCGGCCCACAAACCGAGGGCGAGGACCACGACGATGACGATGACGATGATCAGGACAAGCATGGCGGAGTGAACCTCCTGGCAGCTTCGCTGAAATGAACTCTATCGGGACTATCGCCGATCGGCCATAGGTCGAATAGAAGTTCATGTCTTCGGATGGAGATGACCTGGGTGTGTGGTGGCAAGGAGGACCTGTGCCGCGCTGGCAATGAGTCCAGCGGTCATGGAGGAGGAGTCGCGTTTCTGTCTCCTCGGACTGCATCGGCCTCAGGTTCGCCGCCGTTTCCAGCGAGTGAAGATCCCTTTTCGCTCCTTCGGATGGCGTATCCGGATCAGCCCGGTCGGCCCAGACGTCGAAATACGTAATACCGGTCCCCCAATGGCGGGCGTGCACAGTGACTCAAGGTGCACGTCTCCTGATCCCCCGACCATCTGCACGGCCGCTCCCTCGGGGACGAGAACCTCCATCGAACCCCAGGTCTCTAGGCGGAGGTTGATCTGAGGGCAGTCCCAGCTGGCGGAGGTGAGATCCACCCTCGCTGCCCCGAAGCCGGTGCAGATGGTCGTGTCAGCGGCCAATTGCCAGCCAGCACCCAGCTGCAGATCCCCATCTGCCGCTCGCACGATGAGTGGCTTGGTGAGCCGCCGTGAAGCGGGTGTGACCCGAACCAGTGGTGGCAGCGCCGACATTGCTGCCTCGAGGTCAGCGTGACCGGGCGCGGTCAAGACCACCTCGAGGAGCTCAGAGAAGAGCTCGAGTGACAACTCTCCGACGCTGAACAGGTCCTGAAGCCGGGCGGTGGCCGCGACCCGGTCGTCTTCGTCGACTCCATCGATGGCTGCTGCAAACGGGTGACCTTCGTTCACGGGCACCATCCTGACCCAGGGGACCGCAAGATTCGATGCACTCATCACAGGCTGGCTCGGGCCCGATGCACAGCGAGGGTTGGCCTGGGCGAACTGTCGGTTCAATCCGTGAGGGAAGCCCACGTGAGTCGATCTGACCCTAGATAGCTGATGGCGCCCATCGATTTCGCCATCCACCAGCCGAGACGAGAGTCTTTACGGTGCGAGGCGTCATGGTGACCAATCTCCTCTCGCCGGGCAGTCCCATCAGGGCGAGACGTGCTGTGGACGTCTGCGTCACGCGTGGTCGCGTGGTCCCGCTCTGGCGGGAAGGGTTCGGGTTGCGCGGACGCGCCAGGCCGAAAGGACGGCGGCAATCAGCATCAGCACCGTCGACGAGTAGAAGGCAGAGTGGATGCCGTCGGTGAAGGCCGCCGCGGTCGAGGGTGAGAGGCTGCTCGTGCCGACGAAGATGGCGAAAGCCTTGGCCTTGGTGATCGACTCGGAGGCCACCAGGATGGCCAGGGCGAAGGAGAACACCATGCCCACGTTGGCGAAGGTCCGCAGCAACCCTGAGGTGATCCCGAACTCGTCCCCGGGGGCGGCCTTCATGACGGCAGAGTTGTTCGACGGGAAGAAGCACCCTGCCCCGATCGCGCCGACCATGTAGGCGACCACGACCGCCCAGTACGGCGTGGTGAGCCCGAATTGGGCATAGGCCAGCAATGCCAGCACCTGGATGCCGAGGCCGACCGTGGCCGGGAGCACCGCACCGTGGCGGTCGGCGAAGCGCCCGGCGAAGGGGCCGACGACCCCGCCGGTGATGTAACCGGGAACGAGGAGCAGGGAGGCGTGGATCGGGCTGAGGTGGCGCACCCCTTGGAGGTACATGAGCAGCAGGAACAGGACGGCGAAGTTCGCCAGGCTCTGGAACATGGCGGCGAGCAGCGACGGCGTCATCGTGGGCACCTTGAAGAGTTCCAGGTCGAGCATGGGCTCGCGCGTTGACCGCTCGATCCGCCAGAAGACGAGGAGCATCACCAGCCCGCCGCTGAAGAAGGCGATCGTCGTCGCGTCGAGTGGCTCGGACGTGAGCTTGACCATGGCCCACAAGGGACCGAAGAGCCCGAGGCCGAGCGTCACCATGCCCCACCAGTCGATCCGGCGCTGCTGGCGCTCTCCCCGGTCGAACAGGACCCGGTTGGCGACCACCACGGCCGCGATGCCGATGGGGACGTTGATCCAAAAGATCCACCGCCACGAGACGTAGGTCACGATGATGCCACCGAGGATGACCCCGAGGACCGCCCCGGTGTTGAAGCCGATCGAGTTGAACCCGTACGCCCTACCGCGCCGCTCCTTGGGGAAGGTGTCGGCGATGACCGCGCCAGAGTTCGCGGTGATGAGGGCGCCCCCGACCCCCTGGGCGAGCCGGAAGACGATCAGCGACAGCTCGCTCCAGGCCAGAGCACAGGCCAGGGACCCGACGATGAACACCACGAAGCCGGCTTCGTACATGCGGACCCGCCCGAACATGTCCCCCAGACGGCCCACCTGGGTGGAGACCAGCGTGATGACGAGCAGGTAGCCGATGACCACCCAGATGACCGAAGCGAGGCCGATATGGAGAGATCGCTGGATCTCGGGCAGGGCCAGGACGACGATGGTGGTGTCGATCGCGGTGATCAGGACGCCGGTCACCACGACCAGCAGGGCCAGGCTCGGGTGCTCCGTCGGTTCGTCCTGTCGGCGACGCCTGGCCGAGGTGCCGCTGGCCTCGTCGCTGACCGCCATCAGCGAGTGGCCAGGCTCCGTCGGACAAATTGGGCGAAGCTCGTCGGGGGGCGTCCGAGCAGCCAGCTCAGCACGTTGGGATTGCCGGTGATGCCGTAACGTCCGTAGTGGTCGAAGAGCCGGAACATGGCATCGTGGTGGTGGTCCTCCTCCTCGGAGGCCGTACCGCCGCCGCCTGCTGGCTCAGGGAACCCCTCGTGGCGCGCCGTGACCTCACTACCGGACTCCGCCGAGATGATCCGCGCCAGCTCCCGGGCGTTGTGGAAGTCCCGGCCGCACAGCTCATAGGTGGCGTAGTGGTGGTTCGGGTTGCCCACCACCGCCGCGGCCACCTCGGTGACGTCCTCCAGGTCCACGTGGGCCAAGGAGGTGTCGAGCGAATAGGTCTGGCGCAGCATCCCCTCCGCGACCACGTGGGCGACGTCGATGTTCTGCATGTAGTGCATCGGCTGGAGGATGGTGAAGGGCAGGCGCGACATCAAGACGTGGCGTTCCACCGCCAGCTTGGCCTGGTGGTTCAGGAGGGGCTCGAGCTGGGGATGGGTGACCGAGAACTGCACGAAGTGCTCCACGCCGGCCCTGCGCGCTGCACTGACGACGCCGTGGCCCATCTCGGCCTCCCGTGGGTGCATGGGAGGCCCGATGTGGATGACCGAACGGACGCCCTCGAGCGCCTGTCGTACGTCGTCGGGATCCAAGAGGTCGCCCACGACAGCCTCTGTTGCTCCTCGCTCACCGACCAACTCCCCGACCTGGCGGGCGATATCGAACGCCCGCACTTCTTGCCCCGCCCGGCCCAGGGCGGCGACCACACTGCGCCCGGTCCGACCGCTCGCCGCAGTGACCAGGATCATCGGGGTCGGTCCCTTGTCCCTTCTGGGTGCGTTGTCACGCCGGGCTCGAGCCGGGTTCTCCCGACGGGGGGGCCGCACGGGGGGCCTGACGGGCGAGCAGGGCGCCCCAGCCCTCGCTGTCCCCGGGCACGATCGCCTTGGGCGGATCGGCGACGAGGACGTGGGGCTCGCCCGTCGAGATGGCCATGGCGATGGCCCGGGCCACGAGCTCGGGCGGGTCGGGGGCGATGGAGCGCCCGCCCGTGACCAGGTGGCCGGCCCGCAGGCGCTGGTGGAACTCGGTGGCGGTGACGGACGGGTAGACGACGCACACCGCGATCCCGGCCGGGGCGAACTCGACCCGCCCGACCTGGGAGAGCATGTTGAGGGCCGACTTGGTGGCGGAGTAGCCGCCGAGCCCGGCGAAGACCCGGAGGGAGGTCGCCGAGCTCACGTTGACGATCACCCCGCCGGATCCGGCTCGCATGTGGGGAAGCACGCACTGCATCGCGACCAGAGATGCCACCACGTTGAGGTCGAACACGGCACGGAAATCCACCGGGTCCAGCTCCTCGAGAGGCACGTGGAGGCCCTGTCCCGCGTTGTTGACCAGGACGTCGACCGTGCCGTAGGTCTCGATCGTCCGCGCCACCAGCCGATCGAGGTCCTCGGTCACGGTCACATCCGTCGTGACGGCGAGCGAGCCCGGGAGCTCGCTGGACAGTGCCTCCAGACGCTCCGTCCGCCGGGCGGCCAGCACGACCCGGGCGCCCATCTGACTCAGCAGGCGAGCGGTTGCCGCACCGATGCCCGAGGACGCTCCGGTGACGATGCAGACGGTGCCGTCGATCTCCATCAGAGGCCCCGCGTCCCAAGACCGAGCCGTGGACATCCCCTTACGCCGCGTCCTGACGACAGCCGTAGCTCTCGTTCGAGCCGGGTCATGATCGGGAGAGATCCGTGTTCGATCGAGTCGAGCAGATTGCTCACGTCGCCAGCATCTCCCACCCGGATGCCGGCCGACAGGGTCCTTGGCCCCTTCGGTCGGGACAACGTCAGCACGGATTCGGACGACCCGTTGACCCGGATCGACCACTTCGGGGTCGGGGACATGTCCGATCGGCACGTTCTCCCCGTTGAACGGCGTGCCGATCGACGTGATTCGAGCCTCGCCCCTCTACACGGCGTGGTTTGCTCCGTCCCTCGGCATCGAGGTCACTGGTGGAGGGCAGGGTTCCAATCGGGTCCTGCACACGCTCCGGCACTCCGCGTGGGCACATTGTGGGCACGAAAAATCGACCAGGAAACCGACACTCGGTCGTTACTTCAGGTGGTCGGGTCCGGTGACCCCACGCTTTTCAGGTCGGATCTGGCCGCATCTCGGAACGGTTGGGTATCCATGGTAAATGGACGAAATCCCTAGTCACAGGCCGGAATCTAAGCACCTCTTCGCTCTCGTTGCAGCACGCTATTGCGCGCTGGTTTCGCATTCACAAGGGCACGGCAAGGGCACCGAACTGACAGAACCAAAGCCCGTTGCTCCGGAAAGCTCGCGGGCCATCAGCGAGTGCCGATACCGGTCCGACCAACGCCTCGCGTCGCCGGTTACGCGCACGGTCAGGGAGAGAGTCTCCAGTTGGGGATGGTCGTGGTCCCCGCTAGGAGGATCACCATCAGCCGTAGTCCCGCCCGCTAAATTTGGCCACAGCTCGGCCCCACGAAGGCCGGACGGTGGTTGACCACCGGCGGTACGTGCAGGCACATGCCCAGAGCTCCAGTCGCCAAGCAAGAGGAGTCACCATGGCTGAGACTGCGAAGGGTCACAAACTTGTGAGGGTCAAGGGATACACCCGAGCAGACGGGACGAGAGTTCCGACGCACGATCGCTCAACGCCAGACACGTCAAGCGGTCGAAAGCCGTCAGCTACCCGCCGCCGGACACGAGGAAGCCGCCGCAAGTCCTCGAGATAGGACGGCTCCCCAAAACGCCAATCGGGAGAGTGAGGAAGTCGGCACTTCAAGGGCAGGTCTCGCCCCTCTACGGCATCAGGTGCGCGCTGAAGAATTCCAAGATGCGCTTTCGTGCATCTCGCGCAGATCCCTCGTGGTAGCCCGATCTCGGCGAGAGTATTCCGAACACCGGCTCCAAGACGGAGAACGGGAATGGATTCTTGTCTCCAGCTCCTTCGTGGTCGTTGAGAAAGGAGTGCCCGGCCTCCGGGTACTCCTTGACATCGTGTTCGACCCCGGCGGCCGTCAATGCCCGCTCAAGGCGATCGGCGGCCCCTCGGAGTGTGCGATCCTTGCCCCCGTAACTTCCGACAATCGGGCACGCCCGTCTCAGGAAGCCGGCTGTGTAGGCGTCCTTCGGAGCGGTGCCATAGTTGACGCTCGACACGCTGAACCCGCGATCGGCTGCGAGCATCAAGGCGAACCCGCCTCCCATGCAGAAGCCGATCACGCCGATGCTGCTCGTGCAGTCCTCCCGTGCCCCCAGCCAGACGCGCGCCGCCTCGATGTCGTCGAAGGATCTTCCCCGGCCGGCGCGTACGTCTTGCATGACCGAGATCATGCAACTCACCATTCCTCTCCTAGAGAAAAGGTCTGGCGCTACAGCGAGGTACCCTTCGCTCGCAAGCCAGTCCGCTTGGTTCCGTAGGTCCTGGCTCATCCCCATTGCGTCGTGAACGACGACGACACCCGGCCAGGGGCCCTTGCCTGCAGGGATCGCCAGGTAGGAGGGCAGCTCACCCGGGGTGGGGATCATTACCTTGTCCATCACGTCTCCTTGGAGGTGGGTGGTCGCCTCGGACCGTCTGCATTGGCGACGCCGTCCGTGACAACGATTGCCGCGAGCCGTTTGCCCCATTCTTGGGCTCGGGCCTCCTCGCCCGGTTCGACGTGATTCTTCAAGGTGACAAAGAAGCTCTCGGGCCTGGCCACTATCTCGTACCCGTGCCTCCGAAGTCTTCGGCTCATTACCTTCGACGCCCTCCCTCTGAGAACTGCTGGACCCTTGAAGCGGGTGTCGAAGGTGGCAAACTTTGTGTGACCATGGCCCAGCGATCTGAGCCAGTCACGCACGCCTGGGCCCTGGGCGTCGTGATCGAGCACGAGATCGTTCTTGGGGTTTCGCGCAGTGGCAACCGCCCCCTTGCGGGTGCCGGTTCGACTCATGCCGTGAAAATGGGTGGGACCGCCCACCACGAGCAGGTCGGCGTCGCCCAACCGTTCGCGGCCTGCCTCGCCCACAGGGACCACGACCACGTTGTCGAGCGATTCGAGGCCCTTCGCAATGGCATCGGCGATCGCGTGCGTGTTGCCGAACATCGACTCGTAGATGATCACCGCCCGCACGGAGACACCTCCGGTGCTGTCGCAGCTGTCATAACGCGTCTCTTTCTCCTTGGAGCGGCATGCGCCCCAAGACCATGATTGGGCCGACGCGTCACGGCGGGTAGAGGCAAACGTCACGGGCGGTCGCCCCGGGGCTTATTCGACTCGGACAGGTCCTCCGTACATTGCCGGCCCGGGTACTCCGAAGAGCCGGAACCGAGACCCTCCGGCTGAGAGCTGTAGGGATATCTCGTCATCGTGGGGGTTGACGGGAATCCGTTACTTGGGGCACCAGAATGGTGAAAACCCTAAAGAGGAGGAGCCTCTGATGCCTGGTGTCTTCGTGGTCACCGACAGCTCTTGCGACCTGGAACCGGACGACATCGACCCCTTCAATATCGAGATCGTGCCCCTGACGATCCGATTTGGGAGCGAAGAATTTACCGACCGCCAGGACCTCAGTGTCGAAGACTTCTACCAAAGAATGGCGAACACCGAAGACCTCCCCCAGACGGCCTGCCCGTCGCCCGGTGCGTTTGAACAGGCCTTTCGCAACACAAGAGACGCTGGCGCTGAGGCGGTGGTTTGTCTCACCATCTCGAGCGACTTGTCAACCACATTTCAGTCAGCCCTCACCGCGTCCGCCACGTTGGAGGGGCGGATTGTCGTCCATGTGATCGACAGTCGGACGGTGTCGAGCGGGCTCGGCACTCTTGTGATTGAAGCCGCCAAAGTAGCCGCCGAGGGGGCCGATATCGGCACGGTATTGCGTCGAGTCAGCGACCTCATCCCTCGCACGCACGTGCTTGCGGCTCTGAATACGTTGGAGAACCTGAAGAAGGGTGGGCGAATTGGGGGCGCGACCGCAATGGTGGGGTCGCTGCTGTCGATCAAGCCGGTGATCGACCTTACCGGTGGCATCGTCCACGAAGCCGGTAAGGCTCGGACTCGCAAAAGAGCGCTGCAGATGCTCTATGAACGCATGGGCGCCGCCGGGCCGATCGAGCACGTTGCGGTGATGCATTGCGGCGCACCTGACATCGACCAGTTCCTCGACCTCATCGCTCCACGCTTTCCCCGAGAGGCCATTCGGATCGGCACGTTGGGTGCCGTGGTCGGCGTGCACGGTGGCGCCCAGATGATCGGTGTCAGCTGGATTGCCGCTGCATAGGAAATCTGGATTCGTGGGCCTGCCCTGTCCCCGTGCGCCAGTAATCGCCCTGGCGTAACCGGCCAGCCCGGCGGTCGGGATCATGGCCCGGCACCAATGGAGCACGATCCGAACCAACTCCAAGGGCTCGGCCACGGTGGCGAAGCGCTGTGGTCTTGCCCCGCTCTCGTTTTCCCTGGGGGCACGCAGAGGGCGCACCGGGGCCAAGGGGGCAGTTAGAGATGCAGGCCGACGCTCTGACGAGGGCATCCGTCTCGTGTTGACGTACGCCGACACCGCGACCTCACGCTTCACGAAAGAGCGGTCACTTCCGGGCCGAGGCCACGAGCGAGGTCATGCGTGCCCTGGTCGGGTACTTCGAGTGGTCGGGGCCGGCGTCGATCCGGTGACCTCACGCTTTTCAGATCGGAACGGGGCAATCTGGAACGAGCGGCTCTTGACAGCGAATTGAGGCGAACTCCCTGCTCGAAGGCGCAAATGCGGGCCTCCAATGGAATGCGCTGCCGTGCGCAGTTTGGCCCTATTTCGCGCTCATGTGGGCAGGCTGTGGGCATGAAGCTTGACCTACGTCAAGTTGTTGAACGAGATCCCGGACGCCGATGTTCGGCAATCTGAAACAGACCCCGACCACCTTCGGAATAGGCGATCGAGATCATGCACCACGGCGACGAGATGCCAGGAGCGAGAGCGCCGGTCTGACGGGTCGGTAGCCCAACCCGCGTCACGCGCAGTACCCTTCCGACCGGAAAGACTGGAGGCGAAACCATGCCTGCGGAGTTGTTCGAGCGGTATCGCGTCGTGGACGTGGACACGCACCTGACCGAGCCACCCGACTTGTGGACATCACGGGTGTCGTCGAAGTGGGGAGAGGCGGTACCCCACGTGGAGAACGTGCGCGGTACCGACAGCTGGGTGGCCGCCGGCAACTTCCTCAACGCACCGGGCAACACAGCAATCGCAGGCTGGCACGGCTACGTGCCCGACGGCCCGAGAACCTACGACGAGATCCCGCCGTCGGCCTACGAAGCCAGCGCTCGCCTCGCGCACATGGACGACGAGGGCATCTATGCGCAGGTGCTCTATCCGAACGTCGCTGGATTCGGATCGGCGTACTTCCTGAAGCTCGGTGATCGCGAGCTGGTCACGGAGTGCGTGCGCGCTTACAACGACTTCCTCGTCGAGTGGGCCTCGGCCGATCCGTCGCGGCTGATCCCGGTGATGTCCACGCCCTTTTGGGACCTGGACTTCGCGGTCGCGGAGCTCGAGCGCTGCGTTGAGAACGGTCACAAGGCGGTGAATTTCTGCAACCACCCAGACTCGTACGGCGAGCCACCCCTCTCGGACCCGCATTGGGACCGTCTCTGGGCTGCCGCGCGGGACGCGGAGGTCCCGATCTCCTTCCACATCGGTGGCGGTGACATCACCGCGCCGTTTGCCAAGGATCCGCATCTCAGCTTCCAGGCGAAGTTCCCGAAGATCTCCGCGCTCATGATCATGGACAACATCGAGACGCTCGCCGACCTCATCTTCGGCGGCGTCTGTCACCGCTTCCCGGAGCTACGCTTCGTCTCGGTGGAGTCGGGAGTCGGCTGGCTGCCCGGTGTGCTCGAGACATTCGACTGGCAGTGGGGCAACAGCGCGATCCGTGAGGCGCATCCCGAGTACGATCTCCTGCCGTCGGAGTTCTTCCGCCGTCAGATTTACGGCTGTTTCTGGTTCGAGGAAGATGCTGCGCGTTTCGCCATCGAGCACTTCCCAGACAACGTGCTCTTCGAGACCGACTTTCCGCACCCCACGTGCCAGCACCCCGGGCCAGCAAGCATCGGGGCGCCTCCCGGGGAGTATGCGACGAAGGCCCTGGACGGTCTTGCGGATGACATCGTCGCCAGGGTCCTGCACGACAACGCTGCGAAGCTCTACGGCCTCGCCTGAAGACAGCCAAAGGGAGCCGATGAGTCGCAGACCCTCCACGTCTGCGCCGACGAGCCGCTGCGATTCTTCAGCGACCAGCTCGTTTCATCAACCGTTGGTGACGATCTCTGACCCATGGGCGGCGGCGAGGCCGGGTGCAGCTGCGATTGGCCCCATGCCCCAATCCGCGCTGCGGTCGTGGGGCAGGGGTGTCCGTATCGGGCCGATCCCTGGCAGGGGCACAGCTGCAACCACGAGGTTCCCTCCGGCACTTGATCAAACAAAGACCCACAGCGACTACGGCGCCACGTACACGTCGTAGGTCGCCCCGCCCACCACAGAGACGGGCAGAGACGTGGCGCCCGGAGCCACCGTGATCACCTTCTTGGAACGACGACCCGAAGGGGCCTTGGTCGTCACGACCGTCACGACTGCACCGGTCCGCGGTACCGGCACCGTCAGGGTGCCGGTGGTCCGACCCGGCGCGGTCACCTGCAGGGCGAAGCGGCCCGACGAGGGCTGCTGGGCCCAGCGAACCTCAATCGTGCCGTGGGGCGTCGGGACGTTGCCCTCGGCCCACGAGAGGGAGCCCGGATGGGGGTCGACCGACCAGATGTCGAAGCCCGCCGTGGTCGGCTGGACTCCGAGGACGTAGGAGGACAGATCGGCCGTGGCCCCCGAGGACCAGCCGTGCGCCAGGCTCGTCTCGTCGCCAAAACCGGGAGCACCGTTCGGCGCGACCAGCTCCCAGTCGGCCCCGGTGTAGTCCGGCCCCGGAGCGTCCATGTATCCCCAGAGCCTCTGCAGCAGGGAGAGGGCGGAGGTGGTGTCGCCGCTGGCGAAGAGGGCGCGCACCTCGTCGTTGGTGACGAACGGGCTGACTCCGTTTTGCAGCCCGGCATTGGCGGTGAACGCCAGCGGGCCGTAGGGCGTCGACGGCAGAGTCTTGGCAAGCGCGGCGAGAATGGCCGCGTCCTGCCCGGTCGGGGCCACGCCGAAGAGCACGGCGAGGGAGTTGCCGTCCTGGGCCACGGCGGCCGGCTGCTGGTCGGACAATTCGTAGAGCCCGGTGGAGGGATCGAAGAGGTATCGGTTGATCGCCGTCCGGAGACTTGCCGCCTCCTGCCGGTAGGAGGAGGCCTGGTCGGGTTGCCCGAGCGCATCGGCCATCAGGGCGGCGTCGGTCAGGGTCTCGAAGTAGATGTCGTTGTAGTAGGTGACCGCCCCGGCGTGGCTCCCGTTGTAGTAGTCCCAGTCCTGCCCATCGTCCGAGTTGGTGACGAGCAGTCCGCGCCCGTCGACCAGCGACGCGTTGTAGGTCAGCTCACGGGTGATCGCCGGCCATTCGGCCCGGACGAAGGCGAGGTCACCGGTATAGAGGTAGTAGGTGGCGATGTTGTCGACCTCGTCCATGGAGTACGAGGTCGAGTAGGTCGAGCCGCTCTGGGGGAACCTGGCCAACGGAGCCGTCGGGTTGACGTTCGTGCCCGTCTCGCCGTCGGCCACCTGGTAGCTGCCGAGGAGCTGGAGCGAGCCCCGCACGTAGTCGTCCGCTCCGGTCGTGTAAAGCACGTTCGGGGTCTCCACGCCGAGGTCACCACTCCAGACCACCCGATCGCGCTTGGCCCCGTCCATGATCACGGGCAGGGGATCGGAGGTCACGATGTCGGAGCCGCTGAAGTCGCTCAGGGCCGAGCGGTCCGACAGGCTGTCGGCATAGAGGGTCGCTCCCGTCGGGCTGGTGACGTCGAGGTCCCGGAAAACGGCAGAGGATCCCAGTTCGGCGAACCCGACCGAACCCGTCCCGTAGACGGAGGTCCCGGCCGGCAGCGCATCGGTGTCGAAGGAGGCAACCTGGCGGCCGTCGAGGGAGGTCGTGACGGTGCTGCCCGAGACCTGGGTCGTGACGTGGTGCCAGGCCGCGGCATCGAACGACTTGGGGAGGATCACCTGGCCGATGGTGGCGAACTCGGTGGGACCGAGCGCGATCTCAATCAGGGAGTTCGACGTGCCGGTCCCCGAGGCGGCGTGGTGCAGGACGAGCAGGTAGCCCGACGATGTCGACGAGGCCCGCACCGACCAGCCGGCCTGGTTATCCACGACGCGGGTGTCGAAGGACATGGTGTAGTTGGTCCAGCTGACGCCTTGACGCAGGATGCCGATGGTCGCCATCACGGCGTGGAGCGCCCCCGCCTGAATCGTCCAGGCCGAGGGCGCCGCATCGGGCGGCAGCTCGTCGAGCTGGGTGGTGTAGGCGCCGTCATACCAGATGCGATCGAGCTCAGGCGAGCTCGAGTCGAACCAGCCGCGGTAGTCCTTCGCCGTGGCCCGGACGGCGGTGAATCGGATGCCGATCGACGTCAGGGTCACCCGGCCCGGGGAGGTGAGACTGATCCGCTCGTAGCGCTCGCCGCCCTGGATGGTCCCCGTCGTGAGCGTCCCAGAACTGTCCACGATCAGGTCGTCGAACCTGTTGGAATCGCCGGTCGGGCTGTTCGGGGGCGTCTGGTCGCCTTGGGGGCCGAGGTACTGCAGACCCTCGCTGTAGGCGGAGTGCAGCAGGGGCGTTCCGGATTCCGACTGCACGACGAAGTACGGGATGCCACTGACGTCCTGGCCGTAGTCGACGACGATCACGGGAGACCGTCCCCCCGGCGTCATCGTCAAGGTGGCCCGCCCGACGCCTGATGCGACCAGCGTCGCGGCCCCACTCACGGAGCCGGCGGTGCTGACTATGCGCACCGGATGGACATCGGGTGCCGTCGGCGCCATGACGAAGCGCTGCCAGTCGGGATGGGCGGGCCACTGCGGAGCTTGCGAGACGATGGTCGCCGGCGCGGCCGCCTGCACGCCCGTGGCGACGGCGCTCAGCATGGCGACGATAACCAACGAGCTGGCACGGACATAGTGACGGACGTGCGCTCGCGGCATATGGGTGTCCCCTCGACTCCCGGGCTGACGTGCGTGAACGGGCGGTTTGGCGCTGCAATCCTCAAAACTAGAGCTGATTCCAATTCCGTGTGGGCACGTTGTGGGCACGAAATTGGAGGCAGAAGACCGACTGGCAGTTGAGTTGGCCTGTGAGAGCAACTTCGGAGTGGTCGGGACCGGCGTCTATCCGGTGACCTCACGCTTTGCTCTCGCGAGGTCATGGCCACGAAGTTGGCGAGCCAATTTAGGAGAAGTCCTGGTGAAGACCCTGCCAGTGGTCGGGACCGGCGTCGATCCGGTGACCTCACGCTTTTCAGGCGCGCGCTCTACCAACTGAGCTACCCGACCGGGTAACCGGGCTCCACCGCACGGGACGGGTCGGAACCTGGTGGCGGACCTGACGGGATTTGAACCCGCGACCTCCGCCTTGACAGGGCGGCGTGCACTCCGAGCTGCACCACAGGTCCGTGACCGCAACGGCCTTGCTGCCCCCCGGTCCGGATGACCTTCCCGCAGAGCAGCCCTTCACTGTAGTCCGTCCAGGCTGAGGGCCCACCCCCGGGTTCGGGCCGATTGCCCTACGGCGTGGCGGCGCGCAGGGCTAGGACCCCGGCCCCGAAGGATGCGATCTTGTCGGCGTCGAGCGCCTGGGCCAGCGCCGCGGCGCACAGCCGGTCGGTCGTCTCCTCGGCCTCGTCGTGCTTCGCCTTGATGGCGGCGACGTCGGGGAAGGGTTCGGACCACCCGAAGAACTTCGCCTGGCCCTCCCCCTCGTTCGTGAGGATCGCCTCGAGCGGCGACAACCCGGCCGCGGTGGTGGCGACGAGGTGGAGCCCGCCGCGCCATTCCCGCAGGATCTGCATCAGTTGGGCCGCGCGCCCGGCCGCCGTCTCGCAGCGGGCGGCATCCCGCCAGCCGACGAAGATCGGGATGGCCGAGCCCTCGAGCCCGTCGACCAGCTCCTCGGTGACCGCGACGATGCTCTCCAGCCCCTCGAGCTCGGCGTAGTGCTTCCGACCCCACTTCGAGTGGGCCTCGGCCATACGCGCCGCCGCCTCCGACGCTGCGGCGACTCCGACGCCCTCGGTGTACATCGCCTTCACCGCGTTGGGCTCGAACCACCCGAAAGCAGACGTGACCACGTCGGCCCCCACGTCACCGAGCATGCCGCCGCGCCCTGCGAAATAGAAGGCGAAGGGGTTCGACCACCCCCACTCGGCCGCCCATCCCATGACGTCGGGACTGAGATAGATGACGGTGCCGATGTCGTGGATCGGGACGGACGTGCTCTTGATGACGTCGAGCGCGGCGTCGTCGCGACTTCCCATGGGGCCTCCTTGTGCTGAGGGATTAGAGGGTGGTGGTGCCCGTGGCGCTGACCCGCAGCACCCGCCGGATGCCGGGGATCGTGCCGACGGCGGCCTCCATGAGGCGGGCCATGTCGGTCACCACGCCATCGAGGTGCGCAAAGCGCTCGTCGAGGAGTCCCACGACGGCACCCAGTTCGGGGCTCAGATCCTGGAGCGAACGCGTGGCCTTGGGGAGTTCGCTCGCCAGCTCGATGGCCACCATGCTCAGACCCTCGGCGAGACTGCGCAGGACGGACGCGGATTCCGAGAGGGAGGGGAGCGAGGCATCGAGAGTGGCCACGGTGGTCTCGAGACCCGACACCGCGGTTGAGATACCCAGCGCGGCGAGGTCGAGGCCGCTGCCGGCCCGGTTGACGCCGCCGTCGATCCGCTCGAGCAAGGGCATCAGGCGGTCCAACTTCTCGGAAAGGTCGCTGACCGCATCGAGCGCCGCCAAGGTGGAGGCAGGGAGGCGGAGCAGGGTTTCTGGAAGGGCGACCACGGTCTCGTACAGCGAGGGGGATTCCACGTCATTGATCATGGGCCGGGAGGCGTCGGGTGTCCAGTGACCGTCTCGTGTCCTGCCGTGAGGTCATGCCAGCTCGGACTCGATGGCGGCCCGCAACTCGGTGAGGACCTCCCGTCGGGCCCGCAGCTTGGTGGCCGCGTGTGCGACGCGGTCCAGTGACGCCAGATCGTCGGCGGCCGCCTGCGCGGCGGCGCCGAGCTCTTCGGCGTCGACCACGGCATCGAGCAGCCCCGCCTCGCGGGCCGCCGGGGGGTCGAACATCGTGCCCGTGACTGCTGCGTGGTCGAAGTGTGCGGGGCTGAGGCGGTGGCGGGCGAGGACGACCGCGAACCACGGCAGCGTGAGACCGATCCTCACCTCGTTCAACCCGAGCTTGTAGGGACCGTCGGCACCGAGACGCGTATCGGCCGCCATCAGGAGGAAGGCCCCGGCGGGGAAGGCGTGGCCGGTGCAGGCCACGGCGACCGGTGCCGGGAAGGAGAGGATGCGCTCGGCCAGGGTCGCGCCGAGTCGCAGCATGACCAGGGCGTCCTCCTTCGGTCCCTGGAACACGCGGAGGTCGAAGCCGGCCGAGAAGCAGCCCGGCCTGCCGGCCAGGACGACGACGGTGCCGTCGGTCTCCGCCCGGTCGAATGCCTCGTGGAGCGCCCCCAGCATCGGGATGGAGAACACGTTGACCTTGCCGTCGTCCATCGTGATGGTGCTCACCAGGTCGGTGCTGCGATACGTGACCAGCTCAGGCATGGCGTCTCCCAAGGGTGGAGTCGGGATATGTTATAACAATGTTCCGGAACACCGTTTCAAAGAAAACGGTCCGCTGTCAAGGGCAGCCGGTCCGGACCCGCTGATGCCCCGGACGAAGCAGCGCACCCCCGAGCTCAGGGACCGGCTGGTGTCGGCCGCCGTGGGGCTCCTGGCCGAGGAGGGCGTGGCCGGGCTCACCGCCCGCTCGCTGGCGGCACGGGCGGAGACGTCGGCCCCGGCGCTCTACGAGCTGTTCGGGGACAAAGCCGGCGTGGTCCGCGAGCTCTACTTCGAGGGCTTCCGCCGGCTCCTGGCCGATCTGGCGGGGCTGGCCGAGACGGACGACCCGATGGCGGATCTGTGGGCGCTCGCCACGACGTACCGCCGTTTCGTCCGCGCCAACCGCGAACTGGCCGACGTCATGTTCTCCCGGCCGTTCACGGACTTCTCGCCCGGTCCCGACGAACTTGCCGCCACGAGCTCGGTGCGGGTCCTTATCGTCAGCCGCGTCCGCCGATGCATCGACGCCGGTCGCCTCCGTGGCGACGAGACCGATGTTGCCCACGTCTTCGTAGCGATGATTCAGGGCATGGCGTTCGCCGAGGCGGCGGGCCGGCTCGGGACCTCCACCGAATCGGTGGAGCGGCGCTGGCGTCTGGCGATCGGCACGCTGCTCAACGGGTTCGGCGCTCAGAGGCCGTGACGCCCTACCGCCTGATGATGGAGGCTCCCCGGGTCAGGATCGTCTGGTACAGGGTGGGCGGCATCCGCGAGATGAGGTCGATCACCTTGGCGTCGGGCCCGATGAGGGCGCGCCGGCGATCGCGTCGCACGGCGGTGAGGATCTGCTGCGCCGCACTTTTCGGAGTCGTGATGAACAGGCGCTCGAAGTCCCGGATAGCCCGTTCCGGGTCTCCCGTGATTGCGGACACGCTGGCATCCATCCGGGCGTTGCGGGCGATGTTGGTCTTGATCCCGCCGGGGTGGACCGTCGTGACCGACACGCTGGCTCCCTCGATCTCGAGCTCCATGCGCAGCGTGTCGGTGAACCCTCGGACGGCGAACTTGGCGGCGTTGTACGCCGATTGGGACGGCACGCTGATGAGCCCGAAGACACTGGACAGGTTGACGACGTGTCCCTCGCCGGAGTCCTTGAGATGGGGGAGGAACGCCTTCGTCCCGTAGACGACACCCCAGAAGTTGATGTTCATCAGCCACTCGAAGTCCTCGTAGGTCATGGCTTCGACCGTGGCGCCCAGCGCCACGCCGGCATTGTTGATGATGAGGTTCACCCTGCCGTGATCGGCGACGACCCGGTCGGCCCAGGCGTAGACGTCGTCCCGCCGGGCCACGTCGAGGTGCTGCGACGTGATCTTGACGCCGAGGCCCTCGCACTGGTCCACCGTCTCGGCCAACCCGGCATCGTCGATGTCGGACAGCGCGAGATGCGCGCCACACCGCGCCAGTTCGTTGGCGAGGGCCCGGCCGATGCCCGAGCCGGCGCCCGTGATCGCCGCTACACGGCCGCTGAAGTCCTTCACCTCCACCCCCCTTTCGTCAGTCGCTCAGGAGGCCAGGGCGACGCTTGGCTCGGCGGGGACGCCGGGGCCCGAGAACTCCATGACGTCGTCGTCGATGTCGCTCATCTTCAGGGCCCGGTAATCACGCAGGTAGCTCTGGTGGACCTTCCACGGGTGCACCGATCCCTGCTTGGGGAGCAGGTGGGCGGAGCGCTGGATGTATCCCGACGTCAGCCCGAGGATCGGCCCCGACCCGACGGACCCGTCGTGGTTTCTGGGCACGCACCGGGTCAGCCCGTTCTCGTGCATGTGGTTCAACAGCCGGCACACGTAGTCGCACGTGAGATCGCACTTGAGCGTCCACGATGCGTTCGTGTACCCGATGGCGATGGCCATGTTCGGGACGCCCTCGAGCATCATCCCCTTGTAGGTGAGGCGGGTGGCCGGATCGACGGCCTCGCCGTCCACGCTGACTGCGATGCCGCCCAGGAACAGCAGCTCGAGGCCGGTGGCGGTCACGATGATGTCAGCCTCGAGTTCGTCGCCCGACGCGAGCATGAGTCCCTTCTCGGTGAAGCGCTCGATCTGGTCCGTCACGACGGAGGACGTCCCGTCGCGGATCGATTTGAAGAGGTCACCGTTCGGCACGGCGCAGAAGCGCTGGTCCCACGGGTTGTACTGGGGCGTGAAGTGGGTGGCGATGTCATAGTCGCGCGGGAGCTGGCGCGCCAGGCCCTTCAGCAGCATGGTCCGGACGAGTTTCGGGTAGCGCCGGCTCATCACGTAGAAGGCCTGCGTGGTGAGGGCGTGGAACCACTTCGCGGCGGTACCTGCCTGTTGGCGCGGCAGGACCTTGCGCAACAGCGCGGCGACCGGGCTCTTCTCCGGCAGGGAGGCGATGTAGGTCGGCGAGCGCTGCAGCATGGTCACGTGCGCCGCCGAACGGGCCAATGCCGGGACCAGTGTGACGGCCGTCGCACCACTGCCGATGACGACGATCTGCTTGCCGGCGACGTCGAGGTCCTCGGGCCAGGCCTGCGGATGGACGAGGGTGCCCGCGTAGTCCTCCATGCCCTCGAAGTCCGGCAGGTAGCCGTGGTCGTAGCGGTAGTAGCCGCTGCACGAGAAGAGGAAGCCCACCGTGAGGTGCACCAGCTCGCCGCTGTCGGTCCGCTGCGCGGTGATGTGCCAGAGGGAGTCACGAGTCGACCAGTCCGCCGCAGTGATGCGATGGTTGAAGTGGATGCGGGTGTCGATGCCGGACTCGGCCGCGGTGTCCTTGATGTACTGGAGGATGGAATCACCGTCAGCGATGGACTTCTCGCCGTCCCAGGGCCGGAACGAGTAGCCGAGCGTGTGCATGTCCGAGTCGGAGCGGATGCCCGGGTACCGGAACAGGTCCCACGTGCCGCCGATGGAGTCGCGGGCTTCGAAGATGGCATAGCTGGCCCACGGGCACTGCGTCTGGAGGTAGTGACCGGCGCCGATGCCCGAGAGCCCGGCGCCCACGATGAGGACGTCGAGGTGTGTGGCCTCGGTCTCCGTTGCTGGTGTCATCAGGCGGCCGCTCCGATCAGCTTGTCGTTCAAGGTGCCGTGCTCACCGAAGAGCGCTGTCCTCCAGGTTTCCACCAATTCGGTCGTGTCGCTGTCGTCGGGGTGGAAGTCGGGCCGGTTGTAGTCCTTGAGCCGGCGCCACAAGGCGGGGTCCACGATCGGGGAGCCCTGCAACCGCTGCCAGCTCCGGCGAAGGTTGCCCCGGCGGTAGGTGGCGCGGTCACCGAGCAGCGAGGCGATGACCGGCGCCGGCTCCTGGCCGGGCTGGAGCCCGAGGTCACCGTCCGCGTCCTGGACATCCCCGCGCTGACCGAGCTGCGCAAGGCCTGCACCGAGCTGCTCCGCAACGGCCAGGCGGACGGGACGGTGCGCCCCGACATCGACCCCGCTCTCGTCGGGAATGGGATCATCGCCCTGATGCTCTCGGTCCTCATGTCCGTGACCCAGCTCGGCGGCCAGACCGCGGTCGCCTACTCGCACGACGTGGCGGCCGTGTTCGAGGCGCGCTGACCTCACCCGCGCGTGGGCGGGGGTACGGCCCGGATTGACGCGCCGGACGACCGCACCGGCCAATCGTTCTCCGAGGTCAGCGGCGAATCCGCCACAGGCCGATTCATGACTCTAACGTCAACGTTAAACTTATTGCAGTGACCACGACGACCCTCCCCAATGGGAACGGCCGAGCACAACCTCCGGCCCTGCCGGTCCGCGAGACGTCCAACTACCGGTGGATCGCCCTCGCGACGGTGACCCTGGGCACGCTGATGGTGTTCATCAACCAGTCCATCGTGCTGATTTCGCTGCCGGACATCTTCCGCGGCATCGATCTCAACCCGCTCACGCCCGGCAACACCGGTTACATGCTGTGGATGCTCATGGGCTTCATGGTGGTGCTGGCCGTGCTGGTCGTCAGCCTGGGCCGGGTGGGCGACATGTTCGGCCGGGTCAAGATCTTCAACCTCGGTTTCGCCGTCTTCACGCTCTTCTCGGTGCTCCTGGCCGTGACCTGGCTCACCGGGACCGAGGGCGCAATCTGGCTGATCACGATGCGGGTCGGTCAGGGTGTGGGCGGCGCTATGCTCTTCGCCAACTCCTCCGCCATCATCACCGACGCGTTCCCGGCCCATCAGCGCGGACTGGGTCTCGGCATCAACAACGTCGCCGCCATCTCCGGCTCCTTCATCGGCCTCGTCCTCGGAGGGTTGCTGGCGCCGGTGCAGTGGCATCTGGTCTTTCTCATCTCGGTGCCCGTCGGCCTGCTCGGCACGGCGTTCGCGTACGTCAAGCTCGAGGACCGCGGCGTGCGCACACCGGCCAGGATCGACTGGCTCGGCAACATCACCTTCGCCGTCGGCTTGATCTCCATCCTGGTGGGGATCACGTACGGCCTCCTGCCTTACGGCGGCCACACGATGGGTTGGACCAGTCCGGTCGTCATGGCAGAGATCTTCGGCGGCATCGCCGTCCTGGTGGCCTTCGGGATCATCGAGACCAAAGTCGCCCAGCCGATGTTCCGCCTCTCGCTCTTCCGCATCCGCGCCTTCAGCGCGGGGAATGTGGCCAGCTTCCTCGCCTCTCTGAGCCGGGGCGGTCTGATGTTCATGCTGATCATCTGGCTGCAGGGAATCTGGCTCCCGCTGCACGGGTACAGCTTCGTCCAGACGCCCCTGTGGGCCGGCATCTACATGATCCCGCTCACGGTGGGCTTCCTGGCCGCCGGCCCGGTCAGCGGTGTGTTGGCCGACCGTTACGGGGCCCGGCCCTTCGCCACAGGCGGGCTGGTGCTGGTGGCGCTCACCTTCGTCGCGCTCGTGCAGCTGCCCGTCGACTTCTTTTACTGGGGATTCGCCGCCCTCATCTTCTTGAACTCCGTCGGGATGGGCATGTTCATCGCCCCCAACCAGACGGGCATCATGAACAGCCTCCCGGCGAACCAGCGCGGCGCCGGCGCGGGCATGGCGGGCACCTTCAACTCCTCGGCCCAGGTGCTCTCCATCGGCATCTTCTTCACCTTGATGATCCTCGGCCTGGCCTCGACGCTGCCCGTCTCGCTCTACCACGGGCTCACCGCCCAGGGCGTCAGCCCGGCGGTGGCCACCAGGGTCTCGCATCTCCCGCCGGTGGGCAGCCTCTTCGCGGCATTCCTCGGCTACAACCCCATGCAGGTCCTTCTCGGTCCGGCCGAGCTGTCCCACCTGCCCCACGCCACGGCCACGTACCTGACCAGCCGCCAGTTCTTCCCGCGCCTGATCGCCCCGGCCTTCTCACAAGGGCTGACCGAGGCCTTCTCCTTTGCGGCCGCCGTGTGCCTCCTCGGTGCGGTGGCCTCGCTCCTGCGGGGTGGCAAGTACCACCACCAAGAGGAGACGGACGAAGTGGCCCAGGTGGAACCCCTCGACTGGGTCCCGGCCCAGGAGGCGGTGGCCGAGACCGAGCCATTGCTGGTGGACTGACGTGGCAGTGACCGCTCAACGCAAAGAGGCCACGCCACCGGCAAAGGACGACGTCGCCGACGCGGGCATCCGCATCAGTGACGCTGCCACCCGTGTGGGTGTGTCGGCGCGAACGTTGCGCTACTACGAGGAGCTCGGCCTGCTGGCGCCGTCGCTGTACACGACGGGGGGCGAGCGTCGGTACACGCCGGACGACCTGGTCCACCTGCAGCGCATCCTGGAGCTGCGCGAGGTCCTCGGCATGAACCTCGACGAGATCCGTGAGTTCCTGTCGCTCGAGACGAGGCTCGACCAGCTGCGCGCCTCCTACCGCGCCTCGAAGGGCGCCACCAGCAAGAGGGCGCGGGCGGAGCAGAAGGCGACGCTCCGGGAGGCGATGGAGCTCAATGAGTCCCTGGCGCAACAGATCGGTGCCAAGCTCGCCCGGATGGACGGCTTCCGGGCCAAGCTCGTGAGCGACGCCCAGCGTTGCCGCGAGCTCCTCGACGAGCTGGAGTGACCTTTCCTCCCATGCGGTCTCGCTAGAGCCGGCCCCGGCGTCTCCCCGGAGCGGTGCAGGAGGGAATGACGAGCTGGAGCCTCGCAAGGCCGCGCTGCTTGCCTGCGCGTTGGGGCTCGGTGAAGATGAACGCAGGCCTATGACCCAAGCCGCCGCTCCGTCGGTACCCGCTCCGGGCAGCTCTCGGGCCGGTCCCCGCCAGTGGCTCCGGTCGAAGGACCCGGATCTCCTCGTCATCAAGCGCTCCGTGCGAGCCGCCGTGGTGATGCCCACCGTCTTCGCCATCGCCCACCTGAGCTCCTCGAACGCCCAACTCGGCCTGTTCGCGGCCTTCGGCTCGTTCGCGCTGCTCCTCCTGGTCGAATTCACGGGCCCGGTCCGCACCCGTGCCCTGTCCTACGTGGGTCTCTACGTCATCGGCAGTTGCTTCATCGTGCTGGGCACGGTCGTCTCGACGCAGAAGGTGGCGGCGGTCGTGGTCATGGCCCTGGTCGGCTTCTCCGTCCTCTTCGCGGGCGTTGCGGCGCCACAGGCGGCGACGGCGTCGACCGCTGCCCTGCTCACCTTCGTCCTCCCCGTCGCTGTGGCCCAACCTGACTCGGCCATCGGCCCCCGCCTGCTGGGGTGGACGTTGGCGGCTGCGTTCTGCATCACCGCGTGCCTTCTGGTCTGGCCACCTCCATGGCACGACAACCTCCGCCGCCGACTGGCCGCGTCGGTCTCGGCCATCGCCCGGCTGGCCGACGTCCGGGCGCGGGGCGTCCCCGATCCGAAGGCGCAGGCGGACGTCGCCTCGGAGCTGGACCTGCTGCACAAGCAGTTCTCCGGGACGCCGTACCCGCCGACGGGGGCCGCAGCGGGGGCCGTTGCGGTCTCCAAGCTCGTGGGCCGGGTCGAGTGGGTCGCAGGCAACACGGCGATCGTCGGTGACCAGCACTGGTCGACGGAGGGACGGTCCGCCCGAGCCATCACGGAGAAGGTTGCGGAGACCCTCCACGTGACCGCGTCGCTGATCTGCGACGCCGACGCCCACCCGGTGGACGATCCGGAGCGGATCAAAGCGGTCCAGGACTCGACCCGGGAACTCGACGGGCTCATTGACGCCCAGCTGCGGGCCGACGCGTCCTCCGTGGGTGAGGCGGTCGCCGATCCCTCTCAGCCGGTGCAGCGGGTCGCAGAATCGTCGGGCGCCGAGGAGAGCGTGGCCGCCTCGCTCGACCCCGGGTTCTACGCCCGGGCCTTCGGCATCGCCACCGAGCTGGTGGCGGAGGCCGCGCTGGAAGCGGCAGGGTCGAACGTGGTCATCGACTGGCGGCTGGGGGCGGTCGACGCACAGGAGCCGCACGTGTTCGCCCACCGGGTCCTGTCCCATCTGTCGTTTCGCTCGGTATGGTTCCGCAACGCAGTGCGCGGTGCCGTGGGTCTCGCCCTCGCCGTGACGGTGGTCGAGCTCACCGATGTCTCGCACGGGTTCTGGGTGGTCCTGGGCACGTTGTCGGTGCTGCGATCCAATGCCCTGGGTACGGGCGCATCGGCACTACGCGCCGTCGGGGGGACGGCGGTGGGCTTCGTGGTCGGCTCGCTGATCATGATCGGCGTCGCGGACCATCTGGCCCTGTTGTGGGCGTTCCTTCCGCTGGCAGTGCTGGTGTCGGGCATCGCTCCCACGATGATCTCCTTCGTCGCCGGCCAAGCCGCCTTCACCGTGGTGGTGGTCATCCTGTTCAACATCATCGAGCCCCTCGGGTGGCGGGTCGGTCTGACCAGGATCGAGGACGTCGCGATCGGGTGTGGCGTGAGCATCGTGGTCGGCCTTCTCTTCTGGCCGCGCGGTGCCACGACAGCGCTCGGCCGGGCGCTGTCCGACGCGTTCGTCGCCAGCTCCGGCTACCTGGCGGATGCCGTGGACCGGCTGACCACGACGTCACGATTCGTCGACACCGAACCGGGCCAGCAGGCGTCGCATCGTGCCTATCTCCTGCTCGACGACGCCTTCCGCCAGTTCTTCGCCGAGCGGGGGGCGAAGGTCGTCTCCGTCGAGGCGATCTCCCGCCTCTTCACCGGATCGAATCGCCTCCGGCTCGCGGCGTACACCTTGGCGTCGCTGCCCGTGAGCCCCCCCGGTCCCGGTCTGCAGGAGGTCGAGTCCGTCGCCGTCGCCGAGGCGGTCCTCCGTGACTCCTACGCGTCGACCCATCGCTGGTACCAGGAGTTCGCCGACATGCTCACCGATCGGCGCCCCTCCCTCGATCTCCCGCTCCCGCACCGCGAGGTCCTCCACCACGTGCTGCAAACGGCGTTCGAGGACGTCCGGTCGCAGCAGCGGGCCGACCGTGTGCACACGACGCTGCAGATGCTCTGGGCCGATGAACTCCTCGAGAACCAGGTCCAGATGCAGGCCGACCTCCTCGCCTCGGCGAACCTCTTCGTCACACGCAGGCACAAGGGGGTGCTGATCTAGTTCCGCGGCTCCACAGTGCGCGACCGGGCTCCGCCCTCCCCGGTGGCGCACGCCGATCTGGCTACAGTGAGCCGACTCGGCGCCAGCAATGGCAGATGTGAGAGGGGAACGGAGAGGGTGCGGATCAGTTGGTCCCGCGGAGGCGGGTGCGCGTCGGACCCGGCTCACCCCGTGCGCGCCCGCGTCGCGTGATGCGGTTCGCCCGCCGCGGCGTGGGGATCGCCGCCGCCGTCGTCTGCGGCCTCACTCTGCTGACTCTCGACGCCTCGGGCGCGGCGGCGGGGTCGACCACCACGACGAGCTCGGCACCGCCGACGACGACCACGCCCGGAGCGGTACCGGCGCCTCCGCCCTCCCCGGTGACCCCGACGACGACACCACCGCATGTGGTGAACCAGCCGAACCTGAACGCCCTGAGCCCCCACATCGACGCGCTGAGCGGGGGCGGCGTCGAGTACCAGTTCAGCTCGGGCATCTCGTCGCAGAAGTCGGCCCCCGGCATACCCAGCTTCCTGACCTCACCCGGTGGGCCGTACCTGTACGACGCCCAGAACCGTGTCGTGCTCCTCCACGGCACCAACGTCGTCTACAAGCATGCTCCGTACATCGCCTATCCCGATCCGGGGAAGCCGTGGAATTTCGGTGCCGCCGACGCGGCCAGGATGCAGAGCCTGGGCTTCAACATCGTCCGGCTCGGTATCGAATGGCAGGCGCTCGAGCCGGGCTCCGGCGGTCCCAACCAACCGGCCATCTGCGCGCCGGGCTCGCCGGGGAATCCGCACGAGTTCAATCTCGCCGTGGCCGACCGGTATCTCGCGCACGTCGCCGCCACCGTGAAGCTCCTGGCCCGCTACGGGATCTACACGCTCCTCGACATGCACCAGGACGTCTACAACCAGAGCTTCCGCGGCGAGGGAGCACCGAATTGGGCCGTGTGCACCGATGGCGTGCCCATCGTGGCGAGCGGCGGGCGCTGGTCGAACAACTACTCGAATCCCCAGCTGGACACTGCGGTCCACCACTTCTGGACCAACGACGTCGTCGGCGACCTGCAGGGCCAGTACGACCTGGTCTGGGCCACCGTCGCGAGCTACTTCAAGAACAACCGGTGGGTCGTCGGCTACGACCCCTACAACGAGCCCTTCTCGACCGAGACCCAGACCGCGGCCGGGTCCACCTTCACCGGCAACCTCGAGTGCTTCTACACGGGGAAGTCCCACACCGGATTCCTGGCCAACGGGGCCAGCCCCCTGGTCTGTCCCGCTGACGTGCCGGACAACGGCGTGATCCCGTCGATCCAGGCGGTGGACCATCACCACCTGATCTTCGTGGAGCCGGACATCTACTGGGTCACGGGTGGGAACGTCCCATCGCAACTGGGGCCGATGCCGTTCCAGCGCCTGGTCTTCAACTTCCACGTCTACTGCGGCGACCGCAGCCCGGTCACCGGCAATCCCATCGACCTGCTGCAGTGCCTGCAGTCCGAGGAGACCGCGGCGTCCGAACAGGACATCACCCGCCTGTCCATGAGCTCGCAGTACCAGTCGAGCGGGCCGGCCATCTTCATGAGCGAATTCGGCGCCACGACCAGCGCGGCCCTGGCCGGGTTCGACACCGAATGGGCCGGGTTGAACCAGGTGGGCTGGGCTTACTGGGCCTGGAAGTACTACGACGACCCCACCGGGTCGTCGGCCGAGGGCCTCGTCCTGCAAGACGGGAACTACTCGCCGATCGTGACCGTCCTGTCGCGGACGTACCCCCAGGAGGTGGCAGGCACTGCGAGCTCGGTCATCTTCAACCCCTTGACCGGGTCGTTCAACATGACCTACACGCCCAGCCTCTCCGCACGGGGTGCGACCGTGGTCGACGTCGCAGCGTCGCAGCACTACCCGAGCGGGTGGTGCGCGGCCGTCAAGGGCGGGACGATCACCTCGAGTCCGGGCGCGACGCATCTCACCATCGAGACCGTTGGGCACCCGCTGCAGGTCTATGTCTCGGTGACCGCGGGAGCATGCCCTTCTTCCTGAACGATCACCATGCGCTCACTCAGGCCGACGGACGCTCCATGCACTGCACGTCGAAGTAGATGGGCAAGAGGTACTTGACGTAGAAGGCGTGCACCGTCAGGCCCGGATAGACGAGGTCCTCGTACGTCTTGATCGTGACCCTGTCGTCCTTCTCCGCGTAGCGCTCGCACGCGACCAGCAGGTCGTCGACCTCCTGGCGTGAGTCCTGCAACAGCCCGAGGTGGTCGTAGCCTGGTGAGCTCATGGGCTTGTCGCTCTCGGCGAGGAGGATGAACTGGTCCGGGTCGGGCATCAGCAGATGGCAGGACTGGCCGACCACCTCGGTGTCGAGCGCCGTCCATCCGAATATCGATGCGTAGAAGGCGTCGATCTCCTCGCGTGCAGCCGTGGTGAGGCTGCCGACCGGGAACGTCATCTCCATGTGGTTGAACCGCATCGCCAGCTCCCTCCCTTTCCGTCAACCGACATACTGGCCGAAATGGAGCGGGATGTCTCGCCTCCGCCGGACCTACGCCTGGGCCCGGATCTCCTCTTGGATCCGTCGTCGCTGCGCCGCCAACAGGGCCTCGGCATGCCGCGGTACTGCGCTGAGCTTGGCGTCTGCAGGGGGAAGCGACCCGGCGGGAAGGTCTGCGCACGTGGTGTGGAACATCGCCTGCTGCGCGGTGGTGATCGAGCCCGGCGGGAGCGCGGCCGGGCTCGAGAAGGGGTTCTTGGGTGCCGCGAGCGCAGGAGGGTCGGCGAACGGCGGCCTCTTGGCCGCCAGATCGAAGAAGTCCAACATGTCGTTGGCGTTCGCATCGCGGTAGGTCAGCGCGGGGAGGTTCCATTTCGTCTCGACGAATTTCAGGATCGACGTGTGGTCGAAGGTGCGATGCGACACGTAGTCCTTCTTCGACCAGGGGGAGACGACGCAACAGGGGACGCGAAACCCCGTGTAGTCGTACGAGCCGGGCGTGTCCCCGGGAGCCAGCATGGGCGGCACGTCGTCCGGCTTCACGGCCGGCTGCGGGGGCACGTGGTCGTACCACCCCCCGTGCTCGTCGTAGACCCAGATCAGTGCCGTCTTGTCCCATGCCGGTCCGCTCATCACCGCATCGATGAAGAGGGCGGCATACCCCTCGCCCACCGTGATGTCCCCATCCTCTTCGGAGAAGTTGTCGTAGGGGTCCACCAGGCTGAATGCCGGAAGGCTCCCCGACGCAGCATCGGCGAAGAACTGTGTCATGTGGACGGCCTTGGTCCGATTGTTCAAGAACACCGGCTCGAACAGCGCGCAGGTCGGTAGGTCGGCGTAGTAGTCCTTCCAGGAGATGCCGTGCTCGTTGAGGCGGTCGAAGATGGTGCCGTTGGGAGCGTCGACCTTGGAGATGCCCGTGACATCCGTGCTGATGTTCCCGAGCGCGGTGCCGGCGATGAGAAAGCGGCGGTTGGGGTAGGTCTGGGCCATCACGGAGGAGAAGTAACGGTCACCGATGGGGAACACCCGGGCCATGGAATGGTAGAAGGGCAGGTCGTCGCCTTCCCAGTAACCCATGGCCGCTCCACTGCACCCCTTGACGAAGCCCATGTTGGTGCCGTCGTCCCAGCAGGTATGGGAGGCGTTCCACGACTGCGTGATGCCCGAGTCGTTCTCGCCGCAGGTGTTGGGGTTGTGGAACGAGCGGACGTAGCCGCCCGAGGGATCCGGGTTGTAATTGACCGGTTTGCCGTCTGCACCGGGTGTCAGTCCGTCTCCGCGGCCCAACGTGCCCAGGTGGTCGTCGAAGGAGTGGTTCTCCATCATGACGACGACGATGTGCTGAATCTGCGGCAGGGTGTCGGTGCCCGCCGGAAGGTGGGGATACGGAAGCGATCCGGGTTGCAGGAGCGAACCGTGCACGCCGAGCCCTCTGGCCCCCGCTGCCGCCGCATAGGCCTTGCTGCCCACTGCCGCTCCGAGACCCGTCGCCGCGATTCCCGACGCGAGGCCACCGGCAAGGAGTGAGCGACGGGAGAGGCGCTGGTCCCACGGCGTCCGCGTGTGCCGGCGTCGGTTCTCAGCCACCGGGGCAACGCTAACCGCGGGCAGGTCCCGTGGGCGGCGGTCCCGCCTGGCGTGCTGAAGCAACCGGAATGCACCTCGATTGCGAGACCCGAACGTTAGGTTGCCCTCCAGTCGACCTCGTCGGTCGACGAGGCGTGCCGCGGGATCCTGAAGCGTTGCGATCGTTCAGCCTCGCCGGGGTGGGACCGCCGGGATGTGAGGGGGCTGTCGGGAAGTGTCAAGAGCACCGGTGATCCGTCACGTTCGTACTACGAGACACCGCGGCGGGAAGTGCGACGCGCCGAGCCGCGCGCGGCAGTTCCGACCTCGCTCGGTAGCTTCGCCACCGGTGTCGTGCTGCTGGTCTGTCTCGGAGGCTTCGGCGTCCCGGCCGCAGCGACCCCGCCGCCTGCGGCGAGCCCACACACCGGACAGGATTCCCAGCAGCCGGGTGACAGCTTCTGGCTGGCCAGCACGTCGGGGGCGGTGTGGAACTTCGGCGACACGCAGTCCTTCGGTTCGGCAAGCGTTCCGTCGGCCCATCCGATCGTGGGCATCACGCCGACCCAGGACGATGGCGGGTACTGGCTGGTCGCCTCCGACGGCGGCATCTTCGCCTTCGGCGACGCGCACTTCGAGGGGTCGACGGGCTCCATCCATCTCAACGAGCCCATCACGAGCATGACCGCCACGGGTGACGGGTTGGGCTATTGGCTCCTCGCGAGCGACGGCGGTGTGTTCAATTTCGGCGACGCACAGTTCGACGGGTCGGCGGCCGCCGACCCGAGCCCCGACCCGGCCCAGAAGCTCGTCATCCCCACCAACGGTCCGGGCTATTGGATCGTGGACCAGAACGGGACGGCGAACCCGTTCGGGGGCGTGGCGGGGGTGCCGCCGGCACAGGGTCTGCTGTTCCGACCCGTGACCCCCGGCGACAAGGCCGTGCTCTTCGCGTTCGCGCAGCTGGGCAAGCCCTACATCTGGGGCGGCAACGGCCCGCTGGGCTACGACTGCTCCGGGTTGGCCCTGGCCTCGTGGGAGAACGGAGCCGGGATCGGATTCGCGCGTGTGTCCGACGACCAGTACCACGCGGCCGGGCAACCGGTCCCGATGAGCTCGCTCGCGGCCGGCGACCTCGTGTTCTGGGGGTACAACCCCGCCGACTGGACGAGCGTGTACCACACGGCGATCTTCGTAGGCGGCGGTGAGATCGTCGAGGCGACCGGCGACCAGGTGCAGCTGAACTCACTGGACCAGTGGGGGCAGAGTGATCTCATGCCGATGGGACGCCACCCCTAGGACCGTCACATTCCGTGAGTGGGGCCGAGGCCCCGCAGCACCCCCAACGATGGTTGATTGGAACCGGCTGGAAGGGTGGCTTCTCGGGATCGACGAGGTGAGGAAGGCCCTGCTTAAGGCCGGAGGAATCCCTGGTGGGAGCCTCGTACGGACCCCGGTGAAGGCCGATGATGACTACCGAGGGTTATTGGAAGGGGGTTGAGAGGATTTCGGGGCGGCGTGCGAAACGTTGTGCCCGTGGCGAGCACGTCCCGCGGCACCGGGTCTGCGACTGGTACCGCGTGCATCATGCACTCCCCCGAGAAGGGCGAGGAACTCAACCTCGCTGATGAGCTCGAGATCCTTGTCCTGCTTCATTGCTGGGCCGAGGTCGTCGGGTGGTCGGCGCAGTGGACCCCGACGAGGAGCCGTCCTTGGAGGGCGTCGTGGCGTCGAGCGTGCTGTGCTCCGAGGCGATCGTCGCCACCCGAACCCTCGTCAACGTGCCTGACTCCTCCAACTGCCCCCGCCCTGATGCGGCGGTAGGGGCAGGCACCCCAGTCCGCTCATGGGACAGAATCTGGTCGTGACCTCAGGAGAATCTCCCACCGACGAAGCACCCGGCTGGGACCTCATTGATGACGCAGTAGCACCGATCGTCGGCTCCTCTGCCCCCTTTCATTGGGGAACCGGCACATCGCTTCCCGATCAGGGCGGTTTGTGGGGAGTGAGCGCCTACAACTGCGGCAGCCACTGGTTCTTCGTGACATACGGACTTTCAGAACTCTTCACAAAGGTGACGGATGATCCCGAAGTCAGCGGGTGGGGCGAGGAACTAACGATGCGGGTCCTTCGCCAAGAAGATGATCCGCCCCAGTGGGCTGTCAAGCTGCTCGCTCGGCTAGGAGAACTCGTCTTTCAACGTAAGACACCCTTTCTCCCTGGTGGTCGGCTGGAGATGCCGGACGGCGGCGGAGAGGTGCCACCTGCCCTTGCCTGGACGGAGGACCCGGAGCTTTCGCCAGCACACGGTCCGTTCGGCTCAGTTCAGTTTGTGGCCACCATCGGCGTGTCGATTGACACCCTTGCTCGGATGCGGTCGGAAACGACTGGCGCCGTCGTGGAAACGGTGAAGACTGAGAACCCGCTCCTGCTTGTCGGGGGGCCTGGCCTGACCTGGTAGGGGATTGCCCCACTCGTACGGTGGCACCCCGTTTCGCTATCGGGGGAGCGCCTGCCTCCATCGGTTTGAGTCTTATGACTTCCTCTATCAAAACGGCGATACGGCGAAAACGTGATCTGGACCGCACCTGGTGCCCCGCGCTCCGAAGGTCATTTTTCTGACGACCAGGACGGCCGAAATCGGCTAGCGCGGAGAGTGGTGAAAAAGATGCGCAGATTCGCTTTTTTGGGATTCATGAACCCACATACGACCAGGTCAGAGGCTGGACGAGCGAGGGACGTGGATCATTTTTCCGACGCGCGTGTTCATTGGTGTCATGGGCGGTTTGCCTGGCGTCCGCATCGTCGCACGACGGGTGGCGGGCGTTCATGGGGCTGGGCCGACAGTAGGGGCAAGCGACAGCCGAGTCGGAGTCAACCCATCGGCAACCAGTGATCATGCGAAGTTGCCCCCAAGCCCGACGATAGAGGGCAGTGGCCCGACTACTTCTGAAGCTGCGCTCTGGCGCCCTCGGCCACAATGCTGGAGTTCGAGCAAGCCAGCGACTCCAGAGCGAGGCGCGCTTCGTCGCCACCGATCCCTCCGAGTGCCCAGATCGCCTTGGTTGCCAGCGCCCGAGCGTCATCGTACGCGAGATAGTCGGGGACCCACAGGGCGAGGTGCATCAGGGCATCGACCGAGGCGGGCGACTTGATCTTCGCGAGGGCGCTCGCAACGTTCTCGTGCTGCTGGTGCCAATCAGCAACGGCCAGGATGAGGAGAGGCTGGAGATGCTCGTTGGTGAACCCAAACTTGGAGCAAACGACCAGGGCCATCTCGACGTCAAGCGGGTCGCGCCTGTCGTTGGCGTCGCGCAGGAGGTCGAGGCCTAGCGCCACGCCGTTCGTCGCACCGAACCGTCGAAGGAACTCCTCGACCGACATCGGTGGAGGACGGCCCGGCACCATCACGAGGCTCATCACCAAGGACCGCTCTTCGGGCGTCACCGCTACATCATCACCGAGGAGTGGGGCTGGAACCCGGCACTGGCAACGACACCGCTAGTGGGATCCTAGCTCTCCAAACGCCCTGGTGGCGGATAGTATACGTCAGTAAATCATACGGTACCGTATGGTTTACGACAGGATATTGAGGCTCTGATCTGCGGTTATGGTTCTGAGCCATACTCGGAGCAGGCGACTGCCCTTGCCGATAACCGTACGGTACAGTTCGATTCCCTGGTAGGGTCGCGCCGTGTCCGACCTGCTGGATGAGCTCGTATTCACGGCGAACGACGTACGGGCCGTGGCAGGGATCTCCGGTCGCCAGCTCAACGATTGGGGCAGCCGAGGAGCATTGCCACACAGCGGGCGAGCGGGCGACAGCGGTTGGCGCCGGTTCGACCTGCGGGGGCTGTTTGCCCTGATGGTTGCAGCGGCGTTCAGGGAGAAGCTGGGTATCCCGGTCGAGAAGCTTGGCTACGTCGTCGAGCAGATGTGCGACGAGGAGATGGACTACCTGGAGACGTCGGCCTCGTCCATGGTTTCCCTCGGGATCGCGATGTGGGTCGCCACGGACTTTCGCGGCGACTTCATGCTGGCAACCGAGGCCGAGATTGCGGCCAGGTGGTCGGATGACTACTTCGACGAGGAGGGGTCGGACGCGTACGCGTGCCTACGGCTGGACGACCTGGTTGGTCGTCTCCTGGGGATGGAGGTCCCAGATGCACTGGACCGAGAGGCCAGGACCTCCGACGTGCTCACCGAGGTGCGGCATCGCGTCGGAGTTCGGTCTCCCGAAGAGTTCGATGCCGTACGTGCCATTCGGGGGGGACGCTACGCCAGCATCGAGGTAGTCGGGCTGAGAGGCAGCCACGAGATCATCACAACCAAGGACCCGCGCACCCGTACTCGGATCATCAACAGCATAGGAAGAGGAGGTTTTCGCAGGATCACGATATTGAGGCCTGATGGCCGAACTCTGGACCTGGCCCCCATCCGGGGGGCCGCGTTGAAAGAAAGCAGCTCAACGAGTCGGGTCGCGTACCTGGCTCGTGGGGCGTCGTCATGACGAATCGCGCAGGCACCGTTCAAGAGGACTGGGCCTGCGTACTTGACAGCGTGGACATCGGTCTGCGCCTGCGAGGACAACGTGCTTTCTTTGACGCAGTGCCGAGAGCTCCTCGGCGGCGACCTCTGCCAACTGAGTGACTCCGAACTAGAAGCGGTCCGGGATCAGATGTATCGCCTCGGAAGACTGGCGTTGGAGGTCAGTTCCGGCGTGCCCAATGACGAACGGGATCGTGCTGATGGGTAGCGCGGTGATCTACACGAGAGTCTCGACCGGCGAGCAGGTTCAGAACTACTCCCTCGCCACCCAAGAGAAGGCGTGCCGGGAATGGTGTGCGCGCAACGACCTCAACGTTGACCGCGTGTTCCGCGAAGAGGGCGAGTCGGCAAAGACAGCCGACCGGCCAAAGTTGCAGGAGCTCCTGGAGTACTGCGCGGAGTCGGCACGGGCACGAGGCATCGAGTGGGTCGTTGTGTACAAGGTGGATCGTCTCGCTCGACAGACATGGGACCACATGGCCATCACCATGGCTCTGAGGCTGAACGGCGTTCAGCTCCGAGCTGTGCTTGAGAGTTTCGATGACTCACCGATCGGGCGATTCACGGAGCATGTGATGTCGGGGATGGCGCAGCTCGACAACGACCTGAGGGCTCAGCGGACGAAGGAGGGCATGAGGGAGGCGTTGTCGAGGGGTCGCTGGTTGCAGCGAGCGCCCATCGGATATCGGAAGCCAGCAGATCCGAAGTGGGCACCGAGCCTCATACCCGACGAGGAGATGGCCCCGTTGGTGGTGCGCTCCTTCGAGCTGGCGGCGTTAGGGGAGCTGACGACCAAGGAGATATGGCACCAGGTGAGCGCCCTTGGGCTGAAGACGAGCCGGGGGAAGCAGCTCTCAGAGCAGGCCTTCGGGCGGATGTTGACCAACGTGATCTATACGGGACGCATCGTCTCGCCTGGATTCGACTTCGAAGGTCCGGGTGACTTCGAGGCCATCGTCTCCGACGAGCTCTTCGCATCCGCTCAGATCGGTCGGCGCAGGAGCGCGCAACGTGATGGTCGTCACCGTGATCACAAGGACTTCCCGCTCAGGAGGGTCATGAAGTGCGGTCGGTGTTCCAGCCCGTTGACAGGAAGCTGGTCCAGGGGCCGGAATCGGGTCTACCCCTACTACCGCTGCCATCAGAGGGGTTGCGGCGGCGTCAGCGTGCGGAAGGAGAAGCTCGAGGAGGTGTTCATCGACTGGCTTGAGTCGATCACGCTCCGAGATGAGGCGTTTGCCCTCCTCGAGGCCGTCATCCGTGACGTGTGGGCCGAGCACGTCGGTGACGCAGCTCGGGACCGGGGAGCCCTCGTCGGGCGTCAGAGGGATGTTGAGGACAGGATCGACCGACTGATCCAGAAGTACAACAAGGACGCCATCGACGAGCCCGATTACCGGCGCCATCGGCGGCAGCTCCAAGACGAGCTCGACATCGTTGTCGATCAGATCGAGAGCATCGGGGCGTGCACCACCGACCTCGAGGCGGTGCTCGCTTTCGGGCGGGTACTGCTCACCGACCTGTCGGGATGTTGGAACCGTACCCAATGGGAGGATCGACCAGGGCTTTTGCGCGCGCTGTTCCCACAAGGGCTGATCTACGACAACGAAGCTATTGGAACCACGGAAACGCCCTGGTTGATGGGTGCTTCTGGGGTGGATTCGTCCCCCGACGAACGCTGGGCACCCCCAACCGGATTCGAACCGGTGCTGCCGCCGTGAAAGGGCGGTGTCCTGGGCCGCTAGACGATGGGGGCGGGACCGTGCCGGCGCACGGGAACTGTCAGCCTAATGGGCGCCGATGGGGACGCCCTGCGCCGACTCGTCGTGGACGAGCGGGGCGGGCAGCGCCTCCGGCGCGTGGTACGTGCAGGCCAGGAAGGTCTGGACCGCGCCGATGACCAGCACGGTCACGCCGAGCATGTGGACCTCGACGAGCAGGGCCGGCAGGTGGGTGAAGTACTGGGTGTAGCCGACCGCGGCCTGCGCCACCATCACCGCCAGGAGGATGCGGGCCGAGCGCCGCACACGCTCGGGCACGTCGCCCATGTGCAGGGCCACGGCGAGGCCGACGGTGACGCCGATGAGGAGCAGCGCGAGGCTCGAGTGGAGCTCGGCCATGTCGCGCAAGGCGACCGGGATGCGCTTGGCGATCTGCTGTCCCGAGGCGTCGCCGGCGTGTGGCCCCGCGCCGGTGACCGCGGTGCCCGCCGCGATCACGAGGGTGAGCAGCGCCAGGAGGCCGTAGTAGAGCCGGATGAGGGGCCGGGGCACGAGGAGGTGGGCCGATCCCGGCGAGTAGTCGCGGGTCGAGCGGTGGACCAGCACCACTGCGTCGGCCAGCAGGAGCATGGTGGCGAAGAAGTGCACCATGACGACGTAGGGATTGAGCTTGGTGTAGACGACGATCCCGCCGAGGACGGCCTGGGCCAGCACACCCGCCACGAGCCCCCCGCTCAGCCACACGAGGTCGCGCCGGCGGGGGGAGCGGAACACCGCGCCGAGGAAGGCGGCCGCCACCGCGATGACCAGCACCACCGTGACGAGGCGGTTCCCGAACTCGACCAGCCCGTGGAACTGCAACGCCGGGGTCAGGTGCCCGGCCGAGCAGGTCGGCCAGTCGCTGCAGCCAAGGCCCGACCCGGTGAGGCGGACCGCCCCGCCGGTGATGACGATGAGCGCGGTCAGGACCAGGGCCAGGACGTTCAGCCGGTGGCTCAGCGAGGGCGAGACGGTGGGGGTTCGGCGTCGCGACACGTGGGGGCAAGCGTACCGGGGCCCGTCGCTTGGTCACGGGCGACCCCCGTGCATAGGCTGAGCGCACATGTCCATCGAGGCGCCCGCCCTCCCAGGTCGGCGAGCGCGGTGGTCGAGGCAGACGGTCGGGGCCTATGTCGCCCTGACCAAGCCCCGGATCATCGAGCTCCTGCTGATCACGACGCTCCCCACCATGGTGGTGGCGCAGCGCGGCCTGCCGCCGGTCTGGCTGATGGCGGCCACCCTGGCCGGCGGTGCGCTGGCGGCCGGCGGCGCGAACGCCATCAACATGGTGGTCGACCGCGACATCGACCGCCTCATGAAGCGGACCAAGAACCGGCCGCTGGTGACGGGCGCCATGACGCCCACGGCCGCGTTGGTCTTCGCGCTCACCCTCGAGGTCGCCGCCTTCGTGGAGCTGTGGCTCGCCGTCAACCTGCTGTCGGCCGTCCTCGCCATCTCGGCGACCCTCTTCTACGTGTTCGTCTACACGTTGTGGCTGAAGCGCCGCTCCACACAGAACATCGTGATCGGGGGTGCCGCCGGCGCAGTGCCGGTCCTCGTGGGGTGGGCGGCCGTGACCGACAGCCTCTCGTGGGCACCGGTGGTCCTCTTCGCCATCATCTTCATCTGGACGCCGCCGCACTTCTGGGCGCTGGCGGTGCGCTACAAGGAGGACTATCGAGCGGCCGACGTGCCGATGCTGCCGGTGGTGGCCTCCATGAAGCGCACCACGACCGAGATCTTGTACTACACCGTGGCGCTGGTGGCGGTGTCGTTCCTCTTCGGGCCCGTCGCCCACATGGGCTGGATCTACATGATCACCGCCGCCGTCCTCGGCGCCGGCTTCCTGTACTTCGTCACCCGCCTGTGGGGTCTGGCCCAGAACGGCCAGGCGACCGGGCGGGACGCGATGAAGGTCTTCGGGTACTCCATCACCTACCTGACGGTGCTCTTCGTGGCCATGGCGGGCGACGTACTCATCTCCAACCGCATTCACTAACGTCGCCCCGCGATGACCGCTGCAACACCCCCCCAGCCGTCGGCTGCGCCTGCACCGGCGCCGGGGCCCGCGCCCCGCAAACCCCGCAAGATCTTTCTGGTCGTCGGCATCGTGCTGGCCGTGGTGCTCGGGATCTTCCTGTTCACCGGCCTGGGCACCAGCCAGAACTCCACCGCGGCGCCCCATGAGGGCGGGCCGGTGCCGTCGTTCACGCGCCAGAACGTCGGCCCGGTGGGGCCCGAGCAGGTCTCCGTCCCCGGTGACGGCGGGGCGAACGGCACGCCGGCGGTGCTGCTCTTCTTCGGCAACTGGTGCCCGAGCTGCCACCAGGAACTGCCACCACTCGCAGCGGCGGTGCGCCGGCAGGACGCGGCCGGTGGGTCGTTGTCGCACATCCGCGTCATCGGCGTGGACAGCGAGGACACGGTGGGGAACGCGAAGGGGTTCATCAAGAGCGCAGGCGTGACCTTCCCGGTTGCCTACGACCCGGACGTGACCGTGACGAGCGGCCTCTTCTACTTCGAGGGAGATCCCTACGCCGTTTTCGTCGACGGCGACGGCACGATCTCCAAGATCGTGCGGGGCGATGTGCTGACGCCGGCCTCCTTCACCGCCGACGAGCGGGCGCTCATTCCCAGCGGAACGTGAGCGCCGCCGCCACCGGCGCGGCGACGGCCCACACGGCGAGCACGACCCAGGACTCCAGCGGCACGCTGGCGCCGCTCCCGAGGGTGGCGTGCAACGCGGAGGAGAGGGCCTCGGCCGGCAGCAGCTTGGCGAAGTCGGCCAGCCCGCTCGGGAGCTTGGAAATGGGGACGATCATCCCGCCCAGCAGCAGGAGGACGAGGTAGAGGCCGTTGGCGGCGGCCAGGTTCACCTCTGCCCGCAGCGTGCCCGCCATGAAGAGGCCGATGCCGGCGAAGGCGGCCGAGCCGAGCAGGATCGCCCCGACGGCGCCGGCCACGGCGGGTGCCCCGCCGCCGCCCGGATTCCAGCCCAGGGCGAGACCGACCGGGAGCAGGACGGCGGCCTGCAGCAGCTCGACGGCGACGATCGTCACGATCTTGGCGCCGAGCAGGCGCGGCCGGCCGAGCGGCGTGGACCCCAGCCGCTTCAACACGCCGTAGCCGCGCTCGAAGCCGGTGGCGATGCCGAGCGAGACCATGGCGGTGGACATGACGGCGAGAGCGAGGATGCCGGGCACGAAGAAGTCGGCGGGTGTGGTGCCGGGCGTCGACACGACCGACACCTTCGAGAAGAAGAGCAGGAACACGACGGGGATGCCGAGGGTCAGCAGGAGCGTCTCCCCGCGGCGCAGCGTCATGTAGATCTCGGCGCCCGTCTGGGCGGTGAGCGGGCGCGTGAAGCGTGTGGTCGTGCTCATCGGGGGGACCGCCTCCGCCGGCGGCGGCCCCGGCCCGGCGCCGCCGGGTCCGCCGCCGCGGCGGCGTCGGCCCCGGCCGCGCCCACCGCCTCGAAGTACACGTCCTCGAGCGTCCGGCCCGCCACGAGGTCGGTGAGCGCAGCGTCGCGCTCGGCCAGGAACGTGGCGACCGCCGCGGTGACGGCCGGGGTCGGACGGTCCGGCGCCACGACGCGGTAGCGGCCGGGCGCCGTCTCGGTCACGACCGTCCCGGGGCCGACGGCGGCTTCCACCTGGGCCACGTCGAGGCCGGCCGGGGCGCCGAAGCTGAGGGCCGGCGCCCCCGCCCCACCCGCGCCGGCGAGCTCGCGGGGCGTGCCCGCGAGCACGATGCGCCCGGAGGAGAGGATCACGATGCGGTCGGCCATCTTCTCGGCCTCGCCGAGCTCGTGGGTGGTCAGCAGCACGCAGACGCCGCGCTCCCGCAGTCCCGCCACGGCGGCCCGGATGGCGATCCGCCCCTCGGGGTCGACGCCCGCCGTGGGTTCGTCGAGGAAGGCGACCTCGGGCCGGCCGATGAGCGCCAGCGCGAGCGACAGGCGCTGTTGCTCGCCGCCCGAGAGGTGGCGCCAGGGGGTGGCAGCCACGGGGGCCAGGCCCACCAGGTCGAGCAGGCCCTCCGTCGGCAGGGGGTCGGGGTAGTAGGCGCCGAAGAGGTCGAGGACCCGGCGCGGCCCGAGCATCGGGTAGACGCCGCCCCGCTGGAGCATGACGCCGATACGGCCCGTCAGCGCGGCATGGTCGGCCATCGGGTCGAGCCCGAGCACCCGCACCACGCCGCCGGCGGGCCGCCGGTAGCCCTCGAGCGTCTCGACGGTCGAGGTCTTGCCCGCCCCGTTGGGGCCGAGGACGACGAGGACCTCGCCGGGCTCCGCCCGCAGGTCCAGCTCGTCGACCGCGGGGGGCGTGCCGGCCGGTCCGTAGCGCACGGTGAGGCCGGTGACCTGGAGGGCTGGCACGGCGTCGCAGGCTACTTTGAGCAGGAGTGATCGATATCCGTGCGCTCCGCGATGATCCCGTCGGGGTCAAGGCCGCGCTGGCCCGCCGCGGCGTCGACGCCGCCGAGGTGGATGCCGTGATCGAGGCCGACGTGGCCCACCGGGCCCGGGTGGCGAGCGCGGAGGCGATGCGGGCCGAGGTCAAGGAGCTCTCGCGGCAGGTCGGGCAGGCCAAGAAGGCGGGTCACGACGCCGAGGCGGAAGAGCTCAGCGCGCGGAGCCGGCGGCTCGGCGAGTCCGAGCGCGCCGCCGCGGCCGAAGCCGACGCGCTGGGGGAGCAGGTGCGCACCGGCTTGCTCTACCTCCCCAACATCCCCGCCCCCGACGCCCCCGACGGGGTGGGCGAGGCGGACAACGTCGAGGTCCGCCGGTGGTGGCCGGGCCAGGACCTCGGGCGGCCGGAGCCCGGACGGCTGGACCACCAGCACGTGCCGCACTGGGAGATCGGTGAGGCGCTGCAGCTCCTCGACATGGAGCGCGGGGCGCGCCTGGCCGGCTCGATGTTCCCGCTCTACCGCGGGCCGGGGGCACGACTGCTGCGGGCGCTGACCGCGTTCGCCATCGACCGCCACTCGCCGGCCTACGAGGAGATCCGGCCCCCGACGGTCGTGCTCACCGAGACCATGACGTCGACCGGGCACCTGCCCAAGTTCGCCGACGACGCCTACCACGTCGAGCGCGACGACCTGTGGCTGATCCCGACGGCCGAGGTGCCGCTGACCTCCATGCACCGGGGCGAGATCCTCGAGGAGTCCCAGCTGCCGCTGCGCTACACCGCGTCGACGGCGTGCTACCGGCGCGAGGCGGGCTCGGCGGGGCGCGACACCCGCGGGCTGCTGCGCGTCCACGAGTTCGACAAGGTGGAGCTGTTCGCCTACGCCACGCCGGACACGGCGCTCGACGCCCAGGCCGACATCCTGGCGCGGGCCGAGTCGATGCTGCAGGACCTCGAGCTTCCCTACCGGGTGCTCGACCTGTGCACCGGTGACCTCGGCGGCTCGTCGGCCCGGACCTTCGACCTCGAGGCCTACGCGCCCGGCGTCGACCGCTGGCTCGAGGTGTCGTCGGTGAGCTGGTTCCGCGACTACCAGGCCCGGCGGGCCAACGTGCGCTACCGGCCCGCCGGCGGCGGGCCGCTGCAGCTGGTGCACACGGTGAACGGCTCGGCGCTGGCCTGGCCGCGCATCTGGGCCGCCCTCATGGAGAACGGGCGCCAGGCCGACGGGACGGTGATGCTGCCCGAGGCGCTGGCCCCGTATCTCGGCGGGGAGCTGTTGCTCAAGGCGCCATGACGGCGACGGACCGCCTGGCCCGGGCGCTCTGGGCGATCCGGGAGGCGAGCGGGCGCTTCGCCGCGGCGGCGGCCGGCCGCCGTGGCGCCGACGGGCTCGATGCCGACGTGCCGAGCACGCCCGCCTGGACCGTGCGTGACCTGGCGCACCATGTCGGCGAGGTGCAGGAGATCGCGGTGCACACCTGGGATGCCGAGGCGGTCACGGCGTCACCGGACCCGCTGCGCCGCGACGTGGCAGACGACGGAGTGGGCGAGTTCGTCGAGATCGTGCTCGGGTCCTCCGCCGACGCCCTGCCCGGCGTGGTGACGCTGCGGGCCACCGACACGGGCGGGACCCGGCGGGTCGCCGGCGGCGGGCCGGGCCGCCGGCAGGCCGGGGTCAGCGGGACGGCGTCGGACCTGGTGCTGATGCTCTACCGGCGCCTGCCGGTCTCGGACTGCATCGTCGAGGGGGACCCGCTGCTGGTGGCGTCCTTCCTGGCCCTGGCCGACACGTCGTGACCGAGCTCACCTTCCTCGGGACGGGCAACTTCCTGGCGCCGCCCGGGCGCTACTGGAACAGCTTCGTGATGGACGGGAACGTGCTGGTCGAGCCCTGCCCCACCTCCCTGCCGCACCTGCGCCGCTGCGGCTTCGCGGTCGACCACGTGGAGGTGGTGGTGATCTCGCACTTCCACGCCGACCACTGCTTCGGGTGGCCCTTCCTCCTCCAGGCGATCGCCGAGAAGGGCGGCGGGCGCACCCTGGACGTGGTGGGCCCCCCCGGGTTGGAGCGGCACCTGGCGGGCATGATGGACGCCGGTGCGGTGCGCTCGGTGCTCCAGATGGCCCACGACCGCATCGACCTGCGCTTCACGGAGGTGAACGGCTCGTGGCAGGAGGTGGGGCCGCTGCGCCTGCGGGCCGTCGAGGTGGTCCACGTCCCGTATCTGCGCTGCTTCGGCTACCTCTTCGAACGCCCCGGCGGGGTCGTCGCCTACTCGGGCGACACGACGCCGTGCGACGGGCTGAGCGAGCTGGCCCGGGAGTCCGACACGCTGGTGGTGGAGTGCAACGGGAAGCACCTCCCCCCGGGCGCGCTGCCGACCCACATGGACGAGGACTCCATCCGGGAGCTGCGCGCCGCGCATCCCGACCTGCACATCGTGCTCACGCATCTCGGCGAGCAGGTGGACACCGCGTCCATGCCGGGCGTGACGATCCCGGCCGACTTCGAACGCCTGACCCTAGGCTGACGCCGCCGCCCCGACGACGGGCGCGTTGAGCGGCGTGCCCCCCATGGAGCCGAAGAAGCCGGCGTCGCCATAGTTGAAGATGCCGCCGTCCGACGCCGCCAGCCAGTACCCGCCGCCGTCGGTGGTGGCCGCGATGCCGAGGATGGGCCTGTTGAGCGGCTGGCCCCCCATGGAGCCGAAGAACGGTGCGTCGCCGTAGTCGAAGACCCCACCGTCGCTCGCCACCAGCCAATAGCCGCCGCCGTCGGCGGTCGGGGTCATGCCGACGACCGGCCTGTTGAGGGGCAGCGAGCCCGCCGAGCCGTGGAACGACGCGTCGCCGTAGGAGAAGATCCCGCCGTCGGAGGCCACCAGCCAGTAGCCGTGTCCGGTCGGGCTCGAGGCCATGCCCACGATCGGCCGGTTGAGGGGCTGGCCGCCCCGGGAGCCGAAGAAGGTCGCGTCGCCGAAGCTGAAGATTCCGCCGTCGGAGGCCACCTCCCAGTAGCCCTTGCCGCTCGGCGTCGGAGCGATGCCGACGATGGGCGCGTTGAGCGGCTTGCCGCCCATGGACCCGTAGAAGCCGGCGTCCCCGTAGTTGAAGATGCCCCCGTCGGAGGCCACCAGCCAGTAGCCGGCGCCGTCGTGAGTGCCGGCCATGGCGACGACAGGTCGGTTCAGGTGCATGCCACCGGTCGACCCGTAGAACCCGGCGTCACCGTAGCTGAAGACGCCACCGTCGGAGGCGACGAGGTGATAGCCGTGGCTCGACACCCCGCGCAGCGATATGTCCTGGGTGCCGTTGGGGCCGCTCACCACCAGCGTCGCGGGGTAGACGCCGATGGACGGCGGCGTGAACTGGACGGGGACGCCGCAGGAGCTCTCCATCTGGAGGTTGCAACCCGAGCTGCCGAGGTGGAACACCCCCGACCCGCCGCTGAGTGATACGGAGACGCTCATGTTCTCGCCCGACGCCCACAGCTCGACCGATGACGACTGCGTGGTGCCCGGCAGCGCCGAGATCTCAGGGACCGAGACGCCGACGGGGAGGTGTGGGACGACGTCCGACCAGGTGAAGTACGGCGTGTCCGCGGTGTCCCCCCCGACGAGGAGCATCGTCGTCGAGGGGCCGGTCCCCACGCCCATGAGGAGCGGTGAGGGGTACTGGCCGAGCATGATCTGGCGGTGCTGCCAGCAACCCGCCGCCCCAAGGGAGGTGCACGCCACGTTCGCGCCCCCGTAGCCGTCCTGGTACATCCACAGGATGTCCGACTCGATGAGCGACGACTCCGAGGAGTACGAGCTTCCGAAGCTGGTCCCGTAGGGCGGGAACGTGGGGTTGGTGGAGCTGTTCGCCCCGGCCTGGGCCAACCCGTCCAGCCCCGTGGCGAGGCCCTCGATCGGGGCGATCCCGCGGTCGACCCTCTCGAGGTCGGTGAGCACGAACAGCTGCTCCTGCGGCGTCAACGACGAGTAGTTGTCCGGGAGGCTCATCGGGACCACTCCCTCGACAGCGCGGTCACCGTCGATGGTGGCCAGGCCGGCGGGGCACGACGGATTCGGTTGCGCCACGCTCCCGCACGGCCCGTCGTAGCCGGGTGCAGGCGTCATGTTCACGTACGGGTGGTCCGGCGGCACGATCGCCGCGCCGGCGACACCGTCCAGGACGGCCGGCGGGAGCGCCGCCACTGCGGCGAGCACGAGGCAGACGGCTGTTCTTCGCATCACGGACATGGGTACGAACAGTGGCATCAATCTTCCTCGTTGGGGGGGCCGGAGGTGGGGACCCTCGAAGCTGTCGAAGCTAGCGGCTCTGGACGTGGTGCTTCGGTCGACCCGCCCCGCCCCAGGCCAGACGCTGGTTTAGGAGCCGGGGGCCGCGAAGCGGTAGCCGACCCCGCGCACCGTCGTGATGAGGACCGGGGTGGAGGGGTCGGCCTCGATCCGGGACCGCAACCGCTTAATGTGCACATCGAGCGTCTTGGTGTCGCCGATGTAGTCGGTGCCCCACACGCGGTCGATGAGGACGTCGCGGGTGAGCACGCGGCCGGAGTTCTCGACCAGCAGGCGCAGCAGCTCGAATTCCTTGCGGCGCAGGTGCACCTCCTCGCCGCGCACGAAGACGCGCCGCTGGTCGAAGTCCACCTTGATCCCGTTGGACTCCCAGATGCCGTCGCTGCCGAACTCGATGGTGCCCGACTGGTCGGTGGACTCGGGGCCGCCGGGCGCTCGCCGCAGGACGGCGCGCATGCGGGCCACCAGCTCGCGCAGCCGGTAGGGCTTGGTGACGTAGTCGTCCGCCCCGACCTCGAGCGCGACCACGGTGTCGATCTCGGTGCCCTTGGCCGTCACCATGATGATGGGGACGCTCGAGCGGGCGCGGATGGTGCGGCACACGTCGATGCCTGACATCTTGGGCAGCATCAGGTCGAGCAGGAGGATGTCGGGCCCGGTCTCCTCGAAGAGCTGCAGCGCCTCGTTGCCGTCGCGGGCCACCGTGACGCGGAACCCCTCGTTGGTGAGGCCGATGACGAGCGCCTCGATGAAGGACTCCTCGTCCTCGGCCAGCAGGACCTTGACCGGTCCCTCCCCTTGCGCCGGGCGTGCGCTCTTCTTGCCGGTCGCCGCCGCCGCCTTGCCGGATCCGGCCTTGGTCACGCGACCCGCTCCGCCTGGACCGGCAGCACGAGCGTGAAGGTCGACCCCTCGCCCTCGCGCGACTCGACGTCCACCCAGCCCTGGTGGTTGTTGGCGACATGGCGCACGATCGACAGGCCGAGGCCGGTGCCGCCCGTGTCACGGCTGCGGCCGTGGTCGACCCGGTAGAAGCGCTCGAAGATGCGGTCGAGGTCGCGGGCCGGGATCCCGATGCCGTGGTCCTGCACCGAGAGCCGCACGTTGTCACGCTCCTCGATGCGCCACGCCGGGGAGGTCGCCGCCGTGGACTCCGCCGGACCGGTTCCGGCGGAGTCGGCCGGCGGGCCGGCCAGGGAGGCGGGCGCGGTGGTGCCGGTGGCCGCCGTGCCGGCGACCGCGGCGTCGCTCGGAACCGGTCCGTGGTCCAGGATCTCGGGGGTGAAGACCGGCTCCACCGGCCCCTCCTTCTCGTGTGCAGCGGCGTCGGGCACCGAGTCTGGCCCAGCGGCGGCCACGACGGGGATCTCCCCCGTGTCGTGGCCCGGCGCACCCTCGCCCAGGGTCCGGTCGTCCAGGGAGCCCACCACCGAGGGGTGCTCGAGGTTCGGGTGGGAGCGCTGCACCGTCCCGCTGACGACGACCTTGGAGTTGTCGTAGGAGTAGGTGATCGCGTTCTCCAGGAGGGCGTGCATGGCCGAGACGAGCTGGCGCCGGTCCCCCATCACGGCGACCGGCGGGGAGGGCTCGTGCAGCACGATCTCGATGC
>JBKQUM010000179.1:0-5580 GCA_052140165.1 Acidimicrobiales bacterium
CTCGCGAATCGGGGACACCTGCTGTCCCAGTTGACGTTCCCCAGCGAGAACCATCATCGGGCGGGGCATACGGGACGCCTCCGGGGAGCGACCCTGGCTGACATGGGCTGTTGCCGGATGCCGTTCCCCATAAGGGACGCCCGGGTGACCCGCGTCGGCCGTCCCTGCACCCAGCATCCGCCCCCATCCGAGAGCTTGACCCAAAGCGGCGGAGGACCCTCCGTGGCCCTTGGTTGGGCAAAAGTGCCTTCGCTCACCGGCTGGACCCTCAGGCCCCAGTGAGTCTCGCTAAGGACTTATCCACGGACCGTCGATCTCTGGCTCACAACGGTTTGAGATTGTCGCAACCACATACTGAACACGCGGCCGTACCGTTCCTTTCCGCCATCCCGTTGGGACACGGTTCAGCTCGGATAGCATTGCTCAACGCACATCCGGTGTGGCCACATTTGGTACACGTCAGGAGCGGGCGGGAGCATAACTGACAATTCGCCATCTATTCAGTTTAGACAGTTTGGCTGTATCTCGGAATATGTACGCAATGGAAAGCACCAGAACCATCCTCGACTGAAGACCTATCGTGAGGAAGGCCCAAATGCAGCAACACTTTAAAGAAGACATGGACGCCGTCAGGAACGTACCGGAAAGCGAATGGAAAAAGACCGACGAGGCCATTACCTTCCCAAGTGGTTTCACCGGGTACGTGCGTCCTGAGTTTCAGGGCGCTAAGCAGACTGATAAGTGGCACTGGGCTCTGGAGAAGGACGGCAAAGTTTTCTCGCACGGTTATGCCGAGAACAAGGCTCAAGCCAAGAAGGTCATCGAGGTCATCGAGCCCAACTTCGCAGCGGGCGCTCCCCCTATGGAGGATTAGGTGGCCAACTAAAAGGCTCGCCGACAGGATAGGTGTCCACGCAGCTAAATGCCTGCAGCCAAGCGATCAACCAGGTGAGACGCCTTGCAGGATCAGGTGAGGTAACGACACAGCGCACCGCTAACGTTCGACGATGGCCGAAAACATCACCATTCGCTTCGCCGAAGGTTTTGGGTCGGCCCAGGCCTTCGCCGTCACCTTCGGCGATGAACACGTTCTTGATCTCGAAATTGACCAGAGGTGCTGCCGGCCACGCTGTCTGCACATGCGGCGGCAACGATCGGTGAGCATGGATCGGCAACGTTCTGTGAGGATGACGGGAAGGGTCCTGGCCCCGTGGCCGCGCGGTTCTCACTCGCACAGCTCGCGGGAGGGGGGCGCGAGCGCCGGAGGGGCCATTCGTCATCTGCGGCATCGCCCATGAGCGCCGACCGCGGTATCGGGACCGGCGCGAGCAGAGCTGCTCAGGGGCCGCGGGAACGTCCGATCATCGCCGGGTCGATCGGCCACGGCAGGTCTACGCGGGTGCAGAGGAGCTGGCCGCCGACGATGACGTTCGCGAGGCGCCACGCCGGTGGGAGGTCCGCGTCATCACGCCGGCTCGCCGCCAGCCACGCGAACCCGATGGCATCTGTGGCACGTCCGACCGGGGTCGCGTCGTTCGCGCTCCGGAAGGGCAGCGCTCCGCCCAAGTGGGCGGTGAGTGCCATGAAGCGAACAGCCAGGTCATCTGCCCGCTCTGAGAAGCGCTGCCGCCACGAGCGCACCGTGCGCGCCGGTACCGAGCGACAGAGGCCCCTGGCACCATCGGGGAGCTCGACGCCGACCGGTTCGAGCACCGCAGCGCCGACGGCCAAGGTGCTGTCGAGCCTGCGACGCAGGACGAAGTCAGGGAAGAGGGCGTCGCCGACCTTGCATGCCCGGCACCAGGCGCGCCGGACGAATATCTCGTGCACGACGCCCGACTCGCGGACGCGCCGACGGTACGAGCCATCAAAGGCCATCGGGCTGCCGCAGCCAGAGCAGTCGGGCCGTGGCGCCGGCGCATTCCGGCCGAGGCGCGCGTATGTCGAGACGTCGACCGGGCAGGACCACGTGATCGCCACGGCTCAGGTGCTACCAGTTCGTTCTCGCTCTCGTCACCTTCGTCCGTGCGGCGCGTGAAGAGTCCGTGGTCAAAGAGCACGGCCGAAACCCGCCGCCGGGTCCTCAGACAGTTACGCCGCTAACAAGAGGCTCCGCGTCAGCGCCATCACGGTCCTGAATGCACCGCTCCGCCTGTCAGCTTCGGCCGCCTTGGGGAACCCTGGCGCCTACCGGCTCGTAAGAGACGAGAACAGGGACTGTTTATGCGTGGAGTTCAGAAAGGGCGCGAGCACGCGAGCACCGTCGCTGATCATTGATGACGTGGTGATCAATGGGGAACGGGTTCTCGGTCTCCTCTGGGGTAAGGCAGAGGAGCTTGAAGCCATCGTTGTCTGGGACGCGTCCCGAAGGCTCCCTTGGCTTGCCGGCTCTCCGCCCGGAACGTCGTACCGCCATCGCGATGACGTGCTGGTCGTCAAGCTCTTCGCAGGAGAGACCGTTCCCGAAGACCTGCATGGCGGCACTGTCGATTTTCCGAGCGGCCTTCGAGTCGCACTTTCCCTCACCTCCGAGGGACGCCTCTACATGGTCATTGTGCTCGATGCGGCTCTGTGGCTCAGCCCAGCGGCTCTTTCCGGTCAAGCCGCCGATCTGACGGTTGGTGCAGTCGCCGGTGCCACAGATACCGTTGTCTTGGAGATCGAATCAGGGGGGCTGGTACGCGAGTCCTCCGTAGACGGTGTCGAAGTCGAGAGTTTCGAAATCAGGGCCGTCTACGACGGCGACCGCCACCTTCTGGGGTTCATCGTCCCGAACGCCACCCGTGCCCTCCCTCCACCGTTCAACTCAGCGGCATCCTCATCCTGACCGATTGAACGCTGCCCCGTAGACCGATCCGCTTACAGGGATTGTCCGCGGGCTGGAGATCGGGAGCGGTCGGCGCTCGCGAGAGGCAGCAATGTCGGCCGTAGAACCGCGAAGGCGTGCCACGAGACCGGCGATAGGGGGCGATCGGGCGGTCCCGACGATGGGGTGAGATCAGCCCACCTTCCGGCAGTCGCCAGACAGCCTGGATAGAGCCTCCGTTAGCGGTCCTTTTGGACCTCCAACGCTGGCGGCGGCAACGCCACCGTTCAATGCGGCGACGTCTTGCGTGACCCGTCGGTATTTGCCTGTCACCTGGGCGTCGGTCGGCTGAACCATGCTGGCCACCGCCCTCCAAGCCGGCCCAGAGCTCACCGACCGGAGTCCGGCTGGAACGTTGCTGCTGCCGAGGGCTTCCGATAACTGCCGCTCCAGCTGCGCCAAGTGCTGGCAACCAGCGCGTACGGCTGCCTCGGATATTCCGAGTGGTGCGGTCGTGGTCGTCACCGGACCTGCACTCGGCGCATTCGAGCAACTTGTCAGCCCGATTGCCGCAATCATCGCCAAGAAAAGCATCCGTCCGCCGCCCGCAGACATCCTCACAATGGGTAGTCAATCACGGCGAGATCGGAATCGAATACGTCCGAGGGGATGCATCATGGTCCCGGCGTACGGAGGCAGGCACCCTCAGTGGGTGCTCAGCTTTCGCATGTCGTAGAAGACGTGCGCCAGGCGGTCGGCGGCTTCGATGCTCGCTACGACCTTGGGAGCGTGGGTCACTGCGTTCTGAGCGCCCCATTCCACGGTGACCAGATAGCCATCGCCCGACTCAGGAAGCGGACGAATGGAAGCCGTCGGGCCTGCTGTCATGCGAACCTCAAAGAACTCGGTCCAGTGACCTTCGGCAGCGATCGCGCTGGCCACCTCGGGTTCGAGATCTGCTGCTGACCGCTCGACCCCGGAGTTCAAAACGAAGAGCTTGTAGGACACGCCCCATTCTGACCGCATCGCTGGCGAGTTATCCGAGGACGCCGAAGTGGCCCACCGTCCCGGCGAAGTGGGCTACCCCGCGAAAGTTCGCAGTAGGAGCTCCATGACGGGGAGGCGGGTTACCGAGCTGCGACCTTGGCAGCCGCCTTCGCTCCAGCCTTGCGAGATCCGCCATCGCGAACAGACGGGGAGGCAGCGGCCGATGTCTTCCGAGTAGACCTGGGGGTTCGCGCCGAGGGCACGACAAAGAGATCGACCTTCAACCCAGCCGCTACGAGCATGTTGATCAACGCGTCGATGCTGAAGAGGTCGATCTTGCCGCGAACGAGGTCGGAGATGCGGGGCTGAGTAACGCCGAGACGCTCTGCAATCTCGCCCTGCGGCATGCCGGAGTCGTCAATGAAATCGATCAACTTCTCCATAAGCGCCCCCCGAATCTTCATGTTCTCGGCCTCCTGTGGCGTGTTCTCGATCGCATCCCACACGCTGGCGTGTCGCTTACTTGTCATCTCGGTGCCTCCTTCGCTCTTTCTCGACCATCTCCTTGAATCTCTGCCTACCGAGATCAAGGTCAGATTTGGCCGTCTTTTGCGTCTTCTTCTGAAAGCAGTGCAGCACGAACACAACGTCGTCCATTACTGCCACGTAGAACACTCGATAGGTTCCCTGCGGATCACGGACTCGGATCTCTCGACACCCAGAGCCCACCGTGGCCATTGGCTTCCAATCGTCCGGGTCCCGACCAGACTGGACGAGCTGCAGCTGAAAACCTGAGCGCCGACGGGCAATCTCTGGAAACTCTCGGAGGTCATCAAGGGAGGTCCCGAGGAACTCAATCTCCTTCACTACCCGAGTATATAAGATTTTGTATAACCGTCAACCATCCGGGCGGGCGGGCCCCGTGACTCTAGGCCGGCGTGCTGGGATACCTTCCTTACCGAAGGAGGTGCTGCGATGGGCCGCATCGTTGTAATGAATCATGTGACCCTAGATGGGGTGATGCAGGGTCCGGGGCGTCCCGACGAGGACACCCGGGGAGGATTCACGCAGGGCGGTTGGGGCCAACGGTCGACCGAACCAGGCGATGCAGCTGGTAAGGCAATGGGCGAACGAATGGCAGCGGGGGGTGGACTGGCTGGGTGGCTGTTTGGTAGATGGACGTACGAACAACTGCTGTCTCACTGGAATAGCCAGCCAGACAGTCCTTTCACTCCCGCGCTCAACAATACGCCCAAGTATGTCGTTTCGACTTCACTCACCGAACCACTCCCGTGGCCCAACTCGACGTTGCTGCGAGGCGACATCCCCAAAGCGGTTGGCACCCTCAAGTCTCAGTCCAACGGGGTTCTGGCGATCATGGGCAGCGGTCAGTTGATCAGCTCGCTGATGGCTGCCGATCTGGTCGACGAGTACTTGCTGATGATCCACCCGTTAGTGCTCGGTACTGGACGGCGGCTTTTCCCAGTCGGTGTAGAAGTGAAGCTGCGTCTCACCGACAGTGTTGCGACGCCCACCGGAGTGGTCGTTGCCACCTACGAGCCCGCGAATGACAAAGCATGACGGGGTCTCTTCTCGGTCATGTCGGGCCACCGTCCGAGATAGATGCCGGGTGCCCGAACGGCCGATCCCTATCCCCGGGCCGGCGTTATACATGTGATCCGTAGGTCCTGGGCTGTGTCCTATGGAAGCACACTCACTGGGCGTCGGTGACTCCTTCGATGAGGCCCTCGAAGAGGTCGGTGCGGTCGCTCTGACCGCGCTCGCCG
>JBKQUM010000180.1:0-31117 GCA_052140165.1 Acidimicrobiales bacterium
TCTTCGAGGACGAGGCGTCGGTGTGGCACTTCGACCGGGACGACCTGCACATGGTGTGCTCGCCGATGTACCACACGGTCTCCATCCGCTTCTCGACGGGCACGCTGCTCTCGGGCGGGTCCCTCGCCATCCTGAGCCGCTTCGACGCCCCGACCGCGCTCGACGTCATACGACGTCACCGCCCGACCACCACGTTCCTCGTGCCGACCCACCTCCAGCGCATCCTCCAGTGCCCCGGCCTCGGGGTCGATGAGACCTTCGACTCGCTCCGCCTCCTCGTCCACGCCGGCGCACCGTGCCCCGAGTCGGTCAAGCGGGCAACCATGGACCGCGTCCGCCGGGGCGGCGTCTGGGAGTTCTACGGCTCGACGGAGGCCCAGTTCACGGTGTGCCCGCCCGAGGACTGGCTGGAGCGCCCCGGCACGGTCGGCCGGGCCCGGACCGGGCGCCGGCTCTTCATCGAGCCGGTCGACGACGCCGACGACCTCGTCGACGACCCGTCCGGCAGCGGGACCATCTGGTGCGACATGCCCGACTTTGCCCGCTTCAGCTACTGGGGCAACGAGGAGGCCACGCAGAAGGCCTGGCGCGGCCCGGCGTGCACGATCGGCGACCTGGGCCGCCTCGATCCGCACGGCTACCTCTACCTGACGGGCCGGCGCCACGACCTCATCATCAGCGGTGGCGTGAACGTGTACCCCGCCGAGGTCGAGAACGTGCTGGCCGCGGTGGACGGCGTGACCGAGGTGGCCGTCTTCGGACTGCCCGACGAGCAGTGGGGACAGCGTGTCTGCGTGGCCTATGTCGCCGACAGAGCCGCTGCCCCCGCCGCCGAGGACGCGCTGCGGGCCGCCGCCTCGGATCATCTCGCCCCGTACAAGCGGCCCAAGACCTACATCGCCGCCCGAGACCTGCCCCACACCGCCACCGGCAAGCTGATGCGGCACGCCGTGCCCGATCACCTGGGGCTAGGTAGCGGGTAAGACTGAGCACATGGCCTTCGCGACGATCAACCCAGCCACCGGCAAGACGGAGAAGGAGTTCCCGTCCCACACCCCCGAGGAGGTGGAGGCGCTTCTCCAGCGCGCCGTGGCCGCGTTCGCAGAGTACAAGACGACCACCTACGCGGAGCGGGCCCGCCACCTGCTCACGGCTGCCGAGCTGCTCGAGGGCGAGGTGCCCGACATCGCGCGCATCCTGACGACCGAGATGGGGAAAACGTTCGCCGCGGCGAAGGCCGAGGTGTCCAAGAGCGCGGTCGGGCTGCGCTGGTTCGCCGACAACGCCGAGCGACTGCTTGCCGACGAGCCCATCAAGACGTCGGCCACGCGGTCCTACGTGCACTACCAGCCGCTCGGCCCGGTGCTGGCGGTGATGCCGTGGAACTTCCCCATGTGGCAGGTGATCCGCTTCGCCGCCCCCGCGTTGATGGTGGGCAACGTCGGCCTGCTCAAGCACGCGTCGAACGTGCCCCAGACGGCGCTGGCCATAGAGGACCTGTTCCGCCGGGCCGGCCTTCCCGACGGCGTGTTCACCAACCTCTTCGTCGAGTCCAAGGACATCGCGGATCTCATCGCCGACCCCCGGATCGCGGCGGTCACACTCACGGGGAGCGAGCGGGCCGGCATGTCGGTCGGGTCGGCCGCCGGAGGGGCCCTCAAGAAGAGCGTGCTCGAGCTCGGCGGCTCGGACCCCTTCATCGTGTGCCCCTCGGCCGACCTCGATGCCTGCGTGCGCACCGCCGTCACGGCCCGCGTGCAGAACAACGGGCAGTCGTGCATCGCAGCCAAGCGGTTCATCGTGGTTGGTGATGTAGCCGACGAGTTCGTGGCCCGCTTCACCGCGGCCATGGACGCGCTGGTCGTCGGCGACCCCTTCGACCCGGCGACCAACGTGGGGCCGATCGTCAGCGAGGCCCAGCGCGACGAGCTGGTGGGCCAGGTCGAGGAGGCGCTCCAGGAGGGTGCCACCGTCCACGCCGGAGCGAAGGGGCCCGATTCCGACGGCTGGTACCTCGCCCCGACCGTGCTCTCGGGGGTGACCACGGACATGGCGGTGGCCCGGGAGGAGATCTTCGGCCCCGTGGCAATGGTGCTGGCGGTGCCCGACCTCGATGCCGCGATCGACGCAGCCAACGCCACTCCCTTCGGCCTCGGCTCGAGCGTGTGGACCGATGACGACGACGAGATCGCCCGCTGCGTCGAGGGGATCGAGGCGGGGGCATGTTCGTCAACGCCATGGTGGCCTCCGCGCCCGAGCTGCCCTTCGGCGGCATCAAGAAGTCGGGCTACGGGCGCGAGCTCTCCGAGCTCGGCCTCAAGGAGTTCGCCAACGCCAAGACGGTATGGATTGCCTGATCCGCGCGGGGCCGGGGTGACCACCACCACGTACCTCGACCACGCCGCCACCACGCCGCTGCGGGCCGAGGTGGCCGCCGCCATGGCCGAGGTCCGCGCCGGCCCGCTTGGCAATCCCACCGGGAGCCACCCGCCGGCCCAACGGGCCCGGCGCCTCCTGGAGGAGGCGCGCGACGAGGTGGCCTCCTTCCTCGGCCGCGACCCCGGCGACATCGTCTTCACGTCGGGGGGCACCGAGTCCGCCAACCTGGCCGTCCTCGGGGTCGCCGAGGCGGCGCTGCGGGAGCGGGGTGAGGCCGTGCTGCTGTACTCGGCGGTCGAGCACCCGGCGGTGCGCGAGTCAGCGCGGGCCGCGGCGGCGGTCGGCATGGACGTGCGCGAGCTGCCCGTCGACGGCCACGGCGTCGTGGACCTCGATGCCCTGGCGCGGGCGCTCTCCTCGCGTGCCGCGCTGGTAGCGGTCATGACGGCCAACAACGAGACCGGCGTCGTCGAGCCGGTGGCCGACGTCGTCGAGGCGGTGCGGCGGCGCGCCCAGCGGGCGCACGTCTTCACCGACGCGGTCCAGGCCGCGCCCTGGCTCGACCTCGCCGAGGTCACCGCCGGCGCCGACCTGGTGTCGCTCAGTGCCCACAAGGTCGGGGGCCCGGTCGGCACCGGGGCGCTGGCGGTGAGCCCGCAGGTGGCGCTCACGGCGCGCCAGAACGGCGGCGGGCAGGAGCGGGAGCGCCGCGCCGGGACCCAGGACGTCGTGGGCGCAGTGGGGCTGGCGGCCGCGCTGCGCCTGGTGGCCGCCGAGCGCGGTGCGGAGGCGCCGCGGGTGGCGGCCCTGCGGGACCGTCTCGCTGAAGGGCTGCTGGCGGCGATCGAGGGGGCGCATCGCACCGTGCCGGCCGGGGCCGCCGTGCTGCCGGGGCATCTGCACCTGTGCCTGCCGGGGGTGGAGCGCGAGGAGCTGCTGGTGGCGCTCGGCGCCGAGGGGGTGTGCGTCTCGGGGGGCTCGTCGTGTGCCAGCGGGGCCCTCGAGCCCAGCCCCGTGCTCGCCGCCATGGGCGTCGCGCCCGGGCTGGCCGCCGGCGCCGTCCGGCTGACACTGGGGTACGGCACGACCGATGCGGACGTGGACGACGCGCTCGCCGTGGTGCCCGCCGTGGTGGCTGCGCTGCGTCGTTGACGCCTGAGCGCCGGTGGCACACTGGTCCCCATGCGGGTGCTCGTTGCCATGTCGGGAGGCGTCGACTCCTCGGTCGCGGCGGCGCTGCTGGTGGAGCGGGGCCATGAGGTGGTCGGGGCAACGCTCAAGCTGTGGGGCGGCCCCTCGGACTCGGGCTGTTGCTCCGTGGCGGACGTCGACGACGCCCGTCGGGTGGCCCAGCAGCTGGGCATCGACCACCACGTGTTCAACCTGACCGAGGAGTTCGACCGCCACGTCGTCGCGCCCTACGTCGGGGAGCACGCGCGGGGGCGGACGCCGAACCCGTGCATCGAGTGCAACCGCTCCATGAAGTTCGACCGGCTGCTCGGGCGGTCCGAGCGACTCGGCTTCGACCGCCTGGCCACGGGGCACCACGCCCGGGTGTCTGAGGACGGGGGCGGAGGCGACAGCGTCTGGCGCCTGCGCCGGGGCGCTGACGGGGCCAAGGACCAGTCCTACGTGCTCTCCATGCTGGGCCAGGACGCGCTGGCCCGGGTGCTGTTCCCGGTCGGGGACATGACCAAGGACGAGGTGCGGGCCCACGCCCGGCGGCACGGGCTGCGCACCGCCGCCAAACCGGACAGCCAGGACGTGTGCTTCATACGAGACGCGGAGGGCCGTCAGGGATTTCTGTCCCGCCGGATGGAGCTGCACCGGGCCGACGTCGTGGACAGCGCCGGCCGGCCCGCAGGCTCGGTCGAGGCCGTCGAGCTGGTCACCGTCGGCCAGCGGCGCGGCATGGGGCACGCGAGCGACGGCACGCGGCGCTATGTCACCCACGTCGACGTGGCGGCGCGCCGGGTCACCGTCGGCAACGCAAGGGACGCGCTGCTTTCCTCGGTCGTCCTTGCCGGGCCGTCCCTGACCTGGGTCGACCGCCCGCTGGACGCCGGCGCGCGCGCCGTGGCACAGGTGAGCGCCCACGGGCGGCCCGCCTGCTGCACCGTCGATCGGGCGGACAGGGCGGACGGCGCAGACCTGGTGGTGCGCTTCGACGCCCCGCAGCGGCCGATCGCGCCGGGACAGACGGTGGCCCTCTACGACACGCAGGACCCCGACGCCGTGCTCGGCGCGGGCATCGCGGCCTGACCGTGCCCGCTCAGCCTGAGGGCGCCGTCCCGGCGGAGGTAGCGGCGCGCGTCGAGGAGCTGCGCGCGCTCATCGCCCACAACAACGTGCTGTACCACACGCTCGACTCGCCGGAGATCCCCGACGCCGAGTACGACCTCCTGGTCCGTGAGCTGCGCGAGCTCGAGGAGGAGCACCCGTCGCTCGCCTCGCCCGACTCGCCCACCAACGCCGTCGGCGCCGCTCCGTCGGGCCTCTTCCAAGAGGTCCGCCACCGGGTCCCCATGATGAGCCTCGACAACGCGTTCGACGAGACCGAGCTGCGCGCCTGGCCGAGCGCCTGCGGCGCCAGGACCCCTCGCTCGACCTCGAGGCGCTGGCGTTCTCCTGCGAGCCCAAGGTCGACGGCGTCGCCATGTCGCTCACCTACGAGCGCGGGCGCTTCGTGCGGGCGGCGACGCGGGGCGACGGCGTCACCGGCGAGGACGTGACGGCCAACGTGGCGACGGTGAAGGACGTGCCCAAGGAGCTGGCCAAGGCGGGAGGCCCCTACCCCGAGCTGCTCGAGGTCCGCGGCGAGATCTACATGCCGGTGGCCGAGTTCGAGGCGATGAACAAACGCCAGGCCGACGCGGGGGAGCGCCTCTTCGTGAACCCGCGGAACTCCGCGGCCGGCGCGCTGCGTCAGAAGGACCCGAAGGTCACGGCCACCCGCCCCCTGTCTTTCTGGGCCTACCAGGTCGGCGTCGTGGAGGGCGTGCCGGCGAAGGCCAGCTGGCCGGCGGCGACGCAGACCGCCACGCTGGCCCAGCTGGCCAAGGCCGGCTTCCCGGTCAGCCCGCAGGTCGGTCGGGTGAAGGGAATGGCCGAGGTGGTGGCCCGGTGCCACGAGCTCGCGGAGGAGCGGCACTCGTTGCCCTACGAGATCGACGGCGTGGTGACGAAGGTAGACGACCTGGCGCTGCACGACGTGCTGGGCGCCACGTCGCGGGCCCCGAGGTGGGCCATCGCGTTCAAGTTCCCCCCCGAGGAGCGCACGACCAGGCTGATCGCCATTCACGTCTCCATCGGGCGCACGGGGCGGGCCACGCCGTTCGCGCAGCTCGAACCGGTCTTCGTGGGCGGCTCGACCGTGGGCGTGGCCACCCTCCACAACGAGGACCAGGTGGCGGCGAAGGACGTTCGGCCCGGCGACTTGGTGATCGTGCGCAAGGCGGGCGACGTGATCCCCGAGGTGGTCGGCCCGGTCCGTGAGGGCCCCGGCGTGCCCAAGCGCCGCAAGCCGAAGTGGAAGTTCCCGACCACGTGCCCCTCGTGCGGGCAGCCGCTCGTCCGCCTGCCGGGGGAGAGCGACACGTTCTGCACCAACATCGACTGCCCCGCCCAGCGCGTGCAGCGGATCGCCCACTACGCGTCGCGCTCGGCGATGGATATTGAGGGGCTGGGCGAGGAGCGCGTGGTCCAGCTCGTCGCGGCGGGGCTTGTCAACGACCCGGCCGACCTGTACCAGCTCGGCGTGGAGCAGCTGACCGAGTTAGAGAGGTTCGGGGAGATCTCGGCGCGCAACCTCGTCGGTGCCATCGGGGCGTCGAGAGGGCAGGCGTTGAGCCGTTTGCTCGTGGCGTTGGGTATCAGGCATTTGGGGCCGACCGGGGCACGGGCGATCGCCCGAGCGTTCGGCTCGCTGGACGCGATCCTCGCCTCCTCGGAGGCCGAGCTGGCGGCCGTCGACGGCGTGGGCGGCGTCATCGCCGCCAGCGTGGCCGAGTTCCTGACCCAGCCCACCAACGAGGGGGTCGTCGGGCGGCTGCGTGAGGCGGGGGTCAACACGGAGGAGCCGGGTGCCGCCGGTCCGGGGTCCGGCGGGGACGGGGCGGCGGCCATGCCCGCCCAGACGCTGGCCGGGAAGGCGGTGGTGGTCACAGGAGCCGTGCCCGGCTACACGCGTGAGGGGGCTGAGGAGGCGATCGTGGCGCGGGGCGGCACGTCGCCGGGGAGCGTGTCGAAGAAGACCTTCGCGCTGGTGGTGGGGGATGCTCCGGGGGCCAGCAAGCTCAAGAAGGCCGAGGAGCTCGGCACCCCGGTTCTCGACGCGGCGTCCTTCGAGACGCTGTTGGAGACGGGAGAGCTGGCGGGGTGACCTGGTGGGGAGGTGTCCACCGAACCTGTGGCGGACATCGGTAGCCTGAGTATGCCCCGATGCCCCTGATTTCTGATTCCATCGGCCGGGTCCTTGGGAAGCGGTACCGGCTGCTCTCCGCACTGGGCACCGGCGCTTCCGCCCACGTCTTCCTGGCCGAGGACGTGTCGCTGCAGCGTCACGTCGCGGTCAAGGTCCTCCAGCCCGCCCTGGCTTCCGACGAGGCGTTCCTGAAGCGCTTCCGCGCCGAGGCGCGCTCGGTGGCGTCCCTGAACCATCCGCACGTGCTGAGGGTCTTCGACTGGGGTGAGGACGCGGACGGGCCGTATCTGGTGCTCGAGTATCTCGGCGGGGGCTCGCTGCGTGATCTGCTCGACCGCGGGTCCTTGCTGTCGTACTCGCAGGCGGCCCAGCTGGGGACGGAGGTGGCGCAGGGGTTGGCCTATGCGCACGTCCGGGGTCTGGTGCACCGTGATATCAAGCCGGCCAACCTCCTGTTCGACGAGGAGGGCCGGGTGCGGGTGGCCGACTTCGGCGTGGCCCGTGCCCTGGCCGAGGCGGCATGGACCGAGCCGGCGGGGGCGATGGTGGGGACTGCCCGGTATATCTCCCCCGAGGCGGCCGAGGGCAAGCCGGTCGACGGGCGTGCTGACGTCTACTCGCTGGCGTTGGTCCTGTATGAGGCCGTGACGGGAACGGTGCCGTTCGTGACGGACACGACGATGGGGACGCTGGCGGCCCGTATCGGGCAGCCTTTGCCGCACGACGCGGCCCTCGGGCCGCTCGACGACGTCCTGGCCCGTGCCGCCGCTCCCGATGTGGCGGCGCGCCAGGACGCGGCCGGTCAGGCGGCCCGTCTGGGTGCGTTGGCCGCTGCGTTGCCGACGCCGGCCCCGTTGCCGCTGGTGATCCCTCATCTGGAGGCCGCCTCTCCGATCACCGGGTTCCGGGCCCCTGGGGTGCCCGAGCTGACCGACCCGGGTGGGGTGGCCGCCGCCGCCGCTGCGACCGGGTCCGCCACCGCGATCGCACCCAGCCTCAGCGACGCGCCGGTCGGGACGAGGGCGGGGCCGGGGGAGATCTTCGATGCCGAGCCCTACGGGGGCAAGGCCGGCGCCGCTGCCGGCGGCAAGGGCCCGACGTCGGGCCGGGCCCGCAGCCGGCGGCGCACCTGGTGGATCGTGGCGGCGATCGCCGCCGCGGTCATCGTGGTCGGGGGGGTGGTGGCCGCCTTCGAGGCCAAGGTGTTCACGCCCTCGCACCCGACGCCTGCCCTGGTCAACCTGCCGTTGACCAGGGCCCGGGCGGACGTGGCCAAGGTCCATATGCACCTGAAGATGGGGGCTCCCGTGAAGTCGATCACCGTGGGGGCCGGTTCTGTCGTCTCCCAGACGCCGGTGGCGGGGACGAGCCTCAAGGAGGGGTCGACGGTCACGGTGGTGGTCTCCGACGGGAAGCCCGACGTGAGCGTTCCCGCCCTGAACGGTATGACCTGTGCCCAGGCGACGACGGCGCTGCAAGGGGCGCACTTCGGAGCGGTCTGTGCGCCGGGGACCTACAGCAACACCGTGCCTACCGGTGTGCTGGTGCTGTGGTCGATCGGGTCCACGGCCAACCCGGCCAAGGCGCCCTACGGGAGCACCATCACGCTCGTCCCGTCGCTCGGCCATCAGCCGGCGACGGTCCCGAGCATCCCGACCACGTACACCTTTGCCCAGGCCCAGGCGGCGCTGCAGGCGGTGGGGTTGACCGCCACCCAGGCCAACCAGTCCTCGGCCACGGTGGCGTCCGGCGACGTCATCTCTACGACCCCGGCGAGCGGGGCCCAGGCGCCCTATGGGTCGGCCGTGACTGTCAACGTGTCGACCGGTCCGCCGACGACGCAGGTGCCGAACGTGATCGGCGACTCGGTGTCGCAGGCCACCAGCGCGTTGCAGCAGGACGGGCTGAGCGTGTCGGGCGTCTCGGGCAGCCCGAACAACAACGTGACGGGCACCCAGCCCTCGGTCGGGTCGACGGTCCAGACCGGTTCGTCCATTCAGCTGTTCACCCACTAGACGGCGCGGTGGTACTCCCGTTCGACCCGACCTGTGACCTCTGTGAGGCGGCGCGCCTCTCGGAGTGGCACCACGAGGACGACGTGTGCTGGGTGGCCGACTGCGAGGTGTGTGGGGTGCCCATGGTGGTGTGGAAGCACCACGGACCCACGCCACCCGACGGCGACGTCGACCACATGATGGCCGAACTGTCCCGGGTTGCCGACGCCCGCTTCGGCGCCGGCGAGTGGTCGATCGACCGCGTCATGCGGCAGATCCCCGACCATTTCCATGCCCACGGGCGCGACCCGAATTGGTGGTTCCGCCGCTTCCGGTAGCCCCTCGCCGCAGGATCGGTGAAATTCGGCAACGGTAGGGTGTCACGGGTGGAAACGCCCTCGGTCGAGCGCTCTGACGTGCTACTCGACCCCAAATTCGACCCCGGCGGAGGGGCGATGGGGACCCTCGGGGCCGACGGTTCGGTCGAGACCAACTGGTTCACCCTGCTGCACCGCAAGGTGTCGGCGCGGGCGGTGCGGAGCCCCCGTTACCAGTGGTGGGCCCTCGTCGCGCTGCTGGCGGGCCTGCTCTCGCTCAACATCACCTTCACCGTCTTCGTGGTCGCCCTGCCCACGGTCAAGGCGGATTTCAATACGAACTTCTCGGTGCTGGCGTGGGCCTCGACCGGCCCGCTGCTGGCCTTCGGCGTCGCCGCCCCGTTCTTCGGCAAGGCCGGGGACCTCTTCGGCCATCGCCGGCTGTACCAGTTCGGCCTGCTCGGGGCCATGGTCAGCGCGATCCTCACTGCCACGGCGCCCGACGTCGGGATGCTGCTGTTCGCCCGCGCTCTGGACGGGGTGCAGGGGGCCGCCACCGGCACGGCGTCGATGGCGATCATCCTCGAGCTGTTCGCGCCCGCGGACCGGGTCAAGGCGCTGGGGTGGTGGTCGCTGGTCGGTGCGGGCGGGCCGGTCCTCGGCGTCACGCTCGGCTCACCGGTGATCCAGTTCTTCGGGTGGCGGACCCTGTTCTGGGGCCAGCTGGTGCTCCTGATCATCGCCTCGGTGGTGGTCGCTCTCCTGCTGCCGTCGGGGCGACGGGCGCGACGGGGCGTTGCCGCGGCAGAGGAGCACGGCGATGGCGGCGGCGGGCGGCGCGCGGCGCGATCGCGTGTGTGGGAGGGCATGGACTGGGTGGGCAGCTGGAGCCTGGCCGGCTCCGTCACGGCCGCCATGCTCGTGCTCAGCATCGGTCCCATTGTCGGCTGGACCTCGATCGGTGTCGTCGCGGCGGGGGTGACGGCGGTCGTGCTGGTCGTGGTGTTCGTCTGGCGAGAAGCCACCTTCGCCACCCCGCTGGTGCCGACCACGTATTGGCGCCGGCGCAACTTTATGTTCCCCATGGGCACCAAGGGCTTCACGAGCTTCGCCTACTTCGGCGGCTTCTTCCTGTTCCCGCTGCTCATGGAGCAGGTCTACGGCTACAGCGTCTCGCAGGTCGGGTTCATCTCGGTGGCCCGACCACTGCTCTTCGCTATCAGCGCGCCGATCGCCGGCTACATGGCGGTGCGCACGGGGGAGCGGACGGCGACGCTCGTCGGCACCAGCTCCCTGCTCCTCTCCATGGTCCTGTTCGCCACGCTCGGGCCATCATCGGGGTTGCTCATCATCCTCATCGCACTCGGGCTCTCGGGCCTCGGCATGGGCGTCTCCATGCCCGCCACTTCGGCCACCATGTCGAACGAGCTGGCCGAGTCGGAGTACGGCGTCATGAGCGCCGCTCAGCTCATGGCCACCCAGGTGGGGGAGGTGGCGGGGATCCAGGTCGTGCTGACGATTCAGGAGTCGATCGCTCGGCGCTCGGGCCTGGGCAACGTGCACCACAGCACGGCGCTGCTGCACAGCTTCAGCGTCCCGTTCTGGGTTGGCGTGGGCATGGCCGCGCTGGCGGTGGTGTGCGCGCTGTTCATCCGGCCGCTGCCCCGGCACGCCCGGACACGGACCTTGGCGGCTGAAGCCACCTGAGGGCGACTGGCGGGCGCTACGCGGTGATGTCGCGCAAGCGTGTGGCCAGTTCGGCGGCGTTGGGGTCGCTGGCCGCCGGTGCGGCCTGCAGCGCCATGAGCTTGGCCATGTCGCCCTCGACCCGCACCTTGCCGGCCATGAAGGCTTGCATGCCGACCTGCGGATTTCCCTCGACGAGGATCGCCTTGGCGGTGTCGTAGTCGACGGTCACCTTGAGGTCCTGCACCTCGAGGTGGCCCACGTCGAGCACCAGCTCGCCGCTCGAGGTGTCCATGTGGGCGTGGATGTCGTCCTCGGAGAAGGGCACGGCCGTCACCACGAGGTTCATACGTACGACGTGGGCGATGGGGGGCGTCTTGCCCTCGTACTCCGCACGGATCTTGCGGGCCTCGTCCAGCCATTCGTCGCTGAGGAACGGGTACGACGGCATTGCGTTGCTCCTTCGTCTTCTTCGGTCTCGGTCGTGGTGCAGGACGTCGGTCGCCCCGCCCCGGAGCCATCTGGCCGCCGGAACCCTACTCGCCTCACCGGTAGGCTGCCGCAGCGTGACCGCCCCCATCATTCCAGGCGCCGAGCCCTATTCCGCCAGCGGCGACGGCCGTGGCGCGCTGGTCCTGCACGGCTTCACCGGCAACCCGCAGTCGATGCGCGGCCTGGCCCTGGCGCTGGCCGATGCGGGTCTCACCGTCGAGATGCCGCTACTGCCCGGGCACGGGACTGAGATCTCCGACATGCTCCCGACCCGCTGGAAGGACTGGTCGGATGCGGCCGACGCGGCGTACACGGAGCTGGCCGCGCGCAGCGACTCCGTCGTGGTGGTCGGCCTGTCGATGGGCGGGTTGCTCAGCGTATGGCTCGCCGAGCGCCATCCCGAGATCGCGGCCATCGCAGTCGTCAACCCGCTCCTTGCGCCCCCCGATGCAGATACCATCGCCCTCGTCGAGTCGATGATCGAGAACGACGAGGAGGTTGCGCCCGGCATCGGGTCCGACATCGCGATGGATGGTGCGGTGGAGTCCGCGTACCCGGGTCTCCCCCTGCGCGCCGCACTCTCGCTGTTCGCCGCCGCGGCCGAGGTGGAGGCCGAGCTGGAGTCGGTCACGTGCCCCGTCCTCGTCTTCACCAGCCTGCAGGACCACGTCGTCGATCCCGTATCGAGTGAGCTCCTCGTGGCCCGGGCCAAGGGTCCCGTCGAGCAGGTGAAGCTCGCGCGCAGCTTCCACGTGGCCACGCTGGACTACGACAGGGACGAGATCGAGTCGCGCACGGTGGAATTCGTCACCGGCGTGCTGTCGTCGCCTCGCCCGTGAGCGACCACGAGGAGCGGGCACAGGGCCGCGTGATGCTGAGCCGGGAAGACGTCATTCATGTGGCGCGCTTGGCCCGCCTCGATCTGCGCGACGACGAGGTCGAGCTGTTCACGGCGCAGCTGCGCACCGTGCTCGACCACGCGGCCGACGTGGCGGCGCTGGACCTGGCCCATCTGGAGCCGTCGTCCCACCCGATCGCGCTGCAGAACGTGCTGCGGCCCGACGAGCCCCGAGAGAGCCTCGACCGGGGCGAGGTGCTCGCCGTCGCGCCCGAGGTGGAGGACCACCAGTTCCGTGTCCCCCGCATCGGGGGTGAGGCGCCGTGAGCACGGCGCTGGCCCTGGCGGCCGAGGTTCGGTCCGGGCGGCGCTCGGCCCGAGAGCTGGTCGAGGAGTCGCTGGCGGCGGTGGCGGCGGGCAACGGCGAGCTCAACGCGTTCCTCACGGTCCTGGGCGACGAAGCGCGGGCGCAGGCCGACGCGGTCGACGCCGTCGTGGCCGCCGGGCGCGACCCGGGCCCGCTGGCGGGCGTGCCCGTGGCGCTGAAGGACAACTTGTGCACCCGCGGCTCCGTTACGACCTGCGGCTCGAGAATCCTGGAAGGCTGGCGACCCCCTTATGACGCGACCGTGGTCGAGTCGTTGCGGGCGGCCGGGGCGATCGCGATCGGCAAGACGAACATGGACGAGTTCGCCATGGGCAGCTCGACGGAAAACTCTGCGTTCGGCCCGACACACAACCCGCGCCATACCGGCAAGGTCCCCGGCGGCAGCAGTGGCGGCTCGGCTGCCGCGGTGGCGGCCGGCTTCACACTTCTCGGGCTCGGCTCCGACACCGGCGGATCGATCCGCCAGCCTGCCGCGCTGTGCGGCGTGGTCGGCATGAAGCCCACCTACGGCCGCGTCTCGCGCTACGGGCTGGTGGCCTTCGCCAGCTCACTCGACCAGATCGGCCCGTTCGCCACGACGGTGGAGGACGCCGCATTGCTCTACGACGTGCTCGCCGGGCACGACCCGCTCGACAGCACCTCGCTCCCCTCGGTACCCGAGCCGACACTGACATCGGTGCACGACGGGTCGGAGGGCATCCGTGTCGGCCTGTGCCGCGACCTCGTGGACGGCTGCTCGCCGGACGTGGCCGCCCGGGTGCACGAGGCGGCCGACGCGCTGGCAGGGGCGGGGGCCAAGGTCGAGGAGATCTCGGTGCCCGAGTTCGCTTACGGGCTGTCGGCTTACTACCTCATTGCACCAGCCGAGGCTTCTTCCAACCTCGCCCGTTATGACGGAGTCCGCTATGGCCTCAGAGTCGACGGCGAAGACGCGGCCGCCATGAACACCGCCACCCGCACGGCCGGGTTCGGCGCTGAGGTCAAGCGCCGGGTGATGCTCGGGACCTACGCGCTGTCCGCCGGCTACTACGACGCCTACTACGCGCAGGCCCAGCGGGTGCGTACGCTCGTGATGCAGGCGTTCGATCGGGCGTATGAGTCGGTTGACGTTCTCCTCGGCGCGACGGCACCAACGACGGCGTTCGACCTGGGTGCGAAGGTCGACGACCCGATGGCGATGTATATGAACGACGTCTGTACCATCCCGTCCAATCTGTCAGGACACCCCGCCATCTCCGTGCCCTTTGGCACCGGCGACGACGGTCTTCCGGTAGGGGTACAGGTCATGGCGCCCGCTCTGGGCGAGGCGATCCTGTTCCGCCTGGCCCGGGTGGTGGAGGCGCACGCACCGCAGGTGGCGGGGTCGTGAGCGCCGACTGGGAGATGGTGATCGGGCTCGAGGTGCACTGCGAGCTGGCGACGGCGACCAAGCTGTTTTGCGGGTGCCGCAACTCGTTCGGCGACGAGCCGAACGTGAACATCTGCCCCGTGTGTCTCGGGCTGCCCGGCTCGCTGCCCGTCCTCAACGAGCAGGCCGTCGAGCTGGCCATGCGTATCGGGGAAGCCCTGCACTGCGAGATCCGACCCTCCGAGTTCGCGCGCAAGAACTACTTCTACCCGGATCAGGCCAAGGACTACCAGATCAGCCAGTACGACCGGCCGCTGAACACCGGCGGATGGCTCGAGCTCCCCGACGGGTTCCGCGTCGGCGTCACCCGGGCGCACATGGAGGAGGACACCGGGAAGCTGACGCACGTCGGGGCGAGCGGGCGCATCAACGCCGCCCTGCACGCGCTGGTCGACTACAATCGCTCAGGGGTGCCACTGGTCGAGATCGTCAGCGAGCCCGACATCCGCACGGTGGCCCACGCCCGCGCCTACGCCTCGGAGCTGCGCGGCATCCTCGTGGCGACGGGCGCATCCGACGGCCGGATGGAGGAAGGGTCCATGCGGGTGGACGCGAACGTGTCGGTCCGCCCCGCCGGAACGAGCGCGTTCGGCACGCGCTGAGAAATCAAGAATCTCAATTCGCTGCGCTCGCTGGGCCGGGCGATGGAGTACGAGGCGGCACGTCAGATCGCCGTCCTCGAGTCCGGCGGCTCCGTGGACCAGCAGACGCGGCACTGGGACGAGTCGGCCGGGCGCACCGAGTCGATGCGCTCGAAGGAGGAGGCTAACGACTACCGCTACTTCCCTGAGCCCGATCTGGTGCCGCTCGCTCCGGACGCGGCATGGCGGGAGCGGGTGCGGGCGGGCATGGGGCCGATGCCCTCGGATCGCCGGGCGCAGCTGGCGGACGCGCTGGGCGGAGCGCCGACCGACGCCGAGTCGGACCAGATCAGGGCCGTCGTCGACCTGGGCCTAGACGGGCTGGTGACAGCGGCAGCTGAGGCGGGCGCGCCCACGTCGCTGGCGCTGGCCCGAGCCGCCAACGAGGTCGCCGCGCAGAGCGAGGCAGGACTGAGTCTCAGTGCCACCACGTTCGCCGCGTTGCTGGCCATGGAGTCGGGCGGGCAGTTGTCGGCGACGCAGTCCAAGGCCGTGCTGGGAGCGCTGCTCGAGCGCGGCGGGGGAGACCCGGCTGCCGTGGCCAACGAGATGGGGTTCGAGGCCCTCGGCGCCGACACGCTCTCGGCCGTGGTCGACGAGGTGATCGCGGCGCACCCCGGTGAGTGGGAGCGCTTCGTCGGCGGGGAGGACAAGCTGATGGGGATGTTCACGGGCGAAGTCATGAAGGCCACCTCGGGCAAGGCCAACGGCAAAGAGGTCGCGGCCGAGCTGCGCCGCCGGCGCGGTTAGGTCGACGAACCGGATCTCCGGCGGGCGGTGACAGCTGTCCAGATCGGGGAGGGACGCGAGGTCATGACCCGGCCCGAAGGGCCGATGAAGGTGAGTTCCTGATTCACGTTGCCGGACATGCTCCACCCCCGACTATGGACCAGGCGATGGTGGTGGAGGCACAGGAGCGCGAGGTTGTCGATGTCCGTGCGTCCGTCCGGTTTCCACGCCACGACATGGTGCGTGTTGGTGAACGTCACGTTCGTGCACCCGGGGAACCGGCAGTGTCGGTCGCGGCGCACGACCTCCCGGCGCTGTGCGTCGGTGGGTTCTCGCCGGGCCCGGCCCTCGTACATGGTGTGGCCGACGTCGTCATCGACGCCGATCACGATCGTGGCGTCGCAGGCGATCCGCCGGACGGTCTCGCAGCTGATCAGGCCGTCTCGCTCCAGTTCTCCGGCCAGTTCGGTCGCCTCGCCCGACTCGTCGATCAGAGCTGCCAGGGGTACATGGGCAACGACGACGTACGGGCTCGAGGTCGATCGCCCTCCGTTCGTGCCCCGCACCGATGAGCGGATCACCTCCAAGAAGGCGTCACACAGTCGTTGGTCCCACGGCGTCTCGCCATCGGAGGGGACCCGGCGGGCACGGGCTTCGAGACAGGCCCGGGTCTCGGCGTAGGACTCGGACGGCAGCTGGACGGTCGCGGTGCGGAAGCGGTCGTTGAAGCGCAGGAACCGTCGCTCGTGGTCGGACTCGGCCGTGGCTTCGGTCGGAACCTGCCTCGAGCGGGCCATCTCGGTGAGCTGCCGGACGGAGTGCTCTTGAGCCTGATCCCGTAGTTCCCGATCGGTCTCCGGCGTGGCCAGTTCGGCGACCGCCCGGACCTTGTCAAACGAGAGGTCGCCCGCGCACAGCCCCGCGACCAGGTGCGGGATATTCCACGCCTTCTCGGCCAGGTGCGTGTAGGCGCGGGCAGTCGGGGTCGAGATGCCGAAGCGCTCCATGGCCCAGGGCTCCGAGGATGTCGCTCCCTCGTCCCGATACGCCTGACGCCGGTCGACCTCGCCGAGCAGCACGACGATGGCCCCCTCCACGGCTGCCTTCTGACGGAAGAGCTTGTCGAGGCGTTCCCTGATCTGCTCATTCGACATCGCTGCCGCGCCGCCGACCAGGTCGTCACCAGCTCCAGCATCAGCACCGGTGGTCGCGGTCATCGGAGGCAGAACGGTCCCACCAGCCGTCGCAGTTCGTCGGATCTTCGCGCCGGCGGCTTGGTCGATCGGCCCCGAGAGGTAGTGGTCGAGCGTTGAGCCCCATCAGCTGCGAAGAGACCAGGGCGTGGCGCGTCGGGCTGTCGCTCTCGCCCTCCTTCACTGGCGTGTTGCCCCACACCCGTTTGGCGACGAACTCGCGCATCGCGTCGGCCATGCTCGTCGACGCCGTCATGCCTGCCACACACGCAGCGAAGGAGGAGCCGGTGCCCTCGGCGTGGTCCCGCATCGCGAGGAACCCCTCGATGATCCGGGCCCCCACGGACGCCGGCGTGGAGCCCGCAGTGTGCTCCGCCCCACCCTCGGTGTGGAGGTCACTCCGGCGCCGGCGCCGGCGCCGACCCCGCCTGAACACGGCCGGTCCGCCGGTGGTCTGCCTGCCCCCGCGAACGTCGTCTGCTTGGCCCCCACGAACATGCACCAGGGCCAGCGCGCGGGGGGTGAAAATCCGCAGCCACGTGGTCGCCCCCCTGGGGGTCAGTGCGATCCTGCCCGCTAGTTTGGATCCGTGCACAACGAATCGGAGCCGGTGGCCACGCTCGTGTCCCTCAACCCCGGGCGCGACGTACAGAGGGTCGGCACGGCTGCATTCCTCGGTGAGGACGTCCAGAAGATCCACGACCCGGTGTGGGCGGTGATCGGCAACCTCGGAGACAGCCAGTGCTATCTGGGCGTCCCGCAGAAGGTGCAGGCCGTCCAGGCCGCCCTGTCCCGCCGTATTGCCGAGGACGACCTGGCGGTCCGGTTGATACCGCCCGCGTTCACCCTGGGCGTCTCGGACGGGCAGCTCAACGGCACGCCGCAGATGCGGTTCTCCCTGGTCGGTCGCGAGCTCGTCCACGACGTCGTCGATGTGCACCTGGCGGCGAACAGTGTCGCCGGGCTGGTCGCCGTCGTGGCGTGCGACAAGCCCCCAGTCGGGACCGTTGCCGCCCTGCTCGAGAACAACACACCCGCGGTCATCCTCTCCGACGGCCCGATCAGGCCCGGGATCGATCCGGAGACGGGTGCCCGGATCGATCTCGTGTCTGCCTTCCAGGCGGTCGACCAGGATGCCGAGGTCCGCGCCCGGTTCGCACTGCACGCCTGCCCCGGCCAGGGCAGCTGCGGGGGCATGTTCACCTACAACACGATGCAGACCTTCATCGCCGTGCTCGGCCTCGAACCGCTGCACATGGTGTCCCCACCATCGGATGATCCGCGCCGGCTGACCGAGTTCCCCGATCAAATGGTCGACTGCCTGCTCGCCATGACGAGCCGGGGCATCCGGCCGCGCGACATCGTCTCGCCCTCGTCGCTTCGCAACGCCTTGACGGTCGCCATCGCCATGGGCGGCTCTACAAATGTGCTGCTACACAGTGTCGAGATCGCCCGCGCCGCGGGTCTCGACCTCTGGCGTGACGTGCTCAGCCAGGACGACTTCAACCAGCTGGCTCGGCGATTGCCGGTGCTGGTGAACATGCGACCGTTCGGTGACTACTCCATGGTGGACGTGGACGCCAAAGGCGGGCTGCAGGTCATCGCCAACGAGCTCCTCGAGGCCGGCTTCCTCGACGGTGACGCGATGACCTGCACGGGCGAGACCCTGGCCGAACAGCTCCGACGGCTTGCCCCGCCAGCTCCGGATCAGGACGTGATCTACCCGGTCGAGAAGCCCTTCAAGGACACCGGTGGACTTCGTCTGCTCCGCGGCAACCTTGCTCCTGAGGGTGGTGCGATCCTCAAGGTCGCTGGCGTCGAAGGCGGTGTGAAAGACGGCGTCTTCACTGGCCGCGCCCGCGTGTTCAACGGTGAACGCTCCCTCATTGAGGCCCTCGACGGGCACCCCGACAGCTTCGGAGACAACGACATGGTGGTGATCCGTTACGAGGGGCCCCGAGGCGCACCAGGCATGCCGGAGATCCTCGACCCCACCTCGCGGATCACGACCCTCTGCCGCCAGCGGCACATCACCATCGCGCTGATGACGGATGCACGCTTCTCGGGGGGATCGGTCGGTTTGGTCATCGGCCACGTCGCCCCCGAAGCACTCCTCGGGGGGCCGATCGCGCTCGTCGAGGACGGAGACACCATCGTGGTCGACCTGACGACCGATCGCCTCGACTGCGTGCAATTCGACGATTCCGACGTGTTCGAGCGACGAGCCACGGCATGGCGAGCGGCGGTCGAGCGCAACGGCGGCGTCCACCCGGACGTCGCGCCGGCGACGGACCGACTGCTGGCGCGGATGCGGGCGACGGCGCTCCCCGCCCTGCTTGGCGGGGGCATGGCAACGCCTTCGCCCCCCACGTGACCGTCCGACCGGGTCCCGCGGCGTCCTCCGGCCGTCTGGCCTGGCCCGGCGGCCGGGGCGGGAGCCCGCCGGGAGGGCACGGGGTTGTACCAGACCCGGCGGCATGCCACAATGGTGGCCTCATGCAGGCACGCGACACCCGACCCGAGATTCTGGTACTCGTTACGTAGGCGCGCGCCCACATCGCAACGCGCGCCTCACGACCTCCCAAACCCGGGGGGTCTTTTCAATTTCCGGACCGATAGCCGAGAGCGCATAGGGGAAGCACATGAAGCTGACAGGGGCCCAGGCCCTCATAAAGAGCCTCGAGATGCAGGGGGTCGACGTGATGTTCGGCCTGCCCGGCGGCGCCATCCTGCCCGTCTACGACCCCATCATCGACTCGTCGATCCGCCACATCCTGGTCCGCCACGAGCAGGGCGCGGGTCACATGGCCGAGGGCTACGCCATGGTCACCGGGAAGCCCGGCGTGGCCATGGTCACCAGCGGGCCCGGCGCGACCAACATCGTGACGCCGCTGGCCAACGCGTACATGGACTCGACCCCGCTCATCGTCGTGTCGGGCCAGGTGGCGACGGGCTCCATCGGCACCGACGCCTTCCAGGAGTGCGACATCACCGGCGTCACCATGGGCATCACCAAGCACAACTGGCTCATCAAGGACGTCGACGACATCCCCAGGGTGGTCGCCGCCGCCTTCCACGTTGCGACCACCGGGCGGCCGGGACCGGTCCTGATCGACCTCCCCAAGGACATCTCGAACGCCACCATGGAGTGGTACTGGCCGTCGTCCGTCGACGAGCTCGACCTGCCGGGGTACCACCCGGTGACCTTCGGCGACCCCGTGCTGGTCGGGCAGGCGGCCGAGCTCATCACCGCCGCGCACCGGCCCGTGCTCTACGTCGGCGGCGGCGTGCTCAAGGCCCGGGCGGCCGACGCGCTGCGCGTGCTGGCCGAGCGCACCGGCATCCCGGTGGTGACGACGCTGATGGCCCGGGGCGCCTTCCCCGACTCGCACCCGCAGGCACTCGGGATGCCCGGGATGCACGGCCACTACACCGCAGTCACGGCCCTGCAGCGCAGCGACCTCCTGATCAGCCTCGGGGCGCGCTTCGACGACCGGGTGACCGGCAAGATCAGCGCCTTCGCCCCCGACGCCAAGGTGATCCACGTCGATATCGACCCGGCCGAGCTCGGCAAGGTCCGCGTGCCCGACGTCGGGATCGCCGGCGACTGCCGGCTGGTGATCGAGGAGCTGCTCGCTGCGCTCGGCGACGAGCCGGTGCTGCAGGATCTCGCGCCCTGGTGGAAGCAGATCCACGAGTGGCAGGAGCGCTTCCCGCTCCACTACGCGGACGCCGACGGCGGTGCGATCAAGCCGCAGAACGTGGTGGAGCAGCTGCGCGACGCCGCGTCGGAGGACACCATCGTCGTGGCCGGCGTGGGCCAGCACCAGATGTGGGCCTCGCAGTACTGGAACTTCGACCACCCCTACACGTGGGTGAACTCGGGCGGTGCGGGCACCATGGGCTTCGCCGTCCCCGCCGCCATCGGCGCCAAGGTCGGGCGGCCCGAGCGCACCGTGTGGGCCATCGACGGCGACGGCTGCTTCCAGATGACGGCGCAGGAGCTCGTCACCGCCAGCGCCGAGCAGATCCCGGTGAAGATCGCCATCCTCAACAACGCCTATCTCGGCATGGTGCGCCAGTGGCAGGAGATGTTCTACGAGGAGCGCTACTCGGAGGTCTACCTCTCGCCCGACCTGCCCGACTACGTGAAGTGGGCCGAGGCGATGGGCTGCGTCGGCATCCGGGCCGAGACGCCCGAGGACGTCGGGCCGGCCATTGAGAAGGCGAACTCCGTCGACGACCGTCCCGTCGTCGTCGACTTCCGCACCGACGCCTTCGAGAAGGTGTTCCCGATGGTGCCCGCCGGCGCCTCCAACGACGACATCGTGGTGCACCCCGACCAGACGCGGGCGGCGGCCAGGTGACCGCAGCCCCGCTGACCTCGCTGGCGGGCGGGAAGAGTTCGCCGCGCCGCCACCACATCCTCTCGGTGCTGGTGGAGAACAAGGCGGGCGTGCTGGCCCGGGTGGCCGGGCTCTTCAGCCGGCGCGGCTTCAACATCTACTCGCTGGCCGTCGCCCCCACCGACGAGGACGAGCGCTTCAGCCGCATCACGATCGTCGTGGACGTGGAGTCCGCGCCGCTCGAGCAGGTCATCATGCAGCTGGACAAGCTCGTCAACGTCGTCTCCATCGGCGAGCTGTCGCCGGCCCAGGCCGTCGAGCGCGAGCTGGTGCTCGTGACGGTGGCCGTCGGGCCGACCGAGCGGTCGCAGGTCATTCAGCTCGTCGGTGTCTTCGGCGGCGAGGTGGTCAGCGTCGGCGCCGACCGCATGACCGTGATGCTGGCCGGCAGGCCGGAGAAGATCGACGACTTCGAGGGGCTCCTCGAGCACTACACCGTCGTCGAGCTCCAGAGGACGGGGCGGGTCGCCCTGCCTAAACTTGATCGCCACTGAGTAGAGAGAGAGCAGACGCCATGGCCACGCTGTACTACGAGTCCGACGCCGACCCCAGCCTGATCGCCGGCCGCAAGGTCGCGATCCTCGGCTACGGGTCGCAGGGGCACGCCCACGCGCTCAACCTGATGGAGTCGGGTGTGGACGTCCGGGTCGCGCTGCGCGAGGGCAGCTCGAGCCGGCGCAAGGCCGAGGAGGCCGGGCTGCGCGTCACGTCGCTGGCGGAGGCGGCGGCCGAGGCGGACGTGATCATGATCCTGTTGCCCGACACCGAGCAGAAGGCCGCCTACGACGAGTTCGTGGCGCCGCACCTCAACGACGGCGACTGCCTGATGTTCGCCCACGGGTTCAACATCCGCTTCGAGCAGATCGTGCCGCCGGCGGGTGTCGACGTGACCATGGTGGCGCCCAAGGGCCCCGGTCACCTGGTGCGCCGGACCTACACCGAGGGCGGCGGCGTGCCGTCGCTGATCGCGGTGCACCAGGACGCGACGGGCAAGGCACGCGAGCTGGCGCTCTCCTACGCCCACGCGATCGGCGCCACGCGGGCCGGCGTGCTCGACACCACGTTCGACGAGGAGACCGAGACGGACCTCTTCGGCGAGCAGGTCGTGCTCTGCGGCGGCCTGACGGCGCTCGTGACGGCGGGCTTCGAGACGCTGGTCAACGCCGGCTACCAGCCCGAGTCGGCCTACTTCGAGTGCCTGCACGAGCTCAAGCTGATCGTGGACCTCATGTACGAGCAGGGGATCGCGGGGATGCGCTACTCCATTTCGGACACGGCGGAGTACGGGGACCTGACCCGCGGGCCGCGGGTCATCAACGACGCCGTCCGGGCCGAGATGCAGACCATCCTCGACGAGATCCGTGACGGCTCCTTCGCCCAGGAGTGGATCGCCGAGAACAAGGCGGGGCGGCCCCGCTTCGAGGAGCTGCGCGCCCGGGGTAAGGCCCACCAGATCGAGTCGGTGGGGCAGGAATTGCGGGCCATGATGCCCTTCATCTCGGCGGGGAAGACCCGGGTCCAGGACGCCTCAGGGGGCTGACCAGGGCTCCTTGACATGACATCATAGTGATGTCACAGTGACATCATGAAGATGTCACTGGTGGTCGACGGGCTGCGCTCCGACGTGGTCGCGGTCGGGGACCTCGGGGATGACGCGGTGGCCGAGGTCGCCGAGCGCATCGCCGCCGTCCTCGGCCGGTCGGTGCCCGGCCGGGTCCTCGACCTGCTCTCGGACGCCGCCGCCGAGCTGTCGGCGGAGCTCCCCGAGGGGCGGGTGGAGATCCGGGTCGCCGGTGACGACGTGGACCTGGCCTACGTCGCGGACGAGCACGTGCCCGCCGCCGGCGAGGGCGACGGGGACCTCTCGGCGCGGATCTCGCTGCGCCTCGGCGAGGGCCTCAAGTCCAGGCTGGAGGAGCGCGCCACGGCCGAGGGCGTCTCGGTGAACGCGTTCATCGTGCGCACGCTCGAGCGTGGCACGTCGGCGCAACGGAGACGGGGGGCCGCCGTGGGCAACCGCCTGCGCGGCTACGGCACGACCTGAGGGAGCAACGCCATGGAGAAGACATTCGAGACACGCGGCCACGTCCACCTCTACGTGCAGAACGAGGTCGGCCTGGTCGCCATCACCGCGAGCGAGACGGGCACGACCGTCGTCTCGCTGGTGGCCGACACACCGGGCGCCGAGGAGCTCGTGGAGCGGGCCGCCGTCGAGTGCCATCCCGCCGGGGGTGGCCACGTCGTGGCGGTGAAGATCCCCCGCCTGCACGGCATGCGTTTCGTCCGCCGCAACGCGGTGACCGTGCGGGTCGAGCTCCCTTTGGGGAGCGACGTCTCGGTGGCCGCGGGCTCGGCCGACGTCGAGATCACCGGGACCATCGGCACGGCGGACCTCAAGTCGGCCAGCGGGGACATCGTCACCGACGACGTGGCCGCGGGTGTCACGGCCAAGACGGCGAGTGGGAACGTGACGCTCGGCGCGGTCGGCGGCGACCTCAAGGTGCACACGGCGTCGGGCGACCTGCGCTGCTCGAGCGTCGCCGGGCCGGCCGTCTTCTCGACCGCCTCGGGTGACCTCGAGGTCGGCGTGGCCCGCAACCGGGTGGAGGTCAAGGCGACGTCGGGGAACATCCGCCTGGGCGAGCTGGCGCAGGGGGCGCGGATCGTGAACGTCTCGGGGAACGTGCGGGTCCTCGCGCTCGCCGAGGGTGACCTGCGCGTGCGTTCCGTGTCGGGCGACGTGACCGTGGGCGTGGCGCAGGGCGTCGACCTCCACGTGGACGTCGAGACGATGTCGGGCTCGGTCCATTCCGACATCCGCCTCGACGACGTCCCCGCCCCCGCCCCCACACCCGGTCGCGATGTCCGGGTCGACCTCAGCGTGCGCAGCGTGTCGGGCAACGTCGACATCGGGCGAGCGCTCGAACAGGTCGCCTGATCAGTCGCGCTCGTGGTGGCACACGGCCTCGAGCATGATCCCGAACGGGTCGAGCCAGAAGGTCGCGAAGTACGGCGGTGGGTACTGGGGCCACTCCTGCGGCGGCTGGAGGACCGTGCTGCCGGCCCCTCGCACGTGCGCGTGGACCCGGCGCACGGCGCTGCGGCTCCCGACCATGAAGGCGAGATGCTGCAGCCCGGTGCGCTCCCGGGTGTAGGTGCCCTCCTCGGTCGCCTCGTAGAAGAAGAGGTAGGCACCCTGTTTGCCGCCGGCTGGCATGAAGGCCACGGCGTCCTCGGCCGTGAGGAACGGCTCATAGCCGAGGAGCGGCATGAGCGGGCCGTAGTAGGCGGCGGCACGCTCGAGGTCGGGGACGTTCACGCCGAGATGGCCCAGCACGGGAGCCAGTCTCGCTGCACCTGAGGCGCCGCCGCTACATTCGGTGCCGAGGGAAGGAGGTGCCGGTGAAGCAGACCCGCCTCGACGAGCCATCCGAGTACGGCGTGCGGCGCGAGGAGCTCCTGCAGGCCGAAGTCGAGCTCATGCACCACCGGGAGAGGGTGGCATCGCTCCGCCGCCAGCTGCCCTCCGGGGCGCCGGTCCGGGACTACCAGTTCCTCGAAGGACCGCGGCACCTCGGGGACGGTGACGACCCCGTGACCACGGTGCAGCTGAGCGAGCTGTTCACGTCGCCGGAGCGGGCGCTCGTCGTGTACCACCTGATGTACGGCAAGCGTCAGACGTCGCCCTGTCCCATGTGCACCATGTGGGTCGACGGCCTGAACGGGGTGATGCGCCACATCGCCCAGAACGCCGATCTGGTCGTGGCCGCCGCCGCCGACCCCGCGGCGCTGCGCGCCCACGCCCGGGACCGGGGTTGGGACAACGTGCGCCTCCTCAGCTGCGGGGGGAGCACGTTCCAGTACGACCTGGCCGCCGAGGACGAGGCGGGCACTCAGGACTCGACCGTCTCGGTCTTCACGCTGGACGGGGACGGGTCGCCCCGCCACGTCTACACCTCTCACCCCCGCATGGCCGAGGACATCCCCGAGCGGGGCATCGACCTGCTGTCCCCGGTCTGGCACCTGCTGGACCTCACGCCGCACGGGCGCGGCGAGTGGTACGCCGGGTTGGACTACTGACCTGCCGTTCGTGCGACCCGACGAGATGCTGGCCGGTGATCCGCTCCCGGGTAGGAGAGGCCGCTTCCTGCACTCCGCCACGATGACGTTCGCCCCCTAAGACATCGCGGCCGGTGCCGCGCCGCTGCACACCCCCCATTCCGTGCGCCCCCGGGGGCCCTGCCCGGCCATCATCGCCGAGCACCCGGTGCGGCCCAACCTGCCTGGTGTGACGCCCCCCGGCTGAGCGGCGAGGAGGGCGCGGCCAGGTCGGAGGGGCATGCGGTCAGACTGTCGGTCGTGCGTCGTCGACTCCGCCGGTGGATCGCACCCGTGCTTTCGCTCGCGGCGGCGGCGACCGTCGCCGCCCTGGCGGCATCGCCCGGAACCGGCTCGGCTTCGGCCGGCACGGCCCTGCCGACGCTGGGGTCAGCGATCGTCACGCCGGGCGCGGCGACGGTCTCGGGGCCCATCCAGGCGCCGGGCGGCCCGTACCTCTACGACCGCCACGGGCGCGTCGTCTTCTTCCACGGCGTCAACGCCGTCTACAAGTACGCGCCCTTCGAGCTGTACCCCGACCCGGGCAAGCCGTGGAACTTCTCCGCCGCCGACGCGTCGCTCATGGAGCGACTCGGGCTCAACGTGGTGCGGCTGGGCATGACCTGGAGCGGACTGGAGCCCGGGACGGCCCCGGCCAACGACCCCGCCATCTGCGACCGCGGGACACCGAGCGACCCGCACCAGTTCAACCAGGCCGTCTTCAACCGGTATGTGCAGCGGTTGAAGACGACGGTGAACCTGCTGGGGAGCTTCCACATCTACACGATCCTCGACATGCACCAGGACGTCTACAACCAGATGTTCGACGGCGAGGGCGCGCCGAACTGGGCCGTGTGCACCAACGGGGTGCCGAGCGTGGACCCCCCGGGGCGCTGGTCCCTCTCGTACGCCACCAGGGCGGCGGGCATCGCCTTCCACCACTTCTGGGCCAACGACGTGCGGGGCGATCTGCAGGGTGAGTACGACCGGGTGTGGGGTGACGTGGCCCGCGCCTTCAGGGGGAACCCGTGGATCCTGGGCTACGACCCCTTCAACGAGCCCTTCTCCACGTCGCTGATCCGCTTCGGGGACGAGCACTTCGACGCCCAGCTCGAGTGCTTCTACACCGGCACCGCCCACGTCGGCATGGCGTCGCACGACGCGCCGCCACTGCGGTGCCCCGTGCGGGACCCGGCCAACGGCGTCGTGCCGACGATCCTGGCCGGCGATCCCTCCGGCCTCATCTTCGACGAGCCGGACAACTATGCGAGCCGCGGCTTCCCGACCTTCATCGGGCCGATGGACCTGCCCAATCTCGTCTTCAACATCCACATCTACTGCGGCGCCCGCAGTCCGGTGACCGGGAACCCGACGAACCTCCTCGCCTGCGCCCGCCAGGACGCGCGGTCGCTCGGCAGGCGCGCCGAGGACCGTCCCGAAATGGCCTCGGCACAGCAGCCGGGAGGACCGGCGTGGTTCGTGACCGAGTTCGGCGCCACCAGCAGCCCCGCCCTGCTCTCGAGCATCACGTCGAAGATGGACGCCCAGCAGGTCGGCTGGGCCTACTGGTCCTGGAAGTACTACGGCGACCCGACCGGCAGCGCCGCCGAGTCGCTCGTGATGGCCGACGGGCACCTCCGCTCCACGGCGCTGGTGCTGAGCCGCACCTACCCCCAGGCGGTCGCCGGCGTCCCGATCTCATATGACTTCTCGCCGACGACCGCTGTGTTCCATCTCGACTACGTGCCCGACCACCGCATCCACGCGCCCACGGTGATCTTCGTGCCCACCCAGATCCACTACCCGCACGGCTACTGCGCCCGGGCGTCCGGTGCGATGGTGACGTCGGCCCCGGGCAGCGACCGGCTCAAGGTGGTGAACGACAGGTCGGGGCACCGGGTCGAGGTGGTCGTCACGCCGGGCGGCTGCCCGGGCCGGTAGGCGTCGGACGTAGGGTGGCCGGCATGTGCCGGAACATCACCACATTGCGCGGGCTCGAGCCCGCGGCCACACCGGAGGAGGTCGAGGCGGCAGCCCGCCAGTACGTCCGCAAGGTGAGCGGCGTCCAGTCGACGTCGCCACAGACCGCGGACGCGATCGAGCGGGCCGTCGCGCTGGTCACCGAGGCGACGGCGGAGCTCCTGGCCGCGTTGCCGCCCCGCCGCCAGCCGCCCCCGACCCTGCCCCCGCTGCGCCGGATCGCCGCCAAGACGCATATCTCTTGACAGTTATATAGCTGGAACTACATACTGACTGCATGACGGCCACATTCGAGGTGCTGGCGGAGGAGAGCCGCCGCCGTATCCTCGATCTGCTGGTGGAGCGGGAACGGCCCGTGGGCGACCTGGTGGCCATCCTGTCGTTGAGCCAGCCCGCGGTCTCGAAGCACCTCAAGGTGCTGCGTGACGCCGGGCTGGTGGAGGCCCGCACCGAGGCACAGCGCCGGATCTACCGGGTCAGGCCCGAGCCGCTGCGGGAGGTCGACGAGTGGTTGGAGCCGTATCGGCAGCGGTGGGCCACGCATCTGAACGCCCTGGAGCGCCATCTCGAGATCATGGACGGGGAGCCGTGGCCATGAGCGGCGAGCACGACGAGCTCGGGACCCTGGAACGGGCGGGTGACCGCACCGTCCTGCGCTACCGGCGCCGCCTCGCCCACCCCCAGCTGAAGGTGCCCGAGCCCGACGGTTCGGGCTGCATCCTCCGGCTGCGCGTGACCTTCCCCGAGTACGGCAAGGCGGCGCGTGCCGCGCTACGTCGAGCGCCTCGGCCCCGAGGCGTCGGCCATCGGGCCGCCCGAGGAGTGGGAGCGCGCCCACGGCGAGGACGCCGAAGGAATGTGATCGGCCGGGCTCGCCGCTAGCTCGCCGGGACCAGCGTGTAGACGAGCTCACCGCTGCCCCCTCCGGTGAAGGTGAGGGTGAGGCCGGTTCCGACGCAGCTGTAGGAGCCCGACTCCGTCTCGGGCGTGATGGCCCTCGGTGGGCTGCCGTCCAAGGAAATGGTCCCCTGGTCGAGCACCGGGGTCGAGGTGAAGCTGCCCGACCGGGCGGTGGTGTCGGGCGGGAACCCGTAATGGTCGACGATGGTGCCGCTGAACTTGACCGAGCCACCGCCGCCGACGAGGGGCGCCCCCGGGGTGAAGTTCCCCGTGGCGTCCCCATCGGGCGCGATGTCGACCTCGGTGCCCGCACCGCCCGAATGGGTACCACCCGGGTTGGTGATCAGGGACAGGTTGGTGACGGTCCAGTTGCCCACCAGGCAGGCAGCGCAGGTCGCCATGGCGCCGGCGACGGTGTAGGTGGCGCCGGTGGCGTCACCCGTGACCGCCAGCCAGTTCGTGCCCGCCGTCATCCGTGGGAGGGCCTGCACCTGGGGGCACTTGTCACAGTCCTGGAGGCAGAACGCCGGGACCTTGGTGACGTCGTCGTACTCGGTCCCGTTGGCGGTGTGGAGGCGGCTGTAGGGGGTGCTCACCGCGATGTCGACGATGTCGGTGCCGGGCTGGGTCTTGAACTCCACGAGCGCATTCGTGTACGCCCCCACCGTGTCGCTGATCTTCGTCCCGACCCCGACGGTCTCGAGGGTGGGGTGGTAGGTGGCGCTCGTGATGCCCGGCCCGGTGGTCTGCCACCCCTTTCCGAAGCCCGACTGCCGGGCCAGCGAGGAGGCCCAGGTCAGCCGGACCTCTTTGTCGGCCGCGACGCTGTACGCCGCCGCGCTCCCGCCCGCTTTGAGCATGGCGTCGAGGAGGTGCCACGTGTCCTCGCCGCTGTTCGTCATGTGGGCGTAGAAGCCGATGGCGTCGTAGCTGCGGTCGAACAGGCTCGTGTCGGGATCCGTCAGGTAGTCGTCCCATACGGGGAGCGAGGTCGGGGCGAGGGTGGCGCCGACCCATTCGGCCTCACCCTCGATCAGCCAGGCCGGCGCGGCGTAGTACGCCGAGAGGGTCGGGTAGTCGAGGGCCTCGAAGCAGTGGAAGACCTCGTGCACGAGCGCGAGCTTCTGGTACTCGGCGTCCTCCTTGGTGAAGTTGGGATTGATGTAGGCGGTGCAGCGGGCCGGGGGACCCGTCATCCCTCCTCCTCCGTCGTAGACGAACGTGTAGGCGGGGCTGGTGCCGTACTTCTGCGTCGTGTTCACGACGACGCTCAGGGGAAGGCTGAGGCTGTGACCGATGTGCGACGCGATCTCGCTTGCGTCGGCCTTGACCTCCGCGAGATACGCCGAATGCGAGCCGGGGGTCGGTGACGCCGGTCGGTACGCGGCCTGGGCGGAGGGGGCCGGACCGACGGCACTGAGCCCGATGAGCAGCGCACCGGCACTCGCGACCGCGATCAGCACGCCCCGGACCCCTCGCAGTCTCGCGGTCTGTCTCGAGACAAGCACTCACTGCAGGGTGCGCCCTCGAAAACCGTTTGTCCAGCACCGTTGTGCCCCCGTGGACGCCGTCGCGACAGGGCGGCTAAGAAAACGGTCTGCCTCCAAGTCCAGAACGGGTACCGCCATGAGCATGCACGGCAAGGTCGTCGTCGTCACCGGGTCCAACGTGGGCATCGGCCTCGAGACCGCGGTCGGCGTGGCAGCACTCGGGGCGACGACCGTGCTGGCGTGCCGGAACCAGGCCAAGGCGGAGGCGGCGGCCCAGGAGGTCACCCAGCGCACCTGGAACGACGACGTGCACGTGGTGCCGCTCGACCTCGCCGACCTGGCCTCGGTGCGCAAGGCGGCCGAGGACATCGGTGCCCGCTGGGACCGCCTCGACGTCCTCGTCAACAACGCCGGTGGGACGTGGTCACAGCGCGCGCTGACGGCCCAGGGGGTCGAGTACACCTTCGGGGTCAACCACCTCGGCCACTTCTACCTGACCAACCTCGTGCTCGACCGCCTCCGCGCCGCCACCCCGTCACGGATCGTCAACGTCACCTCGGTCGGGCACCACGCCGCCTTCCACGGCATGCGCTTCGAGGACCTCCAGAGCGAGAAGGGGTACGAGGCCATGGAGGCCTACAGCCGCTCCAAGCTGGCCAACGTCCTCTTCACGCGCCAGCTGGCGAAGCGGCTCGAGGGCACCGGTGTCACGGCCAACGCCGTGCACCCGGGCCCGGTGCGCAGCGGGTTCGGCATGGACGGGGACCTGACGGGGTTCATGGGCTTCGGGATGCGCCTCGTGCGGCCGTTCGAGATCAGCCCCCGCCGCGGCGCCAAGACGTCGATCTTCCTGGCGACGTCACCCGACGTCGAGACCAAGACCGGCATGTACTGGGTCCGCTCCAAGCCGGGTCATATGAGCCGGAACGCACGGAACGACGAGGCGGCGGCGCGGCTGTGGGACGAGAGCGAACGGCTGCTCGCGTCGACGGGGTTCGCGATCGGCTGAGTCTGAGTCTGAGTCTGAGTCCGGTCAGGCGTCCCGCGTCATCATCCGCCACGCGCCGATGGCGGTCCAGAACACGATCCAGCCCACGATCACCAGCGACGCCACCAGGGTCGACTCCGGGATCAACATCATCCGGCCCAGCCCGCCGCCACCTCCGCCCCCCGGACCTCCGCCGTTGAACGGCGTCGGCAAGTTGCCCGGCTCGATATGGAGCATGGCCACGCCCACGATCCCCCGCTCGGCGTTGAGCAGGTGCGTGATCACGTGCCGGCTGAAGATGGGCGTCAGGATCAGCTCGAGCACGATCAGGAGGATCACCGGGACCGTCCGTTGTCCCATCAGCGAGGCCAGCCCGAGGCCGACGATGAACCCGATGGTGGCCTCGAGCGCGATCCACAGGCCGACGTCGACCATCAGCGAGGTCGGGGGATTCGTGAAGTTGGCGCTGTAGTCGGCGTAGTCCTGGTTCGCCATGGTGACGGCGAACGCACGGATCTGCGCCTGGGTCGGCTTGGTGTCGGGCACGGTGACCGTGCCCTTCGGCGTCTGGATGGTGGCACCGGGCGGGGGACCGCTGGTCTGACCGTTCCCGCACGGGACGCTCGGCGGAACCCCGTTCCCGTTGTAGTTGAAGTTGCAGATGACCTCGTCGGCGTGGGCGGCGGCCCAGGTGTCGAGCGCGGGGCGCGAGAGGCCCTGGGGCACGTTGACACCGTCGTAGTTGAGCTGCGCCGGGGCGGCGAAGA
>JBKQUM010000181.1:0-17632 GCA_052140165.1 Acidimicrobiales bacterium
TCGAAGTCACGCCGAGGGCGAGCCGGCTTGCGCTCCTTCTTCTCTTGGGCCGCGACGCGCGAACCGGGCACATCACCAGTATCTCACATTGGCGTAGTTACGTCAATGTATTTCCGAAAGGTCTTTAGGACCACCTCTGGGGCGAGCACTTCAACCAATCCCTGCACATCACCAGAGGTAACGGCGGCCATGAACTTTTCGAGGGTTGGATCTTGCTGGGCTCGGTCCACCTGCATCCGCGGGGCCTGGCTCCTTCTGGAATAGACGGACTCGGGTGCTCTCCCAAGTCAAACCTTCAAGCGGGAATCCGCCCTCGGCCGACAACTGTGAGTGGGTTCTAAAGGATGTGTTCAAGTCGACCAGGGCTTTGGACGACACTGATCAACGGGCTGGTCGCGTCAGCGAACCGGCACCGCCATACCTGGAGGATGGACCGTGGAGAATCGCAGACGGGCACAACGCCAATCCGCCGTTTGGATGGGTTCTTGCCATGTTGAGGGCGAACCCTCCCGCTCGTGGCGGGACTGCGGGGTGTTCGACTTCTCGAGTCTCGGTCTGGGCATGGACCTTCGCCACCCTGGTGCGTCCGATCTCGTGGGTCGTCGCGTGTCCGTGCGTCTTCCGGTAGGTGCCTCCATCGACATCACGCTCACGGGTGAGGTGCGAAATGCAAAGGCCGGCCCGGATGGAATTATGCGAGCAGGAATCGAATTCGCAAGCCTCTCCGAAACTGAGCTCTCCATCGTCGATCTACTAGACCTTGGCTCTGTGGTCCGGTCAAGGTCCTGACCGTCAGATTTGATCAGGGCCGTTGACGTGGGAGGACGCGGCACCGTCTCTGCGACCACGTGTCGAGCGTCCTGACGAGCTCACACGGTGGAGACGTCCTTGCGCCGCCAACGTCCGAGAAGCGTGGTCATCCATCTGGCGAGCGGAGATGTGCAGCTGGCCCTTCCTCGTCGCCGCCTAACACCCTCGTCAACCCCTCCAAGTCGGCCACGGTCACAGTGAGCGCCGAATGGCCACTTCTTCGCAACGGCGACGACACCTTCTGTGCGAAGTGAATGCACACGCCTCGGTCGTGGTTCGTTCCAAAGGTCAATCCGTCGTCAGCACGTGACATGCGAACCCCAACCGCGGTCCACCAGCGGTAATCCTGAGTGACGTGCGCACCAGTGATGTTTGAGAGCTGCGTAACGATCTTGAAGAGGCCAAAGGTTGCAACCATGGAGCCTTCGTCGGCGAGTGTGACACCGCCCCGTGCGGGTCGCCACAGAAAGGGCAACAACACCGGCAGGTAGCGCTTGTCCATCGCGTAGCCGAAGCGATCGCGCACGTTCAATACGTTACGCGGGTTCGTCGTCTTCGCCGGGCCCGCGGCGGGTTCATGGTGACGAACCTCCCTCTGGCGCCGTCTAATTCTCCTTGGGGGATCCCGCGAGCTGGACTTGCTCAGTGCGGGCACGACCGCGCGATGCCAGGTAGAGAGCTCCTCCGGCCGCCGCTCCGGCGGCCGCCACGGCGAGCGCCGGGTTACGGAACTCGGGCGTCTCGACCGGGGGACCGGCCGTGCGGATCGGTGTGGCCCCGTCACTGCGGGGCCGTGTGAACTCAATGGTCTCCAGCACCGTGTAGGTGGGTGCCGGCGCCGTGGAAGCCGTGGCCTCCCCGGCCTGGTAGTACGTCATTGTCAGGGTGGTCGTGCCCCCCGGCGTCGTGCCGGGATCGACGCTGAACTCGGCAATGCCGTAGTACAGCTCCGACGAGGCGTAGTTCGATTGGGACGAGGGGTTCATGGCTGACCAGATCGCCGGCTCCCATGTGTCCGGCACGCCCTTGTTGGCCGCCGCCACGATCTTCGGGTTCGTGTACGTGTTCACGCCGGCGGCAATGACCGATCGGCCGTCCACCGTCGTCGTTGGCCCGTAGCCGCCGAAGGTCGTGTCCGGCTTGTCGGTCCCACCGCCACCGAGGACCAGATGGACCGTGCCGTGCGTGGTGTCGAAGGTTGTCTGCGCCAGGTTGGTCACCACCGGATTTGGCTGCAGCGTCTGAACCCCGGTCTGCCCGGATCTCTCAAAACCCGTACCGGTGCCAGTGATCCCGGTTCCCTGATTGGCGTTGTGACCACGCACCGGGAACGACCGCTCGTAGTTGTGGTCATGCCCGCAGAGCACCAGGTCGACCTGATACTGATCGAACAGAGGTAGCCACGCTTCGCGACTGCCGAGGTCGCACCCATTGTCCTTGTTTGAGGAGAGGGCAGGCTGGTGCATCTGCACAATGATCCAGTCGATGCTGGTGTCGGCCGCGGCGCTCTCGAGCGTGTTCGCCAGCCATTGGGTCTGCACGTTGTCCCCCGGCGGTACGGTGCTGTCCTCATTCGGTGTGCCCAGCTGCCCGGTGTACTGACGGTTGTAGACGCCGCTGTTGGCGGGGATGGTGACCCCGGACGTCGTTTGCGTCGTCGCTGTGAATGCGCCGCTGTCCTGGTACGCAACATCGTTGGCGTCGAGGGAGATGAAGAGCACGGACCCCACTTGGAACGAGTAGAAGCACCCGCTGAATCCGCCGCTGTCGATCGCCCCGGTCCCGTTGTCGGGAATGGTGAAGCGGGTCTGGTAGGACGCCTGGCCGTACTTCCCATTCGCATACTGCTGGTAGCTCGTCCCGGCGTAGACGAGCGCACCGGCACCGATCTGCGAGGACGTGAAGGTCACCCCGTTCTCGTTGGACGCATAGCCCGGCAGCGTGTACTGGGAGGTACCGAGCTCGATCTCGTGATTGCCGATGCAGGGCATCCATGGGCGGTTGGCCGCCGAACGTTGCATGTTGTTTCCGAAGTCACGCCAGACCTCGGCTTGCGAAGTTTGGTTCTTATCTGCGTAGCAGAGATCCCCGTTCAACAGGTGGAACAGCGGCGCCAGCGTCTCGACTTCACCCACCGCGTAGTAAGCGTTGTAGGACGATTCCGACCACTCAGCCGTCGAGAACGGTGTACCCGGTGTGCCCAGGTCACCGAAACTCGTGAACATGAACGCGGACCTGCCCGATGGTGCAGTCGTGAACGAGTTCGCCCCGGAAGCGGGAAAGGTGTTCGGCGAGCTCGCGCCGTCGCTGATCTGGTAGGAGTAGGTCGTATTGGGGCTCAACCCGGTCAGGCTGGCGTGGTAGGTGAAGACCTCTTCACCGCTGATGCCGTCCGTGTACGTCTTCGTGAGCGGGACGACAGTGATGTTCAGCATCAGGGCCGAGGTCCCGTAAATCAGGGTGGGGCTGGGTTCGGCCGTAGGGGCGGCCCAGGAAATGACCACACTCGTCGCCGGGTCGGGACCCCACTGCAGGTGAACCTGCTCAGGTGCGGTACCGGTGCCCAGTGAGGCGAACGCCCGTCCCTCCAAGAGAAGTGGGGCCAGGGCGCCAGCCAGCGCGACACCTCCGGCCCCTTTGAGAAAGATGCGGCGCGGAAATGTACGTCCACCACCGGCATCTCGCGCGGGGTCATGGGGGATGATTTCGCTCATTTGTGATTGCTACAGGCCTCGGCCACTCAGCGACAACCAAAATGTTGGTGACAGTTTGCATCGCCCGTGACAGTTGGCTGAAGAAAGGGTGACCGATTACGTCCGTCGCGACCCCGCAGTGGCCGAACCCGGCGGTTGCCGGTCAAGAAGAGGCGTTCCAAGCTGTCGCGTTCACGCGGCCACCTCGATGGGCCAGACCGGTGGCGGGCTGATGGTTATGAACCCCCGCCGCCGCCACGAGTGATCTACGGGCCGAAGTCGGCGATCGTGTCGCCCAGCTCGGGCGTCTGGTCGACAGGTTCTGAGGGTATGTCGAGCCTCGACGCGGAGCGACCCCTCGCTGCTGGGAGGGGCCGCCATCGGCACACCTGTCTCGTGACTGACGTAGGTGCGCTGCCCAGTTTACGCCCGAATTCGGCGGATCAGCCGCGACGGCAGGGTTGTCACCGGTGCCTCGTCGCGTCGCGGCGCTCACCCACCGCCCATGAACGCTGAGATGGACTGGCCCCCAGCTGAGGAGGGGTGACGGGTCGGATACGGATCGCTCGGTTACCGTGCCTGACGCGATTCGGCCGGCGCCCCCCTCGGGGGGTTTGGGGACGGGGAAAGGGCGCCGGTCGTTTCGCTATAACGGAAGCCTAAGACCCGCTTCTAAGCCGGGGCTGTGCAGCTTGTTACGAACGTGTGGCAGTTCCCGGAAACCACCGCTTCGAGGGGCGTGCGAACCCTGGAGCCGGCGCATCGGAAGCCAGGCAGAGGCGCCCCGACCCACCCGCCGACACCGTCCTTGTGCTCGCGCGGCGCATCGGCGCAGGGTCGGCTCAGCTCCTGGTCGGTGACGCTCCGGGCCGGCTCGTCCCCGGTAGTCGACTCGATGGAGGAACCGTGCCGCGGCTGAGGCGCAGGCGCGGTCCAACCGGCCTGATGGCGCAAGGTTGGACCGGTCACCCCCAAGCCGGGACCGTTGGCGTTCGGTCACAGTGACCGGGATATTTCAGCGCATGCCGACAGCCAGTGCAACCGGATGGTGGCCACTGCCGGGGGAGCGGTAGGGGCTCAACGCGGACGCCCTGCTGTCCCAGCCGATCTCGGTAGTGTGACCGCCGTACGGGAAAAGGACCCGGCCTGAGGTTGGCGGGCGGTGGCGTTTGCCTGAGGGGTGATGGTTCACCGAGGAGGCAGGAAAGGTCGTGGCTCGCATGGCGGTCGAATGGGACCGGGTGGCGAAGATGGCCGACGCGCGGGCCCCCAGGCCACTCGTGACCGCATGCGCCGTGCTCGCCGTGCTCAGCGGTCTGTTGGTCGGTGTGACGGCCCTTCGTACGCCTGTCGGAGCGGCAACGAGCGCGACCGACGGCGGGACCCGCGGTGCCGATAATTACCGGACCGGCTGGTATCCGGATCAGACCGAACTCAGCCCCTCCCTGGTCGGCGGCGGCACGTTCGGTCAGTTGTTCGACACCCCCGTCGACGGCGAGGTCTACGGGCAGCCTCTCGTCGACGACGGGCAATTGTTGGTCAACACCGAGAACAACTATGCGTACGGTCTCGACCCCGTCACCGGAGCGATCCTTTGGACCCGAGAGTTCGGTGCGCCTGTCCTGGCGACCACTATCGGCTGTGCCGACCTGACGCCGACCTTCGGCGTCACCTCTACGCCGGTGGTCGACCAGAGCACCGATGTCGAGTATCTGGTGGACAACGAATACGTCTCGGGAGACTCGGGTCCGACCGCCTACTACATGCACGCGCTCAATCTGGCCGACAACGGGACCGAGGAGCCTGGCTTCCCCGTGGAGATCCAGGGCACAGCGTCCAACGACCCCTCGCTGACGTTCAATCCATCGCAGGAACTCCAGCGTCCTGGGCTCCTCCTCATGAACGGCACGGTGTACGCGGCTTTCGCCGCTCATTGCGACATCAAGCCGTGGGAGGGCTGGATCGCCGGCGTCACCGAAACGGGGACCCTCCAGACCATGTGGACCACGGCCGCCACGAGCACCGACGCCTCCCCGGATTCCGGGGCGGGAATCTGGATGTCCGGCGGCGGCCTGGTCTCCGACGGCCCCGGCCAGATCCTCTTCGCCACCGGCAACGGCGCGTCCAACGGGGCCGGGCCTATCCCCGGCAATACCCCACCTCCCGATCTCGGCGAGGCCGTCGTCCGCGTGGCCGTGCAGCCGGATGGTTCCCTCAAAGCGGTCGATTTCTTCTCGCCGTACGACGCCACCACCCTCGATCAGAGCGACCTGGATTTCGGGTCCGGCAGTCCCGTCGCCCTCCCCGACGCGTACTTCGGTACGGAGGCCATACCCCACCTGGCCGTGGCGGTCGGTAAGGAGGGCTACGTCTACCTGCTCAACCGCGACAACCTCGGGGGAGTGGGGGAGGGGCCCAATGGCACCGACGACGTCGTCGGCCGCTACGGGCCCAACGGTGGTGTCTGGTCCAGCCCCGCGGTCTGGCCCGGTGACGGCGGCTACATCTACATTCCGACGGCCTCGGGTTCGGTGAGTTCCAGCGGCTCGACAGGGGTGATGGATGCGTACCAGTACGGCGTGAACGGTTCGGGCACGCCCACGCTCAACCTGGTCGGCCAGTCCGCGGACGCCTTCGGGTTCGGCTCGAGCGCACCGGTGGTCACGTCCGACGGCACTGCCCCAGGCTCGGCACTCGTGTGGACTGTGTGGTCGGCCGACGGGTCGGGAGCAGGGGCGCAGCTCCGGGCGTACGACCCGGTCCCGGTGGACGGGGTCCTCCAGCTGGTGTGGAGCGCGCCGGTCGGCACGTCCTCCAAGTTCAACCCGCCGGGTGTGGCCGACAACCGCCTCTACGTCGGCACGCGCGACGGACACGTCCTCGGGTTCGGCTCTCCGGTGGGTGCTCCCGTCAGCACCATGGCGCCCACCTTCCCGGCGACCGTGGTCGGGCAGACCTCCACCGAGACCCAGACCATCACCGCCAATGACGCCGTGACCATCACCTCGCTGTCCGCCACCGGACCGTTCACGCTGGGCACCCCGAGTCAGACCCTTCCCGCCGCACTTGGGCAGGGGGCGTCCATTTCGGTGCCCGTGACCTTCGCTCCGACGGCACCAGGCCCGGTTGGCGGCGGACTGACCGTCACCCTGGCAACCTCGCAGACGATTACGGTCGATCTCACCGCCTCCGGGCAGGTCGACGGGCCCAGCCTGAGCTCCACGACCAATGGGATCAGCTTCGGTGGGATCCCTCCCGACGCCCAAGCGAGCACGACCGTGGGTTTCGTCGACAATGGTTCCCAGCCACTGACCATTTCGGCTGTGGACTTGCCGGCTGCCCCCTTCACCGTGTCGGGGGTGCCGACGCTCGGCGCACAACTTGAGCCCGGGGCCGAGGTGGTGGTCAACGTGACGTTCGCGCCGTCCCTCGAAGGGAGCTATGCCTCGACCCTCGAGCTGGACAGCACCGGGGGGAACTTGACGGTCGCCCTCACCGGCAACTCGACGTCTCCTGCGGTGCTGTCCATCACGCCGACCTCGCTCGATTACGGGTCCGTGCCGGTCGGAACGACATCGGCCGAGTCGTTCACGGTCTCCAATACCGGGAGCGCGAACCTCACCATCACCAAGTCCAAGCCCCCCGCCACCGGGCCCTTCACCGCCTCCACGGAGCTCTCCGAGGGGACCACGCTGGTCCCGGGCGAAAGTGTCACCGAGACCGTCGCCTTCACGCCCACCGTGGCGGGCGCTGTCAGCGACACCTGGATCATCACCGGTGACGATGGCTCAGGACCCCGGACGATCTCCCTTTCGGGCACTGGGTACATCCCCGCACCCGTCACCAGGGGATCGACGGATTCTTCGCACGGATACTGGCTCGTGGGCTCCGACGGAGGGATCTTCAATTTCGGCTCGGCGCAGTTCCATGGCTCGACCGGCAGCCTCGTGTTGCAGAGGCCCGTGGTCGGAATCGTCCCGACTGCGGATGACGGAGGGTACTGGCTGGACGCCGCGGACGGCGGCGTCTTCAGCTTCGGCGACACGCGGTTCTATGGCTCGATACCCGGTCTCGGGTTCCACCCGGCTGGTTCGGGCCAGCCGCAGAGCCTCAATGACCCGATCGTGGGCATGGTGCCCTCGGCTGATGACGGCGGCTACTTCATGGTGGGCTCCGACGGCGGAATCTTTGCCTTCGGTGACGCGCACTTCGCCGGGTCCTGCCCCGGTATCGGCGGCTGTGCGGGTGCCGCGGTCGCGGTGATACCGGACCACAGCGGTGAGGGTTACTGGGTGGTCACCTCCACGGGGAACACCTATGCCTTCGGTGACGCGCCGTACCTGGGTGGCCCGGGTCATGGCACGGTCACTTCAGCGGTCGCCAGCCCCGACGGAAATGGTTATTGGATCCTTTTGAGCGACGGCGGGGTCTCCGCCTACGGCGACGCCACCAACTTCGGCTCGCCCCCGTCGGCCAACTTCAACGGACTCGACCCGGCGACCACCATCTTCGCGACATCCGACAGTGGCGGTTACTGGGTCTCCTCCGCCGCCGGTGCCGTCTTCAACTTCGGGGATGCGCCCAACGACGGCGGGATGTCACAAACCCATCTCAGTGGGCCCATCATCGCCGCGACCGGGTTCTGAGCTCCTCCTGGTGTCCTGTGGTCGAGCACTCGGTAGCGTGGACCCGGTCAGCGTGGGTTCAGCCACTTTTATGGAGGAAGTGCCATGGATGAGTCGGTTCGCCAACACAAGTTCGTCCTCGACGAGTCGGAGATGCCGACTACGTGGTACAACCTCGTGCCCGACCTGCCCAGCTCTCCGCCGCCGGCGCTGCATCCGGGCACACTCGAGCCGGCAGGCCCGGAGGACTTCGCTCCGCTGTTCCCGATGGATCTCATCCTCCAAGAGGTCTCGACGGACCGGTTCATCGAAATTCCGGGAGCGGTCCTCGACGTCTACCGCCAGTGGCGGCCCAGCCCACTGTTTCGGGCGCACCGACTGGAGCGGGCGCTCGGTACCCCAGCCCGCATCTATTACAAGTACGAGGGGGTCAGCCCGGCCGGTAGCCACAAACCCAACACCGCGGTGCCCCAGGCCTACTACAACGCCAAAGCCGGGGTCCGGAAGCTGACGACGGAGACCGGGGCTGGCCAGTGGGGTTCCGCGCTGGCTTTCGCCTGCGCGCTGTTCGGCCTCGAGTGCGAGGTATGGCAGGTGGGGGCGAGCTATGACCAGAAGCCCTACAGGCGCCTGATGATGGAGACGTTCGGCGCAACGGTCCACCGTTCTCCCTCCGACCTCACCGAAGCCGGCCGCAAGTACCTCGCCGAGAACCCGCATCACACGGGCTCGCTCGGTATCGCGATCTCCGAGGCGGTCGAGGTCGCGGCCCAGGACCCCGAGATCCGCTATTCGTTGGGTAGCGTGCTCAATCACGTCCTGCTCCACCAGACCATCATCGGGGAGGAGGCTCTCCTGCAGCTGTCCAGAGCCGGCGAATCCGCGCCCGACGTCATCGTGGGATGTACCGGAGGTGGCTCGAATTTCGCTGGTCTCTCCTTTCCCTTCCTGCGCGAGAAGCTGGCCGGAAGGATGTCGCCGACGATCCGGGCGGTCGAGCCGGCCTCGTGCCCGTCCCTCACCAGGGGTGTCTACGCCTATGACTTCGGAGACTCGGCTGGCATGACCCCCTTGATCAAGATGCACACTCTGGGACATGACTTTGTGCCCGACCCCATACACGCCGGGGGGCTGCGCTACCACGGGATGTCGCCACTGTTGAGCCACGTCTACGAGCTCGGGCTGATTGAGGCCATCGCCGTACCGCAGATGGAGTGTTTCGCCGCCGGCATCGAATTTGCCCGCAATGAGGGGATCGTGCCCGCTCCGGAGCCGACACATGCCGTCGCCGCCACGGTGCGCGAGGCGATCCGGGCGAAGGAGACGGGGGAGGAGACCGTCATCCTCACCGCCTTGTGCGGGCATGGCCACTTCGATCTGGCGGCATATGACGACTACCTGAACGGCCGGATGGTGGACGAGGACGTCACCGAGGAGCGCCTGGCCGCCGCCCTGGCCACGATGCCCTCGGTGGGCTGAGCGGCACGGAACCCTGGTGGAGAAGACCGCGAACTCCGTGCTCTCATGTCCTCGTCAGGAGCCCGGGAGCACGAAGGCGGGGCGCAGAGCGTGAGCGGTCACGCAGGCCCGTCCGATGGCGGGCTGGCCGAGCTGATCGAGGGCAGACCCGGCTGGCGCCTCGAACCTCGATCGACGCCCGGTGCCACACCGGTCTGGTGCTTCGTCTTCGCAGGCAAGATCGAGTTCTCGGTGAGCGCGGATGTCGGCTCGGTCGTCCTCTACGTGATGGAGACCGACCGGGAGATCGTGTTCAAAGATGCGGACGAGCTGATGGCGTGGCTGAGAAGCAACCGGGCGGAAGCCCTGCAGGAGCCCGCCTCCCGCCCCCCCGGTGGCAAGTCGCGTCTGCGCAAGCTCTTCGAGTGGGGCTGAGGGCCCGCCGGCGCCGCGCCCGCGTCGTCAATTGGCGGCAGAATCGGGACATGCTCACTCGATCCTCCGGTTACCTGGTTCCCTGCTCCGGCCCGGCGCCTGCCGCGGTGGAGAGCCTCCAGAGGGACGGCTACGTCCTCCTGAGCGCTGTCTTCACCGGGGCGGAGCTCGCGGCGCTCCGGGCTGACCTCGAGCGGGTGTTCGAGGAGTACCCGCCAGACGAACGGGGCGACCCGCCCGAGCAGTCCTCCCCGTTCCGCTACGAGATGCTCAATCGGAGCGCTGTCGTCCAACGCGCCATCGGTCACCCACGAATCCTCGAAGTTGTCGAGCCCCTCTTGGGGGAGGACTGTCACGTGATCGCCAACACGGCGTGGTGGCAACAGCCGGGCGACAACGAGCACCTCGGACGCTTCTGGCACATCGACAGCGGACCCCACGTGCCGCGTGACGCCGCTGTGCCGTGGGATCCCAGGATCCCGTACCCGGTCTTCGCGATCGCGACACACCTCTATCTCTGGGACTGTCCCCTCGAAGCTGGACCGACGGGGGTCATTCCGGGGAGCCACACATCGGGACAAGCGCCCCCCCGGAAGAGGCTGGCCGACGACGACCTTGACTGGCACGGCCACGTCACCGTTCCGATCGTTGCCGAAGCCGGCGACGTCGCCCTCTTCGTCTCTGACGTCTGGCACCGACGCCTGCCCCTCGGGCCTGGTGATCCCGGACGGATGTTCGTGCAGTGCCACTACGGACGCCGCGATATCGCCCAACGACTCCGCCCGACGTCCGTGGCGAACCAACTGTCGGATGAGGCGTTGGCACGGGCTGCGACGCCACGGGAGAAGTCGCTCGTCGGGATTCATCCCCTGGGCTTCTACGACGGCTGACCTCAGGGCTGGCGCACATCGTCCCAGGCCAGGCGCGACTCATCCCCGCCAGAGGCGGGGATGAGTCGTTGCCCGCACCCCTTTCTGCATCCCCCTTTGGGCGGCGCAGAGTGTCCCACACGGTGCCCCACTATCGGCGTCGTCCCTGCTCCCGGAAGTCATGTGGGCTCGGCCCACACGATCCGCACGACCCGGCGGCGGCCGGGTAGGGCGTCGCCGATGATCGAATGGATGGCCTCTTCGATTTTGGCGGCCACTTGGTCGTGGGGGACCGCTGAGCAGACGGTCACGAGATGGGTGCCACCCGTGCCCTTGACGACATGCACGTCCCGAACGACGTGGGCGCCTTCTTCCTCAAGCCCCGCGTCCAGCGCCCGCAGCACCCTGACTGACCAGTCGAGCTGCACCACCCACCCACCCACCCGGCTCCGGTGAGGCCCTACGCGACCCGGCGCCGGCGACGGATCTCCCGCCGGTCGACGTCCGTCGTGCCACCCCACATTCCCATGATGGAGTCATCCGTCAGCGCGTACTCGAGACATTGCTGACGCACCGGGCACGACTGGCACAACTCCACTGTCTTCCCGTAATCGGACCTCGGACCCCGGACGAAGTCATCCGGGCCCTGACCGCGACACGCAGCGCGCAGGTGCCACTCCGACAACTCGGTTCCTCCCCCAACTCGTCCTCTCTTCAGGGAGGATGCTGACAGAGTGCCCTTCCCCGCGATAGAGCCGTACGGACCCCAACGGACAACGCCCTGACAACGCTCGGGACCGAGCCCGTGGAGGAGACACCACTGCCTGCCGGGCTCACTGCTTGGGAAAGGCCCGACACGCTCCGGGGGTGGTTTATCGCGTGGAACGCCGTTTCCTCGGCCACATAACTTCACTTTCAGCCCGATCTCTGGTGAATTATGTTGCACGGAAGCCAAGGGGGTGGGGGCCGGGAACGCTGATATCCCCTCTGACCCCTCCGCCCGACCCCCACTGCTTCTCTTAGCGCAACCGGAGGTCCGTTGGCGCAACCGGAGGCGCATCAGGTCGTCGAGATCTCTGAGGGCGGCGTCACGCAGGACAACCTCTAATCTCCCGGCATGTCGCGCAGGCCGGTCATCGCGTACCGACGTGACTACCAATTCCCTGACTCCCCTTCGGACCTGTGGGACGCGATCGGACAGGTCGACCGGTTTGAGGATTGGTGGTCGTGGCTCGAGGACTTCCGGCTCGAGGGACAGACGCTGCAGAAAGGATCCGTGCTTCGTGGTGTCGTCGCGCCACCCCTGCCGTACCGGATGCGCATTGAGGTCGAGCTGACCGAGTGCACGCCACCGCGACGCATGGAGGCTCTGATCCGTGGCGACCTCGAGGGCGAGGCGAGCCTCGACATACATCCTGAGGGAGTCGGCTCGAGAGTCGTGGTGGCGTGGACCGTCGAGATGATGCAGGGACCCATGCGCTTGGCCGATCGGATGGCCCACCCACTCCTGCAATGGGGCCATGACCGCGTGGTCGAGATCACGGTCGCGGGCTTCCGCAAGAGGTTGCGTTCGGCGTAGGGGTGGCGGGAATTACGTCAACCGGGCGACCGCAAGCCCGGCCGCGAGCAGCACGATCGCCCACGACATCGCCCGGAGGGCTCCCTCGAGGGGTGCAAGGAGCACTCCCTGGTCGATGACGACGGCCTCGCCATCACGAAGACGGACGTGGCCCTCGACATCACTGACACGACGACGGATGAGCCGCGCCGGGGTACTGAGCCGGCGTTGCGCGAGCGACAGGGCACAGGCACCGACCGCGGCCAGCAGTGGAGCAACCGCCAATCGCCCGGTCTGCGCGACGTAGGCCACCAGCACGGGGAAAGAGCCCCAAGCGAGAGCGAATCCGACGTCCGTGTGGACGAACCCTCCGAACAGCTCGAGGTTGTAGGCGAGGACCAGCAGAGGGCCGAGCACGAGGAACGGGATCAAGACCCATCCGACCCGCGACAGACCGAGGATTCCGAGGACAATCGCGCCGGCCAGGCCCACGACGGTGACCGCCACCAGCGCCGGGGTGGGAATGCGCGTGGCGAGGGGGCGTCCGTGGAGCTCGTCGAGTGCGTGCGCGGCGAACCCCACCGCGAACAGGAACGCGAGCAGGGTACCCACCAGCCGGGACACGCTGATCAGTGGAGCCAGGCAGGCGCCGATCACCACATAGGACAGGTGCCACGCCGTGTAGGGGGGATGAAGGAGAGTCCACCAGTCGCGCCATCCCCCGGGTCGAGCGGCGTAGAACGCGGGGCGTTCCGCCCCTCCCTCCGGCTGTGGAGGCGTTGAGGAGCTCGTCGCCTCGCGTTCTCTGCGGTCGGCCGGGAACGGGGGCTCGTCACTCATCGATGCGGGTTCCCCACATGACCAGTCCACCCCCGAGGCTCATGACTCGGACCCCGACATTCTCGAAGCCGGCTTGACGCCACGCGTTCTCGGTCCATGTCAAGGGGTACTTCCGATAGTGACCGGAGATGTTGGGGCCGAGGAATCGACCCACTCGGAACCATTCCCTCCCTCCCGTGAGCAGTCCACCGACCGGGAGCAGGAGTCGCGTGTAGAGCCACCACATCACGCGCCAAAAACGATTGGGCGGAAGGAAGAACTCCAAGCTCGCCACTGTTGCTCCCGGTTTGACGACCCGAGCAAGCTCGCGGAGAGTCGCCAGCGGGTCATCGACGTAGCGCAGAAGGTAGGTGAAGGTCAGTGCGTCGAAGGTGCGGTCGGCAAACGGCAACTGTTCTGCTCTGCCGGCAACCAATTGGATCCGGGTACTCAGTTCGGCCGCCGAGACGTTCTCACTGCCTTGAGACAACATCTGCATGGTCAGGTCGACGCCGACGACATCGGCTGGCGTTCGCCGGGCCAGTTGAATGGCGACGCCTGCCGTGCCGGACGCGACATCGAGCATCGTGCCCGGCGACACCGGCGCGATGTGATCGATCATGGCTCGGCGCCATCGACCGTTCTGGCCCATGGACAGGACCTCGGCCAAGCGGTCGTAGCGCTGGGGGAGGGGAGTGAAGAGCTGCTGTGCAAAACGGTTCCTGTCCCCGGTGATGTACGGCAGCATGGCTCCTCCTCGGGTGAGAAGATCTCACTGTAGGTCCGTGCGGCGAGAGAAGGACGGTGTGGGCTCGGCTCGCTATGACGTCATCGTTGTGGGCGGTGGCCCGGCAGGCAGCATCGCCGCCCTCGTCCTGGCTCGGGGTGGAGCCAGGGTCGCGTTGGTCGACAAGGCGGCGTTCCCCCGGGACAAGGCGTGTGGCGACATCGTCGGTCCCCGGGGCCTCCAAGTCATCGCCGATCTCGGATTACCCCCGCCGACCGGACGCCACATCGGGGAGATCGATGTCGTCGGTCCGACGGGACGCCGGGTGGGTCTGCCCTGTGGCGAAGGGTTGACGTACCCGGGACATGGCACGGCAGTGAGGCGAACGGTGTTCGATTCGGGCTTGCACTCTGCCGCGGTGGAGGCAGGGGCCGATCCCGTGCATGCACGGGCAGATGAGCCACTCGAGGCGGAGGGACGGATTGACGGCTATCGCCTGAGCACCGGTGCCGAGTTGCGTGCCGACTTCATCGTGGGGGCGGACGGCGCGACCAGCCGCGTCGGAGGGTCGGCCGGCCTGGTTGATGCCACGAGGGTGCTGTGGGGCTTCGCTGTGCGCACGTACCTGCCGCACGAGGTCGATCGACCGGCCATCGTCCTTTGGGAACCGACACCGTGGCATGCCCTCCCCGGTTACGGGTGGGTCTTCCCGGGAGCGAGTGACGGAGCGAATGTCGGCCTGGGACTCGGGAGCATCGCTGACCGCAAAGCCGGAGCAAGAGTTCAGCAGGTGCTTCCACGGTTCCTGGAGCATCTCTGCGGTGCCGGCCTTGTCGGAGCGACCTCGTCGGTGGCCCCGTCACGCCGGCTCGGCGGCTGGCTCAAGATGGGGATGGTGGGGACCAACCCCGCCGCCGGCCGCGTGTTGCTCGTCGGCGACGCTGCCGGACTCGTCAACCCACTCCAGGGGGAGGGCATCTCCCAAGCGTTGACCAGTGGTCGGTCGGCCGCGGCGGCGATCCTCGGTGAGCCCGGATCCGCAGCACAGGCCTACCGGGTCGCGCTCGCGTCTGCCCACCTTCCGTACCACCGGATCACCGTCGCCCTGCAGGCATGGCTGGTCGATCGGCCGTGGGCCATTGCCGGAGTGGCGCGGGTACTGATGACCGCGGGGCGTCTCGATGCGATATCGGGGGGTTGGTCCGTCTTCTGGAACGAGTTGCTCGACGGATCCCCAGCGAATCGTCACCAGAAAGTGGCCGCCGCCGTCACCCGGACGGGGAAGTTCTTGACGGATCGTTCCGCCACAGCCAGATGGTTCGACTCGATATTCGCAACGAACGTTCCGCTGACCACTCGGTCGGCTGCCGACAACGGTAACGCCCAATTGCAACGACCACTGCGCCCTCGACCGGTTCACCGGTCTGTCCGTCAATTCTGAAGGCCACCACGCAATTCCTCGGCCCGACGTCGCAGTCGCTCCGCCTGCCCAGCTGCCGCCTGAATCTCGAGGAGTTTCCGGCGGGACGTAGCTCCCCTGAGGAGCTGTACGGATCGTCGGGGGAGGTCGAGAGCGGTAGCGACGGAACGCAATGCGGCTTCGGTAGCACGACCGGCGTCGGCGGTCTCGACCACACGAACCACGAGCAAACCGTCGAAGTCCCCGCCCACGGCCGCCTTGGACGCGTTCGGGCGTACATAGATCTCGAGCCGCACGTCGTCAGTCTGCCCGCCTGGTTGTCCCTGTCCGCCCTGTGTCCAGCGGACGGATCCCAGATGTCACACGTGGACCGCATCGCGGATGTCGTCCAAGGACAATTCGCAGGTTTCGTGCCCGCCACACTGAAGGCAGTCCTGGGTGTGCCGCCAGGATCGGATCAGACGAGTGCGAGTAACGTTCAGGTAGACGGTGAACGTCTCATCGCGTGGATGGATTTCCACACCCCAGTACGGACGCCACTCCGTTGAGACAGAGCGATGTGCGACCTCGATGCCCTTGAGTATCCGGCAGAAGCGCATCCCGGCCGGATCGAACACCCATGTGCTGTGGCAAGACTCCAGAGTGATGGCATCCACGGGACCAGCCTGTCCGATGGCGCTGGATGTGAACTTTGAGGTCCCTGGCAGAGGGCTGGGCATCCCATTGCAATTCGGTGACGACGCATGTGGCACAGAACGGCGATCCGGTGATCGGGTGTCGGCGCCACTCCGGGCATGGCGGACCGAATCGGTCAGCCCGACGGGACGGTGAGAGGCGGAACCGTGGTGCTCGGCACCGTGATGGGTCCACCCCCTCCGGTGGTACCACTCGAGCCGGCGGAGGTGGAGGCCACGTTCCCGGCCCCCTGCGTCAGGTGCAGGAGGACCTCGAGCGTCCCGCTGTTGGCTGTGGTGACGAAGCCGCCGATGCTCGGGTTCGAGATGCTCCAGTCGGCGAAGGGGATCGTGATGTCCGCCAGCACGTCGATCTCGCCGCCGAGCTTCTCCGCGGAGACCGTGAAGGTCACGGTCTTGGTCGCGCCGTGCATGTCGAGGGCGCCGGTCGCGTTGTAGCGCTCCACGACGCCGTCCGCCGGAACCGTGCCGAGATCGACCGGTGAGGAGAGGGTCAGTGTGGCCGTGGGGTACTGGGTAACGTCCATGATCGGGCCCTCGAAGTGGGCGTTGCGCTCGCTCTGGTCGCTCACGACGCTCGCCATGTCGACGGTGAAGGACCCTTTGGTCACCGTGGTGCCGGCGATCGTCAGCGAACCCCAGATTTCGCTCGTGCGGCCCACCGCGGTGGCGTTCTGCCCCAGCAGGACCTCCTGGACCCGGTAGCCGGCGAGGGATCCCGAGCCGACGTTCCAGGTGCCGCTCACCGAGGAGGATGAGGTCGTCGCCGATCCCTGGCTGGTGGCCGAGGTCGTGGACGTCGACGACGCCGCGGGGAGCTCGAGCTTCGCAGGAGCGGGACCCTCGATGAAGTGGATGTAGATGTAGGGGCCCGCCACTGCCGCGATCACCACCACGACGGCCGCCCCGATCACCGCCCATACGATCCTGCGCCGCCGAGGTGTCGCCATCCCTCGATGATGTCCGGTGACCCTGGCGGCCCGCTGTGACCCCTCTTCAGATAGCCTGGCGCCGGAGCGGTGTCATTCGCTCCCCCCCCGGTCTGTAAATCACGCCGTTGTCGTTGTGCGAGCCTTGATTGACAAGGGTCACCCAAGGAGTGTCGAATGAAGGCGGGACGACAAGACAGCGCGACGACGTCTCGCCCGACGCGGGGGACCCGACCATGAGGGCAAAGTGGATCGTTGGTGCGGTCACGCTCGCCTCCGACCGTGTGCGTGCCCTCGTCGGTCTGCCCGGGTCCCGGAGCACCGGGCAGGCGGCCGACACCGAATCATGAGGATCAGGACTGGGTTTATCGCCGCCATTGCGGCTGCCACCGTGGTGCTCCCACTCGTTCTGCTCGCTGCACCGGCCGAGGCACTGAGCGCCTCGACGACCACGGTCGCGGACAACGCCGGCTCGGTCGTGACGGGGGGCACCTTGGTCTTCACGGCCAACGTCACCGGTCCCGGCGGGACCCCGGCGGGCAGCATCGACTGGACGGGCTCGACGTGCACCTCGACCACCCCCCTCACCGACGG
>JBKQUM010000182.1:0-41177 GCA_052140165.1 Acidimicrobiales bacterium
GTCTATCTCACGGAACAGACGACGTGGTGGATGTCAGCGACAGGCTCCAGAGAACATGTCGTCGACAGACAGAGACACACTTGTCAGCGACGTGGGAGACGCCTCTTTGACCACTCCAGAGAATGACTGCCCCGGTCGGGCCGTTGGTGACGTGGGCGTGATGCCAGGCGGCGATCTGGTGCCTCCAGCGGATGAGGGTGCGCCCGAGGGAGCGGGCCTCGATCGGGTAGTCCGTGTCCTGGAGGTCATCTCCGAGCTGGGTCACCCACTCGAGAGCGAGGTCGGCGTCGCCGTGGGCGTAGAGCTCTCGCACCGCCTCCTTGGCTTCCCACAGCGTGGCCACGTCGCCGTGGGGATCTCCGGCACGAAGGAGTCCGGCCAGCTTCTCGCGCCCTTTGCCGTCGAGGCGCTCCTTGGCCTTGGTGAGCAGGCGCCGGCAGCGATAGAGGGGATCGGACTTGCGGCCCCGGTGTCCGAGGGTCTCGTTTTGCACCCGGCGTCGACACTCGTCGAGCTTGGTGTTGGCCAGCTTGCAGACATGGAACGGATCGGCGACCAAGGTGGCGCCGGGCACCATGATCTCGAAGACCCGCCGGTAGGGGCCAGAGAGATCGAGGGTGCCGAACTCGATGCGCTCGCGGAACGCGGCGGTCTGCTCGGCCAGCCAGGCCATGGGCTCGGCACTGCCCCGACCAGGGACGACGTCGAGGAGCTGACCGGCGCGGACGTCGACGATCTGGGTGGAGAAGTGCTGGCGGTGGAAGGGTCCGGTTCTCACCATCAGCACCTCGTCGAGCCCGAGGGCGCTCACCTCCCCGATGCGCTCGGTGTCCGCCTCGAGCAGGGCTTCGCCGTAGGCGACCACGGTGTCGTTCACGGTGTGCCAGTCACAGCCGAGCTCCTGGGCGACTTCGTTGACGCTGCGGGCATGACGGCCGACCTGGATCGTGACCCACCGGGCCGCCCGCGAGGTGAGGATCTGGCGGGACCCCGCGATCAGCTCGTGCTCCTCAGTCCACGAGCCCATGGGGCAGTCCGAGTCGGGGCACGTCCAGCGCCGCTTGTGCCACACCAGGCGGGTCGTGCGCTCAAAGAGGGGGAGATCGACCAGCTCGACGGCGGAGCGGTCCTTGACCCTGGCCAGAACCCCGCACCTTGGGCACCCTGCCACCAAGGCCTTCGTCTCGACGTGGATCCGGGCCTCGCCACCTGTTCCGTCTTCAGCCCCGAGGAAGGCGATGTCGGGAAGTCCGATCATCCACTCCAGCGCGCGCGTAGGGTCAGTCACCACGGGGGTCCTCCATCTGCGGTCGTCGAACAACCTCAGACTGGTGGACCCCCGCTACGCGATCGCGGATCCATCTACAGCACCCCGCTCAATTCCGAAGTGCCTGTTTTCCTCCACCGAACAGGCCATCGACTTCTTCCGCCGAGGATCGATTGGCTACTCGCCGAGCGGATCTTCCGGCAGCCTGACGGGAGTGCGACTAGAGAGCCAGTGCTGGGATGCACGACCCGTCACGATCGACGACATGAAATCGAGTGTGTTCGACAACCCCGAGGTCTTTCCAGAAGGATCATGCGTTCTCGATTTTGGTCTTGTCATGAGGAATTTCCCTGTGCGTTGGGCCGCCCAAGGCACTGTCCAGACTCACTCGAGCGTCGGAGCGGTGTAAGCATTTCGAGGAACCGTCGTGTTGGCGTGGTAGCCACCGTCCCGGCGGGACTGGGGCACTCACCGCTACATGGTCCCGGCGTCTTGAACACCCGCGGAGCGACCTAGACGCCGGGTCCAGATAGTACTACGTTAAATAGGACTATGTTCGATGTCAACATCGACCGGGGCGAGCCGGTCCCACTGCACGATCAGGTCGCGGCCGAGATCCGTCGCGCCATTGCCGACGGCGAGGCCGGACCGGGGGAGCGTCTTCCCCTCGCCAAGGACCTCGCAGCGGTGCTCGGGGTGAACAAGAACACGGTGCTGCGCGCACTGCACATCCTGCGGGACGAAGGACTCCTCGACTTCACCAGGGGACGAGGCGTCACAGTGTCCGGCTCTCCCCAACGCGGAGCGGTCATCAGTCGGGTAAGGGATCTGGTGGACTTTGCTCGGGAACAGGGGTACCGGCGCGACGAGCTCATGGACATGATCGCGTCGCTCCCATGAGCAAGGCCCCAATCGACCTCGCGGCCGACTCCACGGCCGATCAAGACGTCGACCCTCGCCCCCACTCAGACGAGGCGGAGGCCCTCTTCAAGGAGGCACGCCAAAGACAGCGGCGTCGTCGTGCCTGGCTCGCCGCAATGGTTGTTCTGGCTATCGCATTGATCGCCGCTGGCCTGCTGCTCGCGGGGCGCGGGTCGAACCAGGGGTCGCCCAGGACCACGCACCCCACCGTCCGTCCTCCCGCACCCTCGCGGCCCCAGCAGAAGAACGGCGCAGTTGCTGCTCCCGAATACGTCCCTGTTCAGACCATGGGGCTCGCCGACGGCCAGGTGGCCTGGGCCGCGAACGGCACCAACCTCCAGGTGACAGCCGACGGTGGACAGACGTGGCGGTCGGTGACACCGCCCAATCTCAGCGCCATGACTGTCTCTGAGCACATCTCGGCCGTTGACGCCGTCGGGGCCGAGGACCTGTGGGTAGTGATCGAGGACGTGCCGGGGCTCGTTCCCTTCAGCCAGTCGGTCGACGGATCTGACCGCGGCGAGGGCATCGATCGCTCCACCGACGGGGGGCGCACCTGGACCTTCAGCGCCGTACCCCCAGGGTGTCTGCAGACCTGCGGACCGATCTCGGTCAGCTTCATCGACGCAGAACACGGCTATGCCGAGGCCAGCCCCCAGAAGGGCGATTCGAGGCTGTTCGCCACCGACGACGGCGGGTCAACGTGGCTCCCCGTTGCATCGATGCCCAACCTCGGCTCGGTCCTCGTCGGTGGTCCAATCGCCCAGCCACAATTGCTGTTCACCAGCAAGCTCGACGGTTGGGCCCTGACCGGACCTTCAGGGTACGGACGACAGGGTCAGTTCACGAGCCCGGGCGGCGCTCTTTATCGCACCACCAACGGCGGATTCTCGTGGACGAAGGCTCCAAATCTGCCGGCGGGACTCCAGTACACGCTGCCTGTCTTCTTCGGTACGAACCAGGGCGCGGTGTTGGCCATGCGGAACACCCAGTCTGACCACGGAACATCGGTGTACATGACCGACAATGGAGGAGCCACCTGGGTTCGGCATCCTCTGCCCACCTTTCCCTACGTCGAGTTCGAGCCAGGCAACCTCCAGACCCGCTTTGCTGTCGTCGGGCCGTTGAGCTGGCGGGTCGACGTCGGTTCCGCTCTGTACCTCACGAACAATGGCGGACGCAGTTGGACAACGATCACTCCAAGTCCACAGTTCGCGCCGGGAAGTGTGCATTCGCTGGCGTTCTCGTCCCCTCACAATGGCATGGCCATCGGTCAACCGTTGCGATGTTCAACTCCGTCGACGTTTGTGAGCTGCTTCCCCACGCTGTTGGTCACGGCAGACGGTGGCCACCACTGGAGGGCGGAACAGTTCTAACCACAGACGTTCTCAGCTGCCATAGCTGAGAAGCTCGGCCTCCGCACAACAAGCATGCAACACGAAGGTCCGCTTCTAGACCCAGGTATTCCCCTTGATCCGCCGGGTGGCACCCCAGTCCGGCGTTCGGAGGCACCCCTCGCCCAGCATTCGCCCCAGCTACGCTACGGGCCGTGTCGGTGCGTGAAGAAACAGACTGAAGGTGCCGGAGACCTTCACGGGCGCCGTTCGGACGGACGCTGGCATGTTCGTGCTGTGGAACCCGGCCAGGTTTGAAGGGGTCGTTGACTACGACACTTGGGAGCGAGAACTCCTAGACGACAGCGACATCGAAAGACACGTGGCGGCAGGGGAACTTGTGCCTGTCAATATTCGAGCCGATGGAACGTTCGGGTTTGAAGTGCGAGTCGGATCGGTGGAATCACCGGCAACGTACGAAGACCGAGAGGCCCAATGCCTGGTAGCAACCTCGGACCCCTATCTCTTTGAGAGTGAGGGGACGGGCCGACTCTCAGGTATTGAAGACGTGACGGGCCGGTCAGGTTCACCTGGAATCACCGTGGAGATTCCGAAAGGCACGTGGTCGGTGACGGTTTACCTACTGGAGTGGCAGCGGGAGCCGGGCGCTCTTGACGCTTCCGGGAACCCAGCTCCGACCGCCCTGCCCGACTTCTTGTTGGTCGTCAACAGAGCGACCGACCAATCTGGATTCAGAACCTCGTCCGCCACCTTTGGCTGAGACCGGTGAAGGTTCGTCCTTGCCCCCATGGTGCCGTACTGGGGCAGGGTCCGGTCCGGCCTCGGGGAGGCCTCCACTTTGCCGATATGGCAACCGGACACACGCTGGCCGAGGCGGCGGCGGAGCCGCCGCCGACGGCCTTTGCGTCTTGATCAGGTAGAGAAACTGCTCACAGATCGATCACGATGGCACGGGCATTTCGAGAGCATCGCTTTTCTGTCGACCTAGTCGCTGACATGAAGCTGGACAGCGACCTTCTTATTCATCCTTCAGTTGGGCCGAAAATTTCTCGAAAAAATCTTTGACTGCCCCGTGTCATCCGCTGGTATCCGTGGGTATGCGCTGGCATCCGCTGGCACTCGCTCTTGCACAAATTGGCCGGCAGAGCTGTCACACCGTGGATCCACCCTGGTCGCCATGGATCCGCAAGACCACACCATGCTCGAAGCCTTGGTCCGTCACGGTCGCCGTGGCCAACTCACTGGGTTCCTGGCTCAAGGAGATGGCTGCGCCTGGTGTCGCCACCCGATCCGTCTGCGGGGCTATGTCGTTTCGAGCGACGCCGATGGACGCCACATCACCTACACGAGCGCCTCGTTGCCCGATGGGGTCTTTCTCAAGGCTTGCGGCTCACGCAGCGAGGTGCGCTGTCCGGCCTGCGCCCAGGTCTACCGGGGCGATGCTCGCCATTTGGTGCGGGCGGGTCTCGAGGGTGGAAAAGGCGTCTCCGAAGCGGTTGCTGGAAATCCGGCAGTCTTCCTCACCCTGACCGCTCCCGGGTTCGGCGCCGTGCACACCATCAGGACCGCTGGGGATTGTCACAGCCGGCGGGGGCGGCGTCGTTGCGTCCACGATCACCCCAATGTCTGCACGCAACGGCATCGGCCGAGCGACGAGATGGTCGGCACGCCGCTGTGCCCGGATTGCTACGACTACGCCGGCGCCGTGCTGCACAATGCCTGTACGCCCGAGCTGTGGCGTCGCACGACGATCTATCTCGCCCGCCAGTTGGCTTGTGCGCTCGGGGTCAGCCAGGCCGTGGCGGCCAGGCGCATGCGTCTCTCCTTCTGTCGAGTGGCGGAGTTCCAGCGTCGGGGCGTCGTCCACCTCCACGCCGTCGTACGGGCGGACGGGCCCGAGGGCGCCTCCCCACCGATCGGAGTCGAGCAGCTGGCCGAGGCGTGTGCTGTGGCTGCCCGCTCGGTGTCGGTGTCCTACTCACGAGGGACGGCCCGCTGGGGCAAGGAGATGGACGTCCAGATACTCGGACACGGCGACGAGCGGGCCGCCAAGTTGGCGACCTATGTCGCCAAGTACGCCACGAAGTCCTCGAGTGAGGACCCTCGTCTCGACGGGCGCATCGCATCGCCCCAGGACCTCGTGGCCCGAGACCTCCCGGCGCATCTGCACCGGATGGTCGCCACCGCCCTGGAGCTCGACCCCGAACCGGAACTCCGTCATCTGCACCTGGCCCGTCATGCCCGCCGCCTGGGGTTCGGCGGCCACTTCCTCACCAAGTCCCGGGGCTACTCGACCACCTTTGCCGCCCTGCGGGAGGCCCGGGCGCAATGGAACGAGGCCCGACGCCACGGCGGCCAGGTACCCGAAGACCGGGTCACCGAGGGCCACTGGCGGGCCATCGGTGCCGGCTGGGCCAACCAGGGCGAGAGCCTCTTCGCCTCCCATCAGCAGCGCCAGCGGGCCGAAGACCGGAGGGAGGTGCTCTCCGATTGGTACACCCGAAGCGAGTGAGCCCTTGTCCGGAGGCCAAACCGCCGCAGGCGGTGCGGCAGCCACCGCATGATCCTTGTGGTCGAGCGCAGCCATCGGAGACCTCTTCGCTGAGGGCGGGTGTCCGAAGGTGGCTGCCGCTCGCTCCCCCGCTGATCGCAGCGATAGCGTCGCGGTCATCCAGGTGGCCTGGAGCTCCTCCCCGAGGAGTTCCGCCGGCGTTCGCCTCCCAACGAAGACCGTTCATCGTGAGGGAGTCGCTGCCGTGAGCATCCATCGTCGAGTCGCGAAGTCAGGCAGGACCACTTGGGTCGTGCGTTACCGGGATCCCGTGCCCCGGGAACGCACCTTCGACCGCAAGGCCGACGCCGAACGCTTCGAACGTTCGGTGCGTCACCAGCTCGACACGGACCAGTACCTCGATCCCGAATCAGCTCGCATCACCGTGCGCGACTGGGCCGAACGGTGGTGGCCGACGGTCGAGCAGAGCGAACGGGCGCCCAGCACCATCAGCGGCTACGAGTCGGCTTTGCGGCTGCAGGTGCTCCCGCACCTCGGCGACCGCCGTCTACGCACGCTGCGGCGCATCGATATGGAGGAGTGGTTGAGCGCTCTCCGGGCGGCCGGCTACTCGAACTCCACCATCCATGTCGCCCGCACCGTCCTCGGCATGGTGCTGACCTCGGCCACGGACGCCCGCATCATCGCCGGCAATCCCCTGACCGGCCTCCGACAGCCGAAGGGTTCGAGTCGGACCCGCAATGCCCTGACGGTCGAGCAGGTCGAAGCCCTGGCTGCTGCAGTGGATCCGTGGTGGCGCCCCTTCCTCCTCGTGCTCGCCTACTGCGGCCTGCGTCCCGGCGAAGCCCTCGCCCTCCGCCGCAGGCATCTTGACGACCTGGGCCGGCTGACCGTGGAGCGGGGTATGACCGAGCACCGGGGCGTGCTGCTCGAGCGGGACACGAAGACGCACCGGTCCCGGGTCGTCGAGGTGCCGGCCTCCGTGTTGGCCGAGCTGCGGACCCACGTCGAGCTCCGTGTCGGCAGCGATCCCGGCGCTTTGGTGTTCACGACGCCATTCGGCGATCCGGTGCGGCTGTCGAACTGGCGGCCCCGGGTCTGGGACCCCCTCGCAGCGGAGCTCGGCCTCCCCGGATGGGCGACTCCGTACGTGCTCCGTCACACGGCGGCGAGCCTGCTGGCCCAGAGCGGCGTGCCCGTGACTGCCGCAGCCGCCTCTCTCGGCCACGACCCGGCCATTTTCTTGCGGACCTACGCCCACCTCTACCCGGGTGACCTCGGCGCCGTTGCCGACGCCATGGATGCCGCCCGGTCCGCCGTCGTCGATGCACCGCAACAAGACGACGAAGAGATCTCGGGTGCGCGGGCTCCGAGCTCTGTGGCGCGCGTGGATTTCGCGGGGATGGCCCGACGCCGCCGCCAAGAGGCCGAGCGGCATGGCCTCTGACCTGCACTTTCGAGTCGGGCTGCCGGGATTTGAACCCGGGACCTCTTGACCCCCAGTCAAGCGCGCTAACCAAGCTGCGCCACAGCCCGTCTGTCGTTCCCTGCCTCGACCCCGATGCCGGGCCACCGTCAGGCTCCGTGAGCCAGGACAAGAGCGACCGACCGATGCTAGCCGACACCGGCGGAAGGGCCGGAAGCTCGTGATGAGCGCTATGACCCCGTTGGTCCGCGAAAGATACTCTGCGGTATGGGCACGCGCTGGGCGCGACGTGTGCGGGGTCGTCGCACTTTCGGGCCGGACCGGTAGGCGACTGCAGCGGTGTTCCTGACGTGCCCACGCGGTCACGGGAGGACGGAACGGCACAAGCGGGCAGCGGACTCTCGTGTGGTCCAATGGTCAGCATGGCCATCGACATCACCACCGACATCCGTCTCGACCCTCGCGTGCGGCGCATTCTCGAGCTCGTGCCCACCAGGACACTCCAGGACGTCACCTCACGGGAGGTTCTCGTCGAGCAGTCGAATTCGCCCGAGGCGGTCGCCGGCATGGAGATGTTCCGCTCCATCCACGACGCGTGCGATGCCGCGGCACCCTCCGCTGGACTCGAGGTCACCAGAGGGCATTTCGCATCGGAGCCCGACGGTAACCCGGTCAACGTGCAGGTCATCCGTCCCGAGGGTGCCGAGCCCCTCGCCTGCGTTTACTACATCCACGGCGGCGGCATGGCCACGATGTCGTGCTTCGACGGAATGTACCGCGCCTGGGGGAAGTACATCGCCGCGAACGGCGTGGCCGTGGTCATGGTGGACTTCCGCAACTGCCTGGTCCCTTCGTCGGCATCCCAGGTGGCGCCCTTCCCGGCTGGGCTGAACGACTGCGTCTCCGGGGTCCGATGGGCGGCCGCCCACGCCTCCGACCTGGGGATCGACCCGCAGCGAATCGTCGTCGCCGGTGAGAGCGGCGGCGGGAACCTCACCCTGGCCACGGGAATGAAGCTGCAGCGCGACGGCGACCTCGGCCTCGTCAAGGGTCTGTACGCGCTGTGCCCCTACATCGCCGGGAAATGGCCGGCCCCCGACTGTCCCTCCTCGATCGAGAACGAGGGCTTCCTGCTCCACCTGCACAACAACCGAGGTCGAATCGGCTACGGAATCGAGGCGTTCGACGAGCGCAACCCTCTGGCCTGGCCCTCGTTCGCCGGTGTGGACGACGTCGCGGGGTTCCCCCCGACCGTCATCAACGTCAACGAGTGCGACCCCCTGCGCGACGAGGGGATCAACTTCTACCGCCTCCTGCTCGCGGCCGGGGTCCAGGCCCGATGCCGCCAGATGATGGGGACGATGCACGGCACCGAGATATTCACGATCGCCTGCCCGGACATCAGCCGTGATACCGCTCGGGACATCGCCGGCTTCGCCCGGGAGTAGGGGCAACCCGCCCGGCACCTCTGCGGCGGTTCCATTGGCTACGCTCCCCCGCCGTGTCCAAACCCCCTGTGCATCTCCGTCTTCCCGCGCGCGCCCTGACGACCTTGGCAATAGCTCTGTCCGCAGGGGCCCTCCTCGTCTCGTCGAGTCCGGCCGTCGCGTCCGCCGCGACGAAGGCGTCCTCCAGCGTGGTCCGCGCCGCCCTGCCGCCCGGGAAGATCAATCACATCCTGGTGATCGAGTTCGAGAACGAGGGCTACGCGGCCACCTGGGGCCCGGGCTCCCCCGCCACCTACCTGAACGGGACGCTCCGTCTGAAGGGCGAGCTGCTCCAGAACTACTACGCGATCGGGCATGACAGCCTCGACAACTACATCGCCCAGGTGTCTGGGCAGGCACCGACCGAGGACACCCAGGCGGATTGCTCGGACAACGGGTTCGCGTTCGCCGACGTGACCCCCGGCACCCCTGACGCCAACCCCGCTTCCAACCCGGGCCAGGTCGACGGCGTGGGCTGCGTGTACCCGGCGGCAGTGCCCACGATCGCCTCCCAGCTCGACGCGAAGTACGCGCCGAACAAAAAGACCCACCTGGCGGCCTGGCGAGCGTACGAACAGGACATGGGCAACACGCCGGCACGTGACGGCGGCACTCCCGATCCCCGTGGTGGGACCGACTGCGCGCATCCGTCCTTGGGTGCGACCGACACGGCGGAGGTCGCCACGCCCCAAGACCAGTACACCACGCGCCACAATCCCTTCGTGTGGTTCGACTCGGTGATCGGCAACGCTGCTCTGTGCGACGCCAACGACGTCCCCCTGGGGACACTCGATGCAACCGGCACACCGTCACCCGGCGGCCACCTGGCGCAGGACCTCCGCAGCGAGTCGACCACACCGCGCTTCGGCTTCATCACGCCCAACCTGTGCAACGACGGGCACGACGCCACCTGCGCAGGGCCGAACAGCACAGACGGCAACGTGGGCGGCCTCACGGGCGCCGACGAGTTCCTGCGGGCCTGGATGCCCCTCATCCTGGGGTCACCGGCCTACAAGCACGGTGACCTTCTCGTCGTCATCACGTTCGACGAATCCGACGTCGGTGGCACGGCGGCAACGGTGGCCTGCTGTGGCGAGGTCTCCGGTCCGAACACGCACGCGCCAGGTGACGCGGGCGCGACGACGGACAGCGCCGGCCCGGGTGGCGGCCAGGTCGGCGCGCTTCTCCTGAATTCGAAGTACATCGCGCCGGGTTCGACCGACACCACTGGTTCGTACAACCACTACTCGGCTCTTCGGAGCTACGAGGACCTGCTCGGTCTCACGACCGGAGGCGCCGACGGTGAGGGGCACCTGGGCTTCGCGGCGGCCAAGGGCCTCGTTCCGTTCGGGGCCGACGCGTTCCCCGCCAGCCTGAGCGGGAACAGCAAGAGCAAGAAGTAGGACGCGCCCAGTCAGTCCACCCGGCGCAGCGTGGCCCGGTACCGCTGGGCGTTGGTGACGTACTCGGCGGCGGACAGCTGATTCATGCGAACGTCCGAACGGCCCTCGAGGATCTTCGCAGGGATGCCCAGCGCGAGTGCGCCGGGCGGCACGATCATTCTGTTGGGCACGACGGCGTTGGCCCCCACCGTCGCCCCCTGGCCCACCACGGCCCAGTGCAGCACGACGCTGCCCGACCCGGCGAGGCACCCGTCCTCGAGGATGCAGCCCTCGAGATGGGTGAGATGGCCGACGACGCAGCCGTCACCGATGATGGTGGGGAAGCCGGGCCCGGAATGGATCACGGTGCCGTCCTGAATGGACGAACCCGACCCGACCCTTATTTCGCCGAAGTCACCACGTAGGACGGCATGGGGCCACACGCTCGACTCGGCGCCGATCGTCACGTTCCCGATGATGACGGCGTCGGGATGGACGAAGGCGTCGGTGTCGATATCCGGGGCGACGCCGTCCAGTTCGTAGATTGGCATGGCGGGGGACGCTACACGTGGGTGGCGATCCAGGTCACACCCTGGTAGCCGCGGTAACCGAGGTAGATGACGCTGGCGACCAGCATCATCTTGAAGTACCAGGGGATCGGCGGGCGCTCCTGCTCGGTCAGGATGGTGCCGCACGTCGGACACTCGCCTTCCTCGCCCAGATCCTCGTCCTCGACGAGCGCGTCGCACTCCTCGCACCAGGCCATCAGGACCGGCGGCTCCTCATTTGCCGCCGATCCGCACGCGAAGCTTCATGGGCGTTGCGCCGAATTCGAACTTCTCGCGCAAACCACGTTCGATGTAGCGGATGTATGTCGGCGGCAGGCGCCCATTGGTGAAGAGTGTGAAGGTCGGGGGGTCGATGGCTCCCTGAACGATGTAGCGGATCCGGGCTCGGGGGGCGGCCTGCCTGCTCTGCAGCTCCTGCACGGCACGGTTGAGCGCTCCGGTGGACACGCGCTGGTGATAGGCGTCGACTGAGTCCCGCAGTGCCGGCAGGATCCGGTGGACCCCTTTGCCAGAGAGCGCTGAGATCTTGAGGACCGGCGCCGACCCGAGGAAGGCGAGCCTGTCCCCCACACTGGCCAGCACGTCATCGCGCTGGTCGGTCGGCACCTGATCCCACTTGTTGAGGACGACGATGGCCGGACACCCCGAGACACCGATCCGCTCGGCGAGCCTCTGGTCCTGGTGCGAGGCGCCGATGGTGGCATCGATCACGAGGATGGCCACGTCGGCTCGCTCCAACGCACGCAGGGCCCGCATCGTTGCGTGCTGCTCGGTCCCCCGGTCCGTCTTGGAGGGGCGGCGTAGGCCGGCGGTGTCGATGAAGCACACGGGGCCGTCCGGAGTCTCCACGACCGTGTCGATCGCATCACGCGTGGTGCCCGGCATGTCATGGACGATGGAACGCTCCTCACCGAGGAGCTTGTTGAACAGGGTCGACTTCCCCACATTGGGTCGGCCGATGATGGCGACCCGGGGTGTGCCGGGGACAGCGGTCTCGTCCCCGGCCCCGGATCCCGGTGCGATGGGCTCGTCTGCCGGTGACGGCAGCAGGCGCACCACCTCGTCGAGGAGATCGCCGGTTCCGCGCCCGTGCAGTGCGCTGACCGGGAACGGGTCGCCGAGACCCAGCGAGACGAACTCCCATGCCGCTGCCTCCCGGTTGGCATCGTCGACCTTGTTCACGACGAGGCGCACAGGTGGCCCGGCGCGCCGGATGACCTTGGCGGCAGCAAGGTCCTCCTCTGTGACCCCGGTGGTGACGTCGACCACCATGAGCACGACATCTGCCTCGGCCAGGGCGCGCTCAGCCTGCTCGCTCACCTTGGCCTCGAGGACGTCGCCCGCCGCCAACCAGCCCCCGGTGTCCATGACGGAGAAGGGCACGCCGGACCACTCGGCCGTCAGCACTTTGCGGTCGCGCGTGACACCCTGCTCCTCTTCCACCACCGCGGCGCGCGCTCCGACGAAGCGGTTGACGAGCGACGACTTGCCCACGTTGGGACGACCCGCGATCACCACCATCGGTTCGGTCATGCCGCGCACGCCGGTCTAAAGGACGTGCCATTGAGGGCGATTCGCAGCGAGCGGCCGTCCGTGGGCACCACTTCGACGGGTCTTGGCAGGTCGGACAGGGTGAGCCCGTCGAGGAATCGGCCTTCGTTCAGGCAGGCGTCGGGCAGAAGGCAGCGCGATCCCCCGGGGATGCCGGCCAGCGCGCGGCCCACGTCCTCGCCGGTGAGGAGGCCTGCCACCCCGATGTTCCCACCGAAGAAGTCGTTGGGCACCGCTCGAATCTCGAGGTCGTCGCGCGGGTGGGATGCCAGCAGAGGACCCAGCACGCAGGCGCCGTAGGTGCCCGTGAGCACCGTCACCGGGCGGCCGTCGGCTTCGGCCGGCCTCACCGGGAACGTGGGCGCGCGGTAGCCCTCGGCGGGCGCGGCATCGACCGAGGCGAAGAACCCAGGGCGCACGCCCCCCGGGCCGTCGGCGGCAGGCTGGGTGAAGGACTCCACGAAGGCGCGGGCCAGACCGATGCCGTTCTCGTGTTGGGGATAGCCGTCGTAGTGCCGGGCCGGGGGGAGGTCGCGCCCGGCCAGCAGGTAGTACTCGTCGGCGGCGAAGACCATGCGGTGCCCGAGCGCCCGATGGAACAGGCGCTGCCACTCGTCGACGGTGTCAAGCACGCGCACGGCCTCGTCCGGCGTGTGGGGTCGCATCGCGGGCTCGTTGGAGTACCGGCTGACCCCGAGGGGCACCGCGCCGACGCTCGCCAGCGCAGGGTAGAGGTCCAAGATCCCGGACAGCGTGTCCTCGAGCGCGGCCCCGTCATTGACGCCCGGGCAGACGACAATCTGACCGTGCACCTCGATGCCGCCTTCGAGAAGCACCCGGAGCCAGCGCAGACTCGTCGCACCCTTGGGGTTGCGCAGCATGTCAGCCCGCAACTCCGGGTCCGTCGTATGGATGGAGACGAAGAGGGGGCCGAGGCGCTCGGTCAGGATGCGTTCTGCGTCGAGCTCCGTGAAGCGGGTGAGGGTCGTGAAGTTCCCGTACAGGAAGGAAAGCCGGTAGTCGTCGTCCTTCAGGTAGAGGCTGCGTCGCATGCCCTTGGGCAGCTGGTAGATGAAGCAGAAGGCGCAATGGTTGTCGCACGTGCGGATGCGATCGAAGACTGCCGAGGAGACCTCGACCCCGAGCGGCTCACCGGCCCCCTTGTCGACGCGGACGAGCCGGGGCAATGGCGCGCCGGCGCGCCGCACGAGGACGCTGAGGGCGCTCGCGTCGCTGAGCCGTTGGAAATCGATGACGTCGCGCGGCTCCTGCCCGTTGAGGCTCAGGAGCTCGTCGCCCACGGCCAGTCCGGCCCGGGCAGCCGGCGACGCCGCGGTGACCGAAGTCACCGTGGGAGCTGACATGACCACCAGGTTACTGCCGATAACCTGGACTTTGTGCCCGCAGTCGAGCGAGTGATGCTGGCCCAGCCACGGGGGTTCTGTGCCGGCGTCGAGAAAGCCATCAAGGCCCTGGCCTGGATGGTGCGGGTTTTCGAACCGCCTGTGTACTGCTACCACGAGATCGTGCACAACCGCCATGTCGTGGACCGGTTCCGCGAGCAGGGAGTCGTCTTCGTCGATGACGTGGCCAGCGTGCCCGCCGGGGCGCCGCTGATGCTCAGCGCTCACGGCTCGGCCCCGGAGGTCCTGGAGGCGGCCCGGGCCAGGGGCGGCGTGGTGGTCGACGCCGTCTGCCCGCTCGTGACCAAGGTGCACCACGAGCTCAAGGTCCGGAGCCGGAAGGGCTACACGGTCCTGTACGTCGGCCACGCCGGACACGAAGAGGCCGTGGGCACCATGGCCGTCGCCCCCCAGTCGGTGCACCTCCTCGAACGCCCGGAGGACCTCGATGCACTCGGTGACCTGGAGTCCGAGGGCTCACCCGTCGCGCTGCTGGCCCAGACCACGTTGAGCCATGACGAGTGGCGAGGCCTCATGGAGGCAGCCCGGAGCAGGTTCCCCGACCTCTGGATGCCCAACCGGAGCGACCTGTGCTTCGCCACCACCAACCGCCAGGCCGCCTTGAAGGCCATCGCGTCCGAGTCCGACGCCGTGATCGTGATCGGATCGGCCAATTCGTCCAACACCGTTGCCCTGGAGAAGGTGGCCCGCGCCAGCGGCTGTCCCCGGGTGCTGCGGATCAACGAGGCAGACGAGCTGCCCGACGACCTGACGGGCACCGTGGGAGTGACAGCCGGCGCCTCAGCACCGGAGGCCCTCGTGGACGAGGTGATCGCCCGGCTCTCGCCGGCCGGAGGCGTCACGGAGGTCACCGTGACGACCGAGGACGAGTACTTCCCGCCTCCGCCAGAGCTGCGAGAGCTCCTCAGGGCGGTGGGCGCCACGCTGGGCTTCCTGGCGGGGCGCCCGCTTTCCGGCCGGGAGGACCCTGCGGCTCAGGACCGCGCTGTCTCGGCCGCCGATGTGCTCGACCTGCTGGCCTCGTGAGTGCGATGATTGGCGGATGACGTTCACCCGGATGGACCAGTCGACGGCTGAGCAGTGGCAGCACATCATCGTCGAGTCGATTGAGCACCAGCCCCGTGTTGCCGACCGCGTGCTCTCCATGTTGGCCTCGCTCGAGGACATCACCGACGGCTTCGAGGTGGACCAGTTGGTCCACTCGCTCCAGACCGCCACGCGCGCCGAGGAGGCCGGAGCCTCCGACGAGGTGGTCGTCGCCTCGCTGTGCCACGACATCGGCAAGGCCGTCTCGGTCATGAACCACCCCCGGATCGCGGCTGAGATCCTGCGCCCGTACGTGAGCGACGACACGTACCACATGATCCGCGCTCATCAGGATTTCCAGGGAAAGCACTACTACGAGTACCTCGGACAGGACCCCGACGCGCGCGATCAGTACGAAGGCGAATCCTGGTACGCCCTGGCCGAGCAGTTTGCCGACGATTGGGACCAGACCAGCTTCGACCCTGACTACCCCACGAAACCGCTCTCGCACTTCGAGCCACTGGTCCGACAGGTCTTCGCCACCCCGCGCTCGCTTTGAGTGTCCTCCGCGGCGCGACCTCGAACGCCAGTATCCACACCGATCCCGAGCACGCACGGCGCGTCATAGAGGAGTCGCGCCGCCAGTTCGACACGCGGCACACCGACCTCAAGCTGTCGCCCGTCGTCGGCCTCATTTGCGCATATGAAGAGGAGTCCAACATCGGTGCGGTGCTGTCGGCCATGCCGACGGAGGCGTGTGGGCTCGCGGTCACTACGCTCGTCGTCGTCGACGGCGGGAGCGACAAGACAGGCGAGATCGCCCGGGAGTCGGGCGCAGTCACGTTCGTACTGAGCGAGAACCTCGGTCACGGCTATGCGCTGCGGGTCGGGTACGCGCTGTGCGTGGAGCTGGGGGTGCAGTACGTGGTCACCCTGGATGCCGATGGCCAGAACGATCCGGAGGAGATCCCGGTCATGCTCCAACCCCTCGTCGACGACGAGGCGGACTTCGTCGTGGCCTCGCGGGTGCTCGGACGCGATACGACCACCGATCGGTTCCGCAAGGCCGGGGTGCGGGTGTTCTCCTGGATGATGAGCGCGATGGGGCACACCAAGCTCACGGATACCTCGAACGGCTATCGGGCCCTCCGCGTCAGCATGCTCGACGACATCGCCTACCGTCTCGTCCAGCCCCAGTACCAGACCGCCGAGGTCCTCATCATTGCGATGAAGCGCGGGTGGCGTGTCACCGAGCGCCCGACCCTGTGGCTGCCGCGGGCGTCGGGGACGACCAAGAAGGGCAAGAACTGGCTCTTCGGCTTCCGCTACGGGCGCGTCGTGCTCGAGACCTGGTGGAAGATGCGCACGGTGCCCCGACACTCCTAGGCCGCACCTCCGCTCGACGTCCGGCCGACCACCCATTGTCGGCCGACCTCAGTAGCGCCCGGTCCTCGCTTTCGCTTCGTCGTAAACGGCCTGGAGCTTCGGGACGAGCGCCTCGGTGGCCGCGTGCACCGACGAGCGCGAGACGCGTCCGCCCCCGGTCCGGGGCGGAGGCGGGATGGCGGGGCCGATCACGACCTGAATGGTGTGCGGCTTGGGGATCGCACTTCCCTTGGGCATGGCCAGGTCCGACCCCCCGATCCCGACGGGCACGATGGGCGCGCCCGTGCGAGCGGAGAGGAAAGCCGCTCCCTCCATCAGGTCCTCGATCACCGGGCCCTGCCGCCTGGTGCCCTCGGGGAACAAGACGAGCACCTGCCCGTTCCGCAGCACGTCCTCGGCACGTTGGAGCGCCTCGCGATCAGCGGACTCGCGGTGCACGGGAAAGGCTCCGACGGTGAGCAGCAGCTTCCCGAGCCACTTGTGCTTCCACATCTCGTCCTTGGTCATGAAGAAGAGCTTGCGGTCGGTGCAGAAGGCGGCGAAACCGAAGTCGGCGAAGGAGCGGTGCACGGGGGCCAGGATGACGGGTCCGGTCTCGGGCACGTGCTCCCTCCCGATGACTTTGGGGCGGAACCAGGTCCACATGCCGGTGGTGAAGACGGCGCGCTCGGCGACATACAGCGGCGTGCGCCTCGGGTCCACCTCGAAGGCCTGGTGCCGGCCCGGTGCCAACGCCGCCTCAGCCCCTTCACTCCCCTCGGGCGCAGAGCCCGGCGTGCTCACAGCCACGACAGCACCTCCTCGACCACATCCTGCACGGTGCGCCCGGTCGTATCGAGACGGTGGGCGTCCTCGGCCTCACGCAGCGGCGACGCATCGCGGGTCGAGTCGATGCGGTCCCTCCGGGCGACCCACCCGGGTGCCTCGTCGTGGCGCCTCCGGGCCCGCTCCTCGGGGGATGCCGTCAGGTAGACCTTGACCTGGGCCTGCGGGAACACGACCGAGCCGATGTCCCGGCCCTCGACCACCCCACCTCCGTGCGCGGCAGCCCAGGCCCGCTGGCGCTGCACCAGGTGACGCCGGACCTCGGGGTTGGCCGCCACGACGGATACGGCCTGACCCACCTCGGGCGTGCGGATGACAGCGGTCACGTCCGCGCCGTCGATCGCGACCCTCTCCCCGACCTCAATCACCGAACCGGCGGCGAGGGCGGCGACCGCCGCCGCATCGTCGGGCCGCATGCCGCGTTCGAGGGCCAGAGCGGCCACGGCGCGGTACATGGCTCCCGTGTCGAGACGGTCGACGCCCAGGTGGTTGGCCACCGCGGTCGAGACCGTCGACTTCCCGGCTCCAGCGGGGCCGTCGATGGCCACGAGGAGCGGGCGGGGCCCGTCATCGCCCGTCAGCCGGCCCATGTCGTCCGCGAAGCCCGGGTAGCTCGTCGCGACCGCACCGAACCCGGTCACCAGGCTGCGATCACCCGGACCAGCCGCCAGCCCGGCCACGGCGGCCGCCATGGCCATGCGGTGGTCCCCCAGGCTGTCGAAGCGGGCACCGCAGAGGGGGCCGCCCAGACCGGTGACCGCGAGGGTGTCGCCCTCGACCGTGGCAGATGCGCCGAAGGCTTCGACCATGTCGGCCACCGCGGCGAGCCGGTCCACCTCCTTCACACGCAGCTCGCCGACGCCGGAGAAGATCGTGGTGCCCTGGGCGACGGCGGCGGCCACGGCGAGCGCGGGTATCTCGTCGAGAGAGGGGATCTCGCTCCCACGTATCTCCGTGGCCCGCATCGGGCCCGCGGTCGCCCGGATGATCGTCGTGCCGGGTTCGTCGGGCACCAGGGTGACGTCGGCGCCCATGCGCTGGAGCACCGACACGTAGCCCAGCCGGGCGGGGCCGCTGTACACGCCTTCCACCTCGACCGCGCTGCCCGGAACCACGCAGCCGGCCACGATGAAGAAGGCCGACGCCGAGGGGTCCCCCGGCACGGTGCGGTCGACGGGCTCGAGGCTCGACGCCCGGATCGTCACGATGCGACCTTCACCCCACGGCTCGACCGTGATGTCGGCCCCGGCTTCGGCGAGCATCTCCTCCGTGTGGGTGCGGGTCGTCACCGCCTCCCGGACGATCGTGGTGCCGCTGGCCGACAGCCCGGCGAGCAGGATGGCCGACTTCACCTGCGCGCTGGCGACCCGGGCCATCCAATCGATGCCGTGGAGCGCGCCGCCGTGCACGTGCAGGGGCGGCAGGCAACGCTCCCCGCGACCCTGCACCGTCGCACCCATGAGGCCGAGTGGCTCCGCCACCCGGTCCATCGGGCGGGCAGAGAGGGACTCGTCGCCCACGAGGTTGGTCTCCCACTCCAGGCCAGCCACGAGACCGGCGAGGAGTCGCATGGACGTTCCGGAATTGCCGCAGTCGAGTGGACCATCAGCCCGATGGAGCCTTCGGCGCCCACCATGGACGACAACGGTCCCGTCTTCGCGGCGCTCCACCCCTGCTCCCATGGCCTCGACGGCGGCCAGGGACGCGGCAACGTCTGCGCCGTCGGAGAGCCCCCGGATCACGGAGGTCCCTTCGGCCAGTGCGCCCAGCAAAACGGCCCGGTGCGAGATCGACTTCTCCCCGGGGGTCCGCACGACACCGCGGCAGGGGACGCCGCCACGCACGACAAGGGCGCGTGGAGCGGTCACGAGAGGTGCTCGGCTCGGCAGCGGTACCCCTGCGCCTCGACTGCCGCCGTGAGGGCTGCGGCGTCGGCGCCGTCGACCACGAGGATGAGGACGCCACGCGGGCCCTCCGCCGAGTGCGCGATCTCGATGTCGTAGATGCCGATGGCCGCATCCGCGGCGAGTGAGGTGATCTCCGCCAGCACGCCCGCCCTGTCCGGGACGGGAATCCGCAGCTCCGCCAGGTGCTCGGGTCGCACGACACGGGCGGGAAGGTTCCGGCGCGCCGCGCTGGCCTTCTGGAGGACGCTGAACAGCGCGTCGCGGTCGTGGGTGGCCACGCGGTCCCGCATGGCCACCAGATCCCTGACGAGCGCATCGAGCGCATCGACGATCGGTGCGGCGTTCTCGGCACAGATGTCGGGCCAGATGCCGGGATGGCCGGCGGCGACACGCGTCATGTCTCGAAAGCCGCCGGCAGCGAGCCGGAGCAGGGCACCGTCCTGCTCGGCGCCCGCACTGGCGGCGTTCATCAGCGTGGCGGCCACGAGGTGGGGTACGTGGGACACCACGGCAACGAGCCGGTCGTGGTCCGAGGGCGAGAGCACGAGTACGTCGGCGCCCAGGCTCATGACGACGCCCTTGAGCCGGTCGAACGCCCCCAGGTCCGTCGCGGTCGTCGGGGTGAGCACCCACACGGCTCCCTCGAAGAGATCGGGGTCGGCCCCGTGCAGGCCGACCTGCTCGGACCCGGCCATGGGGTGGCCCCCGATGAAGCGCGCGTGGTCGGCCTCGGCGACGATCGCCGTCTTTACCCCGCTCACGTCGGTCACCACGACACCCGCCGGGCGATGCTCTTCGCGCAGGATCCGGCGTGCCACGCCAGCCGCGGAGGTCGCCGGAGTGGCCACGAAGACGATCTCGGCCTCGGGGTCGTCACCGACGGCGTCGATCACCCCGCTCTGGAGCGCTTGCTGTTGGCGCTCTCGGTCAGAATCGAGGCCGGAGACGTGCCAGCCGCGTCGTCGCAACCCGAGTGCGATCGATCCGCCGATCAACCCGGTGCCGACAACGAGCGCCCGCCGGCGCGCCCCGACCTCAGTCGGGGAGGTCATCGCGGAGCCCTTGGGCGCCGTGGAGGTAGACGTGATGGATCTCGTCCCGGGACCTGGTGGTGTACACGTGCAGCAGTACCCGGATGCACAGCGGCATGGAGCCAGGCACGGCGATCTCGGCCGCACAGAGGAGTGGCACCGCGCCGAACCCGATTTCGCGGATGGCGGTGGCGGGGAAGGCGCTGGTCACGTCCGCCGTGGCGGTGAAGAGGACGCTGACGATGTCGTCCTCGACCAGGCCGTTGCGATCCATGATCTCGCGCATCAGCTCCTGCGAGCGGTCCGTGACCTGAGCGACGGTGTCTGCGTCCACCGTCGTCGCCCCGCGCAGACCCCTGACCGTGAGAGCGGGTGCCATGGCGGGTCACTCTACCGGTCCTCTTCGGCTCCCTCGCTGGTGGGGGGCCGCTCGGGGCCGGCCTCCCGCCCCCGGGGGCTCGGTTGGGCCGACGCGGCCAGCGAGCGGACCTCGTCGGCAGTCAGGGCCCGCCACCGGCCGGGGGGCAGATTGGTGTCCCGGACCGGGCCGATGCGGGTGCGCACGAGACGTTGCACGGGATGGCCGACGGCGTCGCACATGCGGCGAACCTGGCGGTTGCGCCCTTCGTGGATGACGAGCCGCAGCACTCCGGGGGCCAGCACGCCCACCTCCGCCGGGGCCGTCGGGCCGTCGCTGAGCGCCACGCCCTGGCGCAGGGTGCGCAGGGCCCCGGGTGCGGGCGTCCCACCGGCCACCTCCGCCACGTACTCCTTGTCCACCCCGTGCGACGGATGGGTGAGCAGCTGCGAGAGCGCTCCGTCGTTGGTCAGGATGAGGAGCCCCTCGGTGTGGCGGTCCAGCCGGCCCACGGCGAACACGCGCGGCTCCGGAGGCACCAGGGACATCACCGTCGGACGACCCTGGGGATCGTCGGCCGTCGTGATCACCCCGTCAGGCTTGTTCAAGAGGTAGTAGACGAGGCCCGGCGCCACGGGCACGAGCACGCCGTCGAGCTCGACGCGGACCGCCGACGGGTCCACCCGGCGGCCGAGCGCGGCCACCTGACCGTCCACCGTCACACGCCCGGCAGCGATCAGCTCCTCGCAGGCCCGTCTCGAGCCGACCCCGGCCCGGGCGAGGACCTTCTGCAGGCGCTCGCCCTCTGAACCCTCAGGTGTCGTCGGAAGCCGCCTCGACGCCCAGGCCCAGCGCCGCCTGCAGCTCGCGCTCGAAGTCGCCCGCGACCTCGGGCCCGGGTAGGAAGTCCTCCACGGCGGGCAGTTGGTCCAACGAGTCGAGACCGAGACGCTCGAGGAAGAGGTCGGTCGTCCCGAACAGCGCCGGCTGCCCCGGGCCGTCGGCGTGGCCCACGATGGCGATGTACCCCCGCTGCTCGAGCAGCCGGGTCACCCCGTCGACGTTGACCCCACGCAGCGCGGAGATCTGGCCCCGGGAGACCGGCTGGCGGTAGGCGACGATGGCCAGCGTCTCGAGCGCCGCGGTCGAAAGGCGGTGCGAGACCTCGCGGTTTGCGAACCGCTCCACGTACGGCGCCAGGTCCGGGTGGGTCTGCAACCGGGCGCCACCGGCGATGCGAGCCAGGACGAAACCCCTGCGCTCGCCCTCATAGGACTGCGCGAGCTCGGCCAGCGCCTCTTCGACGCGCTCGACCGGCTCCTCCAGCAATTCAGCCAGCAGCTGGGGCGGCAACGGCTCCACCGCCACCAGGAGGATGGCCTCGATCGTCCGGCCCAGCTCGCCACGTTCCACGGGACTCAACTCCTCACCCCTCGTAGTCATCGACTTCGTAGCCGCCCAGCTCCGCGAGCCCGCGACCGCTGACCGCCCCGGCGAGGTCGTCGGGGGCCAGCCACGAGATCCGCAGGTCGCCGAAGGTCGCTCCCTGCCCCAGTGCCACGCGTCCCATCTTGCACAGCTCGAGCAGGGCCAGGAAGCGCACGATCACCTCGATGCGGGTCACGCAGTCCTGCACCAGTGCCCGGAAGGAGCCGGCCCGGCTCGATTCTGGCATCGCGATCAGCTCGGACACCGCTTCGGACACCGAGACGGTGTCCACCGTGACGTGTGAAAGGTCGACGCGCGGCACCGGGCGCTCGGCGGACCCCCGCAGGTAGGCCTGAGCCAGGTCATCGGGGGTGATCCCGGCCAGCAGGTCGGGGGCGTGAACGACGAAGTCGTCGTCGAGCCCGACTTCGCGGGGCACCGACCGCGACGCCTGCTCGGCCAGCGCCACGAACACGTCGGCCGCGGCGGCATAGGCGCGGCATTCGAGCAGGCGGGCCAGCAGGAGGTCACGCTCCTCCCACCCCACGAGATGCTCCTCGTCCTCGGATGCCTCGCGTCCGGGCAGCAGCTTCTGGGACTTGAGCTCGATCAGGATGGCCGCGACGAGCAGGAATTCCGAGAGCTGGTTGAAGTCGATGACGTCCCGCTGCTCGGACAGGACACGCACGAAGCCGTCGACCACGGGTAGCAGGGGGACGTCGAGGACATCCACCTCGTGGGAGGACACGAGGTGGAGCAGGAGATCGATGGGACCCTCGAAGACGGGTGTGGAGACCGCATAGGCCACCTGCTGACGTTACCGAACCAGCCGGCCTCCCCCGCGCACCCCGGCGCCGGGCCAGCGGCGGCACCCGTCCGCCCTACCATGGCGCCCCATGAACAGGGTCCTCTCCGGCATCGCGCCCTCCGGGAATTTCACCTTGGGGAATTACCTCGGGGCGCTGCGGCACTGGGTGTCCTTCCAGGACGGGTACGACGCCTTCTACTGCGTGGTGGACCTCCACGCCCTGACCACGGACATCGACCCGGCCCCCCTCCGGGCCAACACGCTCGACGCAGCCCTCAACCTCCTGGCGATCGGGCTCGACCCCGACCGCTGCACCTTGTTCATTCAGAGCCACGTACCCGAGCACACCCGGCTCACCTGGCTCCTCGAATGCACCACCACCATGGGCGAGCTCCGAAGGATGACCCAGTTCAAGGACAAGGGCAAGGGGCAGGAGGCGGTCCGCGTCGGGCTCTTCACCTACCCCTGCCTCATGGCGGCCGACATCCTCCTCTACGACGCATCGGCAGTGCCGGTGGGCGACGACCAGCGCCAGCACCTGGAGCTGACCCGGGAGGTCGCGGTCCGGTTCAACAACCGCTACGGGGAGACCTTCACTGTCCCCGAAGCCGCCATCCCCGGGACGGGGGCCCGCGTCATGGACCTCCAACACCCCGAGCGCAAGATGTCGAAGTCCGCCGACTCGCCGCTCGGCACGATCCGCCTGCTCGACTCCGACGAGGAGATCACCCGCAAGGTTCGCAAGGCGGTGACCGACACCGACGGCGAGATGCGCTACGACCGCGCCGCCAAGCCGGGCCTGGCCAACCTCCTCGACCTCCTGGCCGCCGCGACCGGCCGCACGGCAGTCGACGTCGCGGCGGGATACGAGCGCTACGGGGATCTCAAGAACGATGTGGCGACGGCCCTTTGCGACCTGCTGCGCCCGGTGCGCGAGCGGCGCGCCCAGCTCGAGAGCGACATGCCCTACGTGCACGCCGTGCTTTCCCGCGGGGCGGCGCGGGCGCACGAGGTGGCGGCGGCGACGTATGCGCGGGCGTCCGATGCAATGGGGCTGGTGCCGGCCGAGTCCGCTTAGACGCCGAGGACGCCCGCCCACCAGCTGTAGAGGCGCTGGAAGAGCCAGGTGATCGGACCCGGGTGGAGCCAGAAGTTGAGCACCACGAGGGCCAGCAGTATCGGCATGGTGTACTGCCGGTACTTGAGGTAGGTGGGCCACCAGCGCGCCGGCAGGAGACGCTCGAACAGCACTGACCCGTCGAGGGGCGGCACGGGGATCATGTTGAACACGAAGAGCCCGACGTTGACCAGGCTCGCGTAGAAGATCACCTGGGCCGAGGTCGACCATTGCGCGGTGGAGACCCAATTGGGCGGGAGGCCGGAGCGCGCGACCGCGACGAAGACGATCCCGAAGACCGCGGCCAGGACCGCGTTCACCATCGGCCCGACGATGGAGACCAAGACCCCCTGATTGCGGGGGCTACGCAGCCGGCCCACGTTCACGGGGACAGGCTTCGCCCAGCCGAAGACTCCGATGCCGCTCAGAGCCATGAGCGCCGGCACGATGAGAGTACCGACGGGGTCGACGTGCGCGACGGGGTTGAGGGTGAGCCTTCCCGCGCGCTTGGCCGTGTCGTCGCCGAAGAGGTTGGCCACGTAGCCGTGCGACACCTCGTGCAGAATGATGGAAGGCACGACGACGCAGAAGATGATGATCTCCTGCTGGGTGATGTTGTGGTGAGCGACGAGCGCCACCAAGAAGACGACCCCGGCCAGGATCCAGAGCGCGGTCTTGGTCCGCTGGTCCATCGGACGGCGCCTCCCTGAGGAGGCTCCGGGCGGACGCACCTAGTGCTTGGCGGCGTCGGCGATGCAGAGGCGGGCCGCGGGCATGGCTTCGAGCCTCGCTGCCCCGATCGGCTTCCCGCACACCTCGCAGTTGCCGTAGGTGCCACTCTCCAGGCGCTGGATCGCGGCTTCGACCTCGTCGAGGGCCTCACGGAGCTCCGTCGCCAGACGCTCGGCCTCGCCGCGCTCCGCGGTGACCTGGCTGGAGTCGGCGAAGTTCGAGTCGTAATTGAGGCCACTCCCCTGGTCAGCGAACCCGAGCTCCTTCAGCTGGGCCTGAAGGCCGGCCTGCTCGTTGCGCAGCAGGGCGGCAAAATCGATGTCGGCGGTCTCCGCCGTGGGGGCCTCGTTCGGCATGCGCTCATGCTACGCGGTCCCTCCCCCCTCTTGTTCCCGCACGGGGATGTGCTCCCTCGTAGGCCCGCCGGAGATGCTCAGGGGAGACCTTGGTGTAGCGCTGGGTGGTGGCGATGGAGGCGTGCCCCAGGAGCTCCTGGACGACCCGCACGTCGGCCCCCCGGGCGAGCATGTGGGTGGCGCAGGAGTGTCGCAGCACGTGAGGGCTCACCTTCTCCTCGAGACCCACCCTGGCGGCGTACTTCTTGACCACTCCGAACACCCCCACCCGGGAGAGCCGGCCCCCGCGGGCATTGAGGAACACCGCCTCGGCATCGCTCCGCCGCCGCCACCTCTTCGGTTCGAGAAGGGGCCGACCCTGCCCCGAGAGCCAGTCGGCCAGGGCGGCGCGGGCAAGCCGGCCCAGTGGCACGACCCGCTCCTTGTCGCCCTTCCCGAGCACGCGGACCAGCGGCAGGTCCACCGACTCCACCGCCCCGGCGACGTCGCCCACGTTGAGCCCCACGACCTCGCTCACCCGGGCCCCCGTGCCGTAGAGCACCTCGAGCAGGGCGCGGTCGCGCAGGACGATGGGCCCCGTGCCGACCACCGAACCGAGCAATCGCTCCGTCTCCTCCTCGCTCAGCGCCTTCGGGAGGAGGTCGGTGACCGAGATCGACGGCAGGTCGAGGGTGGGGTCGTCGCCCCGGAGGCCCTCCTCGACGAGGAAACGATGGAAGCCGCGGATGCAAGAGTGCGCCCGGGCGATCGAGGCGGGGCCGTGGGTGCGCCGCAACGAGGCGAGGTGGGCCGCCACGTCGGCCGAGGTCGCGGCGTCGATCCCCCTGCGGCTCCGAGTCTCCAGGTCCTCCTGGTAGGCGGCCAGGTCGCGGCGGTACGCCTCCAGCGTGCGCGGCGAGCGTCCCCGTTCCACCTCTAGCCAGGACAGGAACTCCTCGGCGTCCCGCGGGAGCACCGCGGTCATGACAGGCGCCCCGTGGCGGCCAGGCGCTGGCGCGCCATGTAGAGCCCGAGCACCGTGGTCTCGTCCTCGAGGGTGCCGTCCGCCACCAGGTCGTCGAGATCGGCGAGGCGGATCGTCTCGACGGTCATGAAGCGCTCCTCGACACCGTCGGGCCGACTGTCGCGGGCCGACAGCCCGGTGGCCAGGAAGATCGTGGTGTGCTGGTCGCTCACGCCCGGCGAGTTCCAGGTGCCGATCAGGCGTTCCCAGTGCGCGGCCTCGAGCCCGACCTCCTCGGCCAGCTCGCGGCGCGCTGTCGCCTCCGGTGACTCGTCACGCTTGTCGCGCGTCCCGGCCGGGATCTCGAGCACGAGCGCGTCGACTGCGGCCCGGTACTGGCGCACGAGGGACACGGTGCCGTCCTCGTGCACGGGCACGACCGTGACCGCACCGGGGTGGCGGATCACGAAGCGGTCGAAGGGCTCACCGTCGGGATCGAGGAGGTGGAACCGGTCGACCCGGAACAGCCAGGCCCGGAGGAGCTCCTCCTCGGAGACGCGCCGGAAGCCGGGCACCGCCTAGGAGACGGCGTCGAGGTCGAGCAGGTGCGGCTCGCGTCCCTCCGCCCGCTCCAGTGCCGCCGCCACCAGCTCGCGGAACAAGGGATGGGGCCGGTCGGGCCGGCTCTTGAACTCGGGGTGCGCCTGGGTGGCGACCCAATAGGGATGGTCCTCGAGCTCCACGAACTCGACGAGCCGCCCATCGGGCGAGATTCCCGAGCACACCAGGCCGACCGCCTCCAGTCGTGACTTGTACTTGTTGTTGAACTCGAATCGGTGGCGGTGGCGCTCGGTCACGCCCAGGGTCCCGTAGGCCCGGGCCACCTTGGATTCCGGCAGCAGCACCGCCTGATAGGAGCCGAGCCGCATCGTCCCACCCTTGTCCGTGACCTCGCTCTGGTCGGGCATCAGGTCGATCACCATGTGGGGCGAGAGGCTGTCGAACTCGCGCGAGTTGGCACGCTCCAGCAGCGCCAGGTCCCGGGCCACCGAGATGACCATCACGTGCAGGCCCAGGCACAGCCCCAGGCAGGGAATGCCGTGTTCGCGGCTGTACCCGGCAGCGGCGACCATGCCCTCGATCCCCCGTTCGCCGAAGCCACCCGGGATGACGATGGCGTCGAGCCCACGCAACCGGTCGGTGCCGAGCAGATCGGGCACGAGCTCGGCGTCGATCCAGTCCAGCTCCACCTCGGCGCTGTGGTGGAAGCCCGCATGGCGCAACGCCTCGACGACGGACATGTAGGCATCGGGCATGTTGACGTACTTGCCGACGATCCCGACCTTGACGCGACGTGTGAGAGATTCCACGCGGCCGACGAGGGTTTCCCATTCGGATATGTCGATGCGGTGGGCGGCGTCGTCGATACCCAGCGTGCGGCACACGTAGGTGTCGAGGCCCTGCTCGTGGAGCACCAGCGGGATCTCGTAGATGCTCGGTGCGTCCACCGCAGAGATGACCGCGTCGATGGCGACGTCGCACTGCAGGGAGATCTTGCGCTTGAGCCCCTCCGATATGGGCTTGTCGCTGCGGCAGACGATGACGTCGGGCTGGATACCGCGACTGCGCAGCTCCGTCACCGAGTGTTGCGTCGGCTTGGTCTTCTGCTCCCCCGAGACGAGGTACGGCACCAACGTGAGGTGCACGTAGCACACGTTGTCCCGGCCGACGTCCCGGCGGAACTGCCGGATGGCCTCGATGAACGGCACGATCTCGATGTCGCCGACGGTGCCGCCGATCTCGACGATGACGATGTCGACGTCCTCGTCGGCCAGGCGTCGGATGCGGTCCTTGATCTCGTCGGTGACGTGCGGGATGACCTGCACCGTCCGGCCGAGGAAGTCACCGCGGCGCTCCTTCTCGATCACCGAGCGGTAGATGCCCCCCGTCGTCGTGTTGGAGCGCTTGGAGAGGTTCTCGTCGATGAACCGCTCGTAGTGGCCGAGGTCGAGGTCGGTCTCGCCGCCGTCCTCTGTGACGAAGACCTCACCGTGCTCCCCGGGGTTCATCGTCCCGGGGTCGACGTTGATGTAGGGGTCGAGCTTGCACATCGTCACCCGCAGTCCCCGGCACTTGAGGAGCCGGCCGAGCGAGGAGGCCGTGAGGCCCTTCCCGAGCGAACTCGAGACACCACCGGTGACGAAGATGAACTTGCTCACGCCGCCTTCGGCACGTCGAGCATCACTCCAAGTGATCGGTGCACCCGACCACGATAATCGAACGCGGCGGAACGCGCGGTGGACTACCCCGCATGGGACACCTGCAGCAGCTCGCGGGCATGGGCACGGGCCACGTCGCTGCCGGGATGGCCCGACAGCATCCGTGACAGCTCGGTGACACGCTCCTCTCCGGACACCGGTACTGCGGTCGTCACGGTGCGGCCCCGGGACTCCCCCTTGACCACGCTGATCTGTGCGTCGGCCCGCGATGCCACCTGGGCCAGGTGGGTCACGACAAGGACCTGACGTTGCCGACCCACCTCATGGAGGGCCTCTCCGAGCGCGAGCGCGGCAGCGCCGCCCACTCCGGCGTCGACCTCGTCGAAGACCATGGTCTGCGGGCCGCCCAACCCGACCAGCCGGATGGCGAGCATGGCCCGGGCCAGCTCGCCGCCGGACGCGGCCCGGGCGAGCGGCTGCAGTGGTTCGCCGAGGTTGGCCCCGAGGGCCAGCTCGACCGGCTCCCCGGTCCCCACCGGCGCCACGTGGACCTCCAGGCGGGCGCCCGCCATGGCGAGCGAGGCCAGTCGTTCGCCGACCAGCCGGCCGAACTGTCCGGCCGCACGGGCCCGGACCGAGCGCACGGACGCCTCCGCCTCTCGCAGCTCGGCGCGGCGCAGCTCGTGCTCGGCCTGCAACCGCGCCGCCTCGCCCTCGGCGTCGTGGAGCGCCGCCAGGCGCGCCGCCCCCTCCCGGGCGTAGGCCATCACGGCACCGAGGTCCTCGCCGTACTTCCGGCGGAGCTCGGCCAGGAGGCGCCGGCGCTCCTGCACGGTTGCCAGGCGCTGGGGATCGTCCTCCCAGTCATCGACCTCGTCACGAATGGAGCGCGCCAGGTCGGAGAGATCGACCGAGGCCGCAGCCACGCGCTCGCGGTAGGCGTCGAACGCCTCGCGCCCGGACAGGGTCGCGGCAGCACGCCCGAGCAGGTCGAGGGCGCCGCCTTCGCCCGTGGCCGGCTCAACGAGCTCGAGCGCCTCTTGCGCCGCCTCACGGTAGGCCGCCGCGTCGGCCAGGCGATCCTCCTCGCGGCGCAGTGCCAACTCCTCCTCGGCATCCTCGATGTGGGCGGCCGCGATCTCGTCCACCTGGTAGCGCAGCACGTCGGCCTCGCGGGCACGCTGCTGCTCGTCCCCCCCGAGGCCCCGCAGGGCTTCGTCGAGCGCTCTCAGCTGGCTCCGGAGGGCGCGCAGGCGGCTCAGGTCCGTTCCGGCGAAGGCATCGAGCACGTCGCGCTGCGCGGCCGCCGCGATCAGGGCCCGGTGCTCGTGTTGCCCGTGGATCTCGACCAGCTCGGCCGCGGCCTCTCCCAGGGCTCCCAAGGGTGCCATGCGCCCGTCCACCCAGGCCCGCGACCGCCCCTCGGCGGGCACCGAGCGGGCGAGGACCACTTCCCGCTCCCCGTCGCCGTCACCGACGACGAAACGGGCCTCGACGAGCGCCTCGACGGCCCCGCCACGCACCATGCCCTGGTTGGCTCGTCCGCCGAGGACCAGCTGGAGGGCTTCCACGACGAGCGTCTTGCCCGCCCCGGTCTCCCCGGTGAGCGCGGTCATGCCGGGGCCGAACTGAATGGTCAGGTCCTCGATCACGCCCAGGTCCCGTACGTGCAGGTCGATCAGCACGTCGCCCTCACTCGTCCCGGTGGGCCAGGAGCCGGAAGCGCAGAACGGTGCCGAAGGTGTGCGGTTCGTTCCGGACGACGCGAACGGGGCGCGCCGCCACGGTGCAGGTGACCGTGGCCCCCGGCTTCAGGCGCCCGATGTCCTGTCCGTCGATGACCAGTGCCCCGGTCCGGTCGGGCGCGACCTCGACCCTGACCGACTGCTCGTCGGTGAGGACGAGACTGCGGTCCAGCGAGAAGTGGGGCGCCACGGGTGTCACGACCATGGCGCGCAGGGTGGGGGCCAGGATCGGGCCGCCGGCTGAGAGGTTGTACGCCGTGGAGCCGGTGGGCGTGGCGATGATCAGGCCGTCCGCGGAGTAGGTCAGCGCATCCTCGCCGTCGATGCAGGTGGCGAGCCGCACCGTGTGCCCGAAGTCGATCTTCTCGATCACCACCTCGTTCAGTGCCAGCAGGACCCTGACGTCACCACCGGGGGAACGGTCCGAGATGCTCACCTCGAGGGCACAGCGCTCCTCGATGGCGGCGGTCCCGTCGAGCACCGCGACCAGGGCGTCGTGCACCTGTTCGGGCGAGAGGTCGGGCAGGTACCCGAGACGCCCGAAATTGACACCGAGGACCGGCACGTCCGCCGCAGCAGCCAGGCGGACGACCCGCAGGAACGTGCCGTCCCCGCCCATGCTGACGGCAACGGTCGTGCCGGCGAGGTCCACTGCGCCCAGGTCCGCATCGACACCCGCCTCGCTGACGCGGTCGGGACCGCTGAAGCGCAGGATGCGAGCCACGTCCCCCCGCTCGGTCAGCCAGGTGGCGGTCTCGGTGGCCAGCGCCAACGCGTCGGCGCGGTCCGGATGGACCAGGAAGGTGACGGTCGCCATCGGCCGGGACGGCTCAGCCGGCCGCGTCGGACGGGGGCTGATGACCCTCCGCCTCCGACAGGGCGGCGGAGAGGAGGGCGGCGGACTCGTCCGCATCGCACCCCGCCACGCCCTTGCGGGCGTGCAGCAGGAATTCGACGTTGCCGGCGGCGCCGGTCAGCGGGGAGGCCATCGCCCCCATGATGCCGGTTCCGGCGTCATGGAGCGCGGACACCACTCCCTCGAGCGCACCCCGCCAGACGTCCGGGTCCCGCACGACGCCCCTGCCCCTGGAGACGGCGGCGCGACCCGCCTCGAACTGTGGCTTGACCAGGAGGACGAGGTCGGCCTCGGGAGACGAGACCGGCCCCGTGAGCGCGGGAATCACGCTGCGGAGCGAAATGAACGAGAGGTCGGTGACAACGAGTGGGCAGGGTTCGTAGCCCGGGTCGGCAGCCCCCAGGTCGTCCGTGGTCAGAGTCCGGGCATTGGTGCGCTCGAGCACCGTGACGCGCGGATCCGCGCGAAGCGTGGGATGGAGCTGCCCGTGGCCCACGTCGACCGCGTACACGTGCGCGGCGCCGCGCTGGAGCAGGCAGTCGGTGAACCCACCCGTCGACGCTCCGGCATCGAGCGCCCGCCGCCCGGACACGGGGACGGGAAACCGGGTCAGGGCCGCGTCGAGCTTCAGTCCGCCGCGGCCGACGAAGGGCGAAGGGGGACCCAGCAGGACGACCGGCTCGTCGGCCGCGACCAGACGAGCCGCCTTCTCCGCGGCCGCACCCGACACGAGCACGAGGCCGGCGGCGATCGCCGCCTGGGCCTCCTGCCGAGTCGGGAAGAGGCCCAGGCGCACGAGCTCGGTATCGAGCCGACGGCGGGCCCCCGCGCTCAGCTGGCGGCCTTCTTGTCCGACTTCTTGGCCGAGGACTTCTTGTCCGACGTCTTGACCCGGGCCCTCTTGGAGTCGGACTTCCCGGCGCCGCGGCGGGCCGGTGTGACCTTCTTGGCGGCAGCAGTAGCGCGCTTGGCGGTCTTGCTCGCCTGCGTGCTCACGCCCTTGGCGGTCTTGCTCGCCTGCGTGCTCACGCCCTTGGCGGTCTTGCCGGCCTGGGCCGTGACGCCCTTGGCTGTCCTGCCGGCCTGCGTCGTGGCGTCCTTGGTGGCGGTGCGCCCGGCGGCCGCCGACTTCTTCAAGATCTCTGCGACCTGATTGGCGATCGCCTCGAGGGACTTCCCGTCGATCCGGTCCAACTGCGTGGCCACCTCGTGGCGCACCAGCTCGAGCACCTGCTCGCTCGTCTTGCGGCTCCGCTCGACCAGGTTGTCGACCCATTCCTGGGCCTGGCTGCGCTGGATGTCTCCGGCGTTCACCAACTCCCGCACGATCTCCTCGGCCCGACCACGGCTGACCTGCCCGAGGACGGTCCCCGCATCGAGGTACTTGCGAATGCGCTCATTGCTAGCCATTGAACAAGAGTATCTCACATGCTAGCTGATAGCAAGCAGTGATTCACGCCCCGCCGAGGGCCTGCCGGACCAGGGTGGCCAGGTCAGGGGCCACGACCGCCGGGTGGGCGTCGGGTGGTACGTGCCCCTCCTTGGTGACGCCGGACAGCACGAGCGCGAAGGGGATCCCGAGCTGGGAGGCCAGCGCCCCGTCGGTGGAGGGGCGGTCGCCCACCATGGCGCGCAGCTGCCCGTCGGGCACCGTGGCGGCGATCGCCTGGGCGGTCGGCCGGTGCGGTTTGCCCGCCACCTCCGGACTGGCCTCAGCGGCCGTGGCCACCGCGGCCAGGATGGCCCCGGCCCCGGGGACCAGGCCATCGGGCGTGGGGAAGGTCGGGTCCTCGTTGGTGCCGATGAGGCGCGCCCCGCCCCGCACCGCAGCGGCGGCGCGGGCCACGCCGTCGTAGGTGAACGTCCGCGTGAGCCCCACCACGACGGCGTCGGCCGGCCCCTCGGGCACGACCGCGACACCACGGGCCGCCAGGGCTTCGAGCACGCCGTCGGCCGCGAGCACCACCGCGCGCGAGCCGATCGGCACCATGCCGGCGGCCACGTCCGCCGAGCTGAGGAGGTCGGCGTCCTCCGCGGCGATACCGCAACGAGCCAGGCTCCGGTGCAATTCGGCCCGCGTCGGCGCAGAGTTGTTGGTGGCGAACAGCACCCGGACCCCCGCGCCTCGCAACCGGGCGACTGCCTCGTCGACACCTGGGACGGGGCGCCCGGTGAGCCACACCACGCCGTCGAGGTCGACGACCCAGGTTCCCTCGGGCGGTGGCGGCCACATCGGCGCCGAGGCTAACCGCCGTCCCTAGACTCGATCGCCATGGCGGACCTGAGAGCCGAGGGCAACGACCTGGTGCTCCACATGCACGCGCTCGAGAAGGCGGAGGGCTTCCACGGCGACATCCGCGTCCCGCTGTCGGCGGTCACCTCGGTCCGCGTCGTCGATGACGCCTGGCCAGAGCTTCGGGGCATCCGGGCCCCGGGCACCGGTGTGCCGGAGGTCATCGCCGTCGGCACACGGCGAGGCGGGTTCGGGAGGGACTTCGCCGCGGTTCACGGCACGGGCGCGGCGGTCGTCGTCGAGCTGGAGGGAGCCGAGTACGCACGTCTCATCGTCACGTCGGACGACGCGAACGCAGTGGCCTCGGCCATCCGGGCAACCGCCGGCACGGACTGACGTCAGCGGGTCACCCCTGACAAGATATCGATGTGGCCGAGCCTCGGGACGTGGAGGTGCCGGCGCATTCGCTCGAGCGGCTGGGTCGCCTCATCGGTGCCGAGCGCGAGGCCGCCCTACGGGAGGCGGCAGGGTCCGCGTTGCAGTCGCTCGACGGGGTCCGGATCTGGAACATCAGCTCCACCGCGCACGGCGGAGGGGTGGCGGAGATGCTCAAACTCCTCTGCGGTTACGCCAACGATGCCGGCGCCGACACGCGCTGGCTGGTCATTGACGCCGATCCCGAATTCTTCGCCATCACCAAGCGACTGCACAACCGCATTCACGGCGCAGCCGGCGACGACGGGGATCTCGGACCCCGGGAGGCCGCGCACTACCATGCTGTCCTCGCCGCCAACGTGGACGCAATCGACGGGCGGATCCGTCGCGACGACATCGTCGTCCTCCACGACCCCCAGACGGCGGGTCTGGCGAACCATCTCATCGGCTACGGCGTGCACGTCGCCTGGCGCTGCCACATCGGGTCGGACCGCACGAACACGTTCACCGAAGAGGCGTGGAGCTTCCTCCAACCGCACCTGGCCCACTGCCGCACCTTCGTCTTCTCGCACGCCGCCTTCGTGCCGGCCCGGCTCGCGGGTGCGGACGTGTGGATCATCGAGCCCTCCATCGACCCGCTCTCCGCCAAGAACCGCCCGCTGTCCCGGGCTCGGGTCGGGAACCTCTTGGCGAGGATCGGGTTGCTCGAGGGCGCCGCGTCGGTCCGCACCCCGGCCGTGATGGGGGGCGCGGGACCGTTCTCGCCCGACGACCCCCTGGTCGTCCAGGTTTCGCGCTGGGACCACCTGAAGGACATGCAGGGTGTGCTACGCGGCTTCGCCGAGCACCTGGCCGGGCGGAGCGACGCGCGCCTCGCGCTGATCGGACCCGCGGTCACCGGCGTGAGCGACGACCCCGAGGGCGCCCAGGTCCTCGAGGAGTGCTTCGACGTCTGGCGGTCCCTGCCCCGTCGCTCCCGCGACTCCATCCGCCTGGTCACCCTCCCCATGGAGGACCCCGTCGCCAATGCCGTCGTGGTGAACGCGGCCCAGCGCCACGCCAGTGTCGTCGTGCAGAAGAGCCTGCAGGAAGGTTTCGGTCTCACCGTGACCGAGGCGATGTGGAAGTCCAGGCCCGTCGTCGCATCTGCCGTGGGCGGCATCGTCGGCCAGATCCCCCCGGGTGCGGGCATCCTCCTCGCGGACCCCGGCGACCTCGATGCGTTCGGCTGGGCGTTGGCCGCCCTGCTCGCCGACCCGGCAGGGAGGGCGTCGATGGGACGACGGGCCCGGCGCCACGTCCGCCAGCACTCCCTGAGCGACCGGCACCTCATCGACTACGCGCGCCTTGTGGCGCACATGACCCGCCTCCCGCGAACCTCCTAGGACGGAGTCAACGACTGCGCGATGAGCCTCCCCGTGATCTCCTCGGGGTGGAGACGGATCAGCGTGTGGCGCTCCCCGCCCGCCCATGGTGCCAGCCCCAGCGCGGCCAGCGTCGCGGCCTCGTGGGGGTCGTCCACCAGTCGTAGGGACCCGGTGACCAGGACGCTCCAGCCCTCGCTCATCGACTCGTCGACGCGATCGATCTGGAAGCTCACCAGGGGCTTGCCGTCAAGGCTGGCGGCTCGCGCCGCCGTCGTGCTCACGATCACGTCGCCCTCGCTGACGGCGAAGTTCATCGGGTGGGCGACGGTGCCCCGGGGTGACACGAAGACGAGCCGTCCCACTCCGCCGGCCCGCAGGTGCGCCCCGCACTGCTCCGACGTCAGCTCCGTCAGCTCCGGGTGCCGACCGGCTCGGCCCCGTCCCGCGGGCCGGTCCACCCGCCCGCCGTAGAGCTCCTCGGGTGTGGCATCGAGTGCGAGCGCCAGGAGGAGCATCGTGCCCGTGCTGAGGCGCCCGCCGGTGCTCTCCTCGAAGTAGCGGAGGTAGCCGGGATCGATGCCCGCCTTCGACGCCACCTCCTCGATGCTCAGGCCCAGCTCGGTGCGCCGCCGCGCGACGCGCCGGGCGAGATCCCCGGTGTGGGTCGCCGGGACGTCGTCGTCAGGATCGCTCACGGACGTATTCTCATCCGACCGGCGGCCTGACACCAACAGCGTTCAGGTCTCGTCCCAGGGTGGGCAGAATGTCAATGAGCGGGCAGCGTCACGCTGCGTGACCAGGCCGACGACACGGTCACCCTCCAGGACGGGTAGACGGGCCCGGCGGTGGCGGGTCATGACGGTCACGGCCTCGCACACGGTGGCGTCGACGTCGAGCCCCAGGGCGTCGTCGGGCTGCACCAATTCGCCCAGGGTCACCCGGCACGGGTCGAGTCCCCGGGCCACCACCCTCGTCACGATGTCGCGATTGCTGACGACTCCGGCCAGGCGACCGTCGGACAGGCACAGGGGGATGGACTCCTCGTGACCGGCAGCCAGGAGGCGTGCCGCGTGGGCTGCCGTATCGGTGGTCCGGAGCACCTCGATGTCGAAACGCATCACGTCCCGGACCGTCCTCATGGCGACCTCCCAGTGCGGACCCGCTCTCGCCCGCGCCGCCCGGAATACCCAGATGCCGCCGGTTCAAACCCTCGGTCGCCACAAGGAGCCGTTCGGCCCGCCGCGGCCGTGGTGTCACGAGGACAGAACCTCCCCTTGCCGAGGGCGAGAATGCGAACGTATGTTCGTACCCCATGGAGCGCCAGTACGGGCTGGAGTCGATGCGGCGCTCGCTCGCCATGCTCCCCTCGGCGCCCCGGCGCCCGACCGCGAGGAAGCGATGGGGCTCGTTTCGGGAGCTCCAGGACCTGGAGCGGCAGTTCTGCCCTCCGGGAGGCCTGCAGCGCTTGCTGGCGCGCTGAGGGTCCCTCAGCCCAGGGCGATGAGGTTCACCGGGTCGGTCAGGACGTCGCCGACCTCCCGGAGGAAGAGGGACGCCGCCCGCCCGTCGACCAGACGATGGTCGAAGGAGAGGGTCAGTACGACTGCGTCGCGCAGGGCGACCTCGCCCTCGAACTCCCAGGGGCGCCGCTGCACCGTGCCGACGGCCAGGATCGCGGCCTCCCCCGGATTGAGGATCGGCACCCCCCCGTCGACCCCGAAGACACCGACGTTGGTGACGGTGATCGTCCCGCCGCTGAGATCGGCAGGCGTGCAGCGTGTGGCCCGGGCTCGGCCCGCCAGCTCGGCCAGAGCCGTGGCGAGCTCACGCAATGACATCTCGTGCGCGTCCTTGACGGTGGGCACGAGAAGGCCCAGCGGGCTGGCCACCGCCACCCCCAGGTTGACATAGTGCTTCGTCACGACCTCGCCCGTGGAGTCGTCCCACGACGAGTTGAGTGCCGGATGGTCGCGCAGCGCCAGCACCATTGCCCGGGCCACGAGAGCGAGCACCGTGACGTGCACACCCTCGAAGTGCCGGTTCCCGCGGAGCCGCTCGACCAGCTCGACGGTCTCCGTCGCGTCGACGGTGAGGAAGACGCAGGCCTGCGGCGCCGTCGCGACGCTCTGCACCATGGCCGCGGCCATGTGCTTCTGGACGCCGCGGACGGGAGTCCGTGACTCGCGCTCGGGTCCTGACCCCGTGGTCTGGACCAGCGATGCCGCTCCTGCCAGGTGCGCAGCCAGGTCCTCCCGCGTGATGATGCCGTCCGGGCCGTGACCGGTGACACCGGCCAGGTCGACGCCGTTCTGGCGTGCCATGAACCGCACCGGTGGCGCGGCGAGCGGCCGCGAGCCGCCGCGCCGAGGCTCGGCCGGGCTCCGGGCCGGATGGGCGCGGCGGCGCCGGCGCCGGCTGGGGGGCGCATCCGTAGGCCCGTAGCCGACCAACATCGGGATCTCGTCGCCCGCGCCGACCACCTCGTCCGTGTCGATGGCGATCAGTGGGGATCCCACGGCGACCGTCTCACCCGCGTCGGCCAACACCTCGATCACGGTCCCGGCGAAGGGGCTGGGCAGTTCCACCACGGCCTTCTCGGTCTCGACCTCGACGAGGGCCTGGTTCAGCGCCACCTCGTCGCCTGCCGCGACCAACCAGGACACGATCTCGGCCTCGGTCAGGCCCTCGCCAAGGTCGGGCAGGACAAAGCGTCGGACGGCGCTCATGCCTGTAGGCACCGGTCGACCTCGTGGAGAATCCGATCGGTGTCGGGGAGGTAGTGCTGCTCCAGTCTGGAGGGCGGGTACGGCGTCGCAAAGCCGCCGACCCGGCGCACCGGGGACTCGAGATGGTAAAAGCAGTGCTCCGACACCCGGGCCGCGATCTCCGCTCCGAGGCCGCAGAAGACGGAGGCCTCGTGGGCAACCACAAGTCGACCTGTCTTGCGGACCGAAGCCTCGATCGTGTCGAAGTCCACCGGCGAGAGCGACCGGAGGTCGATCACCTCGATGGACGTGCCCTCCTCGCCTCCGATGCGGGCTGCGTCGAGCGCCGTGGCGACCATCGGGCCGTAGGCGGCGACCGTCGCGTCCGTCCCCTCCGCGATCACCCGTGCCTGGTGCAACGGCGTCACGGGCGTCGGGGTGTCGTCGACCTCGCCTCTCTCCCAGTAGCGCCGCTTCGGCTCGAAGAACACCACGGGGTCGTCGGATGCGATGGCCTGCTGGATCATGAGATGCCCGTCGCCCGCAGTGCTCGGCGTCACCACGCGCAAACCGGCCGTGTGGGCGAAGTAGGCCTCAGGCGACTCGGAGTGGTGCTCGACGGCACCGATGCCGCCCCCGTAGGGCACCCGGATCGTCAGCGGCATCGCCACCCGACCCTCGGTACGGTGACGCAGCTTCGCCACCTGTGAGACGATCTGGTCGAAAGCCGGATAGACGAACCCGTCGAATTGGATTTCGCACACCGGCCGGTAGCCGCGCATGGCCAACCCCACGGCCGTACCGACGACACCGGACTCGGCGAGAGGAGTGTCGATGACGCGCCTGTCGCCAAAATCCCGCTGCAGGCCCTCGGTGACCCGGAACACGCCACCGAGCTTCCCGATGTCCTCGCCCAACAGCACGACCTTGCCGTCACGCTCCATCGCCTGGCGCAGTCCCGCGTTCAGCGCCCGCCCCAACGACATGGTGGCCATCACGACTCCAGCGACGACAGATAGTCCTCGTAGGCCTCACGTTCCTCTTGGAGCAGGGGATGCGGTCCGGCATAGACGTGCTCGAACAACGCGTCGGGTGGAGGATCGGGAAGGGCCAGGCACCCTCGGCGCAGTCGGGCCGCCGCATCCTCGGCCACCGCGGTCGTCTCGTCGTCGAACGGGTCGTCGGCGAGACCCTCGGACCGGAGCAGTGCGCGCAGCCGCGCCAGTGGGTCCTTCACCCGCCACTCCTCCTCCTCTTCGTGGGAGCGGTAGCGGGTGGGGTCGTCCGACGTCGTATGCGGTCCCATCCGGTACGTGACCGCCTCAATCAGAGTCGGGCCCCCGCCGGCGTAGGCCCGGGCAAGGGCGAGCCGCGTGGCGGCCAGGACGGCCAGCACGTCATTGCCGTCGACGGCGATGCCGGGAATGCCGTAGCCCTGGCCGCGCTGGGCGATGGACCCGTGCGACTGCAGACGCACGGGCTCCGAGATCGCCCACTGGTTGTTCTGGCACACGAAGACGACCGGTACCGCGTAACTGGCGGCAAAGCCGAAGGCTTCGGCGACGTCGCCCTCGCTGGACGCGCCGTCGCCGAAGTAGGCGACGGCGGCCGAGGTCGCGCCATCGAGCGCGATGCCCAACGCGTAGCCGGTCGCATGGAGGGCCTGTGACCCGACGATGATGGCGGGCGTCGCAATGCCGAAGTCCGCCGGATCCCAACCGGAGAGCGCGGTGCCCCTCCAGAGTTGCAGCATGGCCACGGGGTCGACGCCGCGGCAGTAGGCCACGCCATGCTCGCGATAGCTCGGGAGCACGAAGTCGTCCGGTTGCAACGCGTGGGCCGAACCGACCTGTGCCGCCTCCTGACCCAGGAGCGGGGCCCACAGACCCAGCTCGCCCTGCCGCTGCAGCGCCATCGCCTCGGCATCGAGGCGGCGCACGACCACCATGTCGGTGTACAGCTCACGCAGCTGCTCGGCTCCGACGTCGGCGACGAGCTCCCAGTACGGGCACCCCACCGTCGGCTGCCCGTCCACAGAGATCAGCTGGACGAGCCCGTCGAAGCCCATCCACTCCGGGATCCTCCCCTGCGGAACCCGTACATGCGCGATGGCCATATGGACTCCCTTCCCGAGCAGGGCTCGCCGAGGAGCATCACACCACGATCCGACGTCTGGGCGCGGAAAAACGAATCAGATCAGACTACGGACACGGATGTCATGCGGGAAGAGTCCAATATGCACAACACATGTGCGGACCGGGAGAAGCTCAACGGGGCGTCGTGGCCCGGCCCGGCACGAACCGTCAGGAAGCCCTGCGGCGGGCCACCGTCCTCGGTCGAGCCGGTTGCTTTGCCGCCTTCTTCGCCGATTTCTTGGTGGCCGGGGCGGCCCGGCGCGCCGGGGTCCGCTTCGCGGCCTGCTTGCCCTTGGTGCTCTTTCCCTCGGGTCGTGCCGCCGCGGCGATGCTCGCGTTCAGAGCCTCCATGAGATCCACGACCTTGGCGGGAGCCTCAGGCTCGGCCTGGAGCACGATCTCGTGGCCGCTCCGCTTCTCCTCGATGAGGGCCTCGACCTTCTCCCGGTGCGTGTCGTGGTAGCGCTCGGGGTCCCAGTCGCTCTCCATGGACTCGATCAGGAGCTGCGCCATCGACAGCTCCCGGTCGGTGACGTCCTCGGTGTCCGGCAGACTGATGTCACGCCCCGGTGAGCGGACCTCGTCGGAGAAGTACATCGTGTGGAGGGCCAGCACCTCCTCCTCCGGCCTGATGGCGACGAGGTACTCCTTGTTCCGCATGACCAGGGTGGCGATGGCCACCCTGCCCGCATCGGCCATGGCCTGGCGGAGCAGGGCGTACGCCTTGTCGGCTCCGGCGCCCTCGGGAGCCAGGTAATAGCTCGAGCGGAAGTACACGGGGTCGATGTCGGCCTGCTCGACGAAGTCCGAGATCTCGACCTGGCGCGACTTCTTCGGCTCGGCGCTCTCGAGCTCCTCCTCGCTGAGGATCACGTATTCGCCCCCACCCAGGTCGAACCCGCGCACGATGCGGTCCTGCGGTACCTCGTCACCGGTCCGCTCGTTGACCTTCTTGTAGCGGATGCGGTCCGACGTCCCCTCTTCGAACTGGTTGAAGTGGATGCTCTTGTCCGACGTGGCCGGGTACAGGCCGACCGGGATGTTTACCAGTCCGAAACTGAGGGCCCCCTTCCAGATCGTGCGTGGCACGCCCAACAAATTACCAGCCCAGAGGCGGTCCACCACCTTGATACAGCCTTTCGGCACACTGAGGCCATGGTCACGAGCGCTCCCAGAGGCTTCGTCCCCGCCCTGCTGGACGGGCTGGCGGAGCTGGGCCCCGTCGACCCGTTCAGCGGAGATCTATCCCTTGAGCTGGGCATCTCTCTCTGGCTCCGGAGCAACGGGACCTCACTGATGGAGGCCCGGGACATGCTGCTCGAGGTGCGCGCGGTCATTCTGGAGGTCAGCGGGCTGGATCCGGCCACCGAGCCGGTGCCCCTGGTCGGCCGCTCCCCCAGGCTCGACGTCGTGAACCTGGCCACCTACGCTGGCAATCTCCTCCGTCGCGCCTCTGCTTTTGCGCGCTGCAGCATGGGCGTCCTCGCCGACCGTGTCATCGCCGAGCTCCCCGAGCGCGAGGAGGCGGCACTGGGCGCCTGACCCTAGAACCCGAAGCCGGCGATGATCTGGCCGTCGAGGCCGGCCGCCGCCATGCCCCCGAGGTAGGGAGCGTCACCGTACGAGAAGACGTCTCCCCGGGCGGCGGCGACCCAGTAACCCTGGCCGTCC
>JBKQUM010000183.1:0-7382 GCA_052140165.1 Acidimicrobiales bacterium
CTTCCGGTGACCACGGTCTGCACGGCGCCCTACGCTACTGGCCGGTGCCTGAACTCGTCGCACTCGACCTCCCTGGTGGGATGGGCTTTGTCGATGCGCTCCGGGCCATCTGGGACACCGGGGACGCAGCCGCTCCGCTCGATTCGCGACTCCCCCTCGCCGCTCGCGTGACCATGCTCGAGGCGCTCCGCCCGACCCGCATCGTGGGCTCCGACGGGGAGCAGCACGCGCTCCGGGACGGGATCCCGGTGGACGAGGGCGACGCCCTGGTGGTCGCGACGTCGGGCACCTCGGGTGAGCCCAAAGGGGTCGTGCTGACCCATGACGCCGTTGCCGCGTCGGCCCGGGCGACGTCGGAACGACTCGGCATCGACCCGGCCCGACACTCCTGGCTCGCCTGCCTGCCCCTCGCCCACATCGGTGGGCTCTCCGTCGTCACCCGGTCGATCATGACAGGAACGCCTCTCGTGGTGGTGCCCGGATTCGAGGCGGAGGCCGTCGAAGACATCGGCCGCTCGGGACGGGCCACCCACGTGGCCCTGGTGGCGACGGCATTGCAAAGGCTCGATCCCTCCGTCTTCGCCTGTGTGCTCCTCGGCGGCAGCAAGGCGCCCGCCGCACTGCCACCCAACGTCGTGTCCACCTACGGCATGACCGAGACGGGCTCCGGCCTCGTCTACGACGGCGTGCCGCTCGAAGGCGTAGAGGTCGCATTCAGGGCGGCCGGGTCAGCCACCCGAGCACCGGGAGCTCCCGAGCACGGTGCGGAGGGCGAGATCCTGCTCCGTGCGCCCATGCTGTTCCGCTGCTACCGCGGGGGCGAGGACGGCCGGGTGACCGGCCCAGACGGTACGTCGTCCTGGTTCGCCACGGGGGACGCGGGCCACCTCGGTCCCGATGGAAGGCTGGTGGTGTCCGGCCGGATCGCCGACGTCATCACGACGGGTGCGGAGAAGGTCTGGCCCGACCTCGTCGAGCGGGTCCTCATTGCGCACCCGGGCGTCGAGGAGGTCGCCGTCTGGAAGCGTTCGGACCCTGAATGGGGGGAGCGCGTCGTCGCGTGGGTGGTCCCCAGTGACGACGCGCCCTCGCTCGAGGAGCTGCGCCAGATCGTGGCGGAAACCATTGCACCCTGGGCCGCCCCCAGGGAGCTGGTGATCGTCGACGACCTGCCCCGCACGGCGGCGGGCAAGGTCCGGCGGCGGGAGCTGGGGTGACCTAAGCCGGCCCGTCGGCCGGGGCGGCGGGCAGCAGGTGCGCGCTCAGCCGTTGGAGCTTGTCCGGGTTCGACACCACCCGCACTCCCACGATCTTGCCCTCCATGATGTCGAGGACGAGCGCAGACACCACGGTGTCCCTGTCAACGAAGACGGTCGACGGCTGGCCGTTGAGGACGGTCGCCCGTGGCGCGCCGTGGACCTTCTTGGCCACGTTCATCAAGAAGCGCGCGCTGCGCTGCGGTCCCACGACCGGGCGCATTGCGGCACGCACCTTGCCCCCGCCGTCCGTCCAGACGACGACGTCGTCGGAGAGCATGTCGAGCAGGCCCGAGAGGTCCCCCGTGGCGCAGGCCAGCAGGAAGCGGTCCGTGAGCTCCCGACCGTGGCGGACGTCCGCATCGAAACGCTGGCGGCGCTCCTCGATGTGCCGACGTGCACGCGCCCCGAGCTGCCGGCAGGCGGCGGGCGACCGCCCGAGCGATTGGGACACCTCCTCGAACGAATAGGCGAAGACGTCATGAAGGAGGTACGCGGCGCGCTCGAGGGGCGTGAGCTCCTCGAGAAGCACCAGGAACGCAAGGGAGAGGGAGTCCGCCTGCTCGGCCGCACCGGTCCCGTCGGCGACGACGGGCTCGGGCAACCAGGGCCCCGCGTAGGTCTCGCGCTTCGAACGGGCCGAATTGAGCCGGTCGAGACAGAGGCGCGTGACAATGGTCACCAGGTAGGCCCGCACGGACTCGATCGGCTCGCTTCCTCGCCGCAGCCAGCGGACGCAGGCATCCTGCACGACGTCCTCGGCGTCGGCCGCGCTACCCAGCATGCGGTACGCGATGCCGAACAGGAGCGAGCGCCACTCCTCGAACGCGGCTGCGTGGACGTCAGGCTGGGGCATCCGCATGGTACATCGGGATCTCGCAGCTGTCGGAGAACCCCTGGCTGCGCAGCCCGAGGCCGGCGTTGAAGCGAGACCGGAAGTTCTCGAGCGCCACCCATGCGGCGAGCTCGACGAACTCCGCATCGCTCAGGTGGGCCCGGACCCGGGCGGCGAGCTCCTCGGACACCTCGGCCGGGCACGAGGTCGCCGCCTCGGCGTACTCGAGGACAACCCGCTCCCGGTCCTCGAAGAGATCGCTCGTGCGCCAGTGCGTCACGCCCATCACCTTCGCAGGGTCGATCCCCTCGTGCATGCCCTCGTAGTAGCCGTAGTCGATGCACCACGAGCAGCCGATCCGCGTCGCCGTCGCCTGGATCGCCAGCCACTTCAGGGTTGGATCGAGCTTGTTCCAGCCGACCCGGACCGCGGTCTCGAGGCTTCCCATGGCGACGAGCACGCCGGAGTGATGGGACGCTGCCGCCGTGGGTTCGACCATCTGCCCGAACCGCCGCCTGGTGTAACGGCGGGCCAGCCGGGGGATCATCCCTCTGCGTTCGTCGGTCAAGGTCACATGGGCCATGGTGCGCCACCTTTCGTTCCGTGTCTGACTACCCCTTCAGACGAGACGAAGCCGGGTTGTGTGACATGGCACCCCGTGGCGGTGACCCCGCTGCTCAGCCGACCCCGCCGGAGGGCTGGGTGATGGTCCCGCCGTCGACGACAAATGTCTGGCCCGTGACCCACGAGGCAGCGTCTGAGGCCAGGAAGAGTGCGGCGGTGGCCACGTCGTCGGGCACACCGAGCCGGCGCAGCGGAATGTGTGCGGCGATCCGGTCCTCACCAGGACCCTCCCAGAGCGCAGCGGCCAACTTCGTCTTCACCAGGCCGGGCGCCAGCGCGTTGACGCGGACGTCGGGCGCAAGCTCGAAGGAGAGCTGCCGGGTGATGTGCAGGACGGCCGCCTTGGTCACGTTGTACCACCCGATGTTCGGCTCGACGCCCAACCCTCCCACGGAGGCGACGTTGATCACCGAGCCGCGCAGACCCGCCCTGACGGCCTCCGCCGTCCAGAGGAGCACCGAGAGCTGGTTCACCTCGAACGTCTTCTGCGCCCTGACGAGGTCGATGTCGATCATGGGGCCGAAATACGGGTTGGTCCCCGCGTTGTTCACCAGGATGTGGAGGCCGCCGAACCGTGCCACCGTCTCGGCGATACAGCCCTTGGCGTCGTCGGGTCGGCCCACGTGGGCCGCGACCCAGGCGACCCTCTCCACGGGCGCACCGGCAGCCACAAGGCCGGCAGCTGCATCCGCCAAGTCCTCGGCCGTCCGACTCGTGATCACCACGTTGGCGCCCGCCTCGACGAACCTAGAGGCCATGGCAAGTCCGATGCCTCGGCTTCCTCCCGTGATGAGCGCCGTCTTTCCCCTGAGTTCAAGCTCCATCGCCCGAGCCTTGCACGGGCACTGCTGCGTGCGGCGCCCCACCGGAGGACGGCTCTAGCATCCCTCTCGTGAATCACCTGGCTGATGAGACGAGCCCGTATCTCCGCCAGCACGCCGACAACCCCGTGGAATGGTTCCCCTGGGGGGACGAGGCCCTGCGCCGGGCCCGTGACGAGGACAAGCCGATCTTCCTCTCCATCGGGTACGCCTCGTGCCACTGGTGCCACGTCATGGCCCACGAGAGCTTCGAGGACCCCGCGACAGCGGCCGACCTGTCGAGGTGGTTCGTTTCGATCAAGGTCGACCGCGAGGAGCGTCCCGACCTCGACACGGTCTACATGTCGGCCACCCAGGCGCTCACCGGATCGGGGGGCTGGCCGATGTCCGTCTTCTGCACCCCCGACGGACGCCCCTTCTACGCCGGGACCTACTTCCCCCCCAAGGAGCGGCACGGCATGCCCGCGTTCCGCCGCGTCGTGCAGGCGCTGGGAGAGGCGTGGGTCAACGAGCGGGAACAGGTCCTCGAACAGGCTGACGCCCTGGTCGGAGCCGTGCGAAAGGAGCTACGGCTGGCCGAGTCGTTACGCGCCGCTCCGGCGCAGGGTGTCACGGCGCCCCTCATCGGCGCCCTGGCGGCGCCAGCGATCGACGCCGACGCCCTCGTGGAGCAGGTGGTGGCGGAGCTCAGTGCCGGCTTCGACCCCGAGTGGGGCGGCTTCGGACCGGCGCCGAAGTTCCCCCGGCCCACGCTCGTCGAGCTGTGCCTGCGCCGGGCCGCGTGCGGCGGCCCCGACTCCGAGCACGCCCGACACATGGCGCTGCGGACCCTCGATGCCATGGCCGCCGGTGGGATCTACGACCATCTGGTCGGCGGGTTCTGCCGCTACTCCACGGATGCGCGCTGGCTGGTGCCACACTTCGAGAAGATGCTCACGGACCAGGCCCTGCTGAGCCGGGCCTACGTCCACGCGTGGCAGGCCACGGGCCACGGCGACTATCTCGGCGTGGTCACCGAGACCCTGGACTGGGTCCTGCGTGACCTCTCGACGCCCGAGGGCGCCCTCTACTCCTCCTTCGACGCCGACGCCGGCGGGGTGGAGGGTGGCCATGCGACCTTCACCCCCGGGGAGCTGCGGCAACTGCTGCCGGCGGCGCTCGTGGGGCCTGCGGCCGAGTGGTACGGGATCACCGAACGGGGCAATTGGGAGGGCCGGTCCATCCCCGTGCGTCCCGTCGGGGCGCCACTGGAACGCCCTGCTGAGGTCGAGGAGGCGAGGCGGCTCCTCGCGGCCGCCCGGGCCCAGCGGGTCCAACCCGCCCGGGACGAGAAGGTGCTGACCGAGTGGAACGCCATGGCCGCGGCGACCCTGGCCGAGGTCGCGTCGGCCACGGGGATCTCGCGCTACGGAGAGCGGGCCGAGGAGATGTGCGAGTTCGTGCTGTCGACGATGTACTCGGACGACCGCCTCATGCGCAGCTGGCAGGGCGGACGGGCCCGACATCTGGCCGTGGCAGCTGACTACGCATGGCTGGTCGAAGCCTGCGTGCGCCTGTCGGAATGGACGGGCCGGGCCGTCTGGCGGGAGCGAGCACTCGGCGTGGGCTCCCAGCTGCTCGACTTGTTCTGGGACGGGGAATCTGGCGGCTTCTACACGACGGGCAGTGATGCCGAGGCGCTGGTGGTCCGGCCCAAGGAGTATTTCGACGGTGCCGTTCCCGCGACCAACTCCATCGCCCTGACGGCCCTGTTGCACGCCAACGCCTTCGCAGACGACGACCGCTTCGACGAGGCCGTGGATCGCACCATCGCCCTCGCCCGGCCACTCCTGGAGCGGCACCCCGCTGCGCTCGCCGACCTGGTGGCGGCGCTGCCGATGTGGAGTGGGCGCCACGAGATCGTCGTCACAGGAGACCGGCCGGACCTGCTTGCCGAGGTCCGTCGGCGCTGGCTCCCCGCCGCTGTCATCGCCTGGGGCCAGCCCGACGGCGGGCCTCTGTTCGAAGGGCGACCGGCCGAGCCCGCGCTGGCCTACGTCTGCCAGGCCCGTGCCTGCCGGACGCCCGCCGCCGACGTCGAGACGCTGGCCGGGCAGTTGGAAGCCCTGGTCGCGTGAGTGAGGGCGTCACAGCTCCTGAGCCCCCCGCCGGGGCAGGGGCCGGCGAGGACAAAGCTCACGGCAACGGGGGCGACAATGGGGTGGTGCACGACGAGACCCCTCGTGACTCGACCGGCGGTGGCGGGACCACCACGGGCTTGCGGCGCTCCGATCGCGGCTCCACCGATACCACGACCGACCCGACGCGCCTCCTGCGGCGTTCGGCCCGCCGGAAGGAGCGGGTGCCCACCGCAGGAGGTTCCACGCTGCACCTGCTCGTCCTCTCCTCGACCACGGAAGACACGACCGTGGTGGACCTGGCCACCCGGACCGTGATGCGGGTGCGCGTCCCGTGGCCGGAGGGTCACGAGCCCGACATCAGCACGTTCGACGTGGTCGAGGTGACGCTGGCCGAGGATCCCGAGCGCGACGACCTGGCCCAGCCGGAGGCCACCACCGTCGCCGACCTCCCCCGCCACGTCGGCACGCTGCGAGGCCGCCGCCTGCGCAAGCTCCTGCGGCGCCTCGTGGCCAGTCCCGACGGCCCGCTCCTCGGCTTCCCCGGACCCTCGGCGCCCTACTGGGAGTTCCGCGGGTTCCGGCCCTCGGTGGCACTGATTGAGCCCACCCGGCGGCCGCAGCTGATCCGGCGGCAGGCCGACGGCACCACCTGGGTCCGCTTCGGATGGGATCGCGACGACGTCTGGCTCCCCGTCGAGGACCGCAATGCCGCCCGAGCCCTCGATGCCGCCCGGCGAGAGCGCCTCAGTGGGAAGAGCCTGGCCACGGCGCTCGGCTTCGAGCCGCAATACCTGCTGGTGACGGTCAGCCCCCCTCGCGACGGCCACTGCTACAAGGTGTGCGCGGCGGTCCTGCCCCGGGGCTGACCTCAGTCCCGCTGCCGCCGGAGCGACGGTGGTCGGACCACGCCGCCCGCGGCCCGGTGCACGCGCACGTCAGCTGAGAGATCGGTGTCGAGGTGATGGAGCCCGCACGGGCGATGTCGGAGGAGCGGGTGGCCTGGGGCGCTGGTCAGCGACCGAGCTTGCCCCCCGCGAGGTCCTCGGCCATCGCCCAGCCGAAGGCGACCAGGCGGTCCCCCTTGTCGGCGTCGAAGGTGGAGAAATGTGTCTCCACCCCGGCGGGGATCTTCACCTTGGGGGCGAAGAAGTCCAGGCCGCCGACGACGGACCCGTCGCCCTTCAGCACGAAGGTGCGGTCGTCGAGCTTGCTCTCGCACCCGAAACGCTTCGAGAGCCGACGAGCCCACGCCCTCTCCTCGCCGGAGGACTTGTGGTCAGGGAAGGGCACGACGTCCTGGAGGCCCGAGAAGGCCCGGAAGCCCTCCGGCGACAGGAGGCGGGTCCCGAGGAGGACATCCTCGTCAGGGAAAGCCAGGAGGGCACGGCGGTACTGGTCCGCCATGATCCCCTTCAGCGCCGCCTCGGCCCGCGAGATGCGGTCGACGAGTGCCAGCCCGACCAGGAGGGAGGGTGTCCCTCCGATGCGCTCCAGGGTGCAGAACGAGTACCCGCGGAGCTTGTTGCCCTCACGGGCCTGGGTGATGAGCACCCAGGCCTCCCGTTCCTTCGAGAGGAAACCGATGTCGAACCCAGGTGGCCGGTCCGCACAGAGATCCGCCATTTCGACGAGCTCAGCGTCGCTGAGCGCAGTGCAATCCTTGGTGCTCACTACGATCGGCATGAAGTGAGTCTACTGGCTTCGCTCGGCGCGTTCCCAACCGGTC